>CAZMGF010000008.1:0-71562 GCA_964565765.1 uncultured Spirochaetia bacterium
AAAAGGGTTTTTAACATACGAGGAACTTAACGATTCCCTTCCGCAGGATTTTACATCTGTTGAGGATATCGATGACATGCTTAACATCATGGATGAAATGGACATAGAAATCCGCGAAGAGGGCAAAATTGACAAGATACTCTCCGGTAAAAACGCGGAAAAGGCCTCGGAGGAAGTGGATTTTCTTGACGCTGAAGGCTTCTCCTCCGACCCTGTACAGATGTATTTACATGAAATGGGAAAAGTGCCCCTCCTGGAGCGCAGGGAAGACGAAGTAAGGATAGCCAAAAAGATAGAGACCGCCGAAATAAATATGAAAAATTCCATTTTTGACACCAAGGTCGGCTTTGACGAGCTTGAGAAGCTTAACGACGATTTGAAAAGCGGCGCGGTGAGGATAATAGACATAATAAAGACAAAACTTGAGGGGGACGTCCCGCCTTCGGTCGAGGAGCGGCTCAAGGTGCGCTTCGACAGGTATATGCGTTCCGCCGAAAAATCCGAAAAAGAAATGGAAAAGGCGCGCGGCCGCCTGGCGAAGAAAGCAATAAAGCCCAAGGCAAAGGAAAACTACCTTAAAATACTCGACAGGCACAGGAAGAAAAAACGTGATTACCTGCACATGTTAAAGCTGAACAACGAGCAGATAAATCTCATAGCAAAAAAGATAATCAACATGGTGGCGAAAATAAACAAGGACGAAAAAGAGCTTCTGGCGATTGAAAAACGCTTTATGATGAAAGCCGACGGGATAAAGCAGCTTTCAAGGAACAGGCGCGAACTCAAAGATGTCATGAAAAAACGGAAGATAAAAAAAGAGGAACTCAAGGCCTCGGTAGAAAAAATAAACGAGATTTGCACGCTCATACACAGGGAAGAAATTGAAATAGGGATGAATTACGAGGATTTAAAAGGGCTCGCGCACATGATAAGGAAGAACATGTTCGAGGCCAGGAAGACAAGGAAGGAACTTGTTGTGGCGAACTTAAGGCTCGTGGTTTCCATAGCTAAAAAATATATCAACAAGGGGCTCTCATTCCTTGACCTGATACAGGAAGGCAACATCGGCCTGATGAGGGCCGTGGAAAGGTTCGAGTACAAGAGGGGTTACAAGTTTTCAACGTACGCCACCTGGTGGATAAGGCAGGCCATTACAAGGGCAATAGCCGACCAGGCAAGGACGATCAGGATACCCGTCCACATGATAGAAACCATAAACAAGCTCAACAAGGTTGCCAGGATATTTGTCCAGCAGTTCGGCAGGGAGCCCAAACCCGAGGAAATCGCCAAGAAGATGGCGATGTCCGCCGATAAGGTGCGCTCGGTCCTGAAAATCTCACAGCACCCGATATCGCTTGAGACCCCGATAGGCGAGGAAAAAGATTCGCACCTCGGGGATTTTATAGAGGATAAAGACGCGGTTTCGCCGGCTTCGGCCGCCGTAAATGTCCTGTTAAAGGAGCAGATTGAAAAAGTGCTGCATACCTTAAAGGAAAGGGAAGCGGAAGTGCTCCGCCTGCGCTTCGGCATAGGAGACGGCGTGCCGCATACCCTTGAGGAAGTGGGAAAAATATTCAAGGTTACCAGAGAGCGCGTCAGGCAGATTGAGGCAAAGGCGCTGAGAAAATTAAGGCATCCGGCAAGGGCGAAAAACCTGAAGGGGTTCCTTGATTAAAAAGGTGGGGAATGGAAAAAATTCTTAATATCGCAGTTATCAAAACTGACGGCATAGGGGACGCGGTGCTCGCGTCCCCATTTTTTTTTGGGCTGCGGAAGCATTTTAAAGAGGCGCGTATCACGGCGTACCTTTCTCCCGCGGGTTCGCAGATTTTGGACGGACTGGGATGCTTTGATGAGGTAAAAATTTTTGAGGCAAAATGGCTGAGTTATGATAAAAAACCATTTTACACAAGATGGCTCTCGGCGCTTAAACTGCTGGAAATGATAAGAAAAACCAAATATGATATTGTCATAGGAATGCGCTGGCAGGACAGGCTCACGTCCCTTATAACTTCACTTTCAGGCGCGAAAGAAAGGTACGGCTACGACACCGGCTCAATGGGATTTTACCTTAATCATCCCGTGAAATATCCGCCAATGGCGGCGCACGTGGCCGAAAAAAACATGCTGCTGTTAAAAGAAATAACGGGCCTGCAATATCCGGCAAAACCCGCGCTTAAGACGGATTCTGTGTCGGAGAGTTCCATAAAGCAGTTAACCAGCAAGGGAAAAATAAGCAAATACATGGTTATCCATCCGGTTTCGGGCCACCCTTCAAAGGACTGGGGGATTGAAAGATATAATGCGCTCGGTGAATATTTATCAAGGGGGATAAAGGTAATTGTAGTCGGAGCGAAAAGCGACGCTGGTATAGGCAACATCAGGGGGCGTCATATTGTAAATCTCGCGGGAATGCTTACAATAAAAGAAATGAAGTCGCTGATAAAACACGCCGCGCTTGTCATAGGAAATGATTCCGCGGCCGTCCATATAGCCTCGGCTTTTGGAGTAAAGTCGCTGACAATATTTTCCGGGTCGGCCAGGTACCAGGAATGGGGGGCGTACGGAGAAAAATCATTTATAATTGACCGCCACGTGCGCTGCAGCCCGTGCGGCCTGCTGAAATGCGATAAAAAGATGGAATGCCTTGACGTACCGGTGGATTTTGTCGCCAGAGCCGCGCTGGACATTATGGAAGGCAAACAAAAGCAGAAGCTGATAAAATATAAAACCAAAGGTGAAGCAGAAAGCGAACCGCTTGCATAGCGGCCAGGTGTTAGCTGCGGACATATGATCCTTTTTCCGGGCAGCTGCGCCTAAATTAATATTTTGATAACCACCCAAGGGCGCGCAGGGCCCTCCAAAAGTATCATATGTCCGCAGCTAAGAACTGATTAAACCTGGCGGCCCGGCAAAAGGTAAAAACTTACAAAAAGCAGACAGGAGATAGTAGAATAGAAAAGGAGCCCTAAAAATGTACAACGGATTCTGGTACTGCTACGATGACGTGCCCGCAGGCGGGGATTCTGAAGTAAAACTTGATACAAAATCAATCGAAAAAGCTTCCATGAAAGGCAAAGTTACTTCAAAATATGAATATTCCTTCATCGGCATGGGATATTACCTGAGCCCTTCAAATGTAAGAAAACCTTTTGACCTTGGAAATAACAGGGGGATAAGGTTTACCTGCAAAGGCGGCGGCAATGTTTTCAGGGTAAAAATAGTTTCAACGCACCCTTCCTTTATTAATAAGGATTCTGACAACCAGTTTGGTTTTGATTTTACCGCGTCAGCCTCACCGCAGAAGTTTGAGATACCTTTTGCCTCAATGTCACAGCAGCCCGGGTGGGGAAGCCCGGTAAACATTAAAGACGCTCTGACTCGTATAAAAGAAATCCAGTTCATGACAACAACAAGGCCCCTTGAAAGAGCGGAACTGGAAATAGAGGGACTGGAGATAATTTAAGTTAATGAAAAAATATTTTTTCGCAGTTTTTTTCCTTGCGATAAGCGCGTTGTTGTTTTCTTATACATGGGAAGGCGTGCCCTCCGGTTACGGGCTTGTCTGGAGCGACGAGTTTAACGGCGCGGCAGGCAGCTATCCCAACCCGGCAAACTGGGTACCAGAAACAGGGAACAACGGCGGCTGGGGAAACAACGAGCTTGAAAATTATACCAGCAGCGCCGCAAACGCGCAGATTGTTAACGATGCCGGCGCGGTTGACGGAAAAGCTCTTGCGATAACTGCAATTGACACAACTCCCGGAAACACAACTTATTCAACGGCGGGCAGATATACTTCAGCGAGGCTTAAAACGCAGGGGCTCCAGGGGTTCCAGTACGGGTACATGGTGGCAAGGGCGAAGATGCCGTACGGCCAGGGTATATGGCCGGCTTTCTGGATGCTCGGCACAGACATCGGCAGCGCGGGGTGGCCGGCCTGCGGAGAGATTGATATAATGGAAAACATCGGGAACACGGCTGACCAGCCCGTAAACCACGGTTCTTTGCACGACGGGCTTGACTGGTCTAATACTTTCACCCTTCCCGGCGGACAGCTCTTCCATAACGATTACCACACATTCGCCGCGCTATGGCAGCCGGGCCAGATACAGTTTTTTGTGGACGGAAACCTGTTTGAAACCGTAAATTCATCACAGCAGGCCTCGGGCACATGGGAGTTTACATCCACTTTTTTCTTTCTTCTTAATATGGCCGTGGGCGGTAACTGGCCGGGAAGCCCTGACGCCACCACTTCATTTCCACAGGTTATGTATGTTGATTATGTGAGGGCCTACGCGGCAGGCGCGCCGACTCCGGTTCCAACCGTAAATACAATATGGCGGGTGCGCTGCGGGGGAAATGATTATACCGACAGCCAGGGAAATGTCTGGCAGGCGGACACGAATTTTACCGGAGGCTTGCCGAGCGCAGTTACAAACGTTATTACCGGCCAGGTGCTCCCGGCCGCGGCGGACCAGACGCTTTACCAGTACGAGCGTTTTGGAAACGCAACAGCCGGCGCAACGGTTACATATACTTTCAACGTGCCGCAGAACACAAATTACAGGGTGACGCTGAAGTTCGCCGAAGATTACTGGACGGCACCGGGAAAAAGGATATTCAACGCCGCGATAAACGGGGCGACAGTACTGCCGAACTTTGATATATTTAACGATTCAGGCGGCGAGTTTGTCGCCGATGACAAGGTATTTGACAATATTTCCTCGGGATCCGCGGGTGTCATCACAATAGCTTTGAGCCCCGGCAGCGCGGATGAACCTAAAATTGACGCGATAGAACTGGTTCCGGAAAACGTGACGCCGACTGCGACACCGCAGGCGACTTTTACCGCAACAGGCACTTTAACGCAGACATGCAGCGCGACAAAAACTGCTACCGCGACCGGCACCGTTACACCGTCATTTACACTTACTCCTTCCATAACGGGAACACTTACAGCAGCGCCATATTTTTCTTTTACATCAACACAGACAGCAGCGCCTTTATTTACAAATACGCCCTCTTTGACAGCGGGAGCCACAGGAACCGCCACGACAATTTCATCCTGCACAATTACACAGACGGAGACAATTACCGCCGTATTTACAGCCGCACAGAGCGAGACGCCTTCATTTACAATAACGCCGTCAGGTACTCCGGCACAAACTTTTACAGCAACTTTAACCCCTCAAACAACCATGACAGCAACACCCGGGCCGGACTTGCTGGTTTATCCGGACCCGTATGATCCGGGGGATAATTTGCCGATGCATGTATTATTCAACTGCACTGCCGGAACCGTCTCAATAAAACTACAGTTCTGGTCAAGGGGATTCAGGCTGATAAGGCAGTATGAAGCGCCCGTATCAGCGCCGGATCAAACCCGGGGGAAAATAGACCTGAACAGTTCCATTTTTGAAAATTTTTCCAACGGAATTTATTATCTTACGGCAGCTACAACGGACGGCGGGTCCTGGCACACGGCTTCAAAAATAAAAATGTTTGTTGTTTTAAGGAAAAAATAGGGCGCAGGCCCGTGGATTTTTATTATTGTGTATTCTCTTTATTGGATGTAAACTATTTATATACAGGAAGCGTCAAAACAACGGAAGGTAAAAAATATTTTCGGCAGCTTAGCCGGAGGAGGCAGAGTTAATGAAAAAGAATATCTTTGTTTTAACAGCGGTTCTATTCTTTGCGTCTTTCTTTCAGGGTATTTTTGCGGAGATACAGGCGGGCTTTTCAATCGGAACTGAAGGGGTCCAGAATTTCTATCTGGGAGTAAGCGAATACAACAACATCCCGGTCGCGCAGGTAGCGGCTTTAAGGGACAGGGGCATTCCGGACGAGGAAATGCCCGTGGTTTTCTTTATGGCAAAAAAAGCGGCCATCTCCCCGGAAAAGATAATTATCTGGAGGACAAGAAAACATATGTCCTGGGCGGCTATAGCCGGACGGCTTGATCTTGGGCCGGAAGTATTCTATGTCCCTGTAGGCGGGCCGGTAACAGGAGGGATTTACGGCACGACGTATGGATATTTCGATATCAGGCACAAGAACAGGTGGAACAGGATAAAACTGGCTGACACGGATATTATCAATTTTGTGAACCTCAGGTTCATGTCCGAGCATTACGGGTACAGGCCTGAAGAAATAATAAGGCTGCGCGAGACCGGAAAACCGTTTATCGCGATACATAACGATATCAGGGTAGAAAGGGTAAAGACGTACGGCCAGGATTTCCATCACTGGCGCGACCACCAGAATGACCAGAACAACCACAGGGAAGACAAACACTGGAATTGAAGGTAATATAAAAGCAAAAGGCCCCGGGCAACCGGGGCCTTTTGCTTTTTGCGCGGGCGAAAGGTTATAAATACCTTTTAATAATCCGGGTTTTTTGTTAAAATTGTTACCTGGCTCAAAACAAGCAATTCTCACAAGGGAGATGGCATGACTGACACCGGTACGGATAAACACAGGGCCTGGGAAGAAACACAGCTTCAGTGGGACGATACCGATTTTCTGGCCAAAACGGCAAGCGCTCTCATGAAAAAGAAATGGCGGCGCCTGAACAGGAAAGTGCTGGAAATAATCAGCGCTGAGGTCGTTGGCAGCACTGAATATCCCGACCTGCTGGACATAGGCGCGGGCAGGGGGGATTTTTACGACATGGCCAGGGACATGGTAAGGGGTTATACCGGAATTGAGCCGTCACATCAGATGTTAAAAGAAGATGTTAAATCGGATAATTATATTTTAAAAAGGGGGACGGGAGAGGACCTTGCCGATGAGAATATGTACGGAGTCTGCCTTATAAAAGAAGTACTGGATCATTCCTATGACCCTGAAAAAGTGATTATGAACTCTTACAGGGCCCTTAAAGAAGGCGGAATAATAATAGTCACACTTACCAACAAGGATGCGTTTTATAAGCTGATTTTCAAAAATTACGCAAAAAAACTTGAAATAGAGCACAGGGACCATCTTTATAATTTTTGCCCTTCTGAAATAGAGGCTCTTTTTAAAAAAGCCGGTTTCAGCCGTGAAAAAACATATTCCTTCAATTATATTAAAATGCCGAAGCTCCTTGAGAATATTTTCGGAAGCCTGCCTGAAAAATTTGTATTCTGGTTCATGGATGTTTTTGATGCATTAATGTCCGTTATGCTTCCGGGAAAAGGCGGCGGATTTATTGCCGTGGCAAGGAAAGGCAAAAAGGCGGGCCAAATATAATGAGAATTGGAATAGACGCGAGGATAATTTTTAAGCGCGGGGTCGGCCGTTATATAGAAAATCTTGTTAAAAATCTCCTGAGCCTGGACAAAAGCAACGAATATTTCATATATCTGGACAGGAGGTCCAGCCTGAATGAATATATTACCGCGAAAAACGCCAGGCTAATCAGGCTCAATACCGACAACGCCTATATATATGAGCAGTTCATGCTGCCGGCTCAGGCCGCGATAGACAGGATAGACGTGCTTCACGGAACGGACAACACGCTTCCGCTGGCGAATCCTTTTTATCACGGAAAAAAAATAGTGACGATCCATGACACTATGTATGTCAGGCCCATTAATAAAGCCATCGCGAAGCCGACCTTAAAGCAGCGGGCGATAGACATATACAACAAGACAGCGATTCCGCTCTCCGCCAGGACAGCCTCGGCCGTAATTACGGTATCTGAATATTCAAAGAGCGATATAATAAAGTATACGGGCGCCAGAGAAGATAAGGTATCGGTCATTTATGAGGCCGCCGACAAAAAATATACCATGATAAACGACGAAAAAGGCATCGCGGCTATAAAAACCAAATATTCAATAACAAAACCCTTCATACTTTTAAGCGCTGCCTCGGACACAAGAAAAAACACCATACGCGCGCTTGAGGCCTTCAATATTTTTAACAATATGACGGAGTTTAAATACCAGCTTGTAATTACTTCCATAGGAAAAAAAGAAATGGAAACGACCAATATAGCCGAAAAAATAAAGGAACTAAACCTTGAAAAGTATATTATAATAACGGAATACGCGCCGGAAGAGGACATGATACTTTTGTATAATTCCGCTTTTATTTTTCTCTTCCCGTCAATATGGGAAGGGTTCGGCCTGCAGGTTCTGGAGGCTTTTTCATGCGGGCTGCCGGTCGTGACCTCCAATAACACATCGCTTTCCGAGGTGGCATCCGACGCGGCCATGCTCATTGACCCTTTTTCGGTGGAGGATATTGTAAGGGGCCTGGATGAGGTTGAAAAAAGCGAGGCAAAAAGAAAGTCACTGATTGAAAAAGGAATGAAAAGGGCGGCTGAATTTTCATGGAAAACAACCGCGCAGGAGACACTGAAAATATATGAATCAACAGCAGCCAATAAAGGCAGGTAGCACAGGAACGGCAATTATGTACCTGGCGGTATTTGCGGGTATAGTTTTAAGGTTTGCCATGCCCGGGCTTAAACCGTTATCGCCGCAGGAGGCCTCTTTTGCGGGCTTATTCGCCGGCAAAGGCTTCCTTGAAGGGTTATTCACTTCGCTGGCCGTAAACCATCAGCCGCCGCTTTTTGATATTTTAACATGGATAATGACCTCGATTTTCGGGGTTTCCGAGTTTTCCCTGAGGTTTTTGCCGGCTCTCTTCGGGTCCGCGGCTATTTTTGTGGTGCAGAAAATGACGCGCAGCTTTTACTCGGAAAGGGTGTCAATTCTCGCGGTCTCACTTTTTGCCCTGAACCCTTTCCTTATTTCAATATCCCGTTCCTGCAGTTTCGCGTCCCTTTTTCTTTTGACATCGCTGTTGATGGTTTATTATTTCATGCTTTCCGTAAAGTACAACAGCTTCGTAATGGGGCCGTTCATATTCTGGTCAATCGCGGGAATATACACGCACCATAACACTCTGCTTCTGCTCGCGGTTCTTAACGCGGTGCTTTTTTTAAGGTACAGGGAGGAAATAAGGATAAATTTATGGATAAGATCGCAGATATACATATTTTTGTCATGGCTGCCCCTTTGCGTTTATCTTTTTAAGGGAATTTCAGCCGGGGTTTATCCGTGGGAAAATCAGGCCATGCTGCCTTTATTGTTTTACAGGGAAATGCTTCTTGGGCCGGAGCTGGGATTTAACGCGGTAACAATCCTGTTCATGCTTGCCGCTTCATTTTTTTTGCTGGTTGGAACCGTTACATTAAGGAGCATTAAGGAAAAAAGGATGACCGACATCATGATAATTACCGCGGCCATACTTCCGGCCGTACCATGGATTGAGGAAATTATAAGAAAACAGCCATATGGCCCGCAGGCGATGGCGCTCTCCGGCGCGCTTATGCTGATATTAATAGCCGTGGGCGCGTCACATTTGTCCCGTGATGGAACAGTCCTGTTTTCAGTGATTACGGTTGTTTTTTATGCCTGGGCCGCGTTTGTTTATTTTTACCAGCCGGCAGGCGCCGCTGATGTAAGGAAGGCTTACACAGAGATATCTTCGCAGTACAGGGCAGGGGACATTATATTTAATACCGACCCGGAAAATTATATTACTTTTCAATTTTACAATTCGCATATGAACGGAAAAAACATGCCCGACAGGCTGCTCGCCCCTGTCCCCGAGTTCAAAGGCAGTAAAGCAGTAAGGGATATATGGAGGGGCATTAAAAATTTTCTCCTTGAAAAAACAGGAATTGCTGTGTACGCGGGTTACGACAGGAACATTATTCCGGAGGATATGATTGAAAATGAAATTGCGGGAACCTCAAGGGTATGGCTGCTTTGTCCAGGCGGCGGCGCCGAAACTGACAGGCCGTGGATAAAAAAACATTTCAGGGAAGCCTCAAGAAAGAACGCCGGTGGAGCGGACATTATTCTGCTGGAAAAGATATATAAGTAATCCTCCGACACGCCCGTCCTTCGGCAAGCTCAGGATGGCCGGCGGTACTTAAAAAAAAATAATCTCCTGACAAAAAAATATCCCGGAAAAGTCAAGAAAAAAAATATTAATTTTATTTATCAGAATTTATTCCTGTTGACAAAAAGCCTTTAAGTATTAAAATTAATAATGTTAGATTTGTGTAACATAAAAGGGTGGTGCCTCGTGGAAGAAAAAAATCTTTCAGCCGCAATGGAAGATTATATAAAAACAATATATTCGCTGGAAAAGCGCAACAAGGTGGCCAGGGTCTCGGAGATAGGAAGGATGTTAAGCGTAAAAAAAGCGAGTGTTGTAGCCGCGGTTTCCCTTCTCCAGAAAAATGAATTCATAAAACACGAACGTTATGGTTTTATAACCCTGACCGAGCGGGGGATGTCAACCGCGGAAAAAATAGCGCATAAGGGCAGGGCCCTTTTTGAGTTTCTCACCATTGCCCTTAAAATAGACGATGAAAAAGCCAGAACTGAGAGCTGCGGAATGGAGCATTTTATAAGCCCTGAAACAGCGGAAAAAATGATTCAGCTTACAAGGCAGCTGGCTCCGAAACCGGTTAAAAAAGTTATGGCAAAGGCAAAAAAATAATAAAGCGCGTTAAGCGCGCCGCAACAAACACGTCTGATCCAAATAAAATGTAAATACCAGCGCGCGCCGGGCAGCCTGTAAAAATATTTATAGCGCGTCTGCCGGATAAAAATTTCAGTGGGGGGGGGTTGATGAAAAAAATTATATCAGCGATTGTCCTGTTTTTATATTCGGGATGCTCAATATGCTGTGGAGTTACATTTGACGAAGCGGCGGCTAATATGCTCAGCAGCAGCCCTTCGATAAAAAGCAGCCTGATGGAATTTTACGGGTCAAAAGCGGCCCTTTCAAGGGAAACGGGCAACAGATACGACCTGCGGTTCAACGCGGCATACAGCTATGGCGCCGGGTACACCGGAAGTACAATAACCGGTGACAACGGGAATCTGAATTCTGGCATAACGGAAAATCTGCCAACCGGAGGAAACATATCCGCGAATATTTACGGCTTTAATAATACCCCGCAGACGGGCTCCAGCCTGAATGATAACGCGTCTATCAGCATATATCAGCCCCTTTTGCGGGGGTTGATCGGGCTTACGGCCGACAACAACATAAAAAATGACGAGTTCGCCCTGGAGATGTCAAAAGAAAGCCTCAGGGATATTGTGACAGCATCGGTTGGAAATTTGAAAAAATATTTTGTCCTGATATACAGGCAAAGGCAGTATCTGGCCCAGAATACGCTGGCTATAGAATACGCCAAAAATACCCAGGAAAAAGCAAAGGGGATTTTAAGCGCAGGAGAACAGCTTGAGGCTAAGGCTTTTTTACTTTCCAGGCAGGCACAGCAGGCGGGCTATGAAAATAATGTCAAAAGCGCGTGCGAAGATTTTTTGAATTACGCCGGATATGACGCCGGCGACTGGGATTCATTGACAATAGATTCTTCGGCAATGACAGAGGATGCTTATGTGCCGGCGACGCTTACCGCCGAGCTTGAAACAGCGCTTGTGGAGGCGCAGCCGCAGGTGGCGCGGGCCAGGATTCAGTATGAAAACACAAAACTCTGGATGGACCAGGCGGGATTTTCCGAGCTTCCGCAGCTGGACCTTAACGCGTCAATGCAGCTTGGCGGATACGGCAGCACATTTCAGGATTCAATGAAAATAATGACGCAGGGCGGTGAAAAATATTATTCAGCAGGGTTGAATTTTTCTTTTGACATACCAAACAGCGGCCAGGTTTTTGACGAAAAGTACTGGGAAGCAGGGTATGAAAGGGATCAGATGAACTATAAGAACATTAAAAACAGCTTCAGGCGACTTGTAAGGGACGCGTGGAGAAACGTGCAGCAGGCTTTTGAAGCGTATGAAATGAGAAAAGAAGCCGCGGAAACATATTTGAAAAGGCTGGATATGGTAAAGGATGGATTTAACGCGGGAGCCATAAAAGTAAGGGAAATGGACCTTTCCATCAACGATGCCGCCGGGGCGCTGGCAAATGAGGCGGATGCGTATTATAATTACATAGCCGCTTTAAGCGACTGGAACCGCCTGAGCGGGAAATATGAGGGGGTTTTTAATCAATATATGAAAGACAAGTAAAAATTTAAAATTCAAAACCAAAAAGTACAGCTTAAAACCGGATAATTGACAACAAACCATTGCTGTATAATTTGTAACTTTAAAAATTTGCAATTGTAATTTTTGGTTTTGACTTTTAACTTTTTAATTTAAAAGTCCTATTTATATATCGTCGATTTTATCGTAAGCTCCACCCTGCGGTTTTTTTGACGGCCTTCTTCCGTTGCGTTATCCGCTATCGGAGAGAGTTCGCCGTAGCCCTCGGTGCGTATCCTGTTCTCGTCGTAGCCCAGAAGATTTACCATGAAAAACTTCACGGCATCGGCGCGCGCTTTTGATAATTCCTTATTGTCCTTATAGCGTATCCCATGGGGCTGTATATTATCGGTATATCCGGCGACCAGTATGTCTGATTCGGGGTTTTTGTCTATTACGTCCTTCATTGTTTTTAAAACCGAATAAGCGGATATCTTGACGTTCGCCCGGCCGAGGTCAAAAAGCGCGTCGGATGAAAAGGTGAGTTTTATTTCCCTTAAAAGTATGACTATCGCCTGGGGCTTTGTCATGGCCTTATTGCCGACAGAATCGACAGTCATCAGGCTGTAATAATATAAATCGCCTGTCTGTACATATTTGTTGTTTATTCCCTTGCCGTCCCATATATATGAAATAGGCGGGTCGTTTTTTCCGGAGGCCGTAAAGAATAATTTTTTATTGTAATCCCATATTATGAACTGCCAGGAGGCGACTTTATTCCTGTCCTGCGCGTAAAATGAGAAAGTGGCGGGTATTATCAGGGAATCTTTTTCACCGGGCTTTAAAAGCTTCGGATCCGCGTCGATTGTCATTGTGGGCGGGGTGTTGTCTATTTCCACGTTGACCCTGTTGGATTCAGAAGTCCCGTTGTCATATTCACATGTTATTGCGGCCTGGTATACACCGTCGGGCTGGACCTTACCGTTAATTTTTCCGTCCCAGACAATGGATTTTGAAAGTTTGTCAGCCACGGGAAGCGAGGCCAGGAGTTTTCCCGACGGGTCGAAAATATTAAGCTTAATGGACCGCAACTGTTCGGGTGACTTTACCACGGGTATGAAATAAGCGTAATCAAGTATTTTGTCGTTGTTCGGCGAGAAGACAGGCGGCGTTACCTTAAGTTTTGCCGGAGGCGTGCCCCAGCCGTAAACAAGCGAGAGCCTGTTTGTAGGGCCCAGGTCCTCATAATTTACAAAAGCGTAATCAACCTCAAACCCTGACTTGCGGAAGCCGAGCCCGAAGGTGGGCTGGTCGAAGGCTCCGGTCATATAACCGAAGCGCAGGGCGAACATATCATAAAACCAGTATTCAAATCCTATTGAATAAAGAGGGTCATAATCAGGATTAATTTCAGCCTGCGCCGATATCAGAAGCGATCCGGACCACATTTTCATTTCGTCTGAAAGGCCGAAGTTTATAATACGCGGCGGGTCAAAGGCAATGTCCTGCATTTTAAGATCGGAACCCAGGTTTGTCATATCGGCGCCCAGGCGCAGGTAGTTCCCGTTTGATATTGTCTTGTAAAGGAGCCCCATATCAGTTGTGATGTTTGAGCCGCTGAACGTGTCAATATTTTGTGAAGTGTACTTGATTGTCGCGCCCGCAGAAAAATTTTCCTTGAAATCCAGCGCGTAGCCGGCTGTCACTTCATAATCGAAAGGTGCGAATTTCTGGTTGAACTGGGAAAAATCCACAGTTTCAAGAAAGGAGGGATCATAGGACTGAAGCGAACCGGTTCTTGTCAGCTGATCTATCTGGAACCAGGCAAGGGCGACCCCGAACTTTCCTGTATCAGACCCCGGAACCGGCATGACCATGTCCAGATGCTCGTAGTTAATATTCTGGAACCAGTCAATATGCGTAAACTGGACCTCATAACCGGTTATTGAGGACATTCCAGCGGGATTATAGTAAAGGCCGTATGTGCCGTCTGATACGGCGGTAAAAGCCTCGCCCATCCCGACTGCGCGCGCGAACGGGGGAATTTTTGTAAAATTTTCGCTGGTTGTGCCGACAAGTTCAGCGCCGGCGCGGATAAACACAGCTGCAAAAACTGTTAAAAACAGAATGATCAGAATTCTTTTCAAACTTCACCCCGGATCAGATTCTTTGTAATATTTTATGCTATTAATAATGAAATATCAACTATTAACAGGATGGTCCGGGAGCCATACAGAGAGCCGGAGGAAGGCGGTTTTATATATTGACAAAGCGTTTCAGCGGGGTTAAAATATTGTTATTACGGGTAATTAATGGCAAAAAAGGCGGTGGATAATGGCTGATGATTTTTCAATGTTAAGAAGCGCCCTTCAGAAAGTTGATTTCTTTTACTCATTGAATATTATGGACCTGGATGCCCTCATAAAGGCCCTCAAGAAAAGAAAAGCAAGGGCTGGAGAGGTCATTATAAAGCAGGGAGAAATAGGGGATAAATTTTATCTGATAGGCTCCGGCGCTGTCAGCGTATCAATAAACAACAAAAAAGTAACGGAACTAGGCGACGGCGACTTTTTCGGGGAAATGGCGCTGGTGACGGACCTGCCAAGGACCGCGACCATTACCGTGCTTGAGCCGACGGACCTTTTCCTGCTGTATAAAAAGGATTTTAAAAAAATATTATTGTCAAAACCAAAAATAGCCCACATTATCAATGAAGTTTTAGAGCAGAGAAGAAAAAAATAAAGCAGATTTTCCGGCAAATCCATAAAAATAACCGATAGATATAAACCGTTTAACATGTTTTTTAATATTTGTCAAAAAACGGGAAGGAGAAAAGATGGACGCGACGCAGGTTAAAGAAGGGGAAGCGATAAACCGTATATTTGAAGGGCTGGACCAGACTGTCAAGGACGCGGTTATGGGAGCCATTGAATTTTTCAGCAAGGAAAAGTCGGAGAACGGCAACAAAATTGAGGATGTGGTAAAGGTCAACAAGCTGCGCAACGCGTATAATTCGCTGGTGAGCGCCCTTGTCAATGAAAGGATGAACAGCCTCAATAAATTCCAGGAGCTCTTTCTATGCACCGGGGCCATCGCGGATGTGGTCGATATAGGCGGAAATAAAATAACGCTTATGGATCCCGCTGTTTACGCCAAATTGTTCGAGGACTTCTGGAAAAAAGACGGCAACAACCCTTTCATCTCGTCCGTATTCTCTGTAACAGATAAAATGAAGGCTCTGGCCGAGGGAAAAATAGAACTCATCGACACCTCCGGGAAAAGAAAATCAAAAAAATCCGACGATAAAGTTGACCCCAAGAAATTAAAGGCTTCGCTGGAATGGAAGAAAAACGACAGCTTAAAGGCAGGGGCAAACCTTACAAGGACCCTTGGCTCATACCTTGACAAGATGATGCAGATCGACGGCATAAAGCTTAAAACCTTAAAGTTAAATTATGACGGGTTGAACACTTATTTTAACATCCTGGGCAAAGGGGCAAAAATCTCGCCGGAAGACAAAAAAATGAAGGACGCGCTGGCCGCCCGCTCCGATATGATGGCAAAGGCGCTGGCTGATTTTACAAAACTTTACGCTGAAACATTCACACGCGCGGCCGAAGCAGTCGATTCAATAAAGGAAAAAGTTGACGACATAAAACAAAAAGAAATTGAAATAATCAAGGCCTCATCGGCTGTATCCCTCGAGGAGAACAGCGCCGTTGATTCCTTTACATCAGAGCACTCAGATATAATCAAAAGGGATATCTCCATAATCAATTCGTTCATTGTAAGCGCGTCGGAAAAATCATCCAACAGGGTGCCTTATTCGGGCGCGAGAATCCTGCTTAATTCCCAGATACCGGACCTTGCCAGGGCCAATGACTCCTATTTCTGCACGCCCGGCGCGGTTATGGAATCGCTTAAGAAAATATGCTCCATACATACCAACGCGTTCCCCAAGGATGAGGACGGCAACTATATGATACCGCCGATATTGATTGAGCCCATCAGGAATTATGTTGATTTCCTTGAGGACCGCTTTATTATGGGGTTTGTGACCGGAGAGCCGGGCAAAAAAGGGGCGAAAGTATCCTTTTCGCCGATAGATTTCCAGATTATGAAAGCCATCGGCATGTATCTTGCCAAGGACCCGATATACGATTACCGCGGCGAGATAAACGAAGGCACATTCATGGGAGATTACACCGGAAAGATCGAAAAAACCGCCCAGGTAAAATGGACCGGCCAGGACAAGAAAATGAACATGGTCATATCAAGCGAGCTTGTTGACGCTGCCTCCCGTGATGATGCGGTCATCAATTACATGGATTTTGTATTCAACTGCCTTAACGGCCTCGGGCCGCCGCCGAAAATGTCAAAGAGGCGCATCAATATACTGCTCAGGTACGCCACGATTTATTCCGTGGAAAATAATGTAAGGCTCCTTCTGCAGTATGTGGCCCAGTCTGAACCCACGGAAGTGCGCGACACCATAATGAAATACACCAACAGGAGCGCGGACGCGGGCAGGGAAATGGTCAAAAAGATAATCAAAGAGGACGCGGTAGTGCAGAGGGTGCTGGGCAACAACCCGGACATGGTATGCGCGAAAATATTCGTATAGCAATAAGGTAAAAGTTAAAAGGCAGAACCAATAAGTACAATTATAAAGTGTAAATTAAAAAAAAGGCCCCGCGAAAACGGGGCTTTTTTGTTTTTAAACGTACGTTTTCTGCAGGGGCCGACTTATATGCCTGCCTTATTTTATATGTATCATATAAATGCTCCGGTAATTAAAATTACCGCCGTTCCAAAATTAATCATATTATAAACAATTGTATTTTTCTTCTCAAAAAATAATCCGTTGAAATATATCATGGCCGCCGTGATTGCCGCCACTGCAATTTTTACAGGCAAACCCGCGGCGGGCGCTGAAATACATGACCCCGCGATATAAAGCAATAAAAGAGCGGCGCTGTTTTGAAACGGCAATAAAAACCTTCCGGGCCATTTTTTGATGATAAAACGCAGGCAAACGATAATACCAAAAGCAGCCGTAAAACATATTGATAAAGGCGCGCACGCGATTGCCGTGAAGACGCCGAGCGGAACCGCCATGGCGCTGCCTGAGGGTATTTTTTTTTCAATTGAGCAATAAAGCGCCATAAAAAGCGCCAGAAGGCAGGCGGAAAAAATAAGATAAGGGTCAAAAGGCCCGGTAAAAACAGGGGCTCCCGCGGCATGGCGCGAAGCAATAAAGCCGGAGAAGACGGCCGCTGCATAAACAAGAGATGAAGGCGAAAAAAAGAGCGTGAGAAACCTGTTAAATTCTTTTTTGCCGTAATGCAAGTAATGTAAAACAAAGAGGAACGGAACCAGAAAAAGAAATATCATGACTGAAATCCTTGATATGAAAGTATTCACTATTGCAGGTCCGAAAAAGAAGGCATGGACAAGGGTGTTAAATCCGGCCGGGTCAAACGGGAAAACAGGAAGAAGTATTAATACTGGAAAAGCCATTGAAGATACTGCGAGAAAATAGAGCATAAAAGAGCCTGCAGCGGACCTTAATACAGAGCCTGTTTTTATGAAAATATAGGAGCCGCAGAGGATGAATCCCGCAAAGACCTCAAACCTTATACCCGGGCATACTGAAACATCGCAGAACGGGTTGAAAAAAAGGAGAATGGCTTTTGTATAGCCCTCGATCGTATAAATATAATCTATCCTGCAGCCGCCGGGAAAAGCCGCAAAAATGTCAAAAAACGGCACAATAATTATCCAGCCGTAAAACAAGAGCAGTATTTTTATTATTTTGACTGGCTTTTCCCCGGTGGCCGCTTTTATTGCAACGGAAAGGGTTATAAAAAGGGTGAGCCACTCCAGGTTAAAGAGGACAGCCATCTGCATTATTGTGGTCCTTATGAAAGCCACATTGAGCATAGTACGCGGCGGCTCGAGGAGCCCCTCAAAAAAATTCCTGGCAAAGGCAATTGTCAGGATAAAGACTGTGAATTTGGCCGGAGTCAGCCCGTAATTTTCGGAAAAATTTATGAAATTTTTAATTTTATTTTCAATGCTGCCCAATTTTATTTTCATTTTACCGGGCCCTGCGCGTTAAAAATAGCCGTGCTGCCGCTGTTAACCACGCCCGGGTCTATGGTAACGGCCCTTTCAAGCTGGGCCTGCGCCTCTTTTTCACGGCCCATGGCGGAATATGACCTGAAAAGCCCGAGATGGGCCGCGGCAAGGTCCGGACAGCAGCTCAGGGCGCTTTCAAAATACTGCGCCGCGGCAGCATAATTTTTTTCATAAAGGCTGATGGAAGCTATATTGTACAGGATGTCAGGGGAATACGGGAAATAAGCCAGGGCGCGTTTGTAAGTTTCAATTGAGGCAGCTGTGAACCCGGCTGATGATAAATAATTGGCGTAATATTCAAGGGCATAATAATTGTCGGGCTCCAGCTCAATGCTCCTGGAAAAATCAGAAAAACCCGACGCTCCTTTTTCCATGGCTTTTTCAAGGTAAAAATCAGAAGAAGCGGCTCCGGGTTTAATAAAACACATGTATATAACTGCCGGAACCGCCAGGATTAAAGCCGCCGCGCGCTTAATGTATCCTGGTATTGTAAAAGAGCTGCCGCCGGAATATCCGGCTCCAAGCGAGGCTGTCAACCCGGCTGCAATGAAATATATTGCCGAAGAAGGGAACGAAAACAGTGGAAAATTAAAGAATGATTCGCATATTAAGAATATAAAAGCTGAAAAAAGGGCCGCGCCGAAGATATAATCTTCAGCAGGCACGGTTTTTGACGACAGGCGGCCGAAAGAAATTGCCGTTGAAAACACAAATGCCATAAAAAGCAAAAATCCGGAAATGCCGGTCTCACAGAGAAGCTGCAGGTAATCATTATGTGAATAAGACGAGGTTACATATGTGAAATTATGATTATTATTGATAAAATTTGCCTGCTTTTGGGGGTTAAAGCGCCTGAAAGCTCCGGCTCCGGCGCCGAAAAGCGGAGAAGCCTTAAATATATCAATGGAGGCAAGGGCCGTTAAAAGCCGGTTCTTTACCTCGGGAGAGCCCGAAGAAAAACCGTTAGCGCCGCGAGATGCCGCGTTTTTTATTGCCCCGGAAAATCCGGGAATAAAGCATATTAAAATAAAAGCGGCGCAGATAAAGGCGGCCCTTTTTTTATTCAGCCTGATTTTAAAGCCGCTGGAAAAGAAATACCAGGCAAAGGCGGCAAGAGAAATTAAAAGCGATATAAGGACACCGCGCGACGAGCACATGATAAGCGCGGGAACCGAGAGTGAAAGATTTACCGACGCGATAAGGCGGAGCGGCCCCGGATAATAGAGGGAAAAAAGCATGACAGGAACAACGGCGGCAATGAACTCGGCGAAAAAAATGGGGTTCCCGAAGGAAGAATAGGGCCTTGTTATCCCGAGAAAAGAATATTGATAAATTCCGTATAGGAGAGCCGGCAATATTACTATATTAAGAAAAAGCGATATTTTTCCGGCGGACAGGTTTGAATAAAACGCGGTAAAAAAAAGGAGCGGGGAGAAAAACAAAAGGCCGTAATAAAAAGACGGGTGGTTCCATGAAAAAAGCAGCCTGGCCGATGAATAAAGGTAAAAAGCCGCGGCAAAAATGGATGGGAATGAAAAGCGGGTTTCGCCGCGCGCAAGAAAAAGAAGGACAAGGGTGATAATTCCGGCAGTAAATACTCCGAGTGCCTTCGGGAGCTGGTAAGCGTCGTACATATAAGGGCAGAAAATTACAAGGCAAAATACCGCCGCGAGCAGGAGCAGGTTAAACGCGCGGCCCGGTAAAATTTTAGCCATAAACGGATTAATACGTTGGAACAGGCGTCGGGATAAGGAATGTAAACTCGCTGAATGAAAGTATCTGCACGCTTGACCCGGTGACGCCAAAAAGATTTGAGTTGCTGTTGTAATAAACATAAAGAGACGGCGTGTCGTTTACCGTATCCAGCCATAGCCTGCTGTTTTCCCCCAGATAAACCGTGCCGTATATGCAGACATTGGAATTGTTCGTGGAAGCGCCGCTGCGTACCCCGCCTATTGTAAGGTCGCCGTTGGTATATAAAAGGCCGCAGTGTTTTACATTTGAAAGATAGCCGGGTGTGCCTGTTGTAAAGTGAAGGCCGTCCGACGATTGCGGCAGGTAAAAGTTGGTGGGTGTCGGCACATTATATACCGTTGAGTAATTGCTCTGTGATGACGGGGTAAAGGTTGCGTAATGATATGTGGAGCCGGCGCTGGGGTTGTCGCCTATTAATCTTAGAGGCCCCATAACTATAACAGTTCCGTAAGTAAGATACTGGTTCGTGCTGTTTGTATAAAAGGCAATGGTATTTGCCGAGGTGTAAGTAGTGCCGCAATATGTGTTGCATGGCGAGGTCCGCACAGGCAGGCCGTCGGTGGTATCTATAAAAAGCACGCTGCCCGCGCTGTTTGCCATAGAGGTTATTGTCACGGCATTTGCCTGTGTTATTTTGGACATGGGCCAGCCAACCGGACCGAAATAGGTATTGTGGGCCTTTGCATAATTTCTGAAATAATCAAAATCAATATCAGGTGCCGCGGCCAGGGATGAATAAGGATGCGCATGCGCGGTGGGGCTCATGTCATCGTATGTCTGGCCAAAAACAAGCGTTGAGCCTGTCCTGCCGGAATTGTATGAAACAGCGGTGTAAATGGAACCCATGGCATAAACCTGCGGCATCCAGGGCTGGTGGCCGTTAACCACATTTCCTCCCGCAACCTGTATCTGCCTGATCCTGCAGTAAGCGTCGGTTGTATTGGCTGAATATATATCACCCCAGAAAAATTCCGCCGGGTCCGCGTCGCTCCCGTTAGTGTCATAGCACGTGTCTATCATTCCCTTTGATATAAGCGGCCCGCCAAGGCCGGTCTTTTGTATTACAGCGTAAAAATCCCCTACGCAGGCTGTAATCGTAGTCATAACTTTTATGCCTATTGTACGGCTGCCATTAATATCCTGCCTCGGCTGCGTCGGGTCGGAAAGGACAGTGTAAAAAAGATTGCCCTGGGCAATGTGAATTTCATAAGTCCCGAGGCTGGTCGTAAACTGGGTGCTGTAGTTTTGATATGCCGGAAGAGTGCTGGCGAATGTGTACCAGTTGTTGTTCTGTTCAAGTTTGTATATGCACTGCTCAAGTGCAAGTGAGGCAATCTCCTGTTTCTGCACAATGCAGCTGCCCTTTACAAGGAACTGCTGGTTGTACCTGAAAAGAAAGACAAGGGAAGCGCTCATTATGGCCAGCGTCCCGGCAAGAAGCAGTACGGTCGGCAGGGTCTGCCCCTTTTCTTTTACCGCGCTTTTTTTAACAGCTGTTTTCTTTTTTATAATGGCCATATTTTCCCCTTCTTTAATTGTAATAATAACCCGCCGAGTGCATGCGTTTTACAACGATTGTTTCCTGCGTAAATACTGTCAGCGGCGGCTGCGCCGCGAATACCCATTTGGAGAAGCGCGCCCCGACATTTATTACCGTGGCGTCCTTTGAATCGGCGTAATCAAAGCTTATCGAGTCCAGGTTTGCCGTAAGTGTAACGGTGGTGTAATATGTATTGGCGGTCACAGCGGAATTATTTGTCATATCCGTGCCTGGCAACACCTGCGGGTAAACCGCGAGAAGGTGGGAGCCGTACTGGAAAAGCTGTATCGGCGAGCCGGCGGCGCCGACTGTTGTGGTGCTTGAAGACTGCCCGGCGCAGCCGCATTTTGACTGCGTGGTGGTGATGTAAACCTGTTCAGCTATTATGGCCTCAATATATGAGTTTACAGGCTCCCCGGTGTCATACCTGGATATGGCGATTGTGGCCCCCTGGCACTGGGTTATAAGCTTCCTTATTGTAAGCATTGTCACCCTTGATTCGCTTTCAAGGGCGATCCTTGCCGAGCCCATCTGCCACATATAATTGCCGTTCTTCAGCAGGGTAAAGATACCAACGCTTAAAATGGAAAGCAGCCCCACGGAAATCATGGCCTCTATCATTGTAAATCCTCTTTTGCCTTTTTTACCGGATAAACTCATTTTATCCCGCCTTTAATAAAATTTTAATATGCGGTCCATGTCCCGAGCGCGCCCGATATGTTCTGCCCGGTAAGTGAAGAGGTGCCGACAGCGATGGAAGGCAGCACCTTATAATATTTAGCCACGGTTTTTGTCATGTTAAGCGGCGTGCCGGTGTAAGAAATAAATGAATAATAGGCGTAAATGTCGTATGTGGTATTTACAGGGACTCGTATGGTGAAAGAGCCGTCACCCTGCCCGGGGAAGCCGTAGCTTGGATAAATCATCCTGGTGTGGCCGGAATACTGCTGGTAAACAGTGGTGAGGTCATAGTGGTAATCTGAAGCGTGAATTGTGACGGAAGAAGGGTATATAACAACGTTCAACCCCTGTGAAACATTCTGGCTGTCCATCTGGACATTGCCGCTCAAGCTGACGTATATCGGGACCACCTTGAAATTTGTATTTATGGCCGTGCCGCCGGCGGTTATCACAAGATTGTGCCATTTGCTGTCTGATGTGACTGGATAAGTTATGCTGTATGAGGTTGTGTCAATGGTTATCGCAGCCTGATAACCGGAGCCCACGGGTATGCCGGTTATTAAATAGTAGCCCGTAATAGAGTCTGAATAGGCGTCGCTGCCGACATGATTGCCGCCGCTGTCAAATGCCTGGACAAAGATACCGCCCATGGGCAGGCCCGTGATGCCGTTCGTTATTGTGCCCGACA
Source organism: uncultured Spirochaetia bacterium (assembly GCA_964565765.1). Lineage (GTDB taxonomy): Bacteria > Oederibacteriota > PGYV01 > PGYV01 > Palsa-1178 > Bog-1181. The sequence continues at coordinate 22,823 of CAZMGF010000008.1, forward strand.
TGGAACCCGCCTGTGTGAGTGTTAGTGTCCCGGCGTTTGTAATGGCTCCGCCCGGTACGGAAGCAAGGCTCTCGGATGCCGAAGTGTAGCCGGGCATGCTTGCCTTTAAAGTATAATTGGTGCCTGGAACGGCATTTGTAAAATTAAACGCCCCGCCGTTGGTTGGAACCGAGTCGCCGGCGGAATCGCTCAGGTCAACTTCGGCGCCGGAAATATAATTGCCGAGAGAATCCTTGACAAAACCGGTCACAATAGCGGTTGATCCGGTTGTGGCTGTAAGTGTGACAATAATTGAAACTGTACTTGTTGTTGACATGGGAACAATTACGCTGGCGTAATAAAGTACACTGTTATAGGTAAGGTAACTGATAACTGTAGTGGTGGTGCTGGCTGAACAGTTAATATTGCTTATAGTGAACGAGCCATTGGTTCCAACTGTTGCCATTGCCGACATGCCGTCAAGAGAGGAAACATTGGCGCCCACCGCGAAATAAACAGGCGGAGTAGCTGTCGGGGTTGCCGTATATGCGGGTGTGTTTGTCGCTGTGAAAGTGGGCGGGCAGGAGTAATAATCCACCTCAAGCCAGGCAGAGTCAATATAGGCGGCGGTTAAAAACCCGGGGCTGACCTTGAAAAATACTCCAAGATTGTTTACTTCGGACCAGTTCCACGTGGTATATATTGAAGCAATATCATAAGTGAATGTGTTCCAGTTCCATGCGGCAAGTGTGAAAGGCGAGCCTGTAAAGTACGTGGATGTTGTTCCGGTCCAGCCGCCGGCGTTGTTATACCAGTTGGTACCGCTGTTTTGAGTAAAATTGAAATTGCAGGCAACGCTGCCGAACAGCCCCGCCTCGCCGTAAACCTTGAACCTGACGTCGGAAATGCAGGTATTTGCCGGGGAAGAAGAATTGTCAAATTCGGAATAAAGCATTTGATTGGTGCCGGACCCCTGTGAAGCGGAATTGCCGTCGCTTGCGCCGTGTATGTATGTGGGGTTGGACCAGTTCTGGGTCTTTCCAGACATGGCGCCTGTGGCGTAAAGTATAAGAGTGGTGACAGCCGGAGTCGGAGTGTTTGTCGGCACCAATGTCAGGGTAGGAGTCGGCGTCTGAATTGGAACATTTATCAAAGCAATTCCAGACACCTGGCAGCCGTTAATCTGCGGGCATGTTATGTTTATTCCGGTAACAGAAGTTACGGTTTCAGAAATGGAGACAGGGTTTGAGGTATAATTTGTGGGGGAGAGGCCGGGGCCGTCAGCGTATAAAGTATACGAGCCGGGAGGAACATTGGATATTGAATATGCCCCTGTGCTGCTTGCGGTTCCTGTGTATGCCGAGTATCCGACAATATGAACAATGGCGCCGGGCGCGGCCGAAGTTCCCGAAGAGTTTGATTTATAAACCGTCCCTGAAATTGTGGCGCCCGTCAGGTTCAGGGTTTTGTCCGAAAGATATGATGTTAGCCTGCTGGTTTTTGTAACTCCGTTGGACATATAAGTAACTATTGAGGTCAGCTGTTTAATGTCCGGGTTTGTAACGGTAAGGGAAGAGGCAGGCAGCCCTTCAAGGTTCCCGTTCCCGTCCTCCTGGGCCCATTCAACGCACGAATACACTTTATAAATCATCTGTGTGGTACCCGATGTTACGGTTACATAATGGTAAGTGTCATAAGCGCTTGTCCCTGTGGCGCATGTCTGAAGCGGGGTAAGATTGGTGAAATTTGAGTCAGGCAGGCACGAATCAGGGGTAGGCGGAAGGTTGTTAAATCCCTTGGATTTCAGGTAATCAAGCTGCTGCGAACACAGGGAGAGTGAGTATTGTTTTTGCTGGGAAATAAGGGAGTCTTTGTAAAGGCTTGTCATAAGGTTGACCGAGGCGACTATCATAAATGTAATTACAACAGTCGATATAAGTGTTTCAATGTAAGTGAGTCCGCGGCTCTTCCTGATAATTGCCATTAAATCATCCCTTTTCCGGTTATTTAAAGACTCTCCTTATAATAGTATACTTAAGAAAAAAACTTTTGTCAAATATTTTAGTAAATATCGATCATGCACTTTTTGAAACCGACGTTTCATAAATAATGGCAAAATCAGTATTTTTTCAGAACAGTTTTTTTAAATATCCACATTAAAGATGCAAAAAGAAATACTATAATGCAAAAGAGCTGGGCGTCAGAAATTAAATGATGAATTTCGTGATACCGGAAAAACTCAATAAAAAATCTGGCTATTGCATAACACGCTCCGGTAAGCAGTATAAGTTCTCCGCGGTAAACAACGGATTTTTTCATGATATAAAGCAGGATGAGGATAATCAGCCACGCGCACGACTCATAAAGCTGTGCCGGGTGGAGTGGGACGTTTCCAAAAACAGTATAGGCATAAGAATAAGGGGAATAAAATGTCCCGAAAAAGTAATTTTTGGGAGACGGAATGCCGGGGCAACAGCCGTTAAAAAAACATCCCAGCCTCGCGAAGATACCGCCTGCCGCAAGGGAAAATGAAAAAATATCGGCCGCCTGCCAGGGGTCTGTCTTTAATAATTTAGCCGCAGGGAAAGCGCAGAGGGCCGCGGCAATGAGCCCCCACCATAATGAAACCTGGCCGAAGAGCGAAAACGACAGCCCCTTCTCATGGTTAAAAAAACCTTCAGCTACATAACCGTAACGGCTCGCAAGCGTGAACGGAACGAACAATATAAGGGCAAACAGGATTATCCGGTCCCGGAATTCTTTCGGGTAAGGTTTTAAATTATAAAAAAGAAGGAGAAACCCGGCGATGATGCCGGCAAAATTCAAAATCCAATAGCTCCGTATTGTCAGCTCGCCGATGTAGCCAAGAATTGGATAGATAAAACCACCTCGCATATAATTTTATACATTATATCATAAATCAGGCTAATTTGAAAAAGAGGGCGGCGTATATAAACATCAGCGCGAAGACAATTGCTTCATTTACTTTCCCCTTGCGCATTATTATATAAAAGGTGGCCCCTCCAAGTATTATGGAAGGCGCTAGCATGAGCGCGCTATGTAAAAGCAGCGGCACCAGCAAATACGCCGCGTATGCCAGCGACGCTGTGACAAACCTCCCTTTTTCAGGGCCGAAAATGGTCATAAGGGTCATTACGGAATATTTTTTGTCCCCTTCGTAATCATTAACATCTTTTGTGTTGAAGGCCATGAATAAAAGGGCGGTGAAAACAGCTATGGCGGCAAATGGAAGCTTTGAAAAGATGCCGCCAGCCAGCAGATAACCCAGTACAAGGGCAAGGCTGGTTGAAAATGCTATAAGCAGTGTATTGACTGGAAAATATTTTTTTAACCTGAAAGGGGGGCAGGAATAAATCCACGCGGCCACGTGGATTGCAATTACTGCTATTAACACAGGTATTGAAACTGCAAGCGAAAGGGAGACAGATGTCGCTAAAAGGAAAAAGAAGGCGTACAAATATCCACGCTGTGTAACGCCGGTTATGTTTAACGTATTGCCCTTATTGTTAACAGCGTCTATGGGGGCGTCATATATATTATTGAGAATAAGGCTGGCGGCAAATAGGATGTTTATAAGGAAGAACCCTTCTATTAATAACAGGGCATGAAGCGTAGAAGAGCACATTTTTATTGCCATATCATATCCCGCGCAAAAGACAGCGGTGTAATATATATGACGTGAAATGCGGAGAGAGGACAGGAACGCTTTGATATTTTTCATAGCCACCTTTAATATGAATTTTCGTAATTATACCATAAATTTTCGCCTGCCCGCCGAAGCCATTCAGGGCGAAGGCGGGTGTGCAATAATATCTTGAAATCTGACAAAAAATCTATTATAATCAAATAGAGGGAATGTTATTGGTATATTTGCGTCTGCAAATTTACCGGCATTCAAAAAACTTTATAAAGGACAACTGATGAAAAAAATGATAATGAAAGCAATTAAAAGCCTCGCGGCAATAAGTTTTATCATCCTATTAATGTATATACCGGCCGCCGCCACCACAAGCGCGGTGACAGTTGTGAGCATGACACCTTCCAACCCGAATCCGGGCGATATGGTTGCTATCGTGGTAAGCTATTGTGCCCAGGCTTATGATGACACGCGTATTATGCTTGCTGTTTCACAATATAATATGATACAGGCAAACAACACGGCCGGACAGACATTTAAGGTTGATGAAAACGGGACAGATGTCGGCGGCACTGGGGCCGGGGATTCTTCCGTCAACGGCGGTTACAATACAAATGACAATCCTTCAACCGCGCAATGCTACACATTGACCTTTAATATAAACATCCCGACGACATTTTCGGGCGGCGGGACCTATTATATTGTTGTGGGAGCAAGATCATATTACACGGCGCCCGGCGCGGGGAACATTGATTCGCAGAATTATCTGCAGTTTACCCTTCCGCTTCCTCCGCCATCCGCTTCTATAACCAAAACAGCCGAAGACACCCCCGAATTCCCGGGAGAAAACATTCTTTATACTATTAATTACACATTTGTTAATTCAACCACTTTTACAATAACAGACACAGTACCGCCAAACTGCACACTTGTGAGCCAGAGCGTCGGCGGTACAAGCACGGGAACCACTCCGGGATCTACCCTTACATGGGCAATTGGAAATACGGCACAACAAAAAACAGGAAGCGTATGGTTTGTAGTGAATATAGGGGCGGGAGCGGCTTCATCCACAATACATAATACGGCGAACTGGACCACGGTGGAAATACCGGCGGGAGGTTCAAGCGGAGATGCGCCTGTGGTTGTCGGGCCTGCCGCGTTTACACTCACGAAATCAGAATCAGAGGCCACGGGAGTAATAGGCGACACAGTTACGTATGCATTTGATTTCCAGGCAGGAGGTATGTTTTTTAACTCATATGATACTTTTGATACCACCAATGAATCAAGTTTGTTTACAGCGGTCAGCAACGGAGGGCCGGGATACCCGGGCACATGGACATGGGAAAGCGATGGAAACGGCGGCGGTTATGTTTATTCACCGCAGCAGGGAACAGGGCCAACCAACACCCATTATCCCCATTATCTGAGGAACACACCGACTAATTTTTGTTTTGGAGAGATAGAGGCTGATATACAGATACAAAATGGAACAACAAACTGGGACGGCTCATTAACATTCAGGGATAACGGAGTGGCCGATAATTGTGTTGCGTACGGTGTTGGAATTTCGCAGGATAACAGCCCGGGATATTTATTCATTCAAAAATCAGTTCCGGGATATACGCCTTTAGTTGCTACTACCGCGATTCCATTTACAATAAACTTTAATCAATTCTATACTGTAAAAGTGCTTGTCACAGATGCGGGAAATGGAGCAGTTGAGATACAGGCCAGTGTTTGGCCGCAGGGGCAACCCGATCCAATGGCATGGTATCTTACATATATTGACACACCCGGACCCACAAATACAGTTATACCAGCCTGTGGCCAGGTCGGTTTTCAGGGGTGCCCGTATAATCCAGATGTCTTTGACAACCTGAAAATATCAGAGTCTGTTCATACGAACCCGCGTTTATTTGACACAATACCCACCAGCATTACATATTCCGGCGGGACACCGGCGAGTGTTACGGTTAATTCAGCGCCTGTTGTTTCCAACGGCGTGGTATCGTGGAACATCACAACGCAGCTGAGCAGCATGGTATATCACTATGAGTGGTACGGGATAATTAATTATTGCGGCACCATTCCAAATACGGGATCCTTTATCGCGGATAACGGCTTTGGCACTGTTAATTCCAACACTGTAAGCCTCAGCGTCCCTGTCTGCCCGCAGACAGCCACATTTACCCCGACTTATACAATTACAAACACATACACTGTGACCTCAACTTATACACCAACGGTAACCATGACAGTGACAATGACGCAGACGCCTTCTCCTATAATACCTCAGTTTACCCTTTCAAAGGCTGAATCAGAGACAACGGCAAATATCGGCGATACAGTGACATATACAATAACCTATAATAATACCGGGCTCATCGACCTGACAAACCTTGATGTCTGGGATACAGTGCCGGCGCAGCTTACTGATATAACAACCATATCACCCGCCGGTGGAAATTACAGCGCGGCTACAGGGCTGGTTTCATGGGTATTGGCGGATGTGCCTGTATCCGGATCCGGCACCATGGTATTTTCAGGGGTTGTTTCCAATAATGTAAATAACGGACAGGTCATGCCAAACACCGCTTACGGAACGGTTGTGAGCGGACAAAATACTGTGGTGTCAAATACCGTCAACCTGACCGCAAGCGTGCCGGAACTTCAGCTCACGCCTATAATGAATTATCCCAATCCTTTCGGCGGCGGGCCGGATACTACAACAATAGTTTTCGGGCTGACCGTTCAGGCTGAAGTTGATGTAAAATTTTTTACAATATCAGGCGAACTTGTCAGGACAATGACATATGACGAATTAAAAGGGCAACTTGTGGCCCCGCAGACGGACACACAGAAAGGCACCAATAAGTTCATATGGGACGGAAAAAACGACAGCGGCAACAGGCTGGCCTCCGGAGTATATTTTTACAGGGTAGAGGCGAAAAGAGGAAACGAAAGCGCCCATTACATTTCAAAGCTGGCTATTTTAAGATAAAATATTTTTTAAATTAAAAAAGCCGGAAGCAATGCAAAAAAAGCGTTGCTTCCGGCTTTTAATTTCAACGGAGCCTTATGAAAATAATTATAGACGGCTACAATCTGATGTACCGCATGGAACTCTCCGGCTCACTTGAAAAAAAGCGGGATGAGATGCTTGAGTCTCTGGCGGAGTTTTTGTCCGTCAATCCCAATGACATGACCGTTGTTTTTGACGGCAGAAACAATCCCTCCGGCCACAGGGGCAAAGAGGTTAAATACGGCATTAAGGTCTGCTATTCGGCGCGCGGTGAGATAGCCGACGACTATATAATGGAAATGATCACAAAACGCACCGGGAAGGCAAAGGAATACCTTATAGTATCATCCGACAGGATGATAACTGATTTCGCGAAAAAGAATTTTATGAAAACAGCGTCAAGCGACCAATTTATTGGATATCTGGAATAAATTTAATTTTATAAGAATTCCCCTTGACATTTCCCCGTCTGTGATATATATTTAGTTTGCCTAACTATTAGGTAATAAAATAATTTGAGGTATTAATCTATGGAGAAAAAAACAGAAGAAATAATGGAAGGTATCAGGGGTATTTCATTTTTCTTCCGTAAAAGAAAAAGCCACTCCTTTTTCGGGCCTGGAGCCAGAGATATCACAATCTCCCAGCTTGACCTCATGGCCTACCTTTATGAGCATAAAAGGGTAAAAATGAGCGACCTTGCAAAACATACCGGCGTCAAGATGCCCTCCATGACAGATACTATAAGCAGGCTCGTTGATATGAAAATGGTAAAAAGGGAACACGATGAAGAGGATCGCCGCACAGTCTGGGTCTCCATTACCAAAGATGTGGAAAAAATGGTATGCAAACACATTGCCCAGAAGAATGATGAGATGTCGGAGCTTATGGATGTTTTGACGGAACAGGAAAAAACAATGGTTATAAACATACTCGCGAAACTAAAAAATAAACTGGAAAGGGTGCAATGAGATGAAAAAGACAACAATTATCCTGATGATCTCGCTTTTTTTAGCGGCTGTTGCCGCCGCTGATTCGGAAAAACTTATCTTTACGGAATACGGGGTTTCATACGCGTCGGTCCTGACGCCTTCAATAATTGCCAATAATTCCACCGGCACTTTTGACACCGCCGCTTTTGATATAAAAGTTGGAGCTTCATTTCTTGACAGATGGGCTGAGGCATATGTGGGGGCCGGTTTCCAGGCCTTTATATTCACCTCAAACTCACAGGAAAACTATTCCTTTTTCCCGCTTTACGGCGGAATCAAGGCGAATATATGCCCGGACTGGACTGTTTATCCGGACATTATATTCGAATACGGAAGGGCCATTTCAAACATACGTTCGCAGTATATGACGGACATGGGGCCCATGAACAGGGACAACGCGTGGCTGGCCGATTATTACAGCTTCGGTGCGGGCATAAACTGGAAGATAGAGGACATCGCCATTCTTGGATTAAAAATTGAAAGGCCATCATATTCAAACCTGAACAAGAGTTACGGGGAAATACAGGTAATCAAAGCCGGCATCACATGGCAAATATACTATTAGGACAAGGAGAAAATAAAATGAGAGACTCTAAAATTTTGAAACCAACAACACACGTTATTGCGGCCATGTTTGCCGTGATATTTTTTACAACGGCGCTCCTTGCGGACGATGTCACGCCCACGGCGCAGCCCGCTGTAAAAAAGATACATAAGGTTAAAAAAGCAAAGCCGGTTGCGGCAACAGCCACGCCTGTTGCCCTGACGCAGACTGCGGCTCCGGAAGCTGTAACGCCTGCGGCATCACCAGCCTCGGTTACACAGGGCGCGGCGCAGAGTATTTCAGCATCCGCGATTGCTATCGCCCAGCCCTCAGTTCAGGTGGCAACTTCTTTGACATTTGAGGACTGCTATAAGATAGCCGCGGAAAAGAACCGCGATTTTAAAATAGCAAATCTTGATAAAACAATTTCCGAAGCCGAGCTTTCAAAGGCAGTGGCTTCGTTCGGGCCTTCAATAACATTATCAGGGTCATATGAACCTGAAAACGTGCAGGCTCCGCTTGTGATACCATACGGTTCGCCGGAATATGGAATATTCGCGGGGCTTTATCAGTCAGCAGGAATAACTCTGACAGCAGGGTCTCCGCTTTCACTTAGCCTCTATCCTTCATATTATTATATGTCGCGTGTAACGCTTACACAGCCGTTGTTCACATTTGGAAAGACATATTTTGGTTTCAAGATGGCCGATGAAGCTTACAAGATAGCACAGATTAATTTCAAAAAGGCAAATGACAAACTTAACCTTGACGTTATAAACGCTTTTTACGGCGCACTTATCGCCCAGGAAATGGCAAACACACTTGAGGAAACAATGAAAGCCAACGAAGAATATTTAAGGATAACAAAGACAAAATATGACAACGGCCAGGCTTCCAATTTTGACGTCCTTCAGGCGCAGGTGCAGTATTCCAATTCCATACCAGACTACCAGAGGGCCGCTGACGGCGCCAAACTTTCGCTGGAATCACTGAAAAACACACTCGGAATACCGCTTGACCAGCAGATACAGCTTTCAGGAACACCGGAATACAAGAAGCTGCAGTTTACATATGAAGAGCTTAAGAAAAAATTTGAGGACAACAACAGCGACAGGCAGATTACGGAACACGCGGCAAACCTGGCCGGATTTCAGAAAAATCTCCAGGAAGCAATGTTTCTTCCGAACATAGCCCTTACCGCGAATTATAATTACACTTCAAGCGACCCGGCATTTCATCACGAGGCGTGGGACTGGCAGTCTTCATGGGACGTGGAAATCGGAATGCAGTGGAGCCTTTTTGACTCCTTCAAGAACGTGGCGTCCATGAAAGAGGCCAACGCGAATGATGAAAAGGCAAAGCTCAACAAGGAAAACGCGGACAACATGCTCACAATAGAGCTTGATTCACTTTACACATCACTCACACAGAACGGGCAGATAATCGAGGCCGCGGACGACCTCATAAAGACCGCTGAAGAGGGCTACAGGATAGCCAAAGAATCATACAAGAACGGGCTCATCCAGTCCGTCGACCTTTTAAACGCCGAGACGCAGATGCTGCGCGCGAAGATGAATTACCTCAACGCGCTCTTCAACTACATCACCACGGCGCAGAAGCTCAAGGATTTTGTAAACTAAAAGTATGGATAATAAACGGGCAATACGGAGGGTTAAGTGAAGAGGACCTTTGATAAAAACGCGGTGCAGCATGCTGTTTTTGCGGCAGTCGTAATAATTGTATGCTTTATGCTGGTAAACTGCGCGAAAAAAGAGAAGGAAACTTCTTACAGCGTCTCGGTTTATACCCTTGAAAAGCAAAAAGTTCCCCATATGATAACGGTTCAGGGGATACTTGAGGGCGATCCACAGGTGAAGGTATATCCGCAGGTGGCTGGTAAGTTCGTTAAAAACGCGGTTCCCGAGGGGGCCCGTGTGAATAAGGATGATGTTGTGGCTTATGTTGACCGCGACCAGATCGGATACAAATATGAGCTCGCTCCGGTAAAGGCGCCGATAGCCGGCGTTGTCACGAAACTGTATTTTATCGACAGGGGCGGCAAAGTGGACCAGCAATCTCCCGTGGCCGAGGTGGCCAACGAGGACAATATAAAGGTTGTATTTAATATAGGACAGGATGATCTTTTGAAGGTGAAAAAGGGGCAGAGCGCTCTTATATATTACGCCAATGATTCGGCGCTTGCGGTATCCGGGACAGTTTCGTCGGTTCCGCCGGTTGTCAATATGGATATAATGGCGGGCACCATAATAGTGACTGGTTCCAATAAATCAAAAATATTAAAAATAGGCATGTCGGTAAATGTCAGCATATTGACAGGTGTAAAGGAAAGTTATTTAATCCCTGAAAAGGCGATCCTTCAGAGTGATGACGGGTTGTATGTGTTTGTTGACGCAGGCGGAAAAGCGGCCAGGGCAAAGGTTATTACCGGATACAGGTTAAATGATATGATAGAAATAGAAGGGCAATTTTCCGACGGGGACAGGATTGTAATCGACGGGAACTCGGGCCTATCTGACGGGGCCTTGCTGAATATAACAGCGGCGCAGGACCGTGAAAAACCGGCGGGCGGCGCACAAATTTAAATATTTTCAATAATCAATAATTATTGATTATTTTTTTTGCAAATCAGGCTCAAGAAGGCGGGACAAAATGAACAGCACAAGGACAACAATAAAAAACATAGTAATCATAATTTTGATAATACTTGCATGTATTATGGTGTTGAGAATAATCGCCAGTATAACAAGGAACAGTAAAAAATCCGTTGAGCTTATAAACAACGCAGGCTCTGTAAAAGCCGTATTTTCAAAGGTGCCCCATTATATTTCCGTGCAGTCCGTTGTCGAGGGCGACCCGCAGGTGAAGGTTTATCCGCAGGTGGAAGGAAAATTTGTCCGCAACGCGGTGGTTGAGGGAACAACAGTAAAAAAGGACCAGCCGCTTGTTTACATTGACAGGGACCAGGTGGGGGAAAATTTCGAGTATGCCGTTGTGTACGCGCCGGCGGCCGGGTTGGTGACGAAGTTTTATTATACGGACAGGGGCGCGATGATAAATCCGGAAAACGCAGTCGCTGAAGTGGCTGACGGGGAAAATATAAAAACAGTATTCAGCGTTAATCAGGAAGACCTTATGCTGCTTAAAAAAGGGCAGAAGGCAAGGATATCCTTTATAGGCGATGATTCAATTTCTGTGGAAGGCGTGGTTGAGCTTGCCCCGCCTGTAATTAATGAGGACACAATGGCAGGCTCCATTGTTGTTAAGGCCCCGAACACCGGCGGAAAAATGAAAATCGGCATGTCGGTGAATGTGGACGTGCTGACCGGCGAGACAGAATCAATCCTGGTGCCGGAGCAGGCCGTTCTGCTGGGGGACAACGGCGCGTATGTTTATATTAACGACAACGGCAAAGCTAAAACAGTAAATGTTGTCATGGGATACAAACAAAATAATGATGTTGAGATATCCGGGCCCGGGCTTAAGGCAGGGGACGAAATAATTACCGACGGAAGTTTCAAGCTTTCAGACGGCGTAAAAGTGAGCACAATTCTCAAATAAAGAGCGTGATAAGCAGAACTTGAACAAAGCAGTTTTTGTTTCTTTAAAAAATGATAAAAGAACACATACAGGAGTGAAATAATGAATATAGCGGGATTGGCGATAAAAAGGCCGGTTTTAATAGTAATGATGGTTGTCACTATTATAACCCTTGGCATTATAGGTTTAATGAATCTTCCGGTTGACCAGTTTCCTGACATATCATTTCCTACGGTCAATGTAACGGTATCATATCCGGGCGCGTCGGCAGAGGAGATGGAAACGCTTGTAAGCAAACCCTTTGAGGACGCTTTCGCCACGCTTGAGGGAATTGACACAGTGAGCTCGACCTCAATGGAAGGCGCTTCTTTTGTAAGCGCGCAGTTTAAGCTGGGGTTTGATGTAAAGTACGCCGAGGCAAATGTCCGCGACAAGGTCACAGCAGTAAAGCCGCTGCTGCCAAAAGACGTAAACGAGCCGGTCATCTCAAGATTTGCTTTCACTGACATTCCAATACTATTTTATTCCGTAGAGGGCAACAGCGACCAGACATCAATCAGCGAATTTATTGAGGACAAGCTTCAGCCGCAGATAGAGCAGGTTGAGGGGGTTGCCTCGGTTTCAATAATGGGTGGAAGGAAAAGAATAGTAAAAATTACAGTGGACAAAGCGCTGCTTCAGGCGAAGGACCTTAATATAAATTCCATAATTGGCGCGGTAAATTCCAGGAACCTTAATTATCCCGTAGGCGTTGTGGATGGCCCCATAAAGGATATGACCTTCAGGGTGGTCGGCGAATTTAAGGATTTAAAACAAATAGAGGATATGCCGGTCACCTCCTCAGGCGGAAAGATAGTCAGGCTCGGGGACATTGCAAAAGTGGACTGGACCATAGAAAGGGAAACTGAAATACTTCATGTTAATAAAAGGCCGGCAGTGCTCTTCGCAATTTTTAAACAGTCCGGCACAAATACGATTTCCGTAGCCGATAAAGTTGAAAGCAGGCTCAAACAGCTTGAAAAAGACGGGGTTATCCCCAAGGACCTGAAGATCAAGTCGGTCATAGACATGACCGGAGGCATCAGGCGCAGCACCGAAGGCGTTGAGGAAAACATGCTCCTTGGCGCGCTGCTTGCCGTATTAATTGTTTATCTCTTCCTTGGAAATTTCCGTTCCGCCATAATCACGGCCGTGGCGCTGCCGAATTCAATACTCGGGGCGTTTTTTCTGATTTACATTTCCGGATTTTCAATAAATGTCATAACCCTCCTTTCCCTGTCGCTTGCCGTCGGGCTGCTTATAGACGATTCCATAGTTGTGCGCGAAAATATATTCAGGCATATAGAGATGGGCATGGACCCGAAAGAGGCCGCGGAAAAAGGGACCAACGAAGTCGCGCTTGCGGTAATTTCCACAACGCTTTCAATAATGGCAGTGTTCCTGCCTATATCATTTTTAACAGGCGTCATAGGGCAATTTTTTAAGCAGTTCGGGTTTACCGTGGCTTTTGCCCTGGGCATATCACTGCTTGACGCCTTTACTACGGCCCCCATGCTTTCCGCCTACTGGTACAAAAAAGAGGGCAACAAACCGAAACAGGGATTTTCCAAACTTATGCACGGCCTCTCGCTCAAATGGAACGATTTCTACGAAGAACTTAAAAAAATATATATTGATATATTAAAATGGGCTCTTGCGAGGAAGAAGATGGTTATTATAACGGCTGTAGGGCTGCTTGTTTTCAGCTTATGCCTTGTGCCGTTTATAGGCATGGGATTTATGAACCAGAACACGCCTGTCATGACCATAAGTTTTGAAACTTATCCCGGCGCCCATGTAACAAACACAGCTTTTTATATGGGCAAGGTGGAGGATTTTATATCCAAACTGCCGGAAGTTGACACTTATTATGTAGACGCCGGAGGCTCTTCCGGGCTTTTTGGTTCGTCCGGCAGCAACGGCAATATAGGCACTATCATGCTTTCACTGGTGCCGGTAAGCAAAAGAAACCTTTCACTCGACCAGATATCACAGAAAATAAGGGACTATGTAAGGAAGCAGAGAATCGACAGTTTTGTAAACGTCACAACAGGCTCGGGCGGCGGCGGAGGTAATGAGGATTTTTCAACGCCCCTGCTCGTAAAGATATACGGATATGATTTAAGCGCGCTTGGAAAACTCGGCGCGCAGGTGAAAAGAATAATGCAGGAAACTCCGGGCACGGCCGACGCGGATATGTCGCTTAAACCAGGCAAGCCTGAAATGGTGCTGCGGGTTGATCCTGTAAAATCGGCGACGCTTGGAGTTTCAACAAACGACGTGGGAGAGCTGCTCAGGACCCTGATTGCCGGTGAGGCAATATCAAAATACCGCAGGGGAGAAAAAGAATACGACATTACTATGGAATTAAACGACAGGAACAAGCGTGTCCCTGATGATATAAAAACAATACTTATAACGAATCAGGCGGGAAAGAAAATACCGCTTTCCGCGGTGTGTTCTTTCACATATTCCTCGGGCCCTGTTCACGTGGACAGGGAAGATAAAATGAGGATAGTCAAGATTTCAGCGTCGCTTGCCCCTGGATATTCCGTTATAGAGGTTAAAAATAAGATTGAGGCAAGGCTGAAAAAGGAACTTGTCATGCCGGCGGGTTACAAATATACCTTCGGCGGGCAGAGCAAGGAATTCATGGATATGGGGCTTCAGATGGCAGGCGCCATGCTGCTGGCGGTGCTTTTTATGTATATGATACTGGCGTCGCTTTATAATTCCTTTACTCAGCCGCTTATACTTATGACCGCAGTGCCGCTTGCTTTGATAGGCGCGTTCATAGGGCTGCTCATCACGGGCTATCAGCTTGACCTGTTCGGTTTTATAGGGCTGCTCATGGTGCTCGGACTTGTGGCGAAAAACGGGATCCTTCTCCTTGATTTTACCAACAAAATGAGGGATGAGGGCATGAGCATAAGGGAAGCGCTTATGCACGCGGCGCCTATACGTTTAAGGCCGATTTTGATGACAACTTTTGCCATGATATTCGGGATGCTCCCCATAGCGATGTCGCTGGGCGAAGGGGCCAAAGGCAATGAGTCGCTCGCCGTGGTTGTAATCGGCGGATTAATAACATCAACATTCCTTACGCTTGTGGTCGTGCCGGTGGTATATGAATGGGCGGAATCACACAGCCTGCCCAAACCAAAAGATTTTTTAAAGTCAAAAACGAGGAAAAAAACAAAATAAGCCGTTTTAAATTTATGGGGCGCGGGAAACCGCGCCTTTTTCTTATATAACCCCTGAAAAAAACTTGATTTATTACCGGATTAATTATATACTTAGCCTTGCCTAAATATTAACCCTTACTAATGAAAAGGAGCCTGATTTGGATAAAAAAAAGGAAGCAGAGGCCATATTCAACCACATAGTGGACATAGTGCGCGCGGTCAGGTCAAATAAAAAGATAGAGATATTCCGCGGCGGAATGGAAAAACTTACTTTCGCGCAGATAGTCGCCTTATATTTTCTTTATGATTCATCCGGCATGACAATGGGGGAACTATCAACATGCGCCAGCGTTAAAATGCCTACTATGACGGATATCATGTCAGCGCTTGTAACAGATGGTTATGCCGCAAGAAAACATTCCGAAAAAGACAGGCGCAAGGTAATTATGACCCTTACAGAAAAAGGAAAGAAGCTTGTTGAATATAACAGGGGCATCGGCATTGATTATATTGAAAAGTTCATGTCCAATTTAAACCATGTGGAACGCGGGATAGCAAATGTGCTTGTGAAAAGGACAAAGGAAATCCTCACAAAAAGATTTGAGAAGGAGAAAAAATGAAAATAGAATCCGTAAAAAAATGGGCCATGGCCGCGCTTGTTATATTTCTGGCCGCGGCTGTATTCTGGATAGTTGTGAAGCTGTTAAAATCCTCCGCAAAAGTGGAAGAGAAGGTGATAAAAGTTTCCGGCATCAGGGCGGAGTTGAAAGATATAAATGAGACTGTTGTAATTCAGGGAATTGCCGAAGGCGACCCCCAGATAAAAATATACCCGGCTGTTTCAGGAAAATTTGAGCGTGTGGCGGCAAAAGAAGGAAGTTCCGTAAAAAAAGACGACACTATACTTTTTATAGACCGCGATATCGTCGGCATGGATTTCCAGCTGGCACCCATAAAATCGCCGGTAAACGGTATTGTTACAAAAATTTATTACTCCGACAAAGGGGCCGCGGTTTCACCGCAGAACCCTGTGGCTGAAGTGGCCGACCCGGACAATGTGAAAGTCATCCTGCATACCGGGGAAGAGGAAATGGTAAAGGTAAAAAGCGGCATGTCCGCTGAAATAAAGCCGGTATATGGAGAAGCGGCGCCGGTAAAAGCTTCTGTATATTCCTGCACCCCTTTCATTGACACTGATACAATGTCCGGCACCATTATAGTAAAAGGAAGCAACCCCGGCCGCGGGATAAAACCCGGAATGTCGGTGGAGGTTACGATTAATACGGCAGTGAGGAAAAGCATAATGCTTCCTGAAAGCGCGGTTTTAATGGGCGAGGGCAAGGCATATGTTTATGTCAACGACAGCGGGAAAGCAAAGAGCGTTGATGTTGAGCTTGGATATATGGCGGGTGATGAGGTTGAGATAAAAAGCGGCATTACCGAAGGCGCGGACGTGGTTACCGATGGAAATTTTAAGTTGAGCGACGGCGCCAGAATCAGCGAAGAAAAATAAGAGGAGCACTTTAAATCATGAATATCGCGGAGATGGCAATAAAGCGCCCCATATTTGTCATAATGATAGTGGCGTCTATAATAACACTCGGGTTGATCGGTTATACCTCCATGGGCGTTGATATGCTGCCCGACATTGAATACCCGACAATATCAGTGACCACTGTTTATGCCGGAGCTTCCGCGGAAGAGATAGAAAATCTTGTTACAAAACCACTTGAGGACGCGCTTGCCGTTGTTGAGGGGCTCGACACACTTTCTTCCACATCTGATGAATCGGTTTCTGTAATAACCGCGAAATTTAACCTTGGCGCGGATGTTAAATACGCCGAGACAAGGGTGCGCGACGCCGTAAATAAGGCGAAATGGAAGCTGCCTGACGACGCCAAGGAGCCCTCTGTCGAGCGTTTTTCAGCCGCCGAATGGATACCGGTCATTGCCATGACAGTAAAGGGGAACCGGGATCTTGCGGGCCTAAAAGAAATAGTTGACGACAGCATAAAACCTGAAATTGAAAAAATAAAAGGTGTCGGCAGGGTTGACCTGTGGGGCGGCCGCGACAGGGCGGTAAAAATAACAATAAACAAATCGGCTCTTTTCGCCAGGATGATATCATTTAATCAGGTAATAGAGGCAATCGACAGGGAAAACCTGAACATACCCGCGGGTTCCATTGAAAACACAAAAAGAAGCATTGACGTCCGGGTAAAGGGAAGGTTTGACTCCATTCCTGAGATAGAGAATGTTTCAATGAAGGCCGCAAACGGCGCAATTGTCAGGATAAAGGATATAGCAAACGTAACTTTTGGTTTAAAGGATGAAGAACGGCGCACCAGGGTGGATGGTGAGAACGGCCTTATTTTCGGGGTATACAAACAGTCCGGTGAAAACAGCGTTGAAATAGCAAGGATAGTAAAAAGTAAAATGAAGGATATAAACGCGAAGCTGCCCCCGGGAATAAGGTTTGATGTATTCAGGGATCCGACACATTACGTCGAACAGTCCATAGAGGGGCTGCAGGGCGACATCCTGATAGGCGCGCTATGCGCCATAATCATAGTATGGCTCTTTCTCGGCTCATTCCGCTCAACTATTATAACGGCAATTGCCCTTCCAAATTCTCTTCTTGGCGCCTTCTTTTTCATCAATGCCGCCGGATTTACAATTAATATGATGGTGCTTCTCGCCCTCTCGCTTTCAATAGGGTTATTAATAGATGATTCCATAGTTGTCCGTGAAAATATTTTCAGGTACATCGAAGGCGGTATGGACCCGAAAAAGGCGGCTGTAAAAGGGACAAACGAAGTCGCCCTTGCCGTCATCGCCACGACTGCCTCTATTATGGCCGTCTTCATACCGATATCATTCCTGCACGGCGTTGTGGGGCAATTTTTCAAGCAGTTCGGTTTTACAATAGCCTTTGCCCTTACAATTTCACTCATTGACGCCTTCACAACAGCTCCAATGCTTTCGGCCTACTGGTGGAAAAAAGAAGACTCCGGGAAAAACACAAAAGGCGCATCATCGGTTTTTCATGCCATACATGAAAAATGGGAAGAAATTTATGAAGGCATAAAGGAAGTTTATACACAGCTATTAAACTGGGCCCTTGACCATAAAAAAAGCGTGATATTCGGGACGCTCGGGCTTCTGGCCGTATCCGGGCTAGCTGTCATGTTCATAGGTGTGGCATTTATGCCCGATTCCGATTACAGCGAGATAGAGTATACAATTGAATGCAGGCCGGACGCCACCATCGACGTTGTGGACGCAAAATTAAAAATGGTCGAGGCATATTTAAAGACCGTACCCGACATAGAGGAGTATTATGTTGTGGCAGGCGGTGAGGGAAGCAGGGGAACGGCAAGTAAAAACGTGGGCTCTATTTTCGCCAGGATAAAAAAAGGGGGCAGGAAATCCACGCCCGCAGGACTTGAGGAGTACAAAAAGATAAGCGCTATAATAGGAAAAGACGCCCTTTTAATCCTGCAGGACAGCGGTTCCGGCCAGGTGCTGTCGGGCGGCGGCGATACATTCGCGATAACAATAAATATAACGGGTGATGATATAAAAGTTATTGATTCCATTGCGGACTCCATCAAGAAAGAGGCGGAAAAGACACCGGGTGTGGCCGACCTGGACACATCTTTCAGGCCGGGTAAGCCCGAGATATCTGTAAAGGTTGACAGGCTCAAGGCGTCAAAACTCGGCCTTTCCACATACGAAATAGGAGAGATTCTTAATATGCTCATTAATGGGAAGGAAATCGCCCAGTACAGGAAAGGCGAAAAGGAATATCCGATAATAATGCAGCTTCCTGAAAATGAAAGGCAGGAGATAAATTCACTGAACGACATAATGCTCACAAACAGCGCGGGGTTGAAAATACCCCTTTCAGCCGTCGCCAGATTTGAGTTCGGCTCAGGGCCCGTTGAGATAAAAAGGGAAAATAAAAAGAGGATAGTCAAGGTTACCGGAAATGTCAGGGAAAAATACTCACTTGGCGATGTTGTGAACGCCCTTAAAAAAAATATAAAGCAGAATGTAAAAATACCTTATGGATATGATTACAGCTTCGGCGGCCAGGCCTCACAGCTTAACGACACCATAACCGAGATGGGCACCGCCATGCTTCTGGCCCTGCTTTTTATGTATATGATACTTGCCTCGCTTTATAATTCCCTGGTGCAGCCGCTTATACTTATGATATCCGTGCCTCTGGCAATTATCGGGGCGTTCCTAGCCCTGCTTGTAACCGGGCAGCAGCTGGACCTGATGGCCATGATAGGTATTTTAATGGTGCTCGGCCTTGTGGCGAAGAACGGCATACTTTTGATAGATTTCACAAACCAGAAAATAGCGCAGGGGATGAGCGCAAGGGAAGCGCTGACACACGCCGGCCCGATACGCTTAAGGCCGATTCTTATGACAACTTTTGCCATGATTTTCGGTATGCTGCCTCTCGCCTTTGGTTTTGGAGAATCGGTAATAATGGCAAAGACAATGCCGATTGCAGTAATAGGAGGGCTTCTTACATCCACATTCCTTACCCTGATTGTGATACCGGTTGTTTATGAGTGGGTTGAAAGAAGAAAAGTTAAAAAAGGCAAGGCTCTGAAATACAAAAAATAGTTTTACGTATATTATTATAAAGGGGTTTTTAATTGGGAAAAAAATATTTTTTAACGGGTCTTTTTTTTCTGCCCGCGCTTGTTCTGTTTTCCGGCTGCGCCGCGCTTATGCCCGAGTCCGGAGCGGCAAAAGTGGATTACATTAATGACGATAATTCAGGCGTGCAGATATGGACGCTTATAAACAACGAACTCTCCAATGATGAATACAACGTTTCCACAAGTGATTTTAGGCTTGGAGTCGAAAAATACGCAAGGGCAAAAGAAGACGCGCGTTATTTTCTAAAACTTGAGTATAAGGGAAAGGAGTGGCTGCTCATATCCGGAAAGGAAAGCCTTGTCCTTTATATTGACGCGGACCGATTTGTGTACAAAGACTGTTCCGAAGAGAGGCAGTCCGGCGAATATGATGTCCATGAAACACTGCTTTATGAAATTGACGACAAAATTATACTTAAACTTGCGGGCGCCGGCAGGATAAAGGCGGTAATAACGGGTGAAAAAGGGTCGGTTACGGTTTATTTCAGCAGAAGAAATATTATGAACATAAAAGAATTTTACGATGAGATAGTCATGGCGGTTAAAGAACCGTTTTAGTCGTAAATTAGGTGGAATTTTTTCTTTTTTGCTTTAGCCTGTCCAGTAAAGAATACGAACACCCGCAATAATCCTGTCTGTATAAATCATGTTCTTTGGAGAGTATGATTGATTTTTTGAAGCCGTCCTGCTTTTTGAAGTTTGATTCCAGGTATTTAACCCCGTGTTTTTCCGCGGCTTCCTTCCCGAGGCGGTTTATCAGGGCAGTATCCTTGTGCGGTGAAATTGTCAGGGTAGTGGCAAAAATTTCAATTCCGAGTTCCCCGGCTTTTTGCGCCGATTTGTCCATTCTCATTTTAAAACAAACTTCACACCGCTTGCCACGCTCAGGCTCATTGGCATAAGGTTTGCATATTTTAAACCATTCTTCTATGTCATAGGGTACGTTTGAAATATTTTCTGTTGAAGTTTCACGGGCAAGCTTTTCCATATCTTTGACCCTTTTATAATACTCATCACGCGGGTGTATGTTGGGGTTGTAAAAAAATGTGACAGGTTCATAGCCGGCGTCACGCAGGGCATTTATAGTATGTGTGGCATCCGGCGCGCAGCAGACGTTTAAAAGTATTTTCAAAAAAGGCTCCTTGTTTCGGGCCGCCACAGGGGGCGGCCCCTACGGTAAATTGTGGAACAAAAACATTTTACGGACTGGCGCAAAAAATGTAAACCACTTTTTATTAATTATAACTTGCTTTTCAATATTCATCTGCTATATATATTAATAGAACCTCTGAAATTTAGAGGCTAAGGGAAAGCCGGCAAGTACCAGAAATGGTAAAAACTGTCGAATGCTTTCCCTCAAAATGTAGCAAGTGTGTAATATAAGGCAGGCGAAGAAAGCCTGCCTTTCGCATTTATAGGCATGTAAAATAAATAAAACAATAACTTGACAAACCCTATAGACTTTGTTATATTTATATTGTTGATAAACAAGATGGACAATATATAGTAAACGGAGGCTTTAAATGAAAATAACATATAAAGGAGATTACGCAATAAAATCTCTTGTATATCTGGCGGCAAGATATATCAGGGAGCACGGGGCTGAATCTTACAGCCAGATACAGGAAATTTCAAAGGATCAGGATATACCTGAAAAATTTCTTGAGCAGATATTATTGAGCCTGAGGAACGCGGGATTTGTAAGGAGTCTCCGCGGGAAAAACGGCGGTTACACAATAGCAAGGGATCCTGAAGAAATAAAACTCGGGGACATTATAAGGCTTATGGACGGTCCGCTTGCGCCGATTGCGTGCGTGAGCAGGTCGGCATATCAGAAATGCGACTTTGAACCGCGCTGTGTATTAAAGCCCATCTGGGCCAGGGTCAATGACGCCATAAGCGGAATTGTGGACAATATAAATTTCAGGCAGCTGGTGGAGATGGAGAGCCAGATGAAGAAAAAGTCTATTGAGGAATTTGTTTATCAAATTTGATCCGCCTCCGTGCGTTTAAGCTTCGGCGGATGAAAGAAAAGGAGAATTAAAATGGGAAAATTGAAAAGAATGCATGAATGCCTGATATGGGTGAAGGATGATTTTATGCGCAGGCGAATGTGATATACGCCGGGGATGATTTAATAAAAAATTAAAAATAAAAAAAGGAGAAACAAAAATGGTAAATTATAAATTTGAAACTTTACAGCTTCATGCGGGACATGTGCCTGACAGGGAGACACACTCAAGAGCGGTGCCAATTTATCAGACTTCGTCATACACATTTGAGGACACAAACGACGCAGCCGACCTTTTTGCCCTGAAAAAATTCGGCAATATTTATACCAGGCTTATGAATCCCACAACCGATGTACTTGAGAAAAGGGTAGCTGCTCTTGAAGGAGGAGCGGCGGCACTTGCTTTTGCCTCAGGCATGGGGGCCATTACCGCGGCAATACTCGGGCTTGCATCAAAAGGTGATGAAATAGTCGCGGCGTCAAATCTTTACGGAGGCACGGTTACACTTTTTGCGCATACTCTGCCGAAACTCGGCATAAATGTTGTATTTGTGGATGCTAAAAATCCGGAAAATTTCCGGAAAGCAATCACGGCAAAAACAAAGGCTCTTTATGCGGAAACTTTGGGCAACCCTGAACTTAACATTCTGGATATTGAAGCTGTAGGTAAAATAGCCAGGGAAGCAAATATTCCGCTGATAGTGGATTCAACAATGACGCCTCCGTCAATTTTAAGGCCTCTTGAACACGGCGCGGACATTGTTATCCATTCGCTTACTAAATATATGGGGGGCCACGGCACATCCCTGGGCGGGATTGTTGTTGATTCCGGGAAATTTGACTGGTCAAATGGAAATTTTCAGGATCTTGTAAATCCGGATCCGTCATATCACGGAACTAAATTTTATGAGACATTTAAAGGGCTAGCGTATATAATAAAGCTAAGGGTTTCAACGCTTCGTGATACCGGATCGGCATTGAGCCCTTTTAACGCTTTCCTGATTCTTCTTGGAATCGAGACGCTTTCTCTTCGCATGGAAAGGCATTGCGAAAACGCTCTTAGGACAGCAAAATGGCTGGGCTCGAACCCAAAAATCAGCTGGGTGAATTATCCGGGGCTTGAATCATCACCCTCTTACGGGCTTGTGAAAAAATATCTTCCCGGCGGCGCCTCAGGCATGATAGCCTTTGGAATAAAAGGCGGGGTTGAAGCCGGAGTAAAATTTATCAATAGCGTCAAATTGCTCTCGCACCTGGCAAATATAGGCGACGCAAAGACACTTGTGATACATCCATGGACAACCACACATCAGCAGCTTTCAGACGCTGAGAAAAAAGCGGCCGGTATTACCGAGGATTTCATAAGGCTTTCCGTTGGCATTGAAAATGTTGATGATATTATTGCGGATATCAGCCAGGCACTTGATAAAATATAAGGAGGTTATACAATGGGAAGAATATTTGAGGACATCACAAAGACCGTGGGAAACACGCCGCTTGTCAGGTTAAATAAGCTCGCAAAGGACACAGCAGCCAAGCAAGTGCTTGTAAAACTTGAATCATTTAACCCGCTCTCAAGCGTCAAGGACAGGATAGGCGTCGCGATGATAGAGGACGCCGAAAAAAATGGAAGGATTAAACCCGGCGATACATTGATAGAGCCCACCAGCGGCAACACCGGGGTGGGGCTGGCTTTTACCGCGGCCGCAAAGGGCTACAAACTTATCCTGACCATGCCCGAGACAATGTCAATTGAGCGCAGGCAGCTCCTGGCCATACTGGGTGCGCAGCTTGTGCTCACACCGGGCTCTGAAGGCATGAAAGGGGCGGTGGCAAAGGCCGAGAGTCTTAGCAAGGAAACGCCAGGCTCTATTATTGTCGGCCAGTTTGACAATCCGGCAAATCCGGAAATCCACAGGAAAACCACGGCTGAAGAAATATGGAAAGACACGGATGGCGGTGTTGATATTTTTGTAGCAGGTATAGGCACTGGAGGTACTATCACCGGCGTCGGCGAGGTTTTGAAGAAAAAAAATAAGGATATAAAAATAGTGGCCGTAGAGCCGGATGCATCCCCTCTGCTCTCAACGGGCCAGGCCGGGCCCCATAAGATACAGGGAATCGGCGCCAATTTTGTTCCGTCAGTACTTAACAGGAGTGTTATTGACGAGATAATCAGGGTAAAAGATACAGACGCAGGCGAAGTATCAAGGGCGCTTGCAAGGCAGGAAGGAATACTGGTTGGCATTTCAAGCGGCGCGGCAGCATGGGCGGCAATTGAGCTGGCAAAGAGGCCGGAGAATAAGGGGAAGACAATAGTGGCGCTTCTGCCGGATACAGGAGAGAGATATCTTTCAACGTGGCTGTTTAAGGATATTATTGTATAAATTTAAAAATTAAAAAAATTATTATAATTTGCAATATATTGTGCTATAATTTTTTTCATAAGCACGGTATAAACAGGTTAAAGGAGCAAAACAAAGTAAATGGATAAACCCCCAAACGATTCAGTGGGTATTGTAAAAACCCAGACCTTTACTTTCGCGGAACCGTCCAATGAAATGGTTTTGGAAAAAGGCGGAAAGCTCGGACCCATAACATTAGCCTATGAAACCTACGGAACCCTTAACAAAGAAAAATCCAACGCCATACTTGTATGCCATGCCCTATCCGGCAGCGCGCACGCGGCAGGGTATTATACGGAAGACGATATAAAGGATGTGAAAAAAAACACCGGCTGGTGGGACCTTATGATAGGCCCGGGCAAGCCGATGGATACAAACAAATATTTTATAATCTGTTCCAATATAATAGGAAGCTGTTACGGATCCACGGGCCCTTCATCAACGAACCCGGCCACCGGCAAAGAATACGGCATGTCTTTTCCCGAAGTCACCATTCCCGATATGGTAAAGGCCCAGAAGGTGCTGATGGACAGCCTGGGAATAGAAAAACTTGTAAGCGTAATTGGCGGTTCCATGGGCGGAATGCAGGCCCTTGAATGGGCGCTGCAATTTCCGGACGTCCCGAAGTCAATAATAGTAATAGCGGCCTCTGCCGCGCTCTCTGCGCAGGAAATTGCCCTTGACGCGGTTGGCAGGAACGCGATTAAAATTGACCCTGACTGGGACAATGGCAACTATTACGGCAGGGGCAAGAAACTGCAGGGGCTGGCCGTCGCAAGGATGGTGGGCCACATATCATACCTTTCCGAAGAGGGGATGGAAAAGAAATTCGGCCGCAGGGTTGAGGATCCGGCCATGGCCGCCGCGATGTCGGAGTTTGAGAAGAAATTCGAAAACGGTTTTGCCGTCGAAGGTTATCTTGCACACCAGGGGAAAAAATTCGTCGAAAGATTTGACGCCAACGCCTACCTTTATGTGACAAAAGCAATGGACTATTTCGATGTGGACAATAAATACGGCGGCGGCTCGCTGAACAAGGCCATGAAGAGGATAAAGGCTGAAGTGCTCATGGTTTCTTTTACGTCGGACTGGCTCTTTTCGCCGGCTCAGGCCAAGGAAATTGTGCAGGCTTTGACACTAAACAACAAGGATGTTTCATACATAGAGATAAAATCAATACACGGCCACGACGCGTTCCTGCTTGAAAAAAAGACCATAGCCGAAAATAAAATTCTCGGCCAGGCCTTTAAAAACTTTTTGATACACATTAAATAGGGACCGGAGAAGAGAATGTACAAGGAAATTTACCTGAAGCACACATATGAAGAGATTGTAAGGATGATAGAGGATAATTCCCGCGTGCTTGACCTTGGCTGCGGCGACGGCGAGCTGCTTGAGCTTCTTTACAACAGAAAAAACGTATACGGCCTCGGGGTCGATATAAACACGGAAGAAGTTTTGAAATGCATAAAACGCGGGGTTTCTGTCATCCAGGAGGACATTGAAGAAGGCATTTATAAATACAAGGATCAGGCATTTGACTATGTAATTCTTTCAGAAACTCTTCAGGCCGTTAAAAGGCCAGACCACGTTATGAACCAGATACTCAGGGTCGGCAAAAAGGTAATTGTTTCGTTCCCGAATTTCGCATATTATAAAATGAGGCTGCATATATTATTTAAGGGAATTATGCCCAAATCAGAGATACTTCCATTTGAATGGTATAATACACCAAATATACACCTTCTCTCAATCAGGGATTTTAAAAATTTCTGCAGGGCCAACTCCATAAAACTTCTTGAGGAAATTTATCTTGTCGGAACGCAAAAAAAAGTGAAAAATTATTTTGGCATGGAAAACATGCTTGCTGAAGAGGCCATATTTTTGATACAGCGCACACCGCAGGAAAAGATAACATTAAAGGAAGTCATTGTAAACGGCGTAAAAAAGTAACAAAATATTCCACAAAACGCCAAATATCGGGGAAATATCTTAAAAATACCAAAAATCTTGTTATTCCTTTGAAAATAGGGGTTTTTTCGTAAAAAAACTGTTAAAAGCCTTAAAAAATGGCATTTTTTTATTGACCGGTTATTGATTGTATGTTATAAGATTGCAAAACACAATATATGGTATAAAACGCGGGGAGAAACGCGTAATTTTTTCTAAGGAGGAGGGTGGAATGAAAAAAGTATTGATTTTGGCAGTGATTGTTTTTGCTCTTGCTTTTTCGGCAATAGCGGCAACGGACGCAGTCGGGCAGAAACCGGAATGTGACAATGTGGTGAGCGCCAATGTCTGGCCCTATCTTGGGGCATTTTTCAATCTCGGTTATGAAAGGGATCTTGTGGCGAATCTGTCGGTAAGGGTAAGGGGCGAGTACTGGGGATTGAGCCAGGGCGGATTTAATCTGGGCGGATATGGAATTGACCTGTTTTACCATCCGATGGGAAAAGGGCTTGACGGCTGGTATTTCGGGCCGAGGTTTGACCAGTGGATTGTTTCGTATTCCGGCAATGGTACGACAGGCTCGGGTTCTTTGTACTGGGTAGGCGCGCAGGCGGGATACAGGTGGATATTTGACGGAGGATTTGAAATGGCGGTTTCACTCGGAGCGCAGAAAAACATAGCGGCATCAATAACATACAATAATTCTACAACAAATGAGACGCCGCCGTTCAACGCGATGACGCTGCCGGTATTTGACTACGACCTTGGATACGCGTTCTAACAGGGAATTTTAATATATTAAAAAACAGGAGGAAGTAAATGACGAAATCGGAAATGATCCAGGCAATCTCGGACAAGGCAGGAGTTGCAAAGAAAGATGTTAAGAAAACGGTTGAGGCTTTCACGGAAGTTATCATCTCTACGCTCAAGAAAGAGAAAAAAGTAAAGCTCCCGGGGCTCGGAATCCTTGCGGTAAAGCACCGCAAAGCAAGGATGGGAAGGAACCCGCTTACAGGAGAGGCCATCTCAATCCCGGCAAAAAAAGTTGTAAAAATGAGGATAGCAAAGGATCTGAAGGCGTCGGTCCTTTAATAAATAATACAGGCAAAAAATGCCCGGCTGAAAAGCCGGGCATTTTTTTTGTAAGACAAAAACTCACAGAAACTTGATAGTAGAGAGGAGATTTCCTAGAAATAGGTGGATTTTTCATGTTTTTTGCATTAAAATTAAGGCATATGGCGCATTCAAACATTCATAAGGGAAATCTGAGAGCGTTTTACGCAGGGACAGCCATGCTGATTATGTCTGTCCTTATATTTTTTTGCGCCCCGGCTTCCATATTTGCCGATGATACCGTAAAAAACGATATTTTAAGGTCTCCCGGCGCAAGGGCCGCGGGTATGGGCGGCGCTTTTACCGCAGTAGCCGACGATTACTCCGCATTTTTCTGGAATCCTGCCGGACTTGTTCTTGACAATCACATATCAGCCACCCTGCTCTATGATTCCATATTTACGAACAAAGAAAACAACGGCGGTTTTAATTACACCCTTCCGGTTTATGACAATTACACCGCGGCTTTTTCATATATAAAATCCACATATGATTCATCCGGCTATGAGGATGACACCCTATATTTTACCGGCGCGGCATGGCTTGACGATGAAAAAAAATACGCCCTGGGCGGCAGCTTCAAGTTTATGAACACCAGCATTTCAAATTATAATGTCTACGGCAGGACCGGAAGCTTTGACCTGGGAGTAATGGTGTTTCCGGACATGCTGGAGAAAAAAATACGCTTTGGTTTTCTTGCGCAGGACCTGAACGCGGTTATGATGTGGAACAACGGCATCAATCAGAATATACCCTACCTTTTTAAAATGGGCTCAAGCTACACATTCGACCAGACGGCGGTTGTGGATATGGACATAAACCTGCTCCAGAGCGAAGCCAGCAGGTATTACAGCAGAATGGGGCTCAATATAGGCGGAGAAAAATGGTTTATGAACAGGATTGTCGGCAACTTCGGTCTCAGGGCCGGATTTGCCTGGAGCGAGGCCTTTAATCCCGACTATAATTTTACCTTCGGCATGTCATACAGCAGGGAGGATTTTGAATTTGATTACACTTACGCCCCAGGAGTTGAAAGCCTGGGGGAAACGCACAAGCTGAGTTTTACATACTATTTTGGTTCCAGGGAATCGCTTAAACAGGCGGAGCAGGTTACTTCAACGGCTCTGGAGACGGCGCAAAAATCCGTTACAATATCGGCTGCCGCTGATATGGCCCTTGTTGTGGAAAAATTCAAAAACATGGATATGTCAATTACTTCAAAATATTTTTCTCCGAATAATGACGGCGTTATGGACAGTGTTGATTATATTTTAAGAAACAACCCTCCTGACTCTAAAGGCATAGACTGGTCATTTACGGTTGCCAACTCCAAAGGAGAATCAATCAGGAATTTAAAGGGGACAGGCGCGCTGCCTGCTTTCTTTACCTGGCACGGCGACAACAACGACGGAATAACCCAGGCTGACGGGGATTATACCGCCACCCTTTCAGTGAATTACTCCGGCGCTGAAATATGGAAAAAATCAAGGGTGGTGACGCTCGATAACACCGCGCCGGCGTTTGATATGACGGTCTCGCCCAAGGTTTTTGCACCTTCAAAGAACAGCTCGGTCAAGGAGCTTTCAATCGACCTTAAGACAAAAGCCGAGGATATAAAATCCTGGCAGCTGGTAATTGTGGACGACCAGAAACATTCAATCAGGAAAATGTCGGGCGACGGTTTTACCGCCAAGCTTTCATGGGGAGGCAAAGACGCGCTGGACAACCCAGTAAAGGACGGCAAGTACTCCGCGGATATGACCATGTATGATTACGCGGGCAACAATTATTTTGTATCAGAGCCTTTCACCGTTGACACCAGGGTAGCTGAGATAAAGATAAAGGCGGATCCGAAAGCATTCGTTCCGGCAAAGGGAAAAACGTCATTTACGGTTGATTTCTCGGAGCCCCAGCTTGTAAAGTCATTTGATTTTGAGATACTGGGAGCGGATAAGAAACCGTTAAAAGTCTTTGCCGGCAGGACCGCGGCTTCAAAAAAGATTGTATGGGACACAGGCGGCGAAAAACCATCGCCGGTAAGGCAGGGGGCCGCGTTCACATACAGGGTAACAGTTCAGCAGAAGAACGGTATGAAAAACACGGAAGAAGGAATAATACAGACCGCGCTGCCTGAATTCAAGGACGCGGGTATTGAACTTACTCTGGCGGCCATTGATTTTGCCGCGGGAGATTCAACCGTGCCCGCTGACGAGAACAGCAGCTTAAACCAGGCCACTGAAGCGGTGAAAAAATACGCCAAAGAATATTATCTTTATGTAAAGGGATATTCCACCGATGCCGGAGGTCCGGATGCTGATATTAAATTATCAATCGCGCGCGCTGAAGCGGTCCGCGATTATCTGGTGGAGGCCGGCGTGCCGGAATCCAACATTTACGTGGCAGGTTACGGCGACTGCACCTATGGCGGAAACCTTTCAAAAGCAGAGCTTGCAAAGGCCGGAAAAAGGGTCGAAGTGGAACTGCTGACGAAGTAGCCCAAAAAGCCGTTGATTTTAATATGGCACAATATTATAATTAAAGCAAAGAAACCCGCAATTTGAGGGGTTAAAGGAGCCTGAAACTTGGATGGAGAAGAAAAGAAGCTTTATATAAAGCTTGC
This sequence comes from uncultured Spirochaetia bacterium, assembly GCA_964565765.1. Taxonomy (GTDB): domain Bacteria; phylum Oederibacteriota; class PGYV01; order PGYV01; family Palsa-1178; genus Bog-1181. Next base: position 52,584 of record CAZMGF010000008.1, read on the forward strand.
TTATGGATATTACCAGAATAAGGAATACAAAAAGGCCCTTGACCTCTATGAGAAAATATACAAGGCCGACACAGAAGATTTTAACGTTTTGAATATGCTCGCGGACACCTATGTAAAACTTAACATAAAGGACAAGGCCATTGAGGCCTATGTTTCCACGATATCCATTCTTGAACGCAAGGATCAGCATGAAAAAGTGATAAAACTCTGCAAGAAAGCCGCAAAAGTTTTTCCTGACGACCAGCGTGTAAAATCGAAACTGAAAAATTCCATCAGGGTGATGATAAATGAAGCTGAAAGAAGGACAACGGCCCATGAGTACGCCGAGGCCCGTTTAATATATGAAAATCTGGCCGAATTTAACAGCGATGAATATCCGATCAATGTGAAAATTAAGGAATTAAACGACGAGGAAGCGGCCTATACCGCAAGGTCAAAAAGGCAGGAAGAGTCAAAAAGAGCCGAGGCTCCCCAGGATTCACAGAAGGACCTGATATCCAAATTTGACAGGATGGCGCAGAATTATATTTTAAACGGCGACTTCGACGGCGCGGTTGAAACTTATATAACGGCCCTGAAGCTGGCTCCGGGAAACGAGGACCTGCGCGCAAAGCTGCATAAAGTTTACCTGACAATTGCCCAGGAGTCACAGGGCGAGAAAGTATGGGAAAAGCTTGATAAAAATCCAAGGGATAAAATGGAAGAGGCAAAGCGTAAGGCAATGGAGGAGCGGCAGGCGCAGATAATGAAAGAAGAAGAGGAACGCGCCAGAAAAATGCTGGAAGAAGAGGCAAAGCTGCAGTCCGAATATGAGGCGCAGGAACTGGCCATTATACAGGCCGCGGCAGACGAGTTAAAGCACAAGCTTGAAGAGGCGCAAAAGACGGAGAAGCTTAAGGAAGAGGAGATACAGAGGATAACACGGGAGCAGGAAGAGAAAAAACGGGAGCTCCTTGAGAAATTAAAAAAGGAAGCCGTTGAAAAGTTCAACAGGCAGAAGGAAGCCATCAGGGCGCAGGTTGCCTCAGCGCAGCAGGAAAACAAACCTGAGACGGCCGGCGATGAAAAGATTTTTGCCCCGAGGCAGGTTTCCACAGCCGACCTTATGGATAACCTGAAAAAAGCCTACGAAACCCCGAAAGTCGGCTTCCAGGAGCCTGAAGCTGAAAAGATAAGGCAGGAAATTCAGGAAAAGGCAAAGGATATCCCCCAGGCAAAGGCACCTGAAGAAGCCGCAAAAAAGGAAGCCGTGGAAGACAAAAAGGAAGAAACCGCCGGCGGCGTGGAAAATCCGGCGCATCATATTGAAGAGATACTGGTCAACGACGAGACCCTTGATTCACTAATCACCATGTCGTACATATATATAAACCAGGGGGTTTATAAGGAAGCAATGCGTATTTATAACAAGCTTTCTGAAAAATACAACGACAACAGGGAAGTAAAGGGGATACTTGAAGAGATAACCAAAAGGCAAGGTTCCTGAAAAAATCCTCCGAAAAAATCCAGCCTTAAGCTGACCAAAAAAAGCAATACGGGGTAATTATGGACAAGTTCATGTTAAATACCAAATACAAGCCTGCCGGCGACCAGCCCGGCGCCATTGAAAAACTTGCCGGAAAAATAAAGACCGGCGAGAGATTCCAGACACTTCTCGGGGTCACCGGATCCGGAAAAACATTCACAATGGCAAAGGTGATTGAGAAATTAAACAGGCCGGCGATAGTTATATCACACAACAAGACGCTTGCCGCTCAGCTTTATATGGAGTTTAAGGAGTTTTTTCCTGAAAACGCCGTGGAATATTTTGTTTCATATTATGATTATTACCAGCCGGAAGCATACATTCCACACAGGGACCTGTATATAGAAAAGGATTCCGCAATTAATGACGAACTTGAGAGGCTGCGCCTTTCGGCCACACACAAGCTTTTAACGCGCAGGGATGTGGTCATTGTGGCCTCGGTTTCATGCATTTACGGCGTGGGGTCGCCGGAATACACAAAGCAGATGAGGCTTTACGCCGAGGCGGGGGACACGCTTTCAATCAATGAACTTTCGGCAAGGCTGACTTCGCTGCAGTATACGCGCAATGAATTTGAGTTCACACAGGGGATTTTCAGGGTAAAAGGGGACATTGTCGAGGTTTTCCCGGCATATTCCGTTACTGCCTTAAGGCTCGAATTTTTCGGCGACACCCTTGAAAAAATATCCGAAATAGACCCGGTTTCAAAAAACACCATCGCAGTTATGAAAAAAACAGCCATATACCCGGCAACGCACTATGTTATGCCGGAAGAGATGCTGAAAAAAGGGATAGAAAATATAAAAGCCGAGCTTGAACTGAGGCTGAAGGAACTGGACGGAAAAACCGTTGAGTACGAAAGGCTGAAAACAAGGACAAATTACGACATCGAGATGCTTGAAGAAATGGGATACTGCAAGGGCATAGAGAATTACTCAAGGATAATGGAAGGCAGGAAACCCGGTTCTCCGCCGTATACCCTGCTTGATTACTTCCCCGAAGATTACCTGATGTTCATAGATGAATCACACGTCACCATACCGCAGTTCCACGGCATGTTCGCAGGGGATTATTCAAGAAAAAAAAACCTGGTGGACTACGGCTTCAGGCTGCCGGCGGCTTTTGACAACAGGCCTTTAAAATTTGAAGAATTTGAAAAAAAAATCCGGCAGGTTGTTTTTGTATCCGCAACGCCGGAAGATTATGAACTTGAAAAAAGCGGAGTTGAAAACATTTCCGAGCAGATAGTCAGGCCCACAGGGCTGGTGGATCCTGAAATAACAATAAGAAAAACAGCCGGCCAGGTGGACGACCTGATGGCGGAGATAAAAAAGCGCGCTGAAATAAACGAGCGTGTTCTTGTCACGGTGCTTACAAAAAAAATGGCGGAATCACTGACGGAATTTCTTAAGGAACGCGGAGTCAAATGCCGCTACCTGCACTCGGACATCGACACCCTGGAGCGTATACAGATAATACGCGAACTGCGTGAGGGGAAATTTACAGCGCTCATCGGGATCAATCTTTTAAGGGAAGGGCTTGATATTCCCGAAGTATCCCTTGTGGCAATCCTGGATGCCGACAAGGAGGGGTTCTTAAGGTCGGAGACTTCCCTTATCCAGACCGTCGGCAGGGCAGCCAGGCATATTAATGGGAGGGTAATAATGTACGCTGATGTCATCACAGGCTCCATGAAAAGGGCCATAGATGAAACCGGCAGGCGCAGGGAAAAGCAGGTCAAATACAACAGGGAAAACAACATCACGCCGAAATCAATACAAAAAGAGATAAAGCAGATAATGGGCTCGGTTTATGAGATGGACTATTTTACAGTGCCTCTATCCGGCGAGGAACAGGACTACCGCTATAAGGACGCCGCGGACCTTATACGCCAGCTTGAGGCGGACATGGTGAACGAGGCAAAGGCCCTTAATTTTGAAAAAGCCGCGAAGCTGCGCGACAAGATAGAGGATATTAAGGAAGGCGGCGTAAGAAAGCAGAAGAAAAAGAAGTATAAATTTTAGGCAATTGTAAAGCCCCAATTAATAAGGTATAATTATTTTTTAAGGAAGAGACAACGCTGTAATAATGAAAATATGGAGGATATTATGAGCGCGCATACGGCATCAGGCGTACAAAAAAACGCCGCAATAAGGGAAAAAATGAAGTTTTCAGCCGGGCTGACTTCCATGGTCAACTCCTATGAAAAGAAAGCCATGCAGATAAAATGTTTTTTTAACGGCATTGAGACTTCAAAGGGCATAATGGGGCTCATGGTCGACCTGACAAATGTCAGGGATATTTTCAACATCCGCATAGAAGTCACAGGAGCCGGCAGCCCGGAGCTCTGCGCCGTTGAGGCGGAAAAAGTCATGAAAGGGCTGGAAGAGTATTTCGCCTGAGAATTTTTATCAGTATGCAATTTAAGAGCAGGGAGAATTAATGGATAAAGACAAGCTCTCCAGCCTTCCTGAAAAGCCGGGGGTTTATATTTACCGCGACGGCGCCGGCAAAGTGATTTATATAGGCAAGGCAAAGGTCCTGAAAAACAGGGTCAGGTCCTATTTCGGGGAAGGAAAGAAGGACTTAAAGACAGAGCAGCTTTCTTCCCGCGTGGCGGATATAGATTTTATTGTTACAGGCAATGAACTTGAAGCTTTTATACTTGAAAACAACCTCATCAAGGAACACAAACCAAAATACAACATCCTGCTTAAGGACGACAAGTCTTATCCGTATATAATGCTTTCAATAAACGATGTTTATCCCGGAGTTTATATAACACGCGACACCAAAGACAGGTCAAAAATATACTTCGGGCCCTATTTTTCGGCTGACGCGAAAAAAGTGGCCGCACTGATTTACAGGATATTTAAAATAAGGCAGTGCACCCTCGACCTTTCCGGAAAACCGCCCGGGAGGCCATGTATATATTATGACACGGGTTTGTGTACGGCGCCATGTGTGAGGCTAATTGGCGCCGGAGAATATATGTCCGCGGCGCTCAAGGTCAAAGATTTTCTCTCCGGGGAATACGCGCCGGTAATTGCCCTGCTGCAGGGCGATATGGAAAGGTTATCGGCGGAAAAAAAATATGAAAAAGCCGCTGAAATCAGGGACGATATAAAATCTGTCGGGGAAATAATGAAGGAACAGAAAATGGTGATACAGGGGGAAAAGAACATGGATGTGGCCGGATATATTTACAGGAACGGAGCCTATTATTTTGGCGTCTTTAACATAAGGCGCGGCAGGCTCACCGGCAAAACAATCAATATTTTCAGGGAGATGCCCTTAAACGAAAACCCCCTTGAAATTTATCTTTCGCAGTATTATTCCAGGAACACATTAATGGCGGACGAGGTTATACTCCCATCCGGCGCGGTGGACGAGGAGATAATACAAAGGTATGTTTTCAAGGGCAAAAAAATAACAGTGACTTTTGAGGAACCGGGCGGGAAGCTCCTCGGGATGGTTGAAGAAAATCTCAGGGAAAAGGCGTCATCCGAGGAAAAATTTGAGAAGAAAAAAATGGATGTTAAGGGCGAATACCTGGCGCAGATGCAGGCGCTGAAGGAATCGCTGAACCTTGAATACATGCCCGAATGCGTGGAAGGCATCGACATTTCACACTCTTCGGGGGATAATATGGTCGGGTCGCTTGTGGTCTTTAAAAACGGCGAACCCGATAAAAAGAATTACAGGCACTTTAACATCAAGACCGTGGGGCAGATAGACGATTATGCCTCAATAGACGAGGTTGTTGAAAGGCGCTATTCAAGGCTGAAGGCGGAAGGTGAATATTTTCCCGATTTAATACTAATTGACGGCGGCACAGGCCAGGTAAACGCGGCAAAAGAGGCCCTGAACAGGGTAGGCGTGGATATTCTGCTCCTCGGGCTGGCAAAGGAGCGGGAAGAAGTATTCAAACCCGGAGGCGGAGAGCCCGTGGCTGTAAGCGAAAAGGGCAGGTTCCTGTTGATGAGGGTGCGCGATGAGGCCCACAGGTTCGCCAATTCATTCAGGAAAAAACTGGCAAACAGGGATCTTAAGGAGTCGATTTTTGATTCCATAAAGGGTGTCGGTGAAAAAACAAAATACAGGATATACAATGAGTTTAAGGATTTTGAGGAGCTTGCCTCGGCAATAGAAAGCGGCGATGAAAGGGCCTCGTTCCTCGGAAAAAAACAGAGGGAATCGGTATTAAAGACAATTAAAGAAAGGAAATGAAGCAGGCGAAATGATAATTAAAACCATCAGGTCAAAAGTAGTGCTCTATTTTCTTGGAGCGTCCGCGCTTGTAATAGGGCTGTATGGCTTCATGACCTATGAGCTGCTCCGGGGGAACCTTGAATCCGAAATGGAAAACAGGCTCACCACCGCCGGAAAAATAATAGCGCAGGCAATTGACCCTGCGGATGTGAAATATATCGGGCTTAAGGGGAAAATATACCTTTCATACAGGGAGAAATTAAGGAAATTGAGGGAGATAACGGAAGTACGGGATATTTTTATCCTTGGAGGGGACAGAAAAGTGCTGTTATCTTCCCTTGATGAAAATGAGAAGTTTTATATTAATCTGGACAGCTTCGAAATTGAAAAGGCTTTCAGGGGAGAGACTTCATCTTCACCGCTTTATCAGGGGGCGGGAAAGCTTTATTATAAGACCGGGTATGTTCCTGTCGGCAGCGCCGGAACGATCGCGTGCGTTGTGGGAGTTGAGGCAAGCGTCAAATATACCAGATATTTAAGCCAGTACGGCTCTACGCTGGGGACAATGGGAATTATCAGCCTGGCCCTTGCCCTTGTGATGTCGATGCTGATTACCGGAGGAATTGCCTCAAGGATAAATCTGCTCAGGAAAAAGGCTGAAGAAATCGCCAGAAGGAATTTCTCGGAAAATATAACCGTTGAGGGTGAGGAGGAAATATCGCTGCTTGCGGCAACGCTCGATTCCATGAAAAAAGAGCTGAAGGAGTATATAGAAGACCGGGAAAAAATGGCGTCAGTCGGGGAATTCTCCGCGGGGGTGGCCCATGAAATAAGAAATTCCCTGGGCGCCATATCAGGATACGCCGAACTTATAAGGGAAAGGGAAAAAGACGAAAAAACAAAAAAATTCGCCGGGGATATTGTCTATAACTGCATGAAGATGAGCGAGTTTCTCAATAATTTTCTGACATACACAAAGGAATTTACTCCGGAATTTTCTCTTGTTAAAACGGCGGAATTGATAAGCGAAACAATTTCCGAGCTGCCTGAAGCGGCCGGAAAAGTTATAATTGACAGGTTTTCCGGTTCGGAGGCTTCGGCAAAATGCGACCCTTACCTTATAAAAAAGGCGCTTTATAATATAATAATAAACGGATATCAGGCGCTGGATAAACCGGATGGAAAGGTTGAGATATTTTTGACAGCCGAGGGAGACAGAAGCGTAATTGTAATAAAGGACAACGGGGCCGGCATGGGGCCGGAAGAGCTCTCCAGGATATTTCAGCCGTTTGTTACCGGAAAAAAAGAAGGCACCGGGCTGGGTCTGGCCATAGTTTATCGTATAATAAAAGAAATACATAAAGGCGAGATATACGCCGCAAGCGAGGCCGGCAAAGGGTCGGAATTCGCGGTAAAAATATGAGACGGGGATGGTAAAATGAGGGATATATTAATTGTCGAGGATAATGACGGCTTGAGGGAGGTTCTTAAAGAGGCCCTTTCAACCCCGGAAAACACCGCAGAGACGTCTGAAACAGCCGAAGAAGCACTTGAAAAGATAAAGCAACAGACATTTGATATGGTGATAACCGACCTGAAACTTCCCGAAGCGGACGGAATGTCAGTGCTTGAAGCCGTAAAAAAGATTTCGCCTGAAACGGAAGTGATAGTAATCACAGCGCACGGGACCGTTGACAGGGCCGTTGAGGCCATGAAAAAAGGGGCGGCGGATTTTATCACAAAACCCTTTTCAATAGAGCAGATAAGGATGCAGGTGGCAAGGATACTCGGCGCCAGAAATCTGAAGGAAGAGAACATTTATTTAAAATCAGTAATGGAGCGCAGGATAATAGGTTCCGGCGGCAGATTAAAAAGCGTTATGGAAACCGCTTCAAGGGCCGCCGACAAGGACGCCACCGTGCTTATCACCGGGGAATCAGGAACCGGAAAAGAACTTATAGCGGAAGAGATACACAGGCGGTCAAAGAGAAATAATTTTCAGATGGTAAAAGTTAACTGCGCGGCGCTATCCCCCGGGCTGCTTGAATCGGAACTTTTCGGCCATGAAAAAGGTGCGTTTACGGATGCTTATACACAAAAAAAGGGGCGCTTTGAACTTGCCGACAGGGGGACAATATTCCTTGATGAAATAGCGGAATTGCCGCAGCCGCTGCAGGTAAAAATACTCCGCGTTATACAGGAACGTGAGTTTGAGCGCGTTGGCGGCGAAAAGACCATAAAAACGGACGTACGTATAATAGCCGCCACCAACAGGGACCTGAAAGCCATGGTAAAGGAAGGGGCTTTCAGGCAGGAGCTTTACTACAGGCTGAATGTGGTGGAAATAAATATGCCCCCGCTGCGCGAGAGGAAGGAAGATATACCGGAGCTTGTGGAATATTTCATAAAAAAATACGCGGAATACGACAATTACAGGGTGAAAGGCATAACCAAAGAGGCGCAGGACGCGCTTTTGTTCTACGATTATCCAGGCAACATAAGGGAACTTGAAAACATAATACAGCGTGTGCTTGTATTGTGCGGCGGCGATATGATAAACGACGGGGACATTCCTTATGAGCTTAAAGCCGGAAAACCCGCTGAATCCGGAAAAGACGGGCTGGAGGCGAAAGTCGCTTCATTTGAAAAAAATATGATCCAGAAAGCCCTGGATGAAACGAAAGGCAACAAGGCAAAGGCCGCCGAACTGCTCAGTGTGAACAGGGTCACCCTGCTGGCAAAAATAAAAAAATACGGGCTTTAACAATAAAGGAGAAAATAATGAAAAAAATGGCACTGGTTTTATCCGCATCGCTTATCACTCTTTTTCCCGCGCTTTATGCCGGGGAAAATCCCGGATTTGAGGCAAAAGCCAGGGAGTATTCCGCACAGCTGGAAAAAAAGCAGTCGGAGTATCTGAGGGTAAAATCCCGTTATGAGCAGATGTTGAGGCGTTTAAATGAACTCAAGGAGCGAACCAAGAAAAATCCTGTGGCCTCTTTTATTAATTCCATGAAGATGGACTATTACCTTAAAGCGGGTAACAGCGCGGGGTATAAAATTTACGTGCTCAACAGGCAGATCAAGGAACTTTCGGGTGAGTGCTTTACTTATGATTCCCTTGTTGCCGGTGACCTTACGAAAAAATTCCAGGATTGTATTGAAAATAAATGCGGGGAGGCGCAGCGGATATATGACGAAAGGGAAAAGTGGACCGCCATGGCGCTCGGGACCGGAGAGGCCCTTGTATTTGATATTGATGTAAAGGGCATGCTTGAAGGGATGAGTCCGGAGGCAAAAGAGGACCTAAGGCAATACCTGAAAAAGAAAATGGTGCAGATAGAAGAAAGAATATATATGCTCAGGGAAGAAAAAGAGATAAATACCGCCGCCGGGAAAAACGGCATAAAAACAGCATCCGAAACGGTTAAAAAATCAGGGGAAGAAATGGCAAAGTTTTTGAGGATGGAAAAAGAGGCGAAAAACATACTGGCTTCTATTAAATAAGGACAGCCCTGCCAGCATCGCAGGGCTGTCGTAATTCATTCACCGCTGTACGTTTTTATACTATAAAATCCCGGATTGTAAAACCACCCCGTTATTAGCCATATTTATATGGGCATATGCTGGCACGGCTATTGCTTACTATAATGATGTAGAAAGCAAAAAGGAGAATTTATATGAGGCTGAAATTGATATCAATAGATGAAAAACAGCTGAAAGATTACTTGGTGCTTGTCCAGAAAATAAAGAGCATTCCGCCCGATAAAACCTCTGATATGGCCGGAAAAATATCAAGAATAAGGGGAAGGGCCGGAAAGAACGCCATTTACCGCAGTCTTATAGAATCCAATTTAAAGAATGTGGTTCATGTGGCCTCGAAATACAGGGGGGCCGGAGTGACATTTGCCGCTCTTATTGCCGCCGGCAACAGGGCATTGATAGCGGGCATAAAGGGATTTGAACCTGAAAAAGGCGAAAATTTTAGCGAAGCCATAAACTGGCAGATCGAAGGCGCGGTAATGGACTGTGTTGTTGAGGCTAAAAAATAGGCCGGCCGCATGGCCGGCATTTGAAAAACAGGAGATGGTAAAAATGAAAAAAAGAATTATTTCGGCGCTCATACTGATGCTGGCAGTGGCGGCTTTTAGTTATTCTGCAACAGGAACAGCGGTTATAAGCCCTGCTTATCTCGCGCCGTCAGCATACCGTCCTACTATCACCATAACTTATAAAACCGCCGGCGTTACAATGGTTGCGGGCGCGGTGGAGTTGCAGATAAATTCAGCCTTTCCGCTTCCAACCACAGTAACCACAAGCGCCGGCGCTATAACAGCGGTCATAATGATTAACGGAACCACCCCCACTGACGTGCCGCAGTCTGATATAACCATTAACGGATATACCGTTACGATAAATTCATTAAACATACAGCCGGTTGATTCACTGATTATAACCTACACCGGGGCAGGAACAGGCGAATTTGTCGGGCCGGCGGCAACCGGCGCGTATCCTTTTAATGTATCCGAGGAAATTTCATCAACCGACCTTAATTTTACAGGCCTTGGTTCCCAGCCGGTTATTTATGTCACAAATATGGTAATTACCAAAACAACAGAAAGCAGCCTTATAGAGGCGGGCAATACAGTTACATATGTAATTTCGTATCAAAGCAATGAAGCGAATATGAATTCTGTTTCAATAACGGACTCAATGCCTCAGGGGCTTTTGATACAAAGCGCGCAGCCGTCTTCGAGCAGTTATAGCGGCAATATATATACATGGAACATTGGAAGCGTTGCTACAGCAGGCAGTTTGTCAAGCATCACAATAACGGCTGTGGCGCAAGCCGGGATTGCGGCATACGGCTTTACCTCGACCAATTACGCCACTATTTCAGCCAACAGCAGCATAACAGGATCAAATGGAATGGCTGTTTCAAGCACAGTAAACGTCAGCGGAGCGGTTCTTACATCTTCAATTACAGCTTCACCCGATTCTGTTGTATCAGGCGGGCAGATTACTGTTGTCATGAATGTAAGCAATTCCGGAAACTATGGGGCGTCAAGCGTCGCTCCATCGACACTTTCATTATCCGGCACCACAGTGGCGACATTGCTAAGCGGACCCGTACCTTCATCTGTTTCAGGTATTGAACCCAACGCATCGGCTTCTTTTACGTGGATATATACGGCAAATAATCCTGGAATGACAAATTTTACGGGTTACTCCAGGGGATATGACAACGGGCAAGTATTGTCTTCAGGAACCGCTGTTAGCGGCAATATTTCGGTATTAAACCCGACCCCGACATTTACATTCACCTTAACAAGCACACCCACTCCGCAGAATACAAATACTTCAACCGGAACATTTACACCTGTGCCGCCGACGGACACGCCGACCCCTCAATATACAAACACTCCCGCTGTCACAAATACACCGGCAGTTACCGATACACCGGCGGGGACCGCGACCACGGTTCCGGGCCAGACAAGTTCTCCGACAGCGGTTTCAACGGCCCCGCTTACAACGCCGACGCAGGTTCCAACAATTACTGTAAAAGCCGTAACCGACAGAAATTATATTAATCTCAGCAACGGCGACAGGGCCGCTATTATTTACAAAGTTGAAAGCGACGGCGACAGCTGGATAGATATATATAATCTCAGCGGCGAGCTTGTAAAGCATTATGTAAGAGAGCCGCTTGCCGCCGGACAGCATACAGTTTACTGGGACGGATCAAACGATGACGGCAAAAAAGTCGGGCAGGGAATGTATTTTATAGTAATACACCAGCCGGGCGGGGTAACAACAAAGAAACTTATTGTAATAAAATAGGCTGCATATTTTGGATCAGTATAAACCGGGGTTTTGCATCATGATATTAATGAATGTTTGATAATTAAATCTATTCAACATGGTCCTGGATTAACTGTTTAACTAAAATCAACATAATTCACTATTTTCCACTTTTACTTTCACGTTAAACCAATTTATTTTATGGTTAAACTATCCTGTGTAGTTATTTTGTTACCCACCCAAAAATTGCTTTATCATGTATCCATGCTATAGTCTAAATAAGGGAAAATTTTAAGCGTTTAAACAGGAGCCTATATTAATTTAAAACGTTTTCAATAAAAACGCTTTCGGGGAATTAATATTAATGTTCGAAATTTAGGCGGGAGTTTTATCATGGGGAAAATATTATCGAACTTAAGTCGGGCAGCTGCCATTTTTATCTTCCTGTTTGTCGCTACGGCTGCCATAACAGCATTTACAAACCCCGGATTTGAAACCGGGACACTGGCTGGCTGGACAACAAATATATCCTACGGCGCAAATGTTGTATACGACCCGAATGTAACAATCCAGACTCACGGCGCGGCATGGCACACACAGGGCACTATTTGCGCCGCTCCTTTAATCTGCCTTGATATGGTTCATACCGGAACCTACGCCGCAATGCTGGATTCCGGAAGGGGTGATAATCCGGTCAGGGATTACGCACAGATACAGCAGGCAGATATAGTACCGTCGAACGGGAATTCATGCCTCTCTTTCTGGTTCGCCGCGGTTTTATCCGGCTATCATTATCTTGACTGGCTAAATAACAACAACGGCTCGCCGAATGACGACGCTTATGTTGTGGTTGATGTGCTTATAAACGGTGCGGTAGTCGCGAGCCAGCGTTTCAATTATTTTACAATGCTTAATCAGCTTGTTGACGATGGGGCTGATCCTGCTGGAGGCCCGGAACCGGTGGTGAGCGGAGCGGGAAATTTGAATGTATGGAAACACCTGCCATGGACGCAGTTTTATATCAATCTTGCCGCGTACGCCGGCCAGCAGGCCACTGTAAGGTTTACCGCCTATTCATGCGACCAGAGCGGCCACAGCTGCATAGGCTATCTTGATGATGTAAGCTGGTCCGCATGCCCGGTTGTAAATATGAACCTGGCAAAAACAAACAGCCCTACCGGAACGGTCCACAATGGCGGGACAATAACATACACCCTGGCCTATTCATTGACCGGGACGGCGGGTGTACTGGGTGTAAACATTTATGATACATTTCCGTCAGGCACAACATACGTAAACAATTCGGCTGGAAGCACGCCTTTTTATCCGGTTGTAAACGTTACCGCAGCGGGCATTAACTGGAACCTTGGATACCTGGCCCCCGATTCTTCAGGGACGCTGACTTTTAAAGTAAAGGTCAACACTTCGTGCACCGGGGTAAGCAATACCGCCTCTGAAACGGATCTGGAGACGGACGGGATAATATCAAATACTGTTTATAACTGGATAGACGGCTGCACGCCGACATTTACGGTTACAAGGACATATACCCCCACCTCCACTCCTACCGCAACAAAAACAGTTACAAAAACAATAACAGCAACCTTTACACAGACATATACACCAACCGCGACGCCGACTTTTACATTTACCGACACTTACACACCGACATATACGCAGACATACACACCAACGGCCACACCAACTTTTACATGCACCAGGACATTTACGCCTACTTTTACACAAACATTCACACCGACCGCGACCCCCACTTTTACCTATACAAATTCCGATACTCCTACAAGGACCGTTACAGCAACAAATACGCTGACAATTTCCAAAACAATAACTCCAACCCTTACAGCAACGCCGACAGACACGCCGACTTTTACTGCAACACCCACTTACACATATACATTGACATTTACTCCGACATTTACAGGAACATTCACTTCAACATTCACATCAACTTACACGGCAACGCCGACTTTTACCCAGACCTATACAGCGACGTATACGCTTACCGCAACCCCGACTTTTACATCCACAAAGACTTCAACTATGACCTTCACAAGAACGTCCACGCCGTCTTTTTCGCCGACCGCCACCGCAACCCCCACAAGCACAAATACCGATACGTCGACGTTTACTTTCACCAGGACATACACTTTCACATTTACTACGACTTTTACGCCTACAATAACAGACACATTTACAGCGACACCTGTAAAGACAACCACAACCGGATACCTTGTAACGGTAAAAATTTACAATGAAGCCGGAGAGGTTGTAAGGACAATAATCCAGTCGCAGACAACTTATCTGCTTACAGGAATTATTACAAGTGTAAATGGAAACACCGGAGCCAATATCTTTTCAACCGGGGAAGTTTTTACAGTGACTTTACCGGGAGCGGGGCCGGGCGGCGCGGACATGACAACGTCATGGGACGGTAAAACAGACGCCGGCCAGCCTGCGGCATCCGGCACCTACTACCTTGCGGTGGATGAAACAGACACATACGGTCATGTGACTGATATAACAAAAACCATTACCCTGATCCAGGATTCCACCTACATTCAGCTCAATATATTTAACAGCGCCGGCGAACTGGTGAGGAAAATTACAGATTATAATTTTATCTTCCCGCCTGATTTTTTATCCGGCACTGCCGCGCTGGGGGTAATTATGAATGTTCCGGCCGTTATAACAACCAAGGAGGCCAATTTATCGCCGGTTCAGGTAATGTTCGGATCACAAACCGGGGACTTCATGCTGTGGGACGGCAAGAACAATAGCGGTATTTCAGTGAGCAGCGGAGTATATGAAATGCAGATTGTGGTAAAAACAGAGTCCCTGCTCGCCGTAGTGGCTTCCAAGAGCGTCACCGTACTTGAAAACAATGATGTTTTTATAGGTGAAATAAAGGCACTGCCAAATCCATATATGGGTTCCGGCAACGGTATAGAATTCAGATGGACGTCCAATGAAACCGGCAATATGAGCATAACCATTTTTAACATGTCAGGCGAGCTTATACGGATCCTTAACACAAAACTTGAGAACGGCTCGATGAAATGGGACACGGCAACAGCATCAGGCAATCTGGTTTCAAACGGGCTCTATATAGCGGTACTTCAGGGAATATCCGGCGGTGGAAACATAGCAAGATTAAAGGTAAAAGTCGCGATAAACAGAAGATAGACTGCCTTGCGGTGTTATTTCTTTTTGCCTATATTAAAAGCAACCCCCTGTGTTAAAATATAAGTCAAATAAATCATATTTTTTATACTCAGGGGGAAACCATGGCCATTAATAAAAGAACAGCGGTTATAACAGGCGGTGCGCAGGGAATTGGCCTGTGCCTTGTCAGGGAATTTCTTAAGGCAGGTTATTTTGTGGCGGCGGCGGACAATGACAGCGAGGCCGGCGCAGAGTTGAAAGCATCTGTAAAAGAGGCTAAAAACTTCCTTTATCTGGAGTGCGACGTTTCTTCTGAAAAGGAAGTTGAACAATTTATAAAAAGTGCCGCGCGGAAATTTCATGGCATAGATGTGCTTATTAATAATGCCGGCATTGGCATAAACAAGCCTGTTACGGAACTTACGTTAAAGGAGTGGAACCGCGTCATCGGCGTAAATCTTACAGGAGCTTTTTTATGCGCCAAGCACGCGGCCGGACATATTGGAAACAACAACGGCTGCATAATTAATATAGCATCAACCCGGGGCATTATGTCCGAGAAGAATACCGAGTCATATTCCGCAAGCAAGGGCGGGATAATAGCGCTTACCCATGCCCTTGCGGTAAGCCTGGGGCCGAAAGTGCGCGTCAACTGTATAAGCCCGGGATGGATAGAAGTATCCAACTGGAAGAAAAAGAGCGCCGTAAAAAATGTAATCCAATCCAGGGCCGACAGGCTCCAGCATCCCGCGGGCAGGGTGGGCACACCTTATGACATAGCGGAAGCCGCCCTTTTTCTTGCTTCAAAAAAGGCAGGGTTTATAACAGGGCAGAATTTTATAATTGACGGCGGTATGACAAAAAAAATGATATATGTATGATATTATAATAACAAATTTTCAATACAACTTGACATTGCGCCCGGCGTGGGTGTATAAGTAAGCTGTGAAGCGTTGAATTTTTCAGGCAGTAAGGGGGATCAAAATGAAAACCAGCACAATATTATTTTACGGCGGTAAAATAATAATATCTTCAGCCATTGACACGCCCGATGGCGAAATAAAATGGGGAAAGCCTTTTATAATATTAAACAGGGATTCCGGCGCCGGGGAGATCGGAGGCGCAATTATAAAAAACCTGATGTCTCCCATAGAATCGGTCGCCTCTCCCGCAGAAATACTGAAAGAAACAGGCTTTAAGTCCTGGGATGATTTTTCCTCTAAAAATATGATGCTTTCCGCGGAACTTAAAGGGGATAAAATAGTCATTCACCCATATTTTTCGGCACCCGGAGGCGAATATTACGCAGTACTCAACAGGGATAAGGAGTCCGGCCTTGAGCCGTATGAGCTCGGACACGCCGTCATAAAGTCCCTTGAGTATTGTGGTTAATGCGAAAATCCCTGATAACCACTATTTTTAATGATTAAGATACCCGGTCAAAAGCCCTAAAAACAAGCAAAATAATATTGACATAAGTCTCAAAAAGTGTAAAATGTACCCTTGCTTTAAATATACAGCCGGAAATCATGAAATTTAAGGTACATCCTTGGTTTTCCTGATTTATAAGCATAAAACCGCGCGAAGGTTTGATTTTTTTTATACGGTGGGCCGGTAGCTCAGTTGGTAGAGCACCGCCCTTTTAAGGCGATTGTCGCGAGTTCGAGCCTCGCCCGGCTCACCAGTAATTTTCGTTATTAGAAAATTACCGATTTTATCCAATTAACTGTTCATGTTTTAACATGGAACAATATTCAAGGAGGCTTTACAATGTACGCAGTGGTTGAGATCAGCGGAAAACAGTACAAAATGTCCGAGGGAGACGTCGTAAAAATAGACGACCTGATGCCCGGCATAGGAAAAGAAATTGTTTTTGACAGCGTTTTACTTATCGCCAAAGACAACGAGGTTAAGGTTGGAAAGCCAAAACTCGAAAATGTAAAAATAACATGCGAAGTTCTTGACCCGGAATTTAAGGGCGAGAAATTTATGGTATTTAAATGGAGAAGGAGAAAGAACTCCAAGAAGCGCATGGGCCACAGGAGAAAATATACTATACTCAAGGTAAAGTCAATACAACTGTAAAACGCAAATAAATCAAAAAATCAGGGACAGGAAGGTGAAGCTCGAATGGCACATACAAAGGCACAGGGAAGTTCAAGAAACGGACGCGACAGCGCCGGCCAGAGGCTGGGCATAAAGGCATACGGGGAAAATTTTGTAACCAGCGGCTCCATAATTGTAAGGCAGAGGGGCACAAAGATAAGGGCCGGAGTAAATGTGGGAATGGGCAAGGACCATACGCTTTTTGCAAAGGCTGACGGAATAGTAAAATTTCAGGACACCGGCAAAGGAAAGACAGTTTCAATTTTACCGGAAGCCCATAGCTGATTATTAAAAAAAGAGATATAAAAAAGGCGGCCTTTACGGCCGCCTTTTTTGTTATTAATGGCGTAAATGCAGGTCCTGTTTTTGTGCTATAATGGCTGAAATGAACGGGCTTAAAAAACAGCCCGGGATAAGAGGAAAACAATGTTTGTAGATCTGGTAAAAATTAATGTGGTTTCAGGCAAAGGCGGCGACGGCGCCAGCAGTTTCAGGCGTGAAAAATTCATTCCCAAAGGCGGGCCCGACGGCGGCGACGGAGGCAGGGGCGGCCATGTTTATATGGAAGTGGACAGGAACCTTACAACTCTTGTGGATTTTCACAATAACAGGATATTTAAGGCCAGAGACGGCGGCAAAGGTTCCGGTTCAAGGTCGCACGGAAAAAATGGCGAGGATATAACCATTCGTGTTGCCGCCGGCACAATAGTAAAGGACGCGGCGACAGGAACGGTAATAAAGGATTTGATAGAGCACGGGGAAAAATTCCTGCTTTTAAGCGGCGGCAGGGGCGGCAGGGGCAACTGGCACTTCAGGACATCTACAAGGCAGGCCCCTCATTTTTATGAAAAAGGGGAGCCGGGCGACGAAAAAGAAGTGACGCTTGAACTGAAAATACTCGCGGACGTCGGTATAATAGGCATGGCAAACGCCGGAAAATCCACGCTGCTCTCAAAAATATCGAACGCTCATCCAAAAATAGCGGACTATCCGTTTACAACGCTTACGCCGGTGCTCGGGCTGGTTAAATACTCGGATACATTCACTTTCGTGGTGGCGGATATTCCCGGGCTCATTGAAGGCGCCTCGGAAGGGCGCGGCCTGGGTTTTGATTTCCTGCGCCACATAGAAAGGACAAAACTTTATATTCACCTGGTGGACGCCACGCAGGGCGACGCGTATGATAATTTTGTAATGATAAACAACGAGCTTAAGGCATACAACAAGAAACTGCTTAAAAGGCCGCAGGTGGTTTTTGTGAACAAGGCCGAGCTATTAAGCGACGCGGAAAAAAAGCAGATACTGGCGAAATTTAAAAAGAAGAAAATAGATATTGATTTTATATCCGCAAGGGAAGGTGAAGGGCTTAACAAACTCTTAAACAGGGTTTATAATGTCTTAAAGGACCTGCCCCCTGCGGAAGAAGAAAAGCCGGAAACAAAGCAGTATAAGGAAAAAGACACTCTTGTAATTGAAAGGCTCGATAACGGGGTTTACGCTCTGCACAGCAGGCGTGTTGAAAAATTTGTCTCAATGCTTGATTTTAAAACAAACGAAACAGTCCAGGTCTTCAGGGGTTATCTTGAGCGCCAGGGCATCAACAAATTTTTAAAAAGCAAGGGGGTTAAAACAGGGGATTATGTTATTATAGGGGAGAGAGATTTTATATTTGAGGAAGATTAGGATTTTTAAGCAGGATTTAAGCAGGATGGGAATATCAGGAAACAAGGGGTACTTTATGTACAAGAGAATTGTTGTAAAAGTGGGGACAAACCTTCTGGTTGATGACAAAGGGGTTAAAAAGGGATTTTTACGTTCCCTTGTGTCACAGATATCGTCACTTCACGCAAAATCAAAGGAAATAATAATAGTTTCATCCGGCGCCATAGGCCTGGGCGCCGCGCTCGAGTATGTTGAGCAAATCGGCCTGGCCAACATCGCGTCCTACGAGCATGCCCTGCTTTCCTACGCGACGGAGGCTGTCAGCCAGATCCCGGGCGTCAAAATTCTGGGCACGGCGCGAGAGAAAGCCGGCGTCATCTCTTTCGTTCTGGACGGCGTGCACGCCCACGACGTGGGCACGATTTTGGATCGGGAGGGTGTCGCGGTCCGCACCGGCCACCACTGCGCCCAACCGGTCATGCACCGCTT
>CAZMGF010000009.1:0-57647 GCA_964565765.1 uncultured Spirochaetia bacterium
CGGCACGCGCCACGAGATATGCCGGGCCATACACGCCGAGCAGAACGCCATAATACAGGCTGCGCTAAACGGCATTTCCACGGAAGGGGCCACAATATATTCCACACATTCGCCCTGCGTCATCTGCGCGAAAATGGTGGAAAACGCAAAGATAAAAAAATTCATCACTTCCAGCTATTACCCTGATAAAACATATGAGGAATTGTTCAAGGAAGCAGGGGTTGAATTTGTTACGGTGAACAGGCCCCCTTTGAACATTAATTTCCTCGACTAAAAGCTAATGAAACAGACCAGACAAATCGTAACCGCGGCCATTGCCATGCTTGTATTTTCGGCAACAACCTCAGCTTTCCCATCTAATTTCTCCCTTATAAAGGAGCACACGGCTTTATACGGAAAAAAATACATTATCTATATTGACAAAAACCTCAAAAAACTTTACCTTATGGACAAAACCCTTAAAATATGGAAAAGTTATTCGGTGGCCACGGGCGCGGTCAGGGGGGAAAAGCTCTACGCCGGCGACTACAGGACCCCTTCGGGGTTTTATACAATAATAAGGGTCTGCCAGTACCATGAGGCGTGGTACATGCCGCAGCTGAGAAAAATAATGGCCAGGTATGAAAAGGGGAGTGCGGAATATAAGTATTACCTTGAGAACTACGGCAGGCTTTATGAGCGCGAGAAAAAAAACAGGCGCAAAATAAATGACATGAACGCCTCTTACTTAAGCGCCCGCGAGGGGCACGTAAAGTTCGGAACTGACGAGGACCTTGGATATAATTCTTACGGCCCTGTTTTCATGCTCCTTGATTATCCCAATGAGCGCGACATTCAAAGGTACAGGGCCGCGAAAAAGGCCGGGCTTATGCCCTCTGATGACGACGGTTATTTTCCCGAGCTTGGCGGCGGCATTGCCATACACGGCACATGCGACGCTCCGTCAATCGGATATGACGCCTCTTCGGGCTGCGTAAGGATGAAGAACAATGATATAGTGGAGCTTTCAAATTATGTAAGCGAAGGCACCATGGTGGTAATTGACTGAAAAATATAACATTATCAGGCGGAGGTAATTTATTATGGCTAAAGTGGTAAAGTTGTCGGAAAAGGAAAGGGAAAAAGCAGAGAAATTAAATCTGGTGATTTCCGAAGTTGAAAAGGTGATCGTGGGGCAGGAGCCCATGATAAAGGGGCTTTTAATAGGCCTTTTAACGCGCGGCCACATCCTGCTTGAAGGTGTGCCGGGGCTCGCAAAAACTCTTGCGGTAAAAACCTTAAGCTCCACAATACAGGCGAAATTCTCGCGCATACAGTTTACACCTGACCTTCTCCCGGCTGACCTTGTGGGGACCAGGATATACAACGCGAAAACAGGTGAGTTCTCGATATCCACAGGGCCGGTCTTCGCGAACATAGTGCTGGCTGACGAGATAAACAGGGCGCCGGCAAAGGTGCAGTCGGCGCTGCTTGAGGCCATGCAGGAAAAACAGGTTACAATCGGCGACAAAACATTCAAACTTGACGAACCTTTTATAGTGCTTGCCACGCAAAACCCCATTGAAACCGAGGGGACTTACCCGCTTCCCGAGGCGCAGGTGGACAGGTTCCTCATGAAGGTTGTTGTAACCTATCCCACAAGGGAGCAGGAAATAGAGATTATTAACAGGACCACGCACGGCGCGCAGGCAGAAGTTGAGACAATATTAAAGCCGAAAGATATCCTTGAAATGCGCGAGATTGTCGACAACATTTATGTGGATGAAAAGGTAAAAGAGTATGTAACAGAGCTTGTTTTTGCCACGAGAAACCCCGAGGAATACAAGCTGAACTTAAAGGAACTCATCGAATACGGCTGCTCGCCAAGGGCCTCGATAAATCTTATTTTAGCGGCAAAGGCGCGCGCCTTTATGAACGGCGAAGGTTATGTTTCACCCGATGATGTAAAGGCAGTGGCCCATGAGGTTTTAAGGCACAGGCTGATACTTTCTTATGAGGCCGAGGCCGAGGAGACAACACCGGACGACGTAATCACACAGATAATAAACAAGGTAAAAGTGCCGTAAAAGAGAGAAAGTATAAAATACCCACTGTAGGGGCGGACTTATATGTCCGCCCGGAAAGCTAAAGACGCGAATGATCTCAAAAGATATCCTGAAAAAGGTAAAACGCATAGAGATAACCACACGCAGGCTCGTGGATACCGTGCTCCAGGGAGAGTACCTTTCCTCTTTCAAGGGCAGGGGGATTGAATTTACCGAGGTGCGCGAATACAGCGAAGGGGACGACATACGCGCCATTGACTGGAATGTGACCGCCAGGATGAACTCCCCTTTTGTAAAGGTATTTATAGAGGAGAGGGAACTGCAGGTGGTCTTCGCGGCTGATTTAAGCTCCTCCCTTGATTTCGGGACAAAGGAGCATTTGAAAAGCGAGCTCTTGTTCGAGTTCGTGGCGGCCATGGGGTTCACGGCAAATCTCAACAACGACCGCGTCGGTTTTGCCGGTTTTACGGATAAACTCGAGAAATACATACCGCCTAAAAAGGGTAAAAAACACGTTTTCAGGATACTCAGGGATATTGCCAACCATGAAAAAAAATCCTCTTCCACGGGCATTGCCCCTTCTCTTTTGTACCTTAGCCATATATTAAAAAGGCGCTCGACCATTTTTGTCATCTCTGATTTTTACGACGAGGGTGATTTCGCCTCAGCGCTGAAGATTTTGCGCCATCACCACGACGTGGTGGCAGTTGTTTTGAGGGACAAACGCGACTATTCGCTGCCTGATATAGGCATGGCCCCTTTTTATGACCCGGAAACAAAAAAAGAGGTATGGTTTGATACCTCGGACAAAAAAAACTCGGCATTCTTAAAGCAGGCAGCCGAGGCAAAAGACAAAAAATTAATAAGGGCCCTGAAAAAAATCGGCGTGGACCACATATTCCTTGAATGCGGGGAATCATACATAAACCGCCTCATTTCCTTTTTTAAACTCAGGGAAGGCAGGCGCATTAAATGATATTCCAGAATTTAGACTATTTGCCTTACGGCATAGCCGCGCTTTTTTTGATAACCGCCGTTATGCTGCTGAGGAATTTGCGGTATAAGAAGATAAATTTTTCAAATTTTTCATCCCTGCCTTCCGGCGACGCGCGGTTAAAATATGCCCACATTCTCCCTGACGCGCTGAAAATACTCGGGGTGCTTCTGCTGGTTTTAGCGCTCCTCCGGCCCCAGAATATAAGGAAGGTGACGCAGGAAAAGATAAAAGGGATAGATATTATAATGGCTCTGGACCTTTCAGGCTCAATGCAGTCCGAGGATTTAAAACCAAACCGGGTGGAGGCGGCCAAGGCGGTATGCAGGAATTTTGTATCCGGGCTTGAAAATGACAGGGTCGGGCTCGTTGTCTTCGCCGGAAAGGCCTTTACGCAGTGCCCCCTTACCGCCGACTATGACATAGTAAAAAGTTTTATCGACCAGGTGGATCTTCAGACAGTAAGGATAGACGGCACTGCAATAGGCGACGCAATATTGACGGCCACAAACAGGCTTGAGGCGTCCGGTTCTTCCAAAGTGATAATACTTGCCACCGACGGCGGGAATAACCGCGGTTTTTCACCGGTGGAGGCGGCAAAGCTTGCCGCTTATAAAAACATAAAAATATACACAATAGGAATAGGGAAAAAAGGCGGAGCGCCCATGATTTATACGGACAATTTCGGGGTAAAAAGGCAGGCGGTAAACCCATACAACGGCCAGCCGCTCAGGTATGAGGAGCCGGATGAAAATGTCCTGACGCAGATTGCGCAGCTTACGGGCGGGAGGTATTTCAGGGCCACGAATGAGCAGGCGCTCGGCGAGATATACAATATAATAGGAAAGCTTGAAAAGCAGGATATACAGGTAAAAAATTATGACAAACATGAGGACCGCTTCCAGTGGTTTTTATGGGCTGGATTTATAATGATACTTATCGCGCTCGGCCTTGAAGCGTGGAAATATTTAAGGATTGTTGAGTGAAAGTCCGTGCAAATATGGCGTTATGTGGATCGTATGAGCCTTTTTCCGGGTTAACTGTGCCCAAATTAATGTTTCTGGCAACGATCAAGGATGCACAGGCCCCTACAAAAGTCTCATATGACCCACAATGCGGATGTAAACAATTTTCAAAAAAAGGAGAAAAATGAGATTCGGAAGTCCTGAAGTTTTCAGGTTGTTTTTTATAGTCGTGCCGCTGCTTGCATACCTTGGATACAGGACATTTAGGGCATTGCAAAACCTGGGCCTCTTTTTTGACAGGGCAACTGCGCCTAAAATGATAAAACCTGTTTCAGGCAGGATGGCCGCGGTTAAATTCGCGCTCACAGCCGCCGGTGTCGTGCTTATTATAGTGGCCCTGGCGCGGCCGTGGGGAAAACCCATAAAGTCTGAAACAACAGTCAACGGCATAGATATCATGATAGCTGTGGACGTTTCATCTTCTATGCTGGCCACGGATATCAAGCCCAGCAGGATAGAGGCGGTAAAGGCTGCTCTCAGGGAATTTTCCGCTTCTTTGAACGGCGACAGGGTTGGAATGATAACATTTGCGGGAGTTGATTTTATCCAGTGCCCTTTTACTGTTGATTACGACGCTTATGACCTTATAATAGACAGCCTCTACCCGGGAATGCTGGCCAAAGACGGGACGGCAATCGGGAATGCCATAAAATCGTGCGTTGAGCGCATGGTGGAAAAGGCGGGAAAGTCCAGGGTTATGATATTAATAACAGACGGCGAGAATAATACCGGAATGGCGCCGGTCGAGGCGGCAAAGCTGGCAAAAGAAAATAATATCAGGATTTATACAATAGGCGCGGGCACGGCGCAGGGCGGAGTAATTCCCGAGGGTCAGGACATGTTCGGCAGGACAATTCACAAAATATACAAGGGCGAGGAAGTTGTGACAAAGCTTGACGACTCGGAACTCAGGGAAATAGCAGGGATCACAGGGGGCAATTACCATTTAATAACTGATCCGGGAACTTTTAATTCCATCAGGGATGATATAAAGAACATGCAGGAAAACTCCACAAAAAAGGAGCAGATGAGCCATGAGGAAAATTACGCGCCGTGGCTTTTGTGGGGGATTATTTTCTTTGTGCTGGGGCAGGGGCTGCCTGCACGCAAGTTAAAATTCAAAAGTAAAACCAATAAGGCCGCGAAGCGGGTTTAATTATACCGGCCGCCGGCGCCGTTAAAGCGTATTATAAAAAGTTCGGCGAACATTTTCACGGAATCGCGCAGGAATTTAACTTTTGTAGCGGAATCGTTATACCACTCCACGGCGGATTCCTTTATGGAGAGCCCCCTGCGGGAAGCTATGTAGAGCAGTTCGACGTCAAAGCCGAAATTAAATATTGTCTGGCGGGGGAATATAATACCGGCGGCTTTTTTTGTGAAACTTTTAAAACCGCACTGTGTGTCGTGGACCATAAGGCCCGTCACCACGCGCACCATCAGGTTGAAAAACTTCCCGCCGAATTCGCGCAGATGGCTCTGCGGCACCATGACCTTTGATTCCACAAGGTCGCGCGAGGCTATTACCACATCATAACCCTTTTTATGGAAGGCGATGAATTCCTCAAGGTGCTTTATGGGGGTTGAAAGGTCGGCGTCTGTAAACAATATTATATCGCCGGAAGCGCCCATTGCCCCGTTTTTTACAGAGTATCCCTTTCCCATGTTGCCGGGATTTTTTATAACCCTGATTTTTGCCCCTTTAAATGCCAGGGCCGCACCGGAGGTGTTGTCTGTGCTGCCGTCGTCTACAACTATTATTTCGGCTTTGAGCTTTTTTTTCTTTATGAAGGCGGATATTTTCTGAAGGGTGGCGGGGAGGCGCTTTTCCTCGTTATACGCGGGTATTATTATGGAAACCTGAGCCACTTTGCCCTCCTTTATATATATTTTCTCTCTTCCCTAATATTATCCTATGGTGCGTGATGTGTAAAGGCAAAAAATCGGGGTTTTAAAAGTTGACAAAGGGAAATTAAGGTATATAATTACAAAACCAAAAAAACAACATGTTACTTAAGGAGAGGCTCTTATGGATAAAAACAGGCTCAAAACCCCGGCGCTTTCAGATAACGCGTGCAAAGTCCTTGAAAAGCGCTACTTTTTGAAGGATAAAAACAACGAGTCAATCGAGGACGCCACAGGGCTTTTCATGCGCGTCGCGCAAAACATAGCGGAAGCGGACAAAATTTACGACAAAAAAGCTGACACCGCGGCCGTTGCCGCTGATTTTTATGAAATAATGGCCTCGCTTGATTTTCTCCCCAATTCCCCCACATTAATGAACGCGGGCCGCGACTTGCAGCAGCTTGCCGCCTGTTTTGTCCTGCCGGTTGAGGATTCTATTGAGGGTATATTTGAGGCCATAAAGAACGCGGCGCTCATACATAAATCAGGCGGGGGCACTGGATTTTCCTTCTCGCGCTTAAGGCCCAACCGCGACAAGGTCAAATCAACCTCGGGCATATCATCAGGGCCGGTTTCCTTTATGAAGGTTTTTAACGCGGCGACAGAGGCTGTAAAGCAGGGGGGCACAAGGCGCGGCGCCAATATGGGAATACTGCGCGTTGACCATCCGGATATAAGGGAGTTTATAGCGTGCAAGGCAAATGACAGGGAGATAAATAATTTTAACATCTCCGTTGCAATAACGGAAAAATTCATGGAAGCCGTCAAAAAAGGTGAGAAATATGACCTTATAAACCCGCGCGGAATGGAAAAGGCGGGGCAGGAGGACGCCAGGGAAATATTCGACATGATAGTGGAATATTCCTGGAAGAACGGCGATCCCGGCATAGTATTTATCGACAGGATAAACAGGGAAAACCCGACCCCGGCTGTGGCTGAAATAGAATCCACAAACCCGTGCGGCGAGCAGCCGCTGCTTCCATATGAAGCGTGCAACCTGGGTTCGCTCAACCTGGCGCAGATGGTAACTCCCGAAGGAAAAGTTGATTATCCAAAGCTCGGGAAAATAACGCGCAAGGCGGTACACTTCCTGGACAACGTTATTGACATGTCCAAATATCCACTTGAAAAGATAACTGATATGGTAAGGTCAAACAGAAAAATAGGGCTCGGAATAATGGGCTGGGCAGACATGCTTGTCCAGATGGGAATATCATACAGTTCGGACGAGGCCATTAAGCTAGCGGAAGAGCTGATGAAATTTATTCACGTTGAGGCGCAGGAAGCCTCTTTAGAGCTCGCGAAAAAACGGGGAACCTTCCCGAATTATAAAGGGTCTGTCCATGAAAAAGCAGGCAAGAAACTCAGGAACGCGACACTTACGACAATAGCGCCGACCGGAACGCTTTCAATGATAGCCTCTTGCTCTTCGGGAGTTGAACCGCTTTTCGCCGTGGCCTATACAAAAACCGTCATGGACAACACCAGGCTTCCCGAGGTAAACAGGTATTTTCTGGATATGGCCAGACAGCGTGGTTTTTATACGGACGCGCTCATAATGAAGATAGGCGAGACCGGCAATGTTTCACATGAACAGGGAGTCCCCGAGGATGTAAAGAAAATATTCGTTACAAGCCACGACATTGAGCCGGTATGGCACATTAAGATGCAGGCTGCTTTCCAGAAATATACGGATAACGCGGTATCAAAGACTGTCAATTTCAGGAACGACGCCACAAAGGATGATGTGCGCAAAGTGTACATGCTCGCATATGAGCTTGACTGCAAAGGGGTTACCATATACCGCGACGGCAGCCGCGACGAGCAGGTGCTGACACTTTCAGTGGCTGAAAATAAAAAAGAGGCGGCAGTACCGGCGCTTGCAAACGCTCATGAGATAGAGCCGAGAAAAAGGCCGGACGTCACAAAAGGCAAGACCATAAAGATGAAGACGGGGTGCGGCAATCTCTATGTTACTATTAATGAGGACGAGACAGGGTTGTGCGAAGTATTTACAGCCATGGGCAAATCAGGGGGCTGCGCCGCGGCACAGTCAGAGGCGATTTCAAGGCTCGTTTCAACGGCATTAAGGGCCGGCGTGAAGCCGGTTTCCATAATAAAACATTTACGCGGCACCAGGTGCCCCGCGCCTGCATGGCAGGAGGGCGGGATAGTCCTTTCGTGCCCGGACGCCATCGGCATTGCAATGGAGAAGTATCTGCACGACAGGGGCGACGCTGATGAAAAGTTTGTCTTCAGGCAGCATGAGGAACAGAAAATGTTCGGCGAAACATGCCCGGAATGCGGAACAACCCTTGAGCACGAAGGCGGATGCAACGTCTGCCGCGTCTGCGGATATTCCAAATGCCTGTAAAAGTGATGTAATTAAAATAAGATCTTTTTATGATATAATGTTTCCGGATTTGGATAATTAAATATTCACCCGGGGGTCAGGCGATGTTCGAAAACGACGGGACAGATGAGGGGCAGTTATCCTTCGGCAGGGAAAAAAGGGAATACCCGCGTGTTGTAATGAACGCTCCGGTACGCTACAGGGTGCTGGGCAAAGAAGAGGGCGAACACGCGCTTGGAAGGTTCGCCGACCAGTCAACGCTGCTTGATGAATATGACGAGTCTGAAACCGCCAATGTGTCAAAGAACGGGACGGCAATCTACACAAACCGCGAGATACCCTTAAAATCCATAGTCGCGGTTAATATAAATATTTCAATACCGGGAATAGCGGCAAACTGCAGGGCATTGGGCGAGGTGCTGCGCATTGACAGGAGCGACAATCCCAAATATATGTACGTTGCGGCGCTGAAATTCCTGACAATCACCCACCATAATCTCAAGAATTTCAAGTTCATGGAACTCAAGGAACTGCTGGATCTAAAGGATCCGCTGGCTTAAAAGGTTTTTAAAACAACACAACAAGGGGCAAAAATGGGCGGCAACATGAAGGACGAGATAAAAGACGGGGAACTTCTGGTACCAAAAGAGCGCAGGGACTATCCAAGGGTGGCGGTTAATGTAAGGGTCAAATACCGCATCCTTGAAAATGACGAGGCTGACCAGGCACTTGTAAAACATTTTGATCCTGAAAAGATATTCACCTCATGCCGCGAGTGCGACGTGGTAAATGTCTCCACATCCGGGCTGCTCATGTACACTGAAGAGGTTCTTGCCGATAAAAGCTTTGTGGCGATAAATATGGTCCTGCCGCTGCCCGGCCTCTCGTGCTCGTGCAAGGCCATAGCCGAAGTGATACGCTGCGACAAAGAGGATAAAAAATATCTGGTGGCCCTGAAATTCCTGAAGGTCATCCACCACGACCTCAATAAATTCAAATATATGACCCTGACGGACCTGCTCGACATCCACGGCGGGGAAAACATAAAGCTGGGGTAAACCTCTTTCCCATTTGACTTCCAAAAACCCTTAATATATAATAATTTTAAGGTTTAAATTATATATGACGCGGAGGGTTTAATGAAAGCTATTATACTGGCAGGAGGGTTCGGAACCCGCTTAAGGCCTCTCACGGCGAACATCCCAAAACCAATGGCCCCTGTAATGAACACGCCGATGCTCGAACACATCATCAACCTGATAAAAAAACATGGCATCACAGACATAACAATGATGCTCTATTTCCAGCCCGAGGTTATTTCCGGCTATTTCAGGGACGGCGCTGATTTCGGGGTTAAGATAAGCTACCTCATATCCGACAGCGACCTGGGAACCGCCGGATGCATCACGCTGGCAAAAGACAGGATGAAAGATGATGATTTTATAATTGTATCCGGGGATGTGCTTACAAATTTCAACCTTGCCGAAGCCATTGAGTTCCACAAAAAGAACTCGGCCACCGGCACAATCGTCCTTACAAAAACCACGGACCCGCTCCGTTACGGAATCGTTATTACAGAAAAAGACGGCAGGGTGAAAAGGCTACTTGAAAAACCATCCTGGGGAGAGGTTTTTTCCGACACAATCAATACCGGCATTTATGTATTTTCACCCAGGGTTTATGATTTTATCCCGTCGGGTGTGGATTATGATTTTTCCAAGCAGCTTTTTCCTGATTTGCTCTCCAGGGGTGAAAAACTTTACGGCTTTACAGGCGAAGGGTACTGGAAGGATATAGGCACCCTGGCTGAATACCGCCAGGTACATGAGGACATCTTAAACGGCGAAATTGACTGCGACATCAAGGGCGAACGCAAGGGAAAGATCGGCCGTGATGTATGGGTCGGAAAAGATGTAAAAATTAGCCCCAAGGCAAAACTCAAGGACTCTGTTGTAATCGGCTCCAATGTGACCATTGAAGAAGGGGCGGAGATAGCAAATTCAGTCATCGGCGACAACGTTTATATCGACAGCGGCGCAAAGATAGTGCGCTCCATAATATGGAACAACAACACCATAGAAAAAGAAGTTGATATCAAGGAAGCTGTCATCGGCAATAACAACAAGATACGCTATAAGGCATATATAGGGGTCGGAGCGGTAATTTCCGATAATTGTTTTATCGGCAAGGAAGCTGTCATTAAACCGGAAGTAAAACTGTGGCCCAATAAAAAGGTCGATGATTTTTCAGTTGTGTCTTCATCCATGATACAGGGTGAGAGATGGTCAAACAGGCTTTTTGACATTTACGGCATCACGTCAATGGCCAATATCGAGCTCACCCCGGAAATAGGGGCGAAGATCGGCGCGGCATACGGCTCAACCCTTAAAAAGGGGAGCTATATACTTATTTCACGCGACTATCACAGGGCCTCTTTTATGATAGAACGTTCAATCATGTCCGGTATACTTTCAACCGGGGTAAACATTTATGATTTCCGCATAATGCCCCTGCCGGTTACAAAGTTCGTGGCAAAAACCCTGAAAGTGGCGGGCGGCCTTCATATCAGGAAATCTCCCTATGACGAAAAGATGCTTGATATAAAATTCTTTGACGCGGACGGCCTTGATATAGGGCTGGGGCAGAAAAAGTCAGTTGAGAATTATTTTTTCAGGGAGGAATTCCGCAGGGCCGAGAACGACGCGGTCGGAATCATTTCATACCCGCCCCGCGCCCTTGAATATTACAACGACGGATTCATGAAATCAGTGGATTTTGAAAAGATAAAAAAACGCAGGTTCAGGGTGATAATAGATTATTCATTTTCCAACGCCCTTAATATTTTCCCATCAATACTCGGGGAACTTGACTGCGAGGTCATAGCCTTAAACGGCTATAACGACGAAAAAAAGCTCACCAGGTCCAATGAAAAATTTGAGGATTCGCTGGAAAAAATAGGCGAAATGGTAAAAACACTCAAGGCTGACGCGGGCATAATGATTGACGCCGGGGCGCAGAAGATATTTATTGTTGATGATTCCGGCCGCGTGCTTATAGATGACGACGCGCTGCTTGTGATGTCAAAATTATTTTTAATGTCGAACAAGGGTGCCACAATAGCTGTCCCTGTAAATGTGGCAACAGCCGTTGACAGGGCCATTGAGGCTGACGGCGGCAGGGCAATGAGAGTGGGAACAAGCTACCGCGCCATGATGACCGCGGCAAATTCCAAAAAAGCCGATTTTGTCATGGAGGAAAAAGGGGGATATATTTTCTCCGCTTTCCAGCCCACTTTTGACGCCATGATGTCGGCCGTAAAATTCCTTGAATACCTGGCGGCCTACGGAAAACCCCTTTCCACACTGGTGGATACAATACCATCATTTATAAAGCTTGTGGATTCAGTGGTTGTACCGTGGGAGAAGCGCGGCCATGTAATGAAAGAGCTTGTGGCCCTAAAAGACAACAATACCGACGGCGATATAGAGGGTATACAGTTCAAAGAGGGGGATTCAAGGGTCCTTATAATACCGGACAACGACAGGCCCGTTTTCCAGATATATGTCGAGGCAAAAACAAAACAGGCGGCCAGGGCCCTCCTGGAAAAGAACAAAAAATTCCTGAACAGATTTGTTGAAAAAATTTAGCCGCGCGGGACGCGTAAAAAATATATAGAAATGTGGATGAAAATTTGTTAAATTATAGCGTCTTACCAAAAAGGCTTTGCCGCCTTTTTTTATTTTCAGGGCCGATAAAAATTCCGGCGCATGGCGCCGGTAAATCATTAGGAGCACAATGAAAGATACAATCGCGGTAATAGGAAGCGTAAACCTTGATATACTTGTAAGGACACAGTCAATGCCCGAGCGCGGGGAGACCATTTCAGGGGATGAGGTTTATTTCCTGCCCGGGGGCAAAGGGGCCAACCAGGCCGTATCCATAGCAAGGCTGGGGAAAAAAGTAAATTTTATAGCCAAAACAGGCAGCGACGCCGTGCCGGGCGACCCGCTGAAAAACCTTAACCACCCCAATATAAACCTGCAGTATATGATAAGGGACAAGAAATTAAACACCGGCATTGCCATGGTGAACACGACCGGAAAAAAAGGCAACAAGGTCACCTGGTACACCGGAGCCAATGGGGAACTTTCCCCGGAAGATATTGAAAAGGCCGAAGAGGCGATTATCGGCTCCTCAATGGTGCTTGTCTGCACCGAGCTGCCGTTGAAAACCGTTAAAAAGGCTGTGGAACTCGCCAGGAAAAACAACAAGAAAACAATAATCAGCGTGGGGGCCCTCACTGGCAAAAAAAGGGAGGATGTAATGTCCCTCCTTCAGGGCTGCTACCTTATAGTAATGAATGAAAAAGAGGGCGGCTACCTTTCCAACAGGGTTATATCACATATGGAAACGGGCAACCTTACTGGCAAAGAACTTCTTGCCCGCGGAGTTGAAAACGTAATTATAACAATGGGGCGCGAGGCCCTTCTGGTAAACGCAAAAGGGGCCGAAGTGTTCCCCGGCTATGGAGTAAAGGTTGTCGACACGATAGGCGGCGGGGACGCTTTTGCCGGAGCGCTTGCGGTCGCCCTGCTTGAGGGAAAAACAATACAGGACGCCGTGGAATACGCCAACGCCTCGGGTGCGATGAATTCCACAAGCACGGGCGCGCAGGAAGGCATGCCCGGGCGCGCTGAGCTTGACAAATTTTTCGGGTCAAGAAGCGGCATGGGGGGACATTACAGGGATTATAATGACACCATAAAAATGCTTGAAAAGCGCACCAATAAGATGCGCGTGAATATAATAAAAATGTTGGGCTGCGCGAGATCTGGCCATCCGGGCGGATCCCTTTCAGCCATAGACGTTGTATCGACCCTTTATCTTCATACAATGAACGTGGACCCGAAAAATCCGAAAATGGAAGGGCGCGATAAATTCGTCCTTTCAAAGGGGCACGGAGCTCCGGCGCTTTACACGGCGCTTGCGGAAGCAGGATTTTTTCCGGAAGAGAAACTGTGGCAGCTGAGAAAAATTGGGGGCGGACTTTCCGGCCATCCGGATATGAAAAAAACACCGGGCGTGGACATGACAACGGGCTCGCTCGGGCAGGGGCTCTCTGTTGCCAACGGCATGGCCATGGCGGCGAAATTAAAAGGGCTGCCAACAAGGGTTTATGTGATGATGGGCGACGGCGAAATGCAGGAGGGGCAAATATGGGAAGCGGCAATGACCTCGTATCACAGGCGGCTTGACAATGTCTGCGCCATACTTGATTACAACGGCCTTCAGATAGACGGCTCCATCGGCGAGGTAAAATCAGGGCTCGAACCGCTTGTGGAAAAATGGAAGGCCTTTAACTGGAACGTCATAGAAATAGACGGACATAATTACGAGCAGATTATTGAGGCATTTGACGCGGCAAAGGAAGTAAAAGGGCTGCCGAGCATCGTAATCGCAAGGACGGTGAAAGGAAAGGGAATATCATTCATGGAAAGAAAAGTGGAATACCACGGCGTGGCGCCGACTCCGGACGAAGAGTCTCGCGCGTTAAAAGAACTGGGATGCGGTGAGTGACATGGCAAAAACATCAATGCGCGGGGTTTACGGGGAAACGCTTGTAAAGCTCGGGGCAAAAAACAAAAACATAGTGGTGCTTGACGCGGACCTGGCGAAATCCACACAGACAGGGAAATTCGGAAAGGCATACCCGGACCGTTTTTTTGACATGGGCATCGCCGAGCAGGACATGATAGGCACAGCCGCTGGTCTCGCTGCCGCGGGCATGAATCCGTTCGCCTCCACATTTGCGATGTTCGGCTCGGGCAGGCCGTGGGAGCAGATAAGAAACTCGGTGGCATACCCCAACCTTCCGGTAAAAATAGTTGTGACCCACGCGGGGATTTCAGTCGGCGAGGACGGCCCCACACACCAGGCATGCGAGGATATATCAATAATGCGCTCCATACCAAACATGAAAGTTGTGGCGCCGGCGGATTCGGTTGAGACGGAAAAGCTCATAGAATATCTTGCCGATTATTACGATTCGCCCGTATATGTCAGGCTCACCAGGATGAATACCGATGTGGTTTTCGGGGCGGATTATAAGTTCAAATTTGGAAAAGGCATCGTTATGAAAAGGGGGGGCGACATAACCATAATATCCACGGGCGTAATGCTTTTTCAGGCGCTTGCCGCTGCTGAAATATTAAAGGCAAAAAAGATATCCGCTGAAGTAATTCACATGCCGACTATAAAACCGCTGGATGAAAAGCTGGTTATTGCCTCGGCCAAAAAGACGGGGAAAATAATAACAATTGAGGAACACTCTATTATAGGAGGGCTCGGCTCGGCTGTTGCCGAGGTAATATCTGAAAAATCACCTGTTTTACTCAAAAGAATGGGGATAATGGACATGTTCGCCGAGTCAGGCGCGCCTGAGGCCCTTTTTGAAAAATACGGACTTACAGAAAAGCATATAGCCGCGGCCGCTGCGGCGATGCTCAGGCCCAAAACAAGGAAAAAGGCCAAAAGATAATAAACCCTTGTATTTCGCTCCAAATATATGGTATTATATGCCATTATTTTTACGCAAATCACCGGCGGTGAAAAACCGCCTGATTATTTCCAGGGAGGATTTTTATGCAGAGAAGGATGCAAATAACGGCTTTTATAACTCTTGTTCTGATAATTTTTTCAATTGTCAATCTGAACCCGCCTTTTGACAAAAAAGACAGCCAGGGCAATATTATAGAAAAGGGAAAAATAAAGCTGGGCCTTGACTTGCAGGGGGGCATGTACCTTAAACTTGCCATTGATACCGACAAGATGCCCGCCAATGTAAAACTTGAAGAAGCGGTTTCCCGCGCCCTTGAGATTTTAAGGAACAGGATAGACGCCCTTGGAGTGGCAGAACCGCTTATCACAAGGGAAGGCGACAAGTATATAGTTGTGCAGCTGCCGGGCGTCAAGGACCCGGAGAGGGCCCTCAATATAATAGGAAAGACAGCCCTTCTTGAATTCAAGATGGCGGACGAGCGTGATAAGATATCCGAGATGACCGATGCGGCCGGCAACACTGTTGCCTCAAAAATACCCGAAGGCGTAATGGTTCTCGCGGACAAGGAAGGCAACAGAACCCCGATATTCACAAAGGACCTTTTGACCGGAAACGACCTGGTTGATGCGAAGGTTCAGATGGGTACCTACGGCACGCCAGTGGTATGGTTCAAGTTTTCCCCCGAGGGCGGAAGAAAATTCGCCGAACTTACCGGGGATAATGTCGGAAAAAAACTGGCTATCATACTTGACGACAAGGTATATTCGGATCCGGTCATCAAGACAAGAATTTCTGGCGGCGAGGGAATCATCGAGGGAAACTTCAACCTTGACGACGCCAAGGATTTATCGCTGGTGCTGCGCGCGGGCGCGCTTCCGGCGCCGGTCAAAATTATAAATAAATATGTGGTCGGGCCGTCGCTCGGCGCGGACTCTATCGCGAAAGGGCAGAAATCAATAATCATAGGCGCGCTTGTGGTCGTATGCTTCATGGCCTTTTATTACGGAGTATCAGGCCTCATAGCGGATTTTGCCCTGATATTCAACGTGCTCTTCGTTCTTGGAATACTCGCGGCATTAAACGCCACTCTCACATTGCCGGGTATCGCCGGCTTGACCCTTACCATTGGTATTGCGGTTGACGCGAACGTACTTATCCTTGAGAGAATCAGGGAGGAAATGCGCGCCGGTAAGACAATACGCGCGGCCATTGACGCGGGTTATCACAGGGCCTGGCTCACGATTCTTGACGCGCACATTACTTCGCTTATTACAGCGGCGATCCTTTTCCAGTTCGGAACCGGCGCCATACGCGGTTTTGCCGTTACGCTTTTCTGGGGGCTTTTAATATCCCTCTTCACGGCTTTCTTTATAACACAGTCAATATTTGACCTTAGAAAACAATACAAGACATTAAGCATATAACGGAGGAAAACAATGATTGAAATAATCAAGAATACAAAGCTGAACTTTATAGGGGCCAGAAAAGTAACATATATAATATCGGCGCTGCTGGTATTAAACGGCCTCTGGGCGGTTTATAAAATTGCCACGGGCCAGGCCAGGATGGGGCTGGATTTCACGGGCGGCATAAGCGTGCAGGTGCAGTTCAAGAAAGATGTCAAAGTTGACGATGTGCGCGGCGTGTTAAACAAGGCAAAGATGAACCAGGCTGTAATACAGCAGATAGGAGAGCCGGCGGATAAAGTTTTTCTCATCAGGGTCGGCACGCAGGAACTTTCCGGCGAGAACGCGTCAGGAACCCTTACCCAGATGCTCAAAACCGAAACAGGCGACAATGATATGGCCGTCCTTGAGCAGAATGAAATAGGAGGGTTGGTCAGCTCGCAGTTGAAAGAAAAGGCCTTTTACGCGGTCTTCTGGGCGCTCTTCGCGATACTTATTTATATATGGATAAGGTTCCAGCTCAAATTTGCGATAGCCGCCACAATTGCCACGCTTCACGATGTCCTTGCGGTGCTTGGCATACTTGTGCTGTTAAATAAGGAAGTCGACCTGCTCGTTATAACATCACTGCTTACCATAGCGGGATATTCACTCACCGATACCGTCGTGGTTTTTGACAGGATAAGGGAAAACATGAAACATATCCTTAAAACCACATATCAGGACCTTGTCAATGTTTCTATAAATGAGGTTTTGAGCAGGACCATAATCACTTCATTCACCACATTTTCAGTTGCCATGTGCCTTTTTCTCTTCGGCGGAAATGTGCTGCATACCTTTTCACTTGCCATGGTAATAGGCGTTGTGGTCGGCACATACTCATCGGATTTTCTGGCCTCTCCCATAGTCGTGGACTGGGAAAATTATGAGAGAAAAAACAGAACCGGGAAATAAATAAAATAAAACAACGGGGTGCTTTTTTATGGCCGCAGTAATATTACCCGTGATAATTGTATTGAGCCTTGCGGCGGCTTATGTAAAAAATCACGCCCTCCGTTTTATCCTTCTTATAACTTCAGATTCGGTGTGCTCCGCTCTGCTTGCATTGAGCGGCTCTCCCGCAGGCGCGGTGGGTATTTTTATAATTTCAGGATTTGTCATTAATATAATCATTATGGCTGTTGTGCCTGACGGTAAAATATTGTTTTCATTGCGGGACCTGCCGGCTGCATTGTGCGGTGCGGCGGCTGTCGCCGCTATATCCGCCGCGGCAGCCGCTGTGAAACCGGCCCTTTTTCTGATACCGGGAGTTAATCCGGCGGTTATATTCCCGCTTTTTTGTATTTTGTTTACAGCCGGTTATTTTATTATCCGGGAAAGCCATGGAGGCGTGAATGACTGACCTGTGGTTTTTTACAGCTGAATCCCTCCTGTTAATCGTTTTCGTGTTTTTTGTCGCGGTAAAAAACGACGCAAAACGGGGGCTGATTGCCGGGCTCATAGCTGTAAAAGGGGTGATTTTATGGGTGGTTGTGTCAAAGAATTTTGACCTTTCACCCGCTTTGTGGGCGTATTTAATTATTTTCGCAGCCGCACTCGGAATAATAACGGCGCTCTCAGGGCCGGCCGCACCATGGAAGGGGGCAAAGGGATTTATTGTATTGTGCCTGGCAATGATATTTCTTGCACTGTTTTCGGCGGGCTGCGGGAAAAACAGCTCGTCAATGCCGGAAATTGCCGGAGAATACAAACTTGATTTTGTGCCGTCAAAAATAGCCATGCAGTCAAACGATGAAATTTTTGTAGGAGCCGAAAGGGGCAGGGCCGTATATATATTTGACACGGATAACTTTAATAAAAAATCATCGATTGCCGCCGGGTATATGCCGGTGGATATGGTTTTTTATCTTGATAAATTATTTACGGCCAACAAAGCGTCAAATACCATTACCATGCACGACATGCTCAACGGGAAGAGCACGCAGGTTCCATGTGGCGGCGAGTCTCCGAGTGCCATCGCCGTCAACGGGGCCAGAGGGGTGCTTTACGTTGCCAATACAGGGTCATCCAGCGTTTCGGTCATAGATATAAAAGCTGAGGAACCTTCGGTAAAAAAAATAATGCAGGTGGGCAAATGGCCCTCCGACCTTTATCTTTCACCTGACAACCGTTACCTGTATGTATGCTGCAAATATACCAATACTGTCCAGATAATTGACGCTGAAAAAGAAGAACCGGTCTTTACGCGCATTGACACTGGAATTTCGCCGTCGCAGTTTGTGCCGATTTCCGGGCGCGACATAGCAATCATAAATGAATGGGAATATGTTTATAACCACCAGAGTTCGATAATAATTTTTGACAGGATACATTACTCCATGGAATACGACATTATGGTGGACGGCGGAATATTTGACGCGGCCCTTTCAGGGTCAAAAAGGTACCTGTACATCTCGGTGCCTTTAAAGGATAAAATAATATTTGTCGATATAAAAAAAAGGGAGACAGCTTTTGAACTGCGTTTCAAGGACTACCTCCCCAAATGGGTGTGCGTCTCAAAGGACGGAAAATGGCTCTATGCCGCCTGCCAGCAATCGGAGAAAATAGTAAAAATAGCGGTGAACTCCCTGCGATGAATATAGAAAAAATAATAGTATGGCTGCCGGCCGCCCTTCTGTGCTGCGCATCGGTAATATTCACGGCGCTTTATGTACTGGCGCCGAAAGCGGAAAGGATGAAAAAGTTCATTTTTGCGTTTGTGTGCGCTTTATCTGCATTGGCGGCATTTTTCCTTTATCTCTACACAAAAAACCGGCTTTCCTGCGCCGCGGGAATATTTCCCGCAAGGCACGCGCTTGCATTCGCAGTGATATTTCTTATAACGGCGCCGCTGGGCGCGGGTGAATATCCCGACAGGTTGTTTTATTTTCCGGCGGCCTCCATGCTTTTTATCGCGGTGCTCGGCTATATATCCGGGGATCCCGCCACAGCAGCTCTGCTGATCTGCCTTTCAGGGGTGCTTCTGATGGTGTTTTCAGGCAGGGATTCTTTGGACAAAAATGGCCCGGAGGCCGCGCCGGTTGCTTTTATATTTTTTTTCTTCCTTGCGTCTTTTATATTCCTTGAATTTTACTTCTCGTCAGGCCCGGGAACGGCGAAAACCATGGCATATACGGGCTTTCTGGCCGCGCTTGTTATTTCATCCCCGTCTGCTTTTTACACCCTGCAAAAAAAGGAGCCCGCCTCTTTTCCGGTGAAATACGCCCCTTCCAGATTAATTCTTCAGGCCGCCGCGTCAGGGGTACAGATAGTTCTTTTCGCGGGTTTAATGGCGGCGGCCCCGTTTTCACGGCTTTATATGACGCTGTTGTCCGGCGCCCTTCTGGGGATGGCAATGTTCAAGTCAATTACAGAAGAAACATACCCGGCATACGCGTCCAGAGATTCGGTGAATATAATATACCTTGCGCTTTTATATTTCTCCTGCGCCCCGGCCTTAAACGGCGTCACGGCAGTTGCCGCCTGCGGAGTGTTGCTTTCCGCGGCTTCTTCGGGTGAAATGATCCGCTCCAACAGCGAGGGGCTTTCTGTTACAGCCTTCAGGCTTTCCCCGGCAAAAGTAAAAAACAGTTTTGCCGGGCTGCTGGCGCAGATAATAACACTTGCGGCGGAGATTACGCTTATAATTGCCGTCAAAAACAGCGTTGCCGGGAATCCGGCTGTTCAGGCCGCGGCGCTGATAAGCCTGCTGCTTTATCTTCCGGCGCTGTTAAACAGGCTCTTTGGCGCTGCTTCCGCGGCCTTAAGGTTTATTAAAGTTGACACCCTGAATAAATTAAGTTTTAATGATAGCGCGTTAAAACTTGTCCTATACGGGGCCCTGTCCGCGGCCCTTTTTTACAGGTGGTAAAATGTCCCTGAAGATAAAAACCCTGATATACCTCGCGTGTATAGCAGGCATAACAGTTACTGCCTTTGTTTTTGCCCCTTTTTCTTTTACTTCGATTTTTATGGCGGCTGCTTTCGTGCTCAATCTGCTTCTTTTTGCCGACAACTTTAAAAGGGATAAATAATAAGATGGATGACGCGCTTACGTTCATTGTACCGGCGGCCTTTTTTTTTATTCTGAACCGCGGCAATCCCGGACTGAAAAAATTCCCTTCAAGGAACCCGGCAATTATATCGGCCCTTTTTATTATCCTGTCCGCTGCGGCGCTTGTGCTAAAATACAGCGCGCCAGGACAGCTTGTGTGGTTTTTTCCGGCGGCATGGCTCCTGATCCTGACATCATTTAATTTTTCCGCCGGCTTGAACCGGCCCGGGTTCTACTTTTATGAGCTCCTTTTCATGGCTGTTATAGCCTCTTTTCTTATGCTTACACCCGGCCCGCTGACACCCTACATTTTTTTTATAAGCTTTTTTATTTTTTTGCTGCTGGCATCTCCGGCATATAATAATTTTTTAAATGAAGCAGGCTTCTATCCGTCATTTTTATTCATGATATTTTCACTTTTTTTTGTTAAATTATTCATTCTCGGGGCGCTTCCTCCCTGGATATCCGCCCCTGCGGCCTCGCTTTGCGCTGTTTTTATATGCGTGCGTAAATCAGAAACCATTGAATATTACTCGGAGGAAAAAAATCTCATTCCGGCAGCCGCAATATTATATACCGCCCTTATAATACAGTGTTTTCTGGCCGCCATTCTTAAAAATCCGTTTTTTGCGGGTTAAAAATTCCGGCGGGTTGCGCCGTGGATATTTTGTGTTATAATACTAAAAAGGCAGGTAGAGATGAAAAAAACACTTATCCTTTCGGCTGTAATGCTGCTCACGGCTGTTTTATACGGCGCCAATGTAACTGTTGACAACACAACCCCGCTTCACCCGTACCAGCGCGACGCAGCGTTCGGAATAAATTTTCTGGGCGAGTGGTGGGACTATTCCCTTTATAACGCCAATATTTACCGCTTTCAGGAGGCGGGAACAAGATTTCTGCGTTTTCCGGGCGGGTCAAATTCAAATGAATATCACTGGAACGGCAACGGCGCGTACGATGCCAATAAGATCTGGAACAATAACGGCAGCCCTGACGTTACAACATTTTCCAGGGGATTTTATAACCTGGCGGCCCACAGGGGCTCACTTTCGGCGGGTTACGGAAAATGGGCCATGGTAACCGACGGGGACATGACCACCAGCTGGATGTCATACCCGGATGACCCGTTTGAGCAGTGGATATACCTTGATGTGGAAACATCATCAAGCGCGGCAGTGCCATTTACAAGCGTGGTGATAGACTGGGCGACTCCGTACGCCACGCAGTTCAAAGTGCAATACAGCAGCGGCAACTGGAACGGACTTGGGCAGTGGATGTACAATGATACGGCATGGACGGACACCTCGGCGGGCGTGGTTGCCGGCACAGGCGGCGAAACAACCGTAAATTTTAATTCAGTAACGGCAAAATATGTAAGGATACTCATGCTTTCATCTTCGGATGTTCACAACCAGTACGCCATAAATGAAATCAGGGTTTATAACGGAACAACGCAGATAACAAAAAACGAGGCTGATGTGGGGCAGACTCCGTCGGTTTCCTCATCCGTGGCGCTCGGGGATAATTTTCAGAATGCGGATACAATGGATTTTGAGGAATTCATGAGCGCCTGCAGGTCGATGACGCCGACCGCAATACCGCTTATCACAATAAATTTCTATACAGGGACAACGCAGGAAGCCGCAGACTGGGTTTATTACGCGAACATAAACAAAGGGTATAATATAAAACACTGGGAAATAGGGAACGAAAACGCCGGCACATGGGAAGCGGGAGGGCCCTCTCTGCCCGAGGCATATGCCAGGCGGTACATACTTTTTTATGACGCGATGCTTGCGGTGGATCCTACAATAAATGTTGTGCCGCAGTTTAATTCTATTACTGATCCGTGCAACGTCACCATGAACGCTTCAAACAATCCTGCCGGAAATGATTATTATATAGATACATTTCTCAAATATATGGCCAACAACGGCAGAAGCGATATTCTCGCGAATTTAAAGGGGATATCGGTTCACAAATATCCCACATATGAGCCGGCAACCGAGTCCGTGGCGCTGGGCCAGGTGGACCTGTGGAACTCGGACCTCCCGCTTTTAAAAAGCTGGGTCAATAACCGCTGCAGCAACCCTTCCCAGGTAAAAACATACCTGACTGAATGCAACGACGGTATTGACAGCGGATTTACCAACCATTTTTACAATTCCCTTTTTGTTACGGCCTTCTTCCTTAACTACCTGAGAAACGGCGGGGATTACGCCTCGTTTTTTGTGACCTTCGGGACTCCGGGCCCCGGGCAGAACGACAAGACTATTTTTTCCGACTTCGGCTACCTTGAAGGGGGCGGGCTTGGCGGCGCGCTTGCTTCAAAAATGTACCAGCCACGGTCATCTTTTTACGCCCTTGATATGCTTTACAATGATTTTTCCGCGGCGGATTCCTTCGGCAACACGCTTTTAACCGCTTCTTCCGACAACACGGCCCTTAAGGTTTACGCGGACAGGAGAGGGGACAGGAAACTGACAATTGCACTTATTAATACCGACAACACAAATACAATAACCGCGAATATTTCCATTAACGGGTTCACCCCCCTTGGATCGGCCGACTTTGTGTCATATGATACCGGCGACTACAACTGGGTGGCGAACGGCGCGCAGTCATACGCCTCGCCGGATAATCCGCCGGAGCATTCGCAGCTTACCGGGGTGTCGGCGAATTTTTCATATAACATTGAGCCCTATTCAATAAAAATGATAACCATGTATGACGCTTCACAGGCCACGCTTGTGCCTTCAGCTACGCCTACTATGCTTCCAACGGCCACAATTTCACCAACCCCGCTGCCGAACGGCGGAGTGCTTGTTGACGACTGCGAGCATGCCGGTGTGCGCAATTACTGGGGCGGGACATGGTCCATATACGGCGATGGAATCTCAAGTTATCCATCAGTATTAAATTCCATGACATGCAACGGGCTCGGCGCCGCCGGGTCAAACTGCCACGTGGATATAACCGGCACCGTAGCCGCGAACAGCTGGGGTTTCGGGGTAAACTGCCCCCTTAATCCTTCCTGGACCGGTACTGATATATCCATGTACGACGGCGTATTTTTCTATTACAGGGGGGATGGGGCGGCAGCCAGGCTCGCGTTTGTCCAGACCGACATGCCTGATTCAAATTATGGGGCCAATATTCCCGACACTACCGGATGGGTATATTACACAATACCTTTTTCATCGCTGACTCACGCTTCATGGGGGGCGCAGACAGGGACCTGGACCGCGAAAAATATCGAAGCCATTCAGTTCCAGCCTGCGGGAGCCCCTTCGGGAAGCAGCGCATACAGGGAGCTTGATGCTGATTATGTCGGATTCTATAAAAATACGCCGACTTCCACACAGACACCGACCGCGACTATTTTTTCAACCGGGACAATTACCCCAACGGCCACAATGACCCCTGCCGTGACCGCGACTTCAACAGCTGTCGTTTCCGCGGCGTCCAGCAACCTGGACAACGTTTATGTATATCCCGCCTATTTTAACCAGTCCCTGGGAAATAGTTCCATTTGTTTTTACAGGCTCACGAACCACGCCAGGCTCGCTATATATAACCTGAAAGGGGAACTGGTCTATGCAGATACAAGCACGGACACATCGGGAACGCTGTGTGTTCAAATTGCCGGGCAGAGAAAATATTTGTCCCTTGCGTCGGGAATATACATATATGTTGTGTCCAATGAATCGCAGATGAAAAAAGGCAAAATAGCGATAATAAGATAAAAATTAAAATTCAAAACTAAAAATTACAATTGAAAATACTGAAATAAAAGGCAGCCGTAAGGCCCTGTATGTAATTGTGTTTAATTTAAAAGATTGATAGTTGTAATTCTGGGTTTTGCATTTTGACTTTTTAATTTATTCAGGAGGTTAAGGGTGCGATGGAAAATACCGCTTTATCTGTAAAACTGCTGTTTTCTGACGAGGACAATCTCATCAGGATACTTGTGTGCGAGGGGTACCTAAACCTTGAGACCTATAAAATACTCACAAATGCCATGATGCGGCTCCTGGAAAACAGGTTTTACAGGATCGTTGTGGACCTTTCGGCCACGGAATATATAAGCTCCAGCGGATGGGGGGCCATTATCGGGAACATTGAAACAGTGCGCGCCGCCGGCGGAGATATACGGCTTGCAGCCATGACCCCGGAAGTAAAGTTTGTCTTTGAGGCGCTGGAGTTATCCAGCA
This sequence comes from uncultured Spirochaetia bacterium, assembly GCA_964565765.1. Taxonomy (GTDB): domain Bacteria; phylum Oederibacteriota; class PGYV01; order PGYV01; family Palsa-1178; genus Bog-1181. The sequence goes on from CAZMGF010000009.1 coordinate 24,598, forward strand.
TACTTAAATATTATGTGACGGTTGAGGGTGCGGTAAAGTCTTTTGACCGCAGCCGCAGCGACTAAAACCGCAAAAAATATCTTATTAAAACTTGATTTAAACCGTTATTAATCCTATATTATACATATGGCTAAAAATACTTTAAGGAAATTATTTGTTCCCGCTCTCGCTATTTTCATTGTTTTGTTTTACAGCGCGGGGCTTTTAGGCTACATTGATCCCGGCACCGGAAGCTATATTTTTCAGGTTGCCGTGACACTGGCCGCGGGGGCCGTTTTTGCCGTGAAAGTATTCTGGAAAAATATTACCGGATTCTTTTCCGGGATATCAGGCAAAAAAAAGAAGGGGAAATAGCGGTAAAATGAATATTAATGGCGCGTCATACAGGGATCCTGCGGGTTTTGTTTATTCCGAAAACAATGAAATATTCCGGCAGGTCAATCCTGTTTACAGGGAAAACTATGATTTGCTTTTTTCCAGCGGGCTTTACTCGCAGCTTTCAGGCGAAAAACTTCTCATAAAGCATACCGAGTCCGAACCGCAGCAGGGAGCGTATAAAACGCTTAAGCCTTCAGGGATCCCATTTATTTCATACCCTTATGAGTGGTGCTTTGAACAGTTAAAAGCAGCCGCTCTTTTAACACTTGATATACAAAAAAAATCCATGGAAAAAGGCATGTCGCTGAAGGATGCCTCCGCATATAATGTCCAGTTCATCGGGGCCTCTCCGGTTTTTATAGACACCCTGTCTTTTGAAAAATATTCTGCCGGCAGGCCATGGGCGGCTTACGGACAATTCTGTTCCCATTTTCTCGCGCCTTTAGCCCTTATGTCATATAAGGATTTCAGGCTGGGCAGGATGGCCGCGCAATACGCGGACGGAATACCGCTTGACCTTGCGTCAGGGCTGCTGCCATGGGCGTCATGGTTCAAACCGGGTATCATGGCGCACATACACCTGCACGCGGCGAGCCGGTCAAAATATGCCGGCGACAGCAGCGTTGATATCAAATCAATGAAAGTTTCCAGGTTCGGGATTTTCGCGCTGGTGGACTCCCTTTTTTCAGCGGTTTTAAGCCTGAAAGCTCCGGCGGCCCCGGCGCAATGGGACAATTATTATGAAGATAACAGTTATACGTCGGAAGCCCTTGAGGATAAAAAAAGGCTTGTTTTAGAGATGGCGGAAACGGCCGGGAAGCAGGCGGTTGCATGGGACCTCGGGGCAAATACGGGGCTCTTCTCGCGCATAGCCAGCAGTAAAGCCGGTTACATTGTTGCTTTTGACAATGATTACAATTCTGTCGTAAAAAACTACAGGCAGGCTGCGGCTGAGAAGGACGAAAAGATGCTTCCGCTTTATTTTGACCTTGCAAATCCGTCGCCTTCAATAGGCTGGGAGAACGGGGAAAGAATGACAATTGCACAGCGCGGGCCCGCAGGATGTGTGCTTGCGCTTGCGTTAATACACCATCTGGCTATAACCTGCAACCTGCCCATGGAGAGGCTGGCCTCTTTTTTCGGGGCAACCGCGAAAAATCTTATCATTGAGTTTGTTCCAAAGGATGACCCGCAGGTAAAAAGGCTGCTTCATTCAAGGGAGGATATTTTTAACGGATACAATGAACCGGGTTTTATAAAAGCTTTTGAGGAAAAATTTGAAATAATCCGAAAAGATAAGATAGCCGGCAGCAACAGGGTTGTTTATCTCATGAAAGGGAAGTGAAATAATGGCGAAAAAAGGTAAAAATAAAAAGGCTGTTAAAAAAAATAATTTTGACGCGGCAGGGCTGCCGCTGCACGTCCTTTTTCTCGCAATATTCCCGGTCATATTCCTTTATACCGTAAACGCGAAGGAAATGTATTTTTCGACGCTGCTGCCTTCGGCTGCGGCGGCCATCGCCGCCGGCGCGCTTATATTTATCGCGGCCCTGCTGATTATAAAAGATATCATAAAAGCTGGTTTTGCCTCTTCAATAATACTGCTCTGGTTCTTTTCGTACGGCCATATTTACGGGCTCATAAGCCCTTTTACCGGGACATGGGGCCACTATGTTATGCTGCCTGTCACATTGCTTGCGGCCGGGGCCGCGGTCTTTTTCATGCTTAAAGCCGGAAAAAAAGTTTCGGAACAACTCAAAGAATTCAATATGTGGATAAATTATATAACCTTCGCGCTGGTATTCCTGCTCAGCGTGCAATCGGCAATGAGCGTTATCAACCACGAGAAGCAGGATGTTGCGGCGGGCATAACCGCCAGGCCTTCGGCTCCCGCTGATTACGAGAAGCTTCCGGATATTTATTATATAGTTGTGGACGCGCACGGGCGTTCTGATTACCTGAAAAAAGTATTCGGCTATGACGACTCGGCTTTCAGGCGGGAAATGAAGGAGCTCGGGTTTTACATACCCGAAAGGGCCCACTCCAATTACCCGGCCACACTTTTAAGCTTTGCCTCTTTTTTAAATTATGACTACCTTGATGTCATCAATAAGCTTGACAGGCGGTCAGACGACCTGGTGACGGTCAAGGACGATATAAAGGCGAAAAAAGGGATACAATACTTAAAGGATAAGGGATACACCTTTATTATTTTTCCCAGCGCTTTTACAACAAACGCCATGAAGGCCGGCGCCGACTATATAATAACCCCGCACGGCCTGAATCCTGAGGAATTTGAGCAGGTGCTCTCAAAAACAACCGCGCTTTCAGGGATGCTTGCGGTGGCCGGCGGCGGGGAGCCGCCAGAGTACGGGGTGGAGAGAAAAACCATACTTTATGATTTTAATGAGCTGCCGGAAATAGCGAAAATGGCATCGCCAAAAATAGTGCTGGACTATATTGTGTGCCCGCATCCGCCGTTTATTTTCAACAGGGACGGGAAAAATGTGAAAAATACGGGCCCCATAGACCTCTCCGACGGCGCGCATTGCGGGATACCCCATGATAAATATCTGGAAGGGTACGCGGAGCAGGTCATGTTTACCGATAAAATGATACTTGAAACCGTGAAAAAGCTGGAGCAGAACATGAGGAAGAATTCCATAATCATCATACACGGCGACCACGGCGACGGGGCCAATCTTGACTGGGAGGACCTCTCAAAGACGGATTTCGGGGAGAGGCTCTCCATATTCCTGGCATATTATCTTCCGGACGGAGGGGACAAAATGCTGTACCCTTCCATATCGCCGGTAAATAATTTCAGGCTGATTCTTAAAAAATATTTTAATGAAAAAATCGGATTTCTTCCCGACAGGTCATATTTTTCAAAGTGGTCAAAACCCTATGATTTTATTGATGTGACCAAATATACTCAATAGAAACTTAAAAAATACGTTCTATAATGAAACACACAGTTGAAACACGAACGTTTCAAAATGAAGCACAACTGCAATATTAACTTTATAAAACCCCAATAAAATATAGAATATTTATATTGGCACGCCTATTGCTTATATAATCCACGATAATTAAAACAGCTTTCTTACTACAAATATAATGAAAGCAAAGGAGATGGCTTATATGGCAAAAGTAATTGGAATCGATCTTGGAACAACAAACTCCTGCGTGGCGGTAATGGAGGGCAGGGAGCCCAAAGTTATCGTAAATTCAGAGGGCAACAGGACAACCCCGTCTGTTGTAGGGTTTACAAAGACAGGCGAAAGGGTAGTCGGGCTTCCGGGAAAAAGGCAGGCTGTGGCAAACCCGGAACACACAATTTTTTCCATAAAGAGATTTATGGGAAGAAAATTTTCCGAGGTAACGGAAGAGGCGAAGAAATATCCCTTTAAAGTGGCCCCTTCGGATAACGGCGACGCGCACGTTGAAATTTCCGGCAAGAATTACAGCCCTCCGGAAGTCTCGGCCATGATACTGGCAAAATTAAAGGCCGACGCCGAGGCTTATCTTGGCGAAAAAGTAACCCAGGCGGTAATCACCGTACCGGCTTATTTCAATGATTCACAGAGGCAGGCCACAAAGGACGCCGGCAAAATCGCCGGGCTTGAGGTTCTGCGTATTATTAATGAACCAACGGCGGCTTCGCTTGCGTACGGGCTCGACAAGAAAAAGAACGAAAAAATAGTGGTATATGACCTCGGAGGCGGAACTTTCGATGTATCCGTTCTTGAGATTGGCGACGGAGTTTTTGAGGTTAAGTCAACCAACGGAGACACGCATCTAGGCGGAGACGATTACGACCAGCGCGTAATTGACTGGCTCGCTGATGAGTTCAAAAAATCAGACGGTATAGAGCTGCGCAAGGACAGGGTCGTGCTGCAGAGGCTCAAAGAAGCCGCTGAAAAGGCAAAAATAGAACTCTCATCGACGGCGCAGACGGAGATAAATCTTCCCTTCATAACGGCGGATGCTTCCGGCCCGAAACACCTTGTGGTGAATCTTACAAGGGCAAAGCTTGAACAGCTCGTGGCGGATTTGACCGAGAGGACAGTTGATCCGTGCAAAAAGGCCCTTAAAGACGCGGGCCTTGAGGCAAAAGACATAGATGAAGTCGTTCTTGTCGGCGGAATGACAAGGATGCCCTCTGTTGTTGAGACTGTAAAAAAACTTTTTGACAAGGAACCGCATAAGGGTGTTAATCCGGACGAGGTTGTGGCCATTGGCGCCGCGATACAGGCCGGGGTCCTTCAGGGAGAAGTAAAAGACGTGCTCCTTCTGGATGTGACGCCGCTTTCCCTGGGAATAGAAACCCTGGGAGGTGTTTTTACAAGGCTCATCGAAAGGAACACAACAATACCCACGAAAAAATCAGAAGTATTTTCAACGGCTTCGGACAACCAGACCAGCGTTGAAATACATGTCCTTCAGGGCGAGCGTTCAATGGCGAATGAAAACAAGACCATTGGAAGGTTCCACCTGGACGGCATACCGCCGGCGCCAAGGGGGGTCCCGCAGGTTGAGGTGACCTTTGACATAGACGCCAACGGAATACTTCACGTGCAGGCAAAGGATATGGCCACCGCAAGGGAGCAGAAGATAACCATTACCGCGTCATCGGGGCTCTCAAAGGATGAAATAGAAAAGATAGTGAAGGAAGCCGAGAAGCACAGCGACGAGGATAAGAAGAAAAAAGAGGAAGTTGACACGCGTAATCAGGCGGAAACCCTCTCCTATCAGGCTGAAAAAACATTAAAGGAAGTCGGCGACAAGGTCCCTGAGGCCGACAAAAAAGAGCTTCAGGAACAGACCGACAAGATAAAAGAAATGCTCAAGAACAACGCTTCAACCGAGGAGCTTAAAAAGGAAACGGAAAAACTCACGGAGAAGTGGCACAAAGTTTCCACCAAAATGTACCAGGCATCAGGGCCCGCCCAGGGAGCGCCGGGCGCTGGTGAAGGCGCGCCTGGGCCTGACGCGCAGCAGGGGCAGAAGAAAGGCGGCGACGACGTGGTGGACGCCGAGTATGAGGTTGTCGACGAGGAAAAGAAGAAAAAGAAATAAGGAAGAACGCAATATAAAATCAGTGTAAAAGGAGGAAGAAGAAAGATGAAATTGAAACCGCTCGGAGACCACATTGTAGTAAAACCGCTGGAAGAAATGGAAGTAAAAAAAGGGGGGATAATCATTCCCGATACAGCGAAAGAAAAGCCCTCAAAAGGCGAAGTTATCGCGGTTGGCGCGGGAAAGACGCTTGATGACGGAAAAAAGGCCCCCATGGAGCTCAAGGCCGGCGACAAAGTGATTTATTCCAAATACGGCGGCAATGAGATTAAGATTGACGACGTGGAATACCTTATAATGACGCAGGATGATGTGCTGGCGATTGTTGAATAAGCCGGTAAAGTAAAAATTTAAAAACAAAAATCAGATGAAAATTACAAACAGGAGGTAAGTTAGAAATGGCAAAACAGTTATCTTTCGGAGAAGAAGCAAGAAGGTCGCTTCAGAGGGGTGTTGACAAGCTGGCAAACGCGGTTAAAGTCACCCTCGGGCCAAGGGGACGCAATGTGGTCCTTGATAAAAAATACGGCTCGCCGACAATTATCAATGACGGCGTGACCATAGCAAAAGAAATAGAGCTTGAGGACCCGTTCGAAAATATGGGGGCGCAGCTGATAAAAGAAGTAGCATCAAAAACATCGGACGTGGCCGGCGACGGAACAACCACGGCGACGGTGCTCGCGCAGGCAATTTACAACGAAGGAATGAAAAACATCACGGCGGGCACGAACCCGATGCCGGTAAAGAGGGGCATTGAGAGGGCGGCCGCGGCGGTAATTGAAGAGTTGAAGAAACTTTCAAAACCGGTAAAGGACAAGACCGAGATCGCCCAGGTCGCGACTATTTCAGCCAATAACGACAAGGTAATAGGAACGCTTATTGCCGACGCCATGGACAAGGTTGGAAACGACGGCGTTATCACGGTTGAAGAGGGAAAAGGCATCGAAACAACACTTGATGTGGTCGAGGGAATGCAGTTTGACCAGGGCTATATTTCCGCTTATTTTGTCACGAACCCGGAAAAGATGATAGCCGAGATAGAGAACCCGTACATCCTCATTTATGACAAAAAGATTTCCAACATGAAAGAGCTTCTGCCGATACTGCAGGAAGTGGTACAGCAGGGCAAGGCAATAGTGATAATTTCCGAAGAGACAGAAGGCGAGGCTCTCGCAACCCTCGTGGTCAACAGGCTCAAAGGCACATTCTCGTGCGTCGCGGTAAAGGCGCCGGGTTTCGGCGACAGGCGTAAATCCATGCTCGAGGATATCGCTGTGCTGACAGGCGGCAGGGTTATAAGCGAAGAAATCGGCCTAAAGCTTGAGAAGGCCGAAATAGGAATGCTGGGCCGCGCGAAAAAAGTGATAGTCGACAAGGACAACACGACAATCATTGAAGGCGCCGGAGATAAAAAGGATATCCAGGCCAGGATATCGCAGATAAAAAAACAGATAGAGGAGACCAAGTCCGATTACGACAAGGAAAAACTTCAGGAGAGGCTCGCCAAATTATCGGGCGGAGTCGCGGTTATCAATGTCGGAGCGGCCACTGAGACCGAGATGAAGGAAAGAAAGGCGCGCGTTGAGGACGCTATGCACGCAACAAAGGCAGCCAGGGAAGAGGGAATAGTTCCCGGAGGCGGAGTCGCGCTTTTAAGGGCGGGCGAAATCCTTGACAAAATGACCGGCGATGACGAGGAAAAAGTCGGCATCAGGATAGTCAAGAAGGCGCTTGAGGCTCCGATACGCCAGATTTCTTTCAACGCCGGGGTTGACGGCGGGGTCATAATGGACAAGATACTCAAGGAGACATCCAAGAATATGGGGTTTGACGCGACAGACGGGCAGATGAAGGACATGGTAAAAGCCGGGATAATTGACCCGACAAAAGTCACAAGGTCGGCCCTGCAGAACGCGGCGTCAATAGCTTCGCTGCTGCTTACAACGGAAACGCTGGTTGCGGATTTACCGGATAAAAACGAGCATAACCACGGCGCGCCGGGCGGAATGCCGGGCGGCATGGGCGGCGGATATCCGGAATACTAAACCGGAAAAGAAGGCATTTCAGCGGTTTTTTAACTGATATTTACAATACCGGGGGCCGGAGTATTATCCGGCCCCCGGTAAAAAAACTGCCGGGCTTAAGGGAACCGCAGGGCGGTTTTATTCGTCCAAATGGTAATTTGCACTTATAGGGGAAGATGAGGTATTTAATATATGCCCATAAAAGATTATTATAAGCTCCTCGGAGTGGATAAAAACGCGGGCGAAGCGGAAATAAAAAAATCTTTCAGGACGCTCGCGAAAAAATACCACCCCGACGCCAATCCGGGCTCGAAGGAAGCCGAGGAAAAATTCAAAGAGATAAGCGAGGCCTACGATGTCCTCTCGGATAAGGACAAACGGGCCAAGTATGAACAGTTAAAGGATGCGCAGGCGCGCGGCTTTGACTTTTCCAATTTTAAGGGCGGCTCAAACCCGCAGGGTTACTCCAGCCAGGGCAACGGCGATTTTTCCGATATTTTCGGCGATATTTTTTCCGGCCGCGGCGGGAAACAATCCGGCGGCGGATTTGAGGATATTTTTGATATGTTCTTTAACCAGGGGCCAAGGCGCGGCTATTCGCAGGAAAGCGTATCCCAGGAAGGCAGGGGCCCGAAGGGACAGGACATTACGGTAAGAATAGAAATACCATTTTCACTGGCCATGGCGGGCGGCGAAACAATAGTAAAGGTGCCGCGGGCCGTTGACTGTGTGCGCTGCAGGGGCACAGGGGCCGAGCCAGGCGCAAGGGTGGAACAATGCCCGGCCTGCGGCGGCGAAGGCACCATGCATTTCGCGCAGGGCGGATTCATGGTAAACAAGACATGCCCGAGGTGCGCAGGAAAAGGTTCAATTATAAATGAATTCTGCCATGACTGCGGAGGCTCGGGAGAGGCACAGGAAATCAGGAAAATAAGAATACACATCCCGGAAGGCGCGGCCGACGGTGATAAAATAAGGATAAAGAACGAGGGCAACATGCGTTCCTGGAACAGGGAACGCGGAGACCTTTATGTAATATTTCGGGTGGACGGCAGCGATACGTTCGAGAGAAAAGGCGATGATATTTATTACACCCTTAAAGTCAACCCCGCGACAGCCGTGCTTGGCGGCAGCGCGAAGGTGATAGCGCCCGACGGCGCCATTGAATTAAAAATACCGGCCGGGATCCAGCCGGGAACGAGCCTTAAAGTTTCGGGACACGGCGCCCGCAATATCAGAACCGGAAAGAAAGGCAGCCTTTTTGTAAAGGTGGACGTGGAAATACCTGACGCATCCAGCCAGGAGGAAAAGGAACTTTTAAAAAAATGGGCAAAGATGAAAAACTGGAATATAGCACAAAAATAGGGAGTTAAAAATTTCATATTTCGGAGGCTGTTATGATTGAGCTGAAAAATGTAACAAAGCGTTTTGGAAGCAAGACGGCCGTCGATTCAATCTCCTTTGAGGTGAAAAAAGGGGAGATTATCGGCTTCCTGGGGCCCAACGCGGCAGGCAAGACAACCACAATGAGGATGATAACGGGATTTTTTCCGCCGACCCAGGGTGAAGTTACAGTGGCGGGCATTGATATGTTAAAGGAGCCGCTTAAGGCAAAGGAAAAAATCGGTTACATGCCCGAGAACGCCCCTCTTTACAAGGAAATGGACGTCCGCTCGTACCTGAAATTCATCGCCGAAGTCAAGGGCGTTGAAAAGGGAAAAATCGACGGCAAGGCTGAGAAGGCAATGAAGGAAACAGGCCTTATGGATGTTTCCGGTTCAATTATTGCCAAGCTTTCAAAGGGCTACAGGCAGAGGGTGGGGCTCGCGCAGGCAATATTAAACGACCCCGAGGTGCTCGTCCTTGACGAACCCACTGTCGGGCTTGACCCGAAACAGATAAGGGAGATAAGGGAACTTATCAAGAACATGCGCGGGGAACGCACAATAATACTTTCGACGCATATACTTCCCGAAGTGGCAATGACCTGTGACAGGGTGATTGTAATAAATCACGGCAAAATCGTGGCGCAGGATGAGGTAAAAAACCTCACGGATTCGTCGTCAAAAGCAGTATCAATATATCTTGAGGTCGAGGCTCCGGTTCAGAAGGTTATAACGGAGCTTAAAAAAATAGACGGCGTGGATGAAGTCAGGTCGGAGAGCTCAATAAGCGAAGGCGTAAACGGATTTACCATTACCACGGACGGTGAAAGGGATGTGCGCCGGGATGTTGTGGCCAGGATAATGAAAAACGACTGGGGGCTCCTTGAATTCAGGCGGCTCCAGGTATCGCTTGAAGATGTATTCCTAAAACTTGTCACGAAGGAGGAACTGTGATATGTTCGCAAGATTTTACGCCCTTTTTAAAAAAGAAATAAAGGTATTCTTTTCAATGCCGATCGCCTACGCGGTCATAGCAGTTTACACCATGCTTTCAGGCTATTTTTTCTCTTCCATCGCGGACTACTACGCTTCCATAAGCCTGCGCGCCATGAACCAGTACGCAAAGAGTTCCATGGACCTGAACATGGTCGAGGGTATTTTCAGGCCATATTTTCATAACATGGTGGTCGTGATGATTTTAATGGTCCCGCTGCTTACAATGAGGCTCTTTGCCGAGGAAAAAAGGGAGGGCACTTCAGAGCTGCTCTTCACATACCCGGTATCGGATACGGCGGTTGTCGCGGCAAAGTTTCTCTCGTCTTTCGCCATATTCGCGGCCATGCTGGCGGCTTCTTTTGTTTCTTTCATTATATTAAGGACGGGCACTGAGTTCGAAATCGGGCCGGTTTTTACAGGCTTCCTCGGGCTGCTGATGCTCTGCGGCGCTTTCCTGATGCTCGGCCTTTTTATTTCTTCAACCACAGAGAGCCAGATTGTAGCCGGCGTCTTATCCTTCGGCGCGCTGCTTTTCTTTCTGGTCCTGCCGTGGGCGGCGCAGTCGACCACACCGTTCTGGGCGGGAGTGTTAAAAAATATAGCCGCCGTGAATCATTTTGACAGCTTTGCCAAAGGCGTGCTTGACACCGGCGATATTACATATTGCATCAGCTTTTTTGCCTTATTTTTCTTTCTCACATTACGCGTCCTTGAATCCAAACAGTGGAGGGGATGAACATGAACAGGGAAAAAATGATAAATATAAGTTTCATTGCCGGAGCCGCGCTGATAGTTATAGCGGCCCTTATCGCCACGGTGCGCGGTGAATTTGAACCGCCAACCATAATCGCAGCAGGGCTCGGCCTGGCGGGTGTGGGGCTCTATGTGGCAATAAATTTCAAAACAGTCAAAGAACTTTTTTCAAACAAGGCCGCAAGGTACGGTTTCAACGCGTTTATCTACACTATGATAGTGGTGGCCATCATCGTGCTTGTTCAGACAATATTTACAATACACTCGGCCACGTTCGACCTCACCAAAGCCAGGCGACATGAGATTTCAGAGCAGACGAAAAAAGTGCTTAAGGCCATGAAACCCAACGTCGAGGCTTACCTTTTTTACTCTTCGCGCGCGCCTATACAGCAGGTGCAGGACACAATGGAGCTTTACTCCAAGGAATCGGCGAAATTCAAGTTCCAGGCCGTTGACGCGGACCGAAGCCCTTCCACAGCCGCAAGGTTCAAAGTCGACCGTTACGGCATTGTCGTGCTTTTCAGGCCGGACAACAACGCGCAGGAAAAAGTGGATACGCTCACCGAAGAGGGGATCACCAACGGCCTCATCAGGATAACAAGGGAAGCAAAGAAAAAAATATATTTTACAAAGGGGCACGGGGAGCCGTCCCTTGACGCGCCGCAGAATGAGAAGACGGGGATTTCAGCCCTTAAAGGCGAACTCGAGGCCTACAATTTCCAGGTTGATTCAATTGAACTTTTCTCACAGCCCTCTGTTCCGCCTGACGCGTCCATCCTTGTTATAGCGGGGCCGCAGATAGACCTCTTTGACAGGGAATCGGCCATGATAAACGGATTTTTAAGGAACGGCGGGAAAGTTCTCGTGCTTGACGCGCCAATGGTGCAGCTGCCAAAGCTGGCCGCGCTGTTAAAGTCAAGGGGCGTTATCGCGCAAAACGATATTATTGTCGACAAAATGGGGAAGATGTTCGGCGGGGATCCGCTTATGCCCATTATAGCGAATTATGACCGGCATGACATCACATCTTCACTCAGGACCGCGAGCTTTATGCCAAACTGCCGTTCATTTGAACTGAAAAGCGGCGTGGCCGGAGTGACATTATCGCCTCTTGCAAGGACCGGGCAGAGCAGCTGGGGGGAGACAAACCTTGAAAGCGTAAGGCGCGGCTCGGTCAGCCAGGACGCCGCCGACCTGCCCGCGCCTTTAATCGTAGGCGCCGCGGCCGAGATCGACAACTCCATATACAAGGCCGATTCCGACGCTGATACAAATCCGACGAAGGCCGAGCTTGTGGTATATGGAAGCTCTGATTTTATGAACAATACTTTCCTGGGCGCATCGGGAAACAAGGACCTTGTCCTCAATACATTTAATTTTCTGGCGGGCGAAGGCGACACGATTGCCATTAAGCCGAAGGATAATTCCTTTGAGCCCCTTTTCCTCTCAAAGATCCAGGGAAGGATGCTTTTTATAATCCCGATAATTTTCATACCGCTTCTGATAACGGCCATAGGCATCGCGGTATTCGTGCGCAGGAGGTCGTCATGAAGGGGAAACAGATACTCATAGCGTTCATTGCGCTGTGCCTTATAGGCGCTTACTATTTCTTCTTTGAGGTTAAGAAAAAGCAGGATGATAAAAAATCCGAGAAACAGAAAGAAGCGCTCTTCGCCGGCCTTGATAAGGACAAAGTTTCCGGCATAAGCCTTTTCGGCGCAGGCGGAAAGATTGAACTGAAAAATGAAAAAGGGTCCTGGTTCATCGACAAGCCCTTAAGGGCGCCGGCTGACAAAAATTTTATCGATGAATTTACCGGGAAGTTTTCGTCCGGGGATTATAAGGACAAACTTGACAATGCTTCTTTTTCAGAGTACGGGCTAGTAACCCCGGCTGCGGGTGTTTTGCTGACTGATGCCGCGGGGAAGAAATATGAGGCAAATTTCGGAATACCGACAACAACAGGAGAAAATGTTTACTGTTCAATCGCCGGCAACACAACCACGGTCTATATAGTTACAGGCATACTGAAAGCGGAAGCTGACAAAAAAATATTTGACTGGCGCGACAAAAGGGTTATGGGCAACATTGACACTCCGGCAGTTACTGAAGTCAGCGTCCATTTAAAGGATAAAAAATTCAGGATAGTCAAAGGGGCCGGCGGCTGGAGCGTGGCGGAGCCTTTTGCCGCAAGGGCCAGGGCCGACAGGATAGGCGGGTTAATTGACACATTAAGGACGGCGCAGGCAAAGTCAATCGAGGACGCGACCGCGGCCAATCTTTCCGCAAGAGGGCTTGGCACCCCTTCTGAATATATTCTCTTCAGGGAAGGGAAAACAGAAAAGAAATTTTATTTCGGGGCCTATGACAGGAAAAAGACCACTGTTTTTTGCAGGGGGGATTATCAGGACGGCATATTTGAACTGCCTGATTTTTTTGTGAAAAACATGCAGAAGCCCGAGGATCTTATGGATAAACGAATCGCACCGGTTGAGGAAAAGGCAATCCTGGGGCTGGATGTAAAGTACGCCTCAAGGCAGCTTTCAGCCGTTAAAGTTTTTAAAAAGAACGCCGCGCCGTCATGGGAAATAAAATCCGCGTCAAATATACCGGGCAAGGAAAAATCGTCAATATCGCCATCCTCGATTTCGTACGGGCTTGTCAACCTTGAATTCGCGCAGAAGATCGATGAAAAGAACGGCGCTGCCGCGCAGGATTATGGATTTGCTTCCGGCTGTGAAATAACTGCATACGGCGAGCAGAACAAAAGGCTCTTTACAGTTGTAACCGGCAGGAAACTTGCCGACAAGGATGAAATTTATGTTAAAAACATCGACACCGGGGCCGTCTTCACTACGGCATCCAGGTTTATAACAAACATTAATCTTCCGGGGCTGGAGGTGAAGTAGTCATGAAGAAGTTCTTTATTTCTTCGGTTTTGCTTCCTCTTTTTGCCGTGATTTCTTCCGCGTCTGTTCAGTACATACCCGCTTCATTCAAGGAACTTGCGGAAAAAGTGCGGCCGTCGGTCGTGAACATTTCAACGGTTTCCACCATCAGAATGGGCGGGGACCCGCTCTCTGACCAGTTTTTTAACGATGATTTTTATCAGAGATTTTTCGGCGTGCCCAAACAGCAGATGAAAAGGCAGTCGCTCGGGAGCGGTTTTATTGTTTCTCCCGACGGCTACATACTTACGAACAACCATGTTGTGGACAAAGCAGATGAGATAACTGTGAAACTTTACAACCAGAAGGAATTTAAGGCAAAGGTAATAGGCACCGATAAGGACACGGATCTTGCTGTAATAAAGATAAACGCCGAAAATCTCCCGCCGATACTTATGGGAGACTCGGATAAAATAGATGTGGGCGACTGGGTTCTGGCTGTGGGATCTCCATTCGGCCTGGAGCAGACGGTCACGCAGGGGATAATCAGCGCAAAGGGCAGGATAATCGGGGCCGGGCCGTATGATGATTTTCTCCAGACTGACGCGGCGATCAATCCCGGAAATTCCGGGGGCCCGCTGATAAACATGAACGGCGAGGTCATAGGCATTAACACGGCGATATCATCAACTTCCGGCGGATACGAAGGCGTGGGTTTTGCCATGCCCATAAATATAGCCAAGAAAACATACAGTGATATTTTAAGCAGCGGCAGGGCGATACGCGGCTGGCTAGGCGTCGTAATACAGGAAATGACGCCGGAGCTGGCGAAACATTTTAAGGCAAAGGAAGGCGTCCTGATATCGCAGGTTTACGCCGGGAGCCCGGCAGAGGCCGGCGGGATAAAGCGCGGCGATGTTGTGGTTTCAATAGACTCTAAAACCGTTACAAAATACCGCGAGCTGCAGTCAATAATAGCGGGCGAGGCTGTGGGCAAAACAGTCGAGATAAAAGTAATAAGGGACGGCCAGGAAAAAACATTCAATGTGAAGATAGCGGAACGCAATATGGACAAGATAGCCGGCCAGCAGAAAGAGGCATTAAAGCAGGAGGCAAAAAAGAACCTCGGCATAGAAGCCGGCGATATTACTCCCGAAGAGGAATCGCAGTACGGGTTGTCCTCGGCTTCCGGAGTCATCGTCATGCAGGTGACACAGGGCTCTACAGCCGAAGCGGCCGGTGTAATGGCAGGCGACGTTATCCATGAAATGAACGGAAAGGCCATAAACAATCTGGAGGATTTTAATGCGGCGTCGTCAAAAGCGGCAAAAGGATCGCAGGTGGTGCTGTTAATTGAGCGGGGAAACACAATGGTGTACCTGGCGTTCACAAACGAATAAAAATATAAATTAATATTACGGCCCTTCTTCAGAGATGGAGAAGGGCCGTTTTATTTTAATTAAAAAGCAATTCACAACCAAATTTCACCTTACAAAACAACCTTTTTTGCATTTCGACGTTTAAACGTAATAACCCAACCTCTTTATGAATTGACAAGGGCTTTATTATGATGTATTATATATATTAAGGAAGCTTTATCATCCGGTTATGTCATATACTTTGATTCCTACCACTATAAGGCCGGGTGAAAGGTGAAGGGGACAATGACAAAACTAACGTCCAAATTTCTCGCCTCGTTATTTTCAACCATTATTATATCATTATTTTTTGTCGTATCCTCATTTGCCGCAAGCGGCGGCAAGGTAATAAGCGTTACAATGAGCCCTTCAACACCTAATTTCGGCGACCTTGTCACGATAACAGTCAAATACTGCGCGCAATTATATAATTCCGAATACATCGCCATAGCGATAAGCTCCTCACCGACAAAATCAAGCGCGGATCTTTCCGCCAACGGCCAGATATTTGTCGTGAGTATACAGGGTGTGGATGTCGCCACGGCATTGCCTGATGGTGGAAACCCAGGAGGCCAGATAGGCTGGATTGCCAACGCGAACCCCAACGGCGGTACATCAAACTGCCAGGACTGCTCGCCGCAGGCGGGTAATATTTTTACCAACACATACAATGTCCACATACCACCCGCATCAGATTATCCGGGATGTAATATAAGCCAGCTTTATATCCACGTAGCTTTAAAAGACGCTAATATGGCCGCAAGCGACTGGCTCGCCGCAGGAGATACGGGAGCATGCAACAGCGAGCCTGTGCCGGTTGACTGGACAATGGGAACCCAGGCGGCGGGATTTACAATGAGCAAAACCACGGAAGGCGAAGTACAGGCGCAGGGCGACCTTGTTCTATATTCCATAAATTATACATACTGGAACGGAACGCTCACGTTAACGGATACAATACCCGGCGGAGGGGATTTAAAACTGGTATCATTCGGGCCCACAGGAATGACAGGCGGCACAGTGACCGGGCCGGCGATAGGGTCAACTGCGGGAAATTTCACATGGGTACTGCCAAACAGGACGGGCATGCCTGGAACAGCGGCCGGCACCGTATGGATGCTTTATCAGGAGACTGCAAACCCGCCGACAATGGGAAAAAATTACGCGAACAACGCTCAGGGAACAATGCCCGGAGGAACTCCGTCAACGTTAAACGCGGTCGCAAACTGCATAGTCGGGCAGGCGGCAATCACCATCACAAAGGCGCAGAGCGAGGCAAACCCAAATTTCGGCGATATGATAACTTATTACCTAACATATAATGTAAACGGAATGCAGCTTGTGGCATATCAGTCTTTTGACGACCTTGCGCTGGGCACATATGGAAGCATGACTGATGAGACAGGCGCGCCTCCGACAGGATGGCAATTCGCGCCGCAAAACGGGGTTAACGGGGACTGGACAGTATCAGATGCCTGTAATACCGGAGACAGGATAATAACAGGGCAGGTAAATACAACTTCCACATATCCGGGATTATTATATTCAGGAATTACCGGAAGCGCCCTGTGCAGCGGCATAGTATATGGAGAAGCTTATATAAATCCGGAAACATATGAAGGCGCCGATGCCCTTATGTTCTTCAGAAATGACGGGCTTGTCGGAGGCAAGGCGTATGCGGTTGTAATATCTGTCGATAAAAACATAGGCGGATATACCGGCGGTAATATTGATTTCCAGGCATGTACGCCGGCATGCATATGGCCCACACCCAACTATATAGGAGCAAACCCGGCGATTACCAGCAATAAATGGTGGTCCATTAAGGTATGGATAGACCCGGCAAACCAGTATCATTTCCAGGCAAAGGCGTGGCCGAGAGGGTCTCCTGAGCCCGCGGGATACCAGATAGACTGGACCGACCCGAATGGCGCGGCAACCGGTATGTCCTGTACCAACGGTACCGCGTGGAAGGCCGGGTTTGGAGAACAGGGAGGCGACACGGCAAGCCCTTATGTTCAGGATTCATATAACAATTTTGAGATATTCAACCCGAGAGTATCGGCAAGCACGGTTGTATGGGACACGGTGCCAAACGCTGTTGGCGGCATATCTGACGATTCAGTATTATATGTCGGCCAGCAGGGGCCGTATGCGGTAGTATCTAACGGGCCGAGCCTTGTTTCATGGAACCTCGGCAATGTTTCAAACGAGGGCGGAACATTCACATGGTGGGGAACGGTAAATTCATGCAAGCCCATAACAAACCAGGGGTTTATAAACGGCGCATCGCCTGCTGTGGCGCAGGTTTCAAATATAGTTATAGCAAATCCTTATTGCCAGCCTGAAACAGGAATAACAAAGACGGCAAATGTGACGCAGGCCAACATGGGCACCACAATAACCTGGACAATAACCTACTGCAATGACGGAGAGGGTGATATTGCCAATTATACAATTACCGACCCTATGCCTTCCGGCATGCTTTTTGTGGGCTGCACCAACGGATGCTCTTCCGGCGGCGGTACTGTTACATGGAACCTTGGCACCCTTACAAAAGGCACCTGCAACCAGACGGTAAAATGGTGGGGAACAGTGACCGCTATACCATTTAATCCGCTTACAGCGAAGGAATATTTCGCCGCGGTTCCGGATACAAGCGTAATTATTGAAAAGGAAGTCTTAAACAGTTATTCAGCTGAAATGCTTCAGCAGAAAGTTTCTCTCCTGAAAGGGGATGATTAATATTTTCAGGGCCCTGTCCGCTGAGTTTAAGAGATGGCTGATACTGGCGGTTTTTGCCGCTGTTGCGCTGCCTCTTTTTGCCAATACCGGCCTTGACCTTAAAACTTACACAACAGCGAACCAATGTACGGGCAATGGAATGACGGTTGATTTTGCCATTATTAATAACACAGGGGCCCCTGTAAGCGGGCCCTTTACAATAGCTGTATGGATAAATGATGTGGGCACTCCCAATATAAATTCTCCGCAGGTAGCCGGCAATTATACTTCGGCATATCCATCCACAGCAGGATGGAACCAGGCAGGCTCCGCGTCAAATTTTCAGGTCAGCGCTTTTAGCTGCGCCGTGCAGGGCGCCACGCAGATGATAACAGAGGATTTTACACCGCAGAATCCAATTGCCGCAGGCGGATGGATGGCCGGTTCATTTCAGATTTATTTAAACGGCTGGCCAAGCCCGATGGATACGGGCTGCGATGATTATTCTGACCCTACAGCCGGCGCATATACGGATTACAGCCATATATGCCTATACAGGGGAGGCGTTCTTGAAGTTGAACAGACATCTCCTGGAGTAAATGACCCGAACACCGGCGTTCCTCCGTGCTCTGTTCCATCGGCCACAGCCACTCCGACAACAGTAGGTAAATTAAACTGCGCGACAGACTCCAACGGAAATATGAGCTGCGCGTTTGTGGCCCTGCTCGGCAACAGCCCGACTTTCACGCCGACATCCACAATGACCGACACAAGGACAATAACACCGACATTTACACCGACTTTTACGCCGACAAATACGCCCACTTACACGCCGACTTACACAATGACCTATACAAGGACCGCGACTCCGACTTTCACTTCCACACCCACATATACCCCGACATACACGCAGTCTTTTACCTCAACCGACACGCCGACGCCGACCGACACGCCGACCTATACCCCGACATACACCCAGTCTTATACCCCCACTTATACTTCGACATATACCGCCACGCCGACCTATACCGTTACAAGCACATTTACGCTGACGGTTACCATGACCAATACGGTATCATCAAATACACCCACAAATACACCCACATTCACGCCGACATATACCGCTACACAGACATATACCGCCACGCCCACATATACCGCCACATATACGCAGACTTCCACATATACACAGACTAATACTCCGACAGCAACCCCCACCCAGACCGACACATACACGGCCACGCCGACCATAACGGTTACTACGCCGTATACTTCAACAGACACGCCGACCGTAACACCGACATTTACCGACACGCCTACATATACGCCGACATCGTCGCCCACGGATACTTTAACGGATACTCCGACATTTACCGACACGCCGACATATACGGCAACATCATCGCCGACTTATACACAGACGGATACGCCGACATTCACGGATACTCCGACATATACGGCAACGCCCACGGATACGGCAACCCCGACCTACACATTTACAACGTCGCCCACTTATACTTCAACCGATACTTATACTTCAACTGACACACCCACATATACCGCGACCCAGACGTATACCCCGACTTATACCGTTACATATACATACACCCAGACCAATACGCCCACTGACACCCCTACTGACACCCCGACTTATACTGACACGGATACTCCCACTTACACATTCACTTCAACCGCCACGCCTACATATACGCCGACTTATACGGCAACGCCCACATATACCGCCACCCCTACCAATACGCCTTCGCCTACGATAACGCCGACTCCTATACCATATCCTTATTTGCTGACGATAAGCGCCTACAATGAGGCCGGCGAGCTTGTTAAAGTTATAGCTTCGTCGCCGGTTTCCGCGCAATTTACAGGCGCGTACATGATGGTAAGCGGGACCGTGGTGGATTTGTTTGACCCCTCTGACGGCGCCCTGACATTAAGCCTCCCAAATCTGGACGGGCCGGGACAGAACAGCGGCACGATGACCTTCGCCTGGAACGGCACCACCAACGCAAACCAGGTTGTCGCACCGGGAAATTATTACATAAAATTCAGCACCACAGACACATACGGCCATGTTGACACAAAAATTGAGGATATTCAGGTACTTTATATTCAGGAATATGTGCAGGTAAACATTTATAACTCCGCCGGGGAGCTGGTCCGCAGGCTCCAGACGCCGTATAACGGCACTTCTGTGGTGAGCCTCGGCGTTGACGATGTCCTGCAGGTGGGCAAGGATATGACCGATATAAATATAGGTTACGCGCCGGGGGGCAATATAGAGTGGGACGGCAAGAATAACGCCGGGGAAATAGTATCCTCCGGCACATATGAAATGCAGGTTGTGATTCAGACGGACCAGGGCACAAGGATTGTGGCTTCCAAGACGGTTGTGGTGTTAAACGCCTCCGTGAGCGGCATCATAACCAATATAAAAATAAAACCGAACCCGATAGTGGTTACAGATTCAGCTTCCAAGAGCGTGGTATTTCAGTGGGCGGCATCCGGAAATGGCACGGCTGTCATCCGTATATATAATCAGACGGGTGAACTTGTAAAAACAATTAACGCCACCCTGGCGGACGGTGTTGCCGGAATCACATGGGACCTGACCACTTCGGGGGGAAACGACGCGTCAAGCGGAGTTTATATATGCGCAATCAGGGCAAACCAGGACACCGGCGAGGCTGAAACAAAAATAATAAAAATGGCAATAATAAACAAGGTTAAGGAAGACCAGTAGGCATATTTAATGGAACGCTCTGTTTTAAAAAAAACTTGAAATCCCCGCGGAAGGTATTATAATATATAACATATGAAGGCGGGAAATAAGCCAGCGAGGTGCGTTATGCCGGAAGGCCAGATTTATATTGAAAAAAGAAAGCATAAAAGGGTCGATAAAAAAGTTACGGTAACATTTAAAGTGGTTTCCATGCCTTCTGAGATAGAAAAAATAAAATCAGCGGCGGAAAAAAACGAGACCGAGACCGCGAATATCAGCGTGGGCGGCATACAGCTTATTAATGACGCCGGATTAAGCCCGGAACAAATACTCAGAATTGAAATAAAACTTGAAAGCGCCAAAACGGCCATAATAACTTTTGCCGAGGTAAAATGGTCCGCGAAAGACGACAACATAAAAAAGTACAGGACAGGAATCGAATTTCTTGTACTTAAGGACGAGGATAAAAAACTCATAGAAGAGATCGTCGGATAACATATTGTTCCATAAAACCGCATAAAACCGGGCAGCCCCCCGGAAATACATTCTGCCATGAGGCAAACACAGCAATCCCCGGAGGACAATCATGAATTATTTTAAGACATTTTTGTTAATGGCCGCATTAACCGCGCTTTTTATATGGATCGGAAATTATCTCGGAGGGACCCACGGGATGATATACGCTTTCGGGTTTGCCGTGCTGCTCAACTTTTTTTCATACTGGTTTTCCGATAAAATTGTCCTTTCAATGTACGGCGCAAAAGAGATAAAAAGGGAAGATAATAAGCTTCTGTACGCCGCGGTATCAAACCTTGCCGTTAAAGCCGGGCTGCCCATGCCGAAGGTTTATATTATTAACGACTCCATGGCCAACGCCTTTGCGACAGGGCGTAACCCGGAACACGCGGCTGTTGCGGTTACCTCGGGGATACTTGAGATACTCGACGCGGCGCAGCTTGAGGCGGTTCTCGGCCATGAAATGACCCATATAAAAAACCGCGATATTCTTATATGCACCCTGGCCGCGACATTTGCGGGCGCCATTACAATGACAGCCAGGATGGCGTTCTGGTTCGGCGGCAGCAGGAACGACAACAGGGGCGGCGGCGGAGGAATTATAATGCTGATTGTGGCGCCAATTGCCGCGTTCCTCATACAGATGGCTGTTTCACGCTCGCGCGAATACGCCGCGGACAACGGCTCGGCTGAACTCACGGGCAGGCCGCAGGCGCTGATTTCCGCACTTGAAACCCTTACCGCAAGCGTCAAAAAAAGGCCGGCTGGAGACGAAGTCCAGCCTGCGACGGCGCATATGTTCATAGTGAACCCGTTCAGCGGGGATTTTTTTGCTTCAATATTCTCAACGCACCCCACGCTTAAACAGAGAAAAGAAAATCTGGAAAAATTCAGGTACCGCTGATGAATATAATTCCGGGAGGTTATTTTGCCGATTGATTTCCGCGAAATAAGTCTTAAGATCCTGACTGATGTCTTTGCTACACACCGCTGGGCCAGGGAAAATATTGAGGCCAACATCAGGGATATTGACGCCGAACACCAGGACATTAGAAAAGTTTACGAGCTTGTTTACGGGGTGCTGAGGAACAAGAGCTATATTGACCATTACCTTTCCCTGTATATCCAGAAACCAAATTCCGACATTATTCTCATGAATATTTTGAGGATAGGTTTTTATCAGATCATGTATATGGATTCCATCCCACCGTACGCCGCCATTGACGTGTCGGTTGAAATGGCAAAACGAAGGATGCATTCGCAGGCTGCGGGTTTTGTCAACGCGGTCTTAAGGAACGTCCTGCGTGAAAAAGGGCGCGGAATAAGGCTGCCTGGAGAGGGGAAGGCCGGGGGCGGGGAAAGGACGGAGTTTCTTTCAATCAAGTATTCATATGAACCATGGATGACCTCTTTTATGGAAAATAACTATAAGGATAATGTTGTGGAACAGATTCTTGCGGCAGGGAACATAAAACCCCCTGTTTTTTTAAGGGTCAACACCATGAAAGCCGGAGTTGAAGAAGCGATGAAAGAGCTGAAAAAATCCGGGGTGGAAACCGAAGAGATAAAATTATTAAAGAACTGCCTTCTGGTAAAAAAGGGCGACCCGATAAACACACGAGCGCACGAGGAGGGGCTATTTTATGTGCAGGACCTTGCGTCACAGCTGCTTGGCAGCTTTGTCGCCGCCAAAAAGGGAGAGGCCATAATAGACATAGGATCCGCGCCGGGCGGAAAGGCGGCATACTTTGCAATTGACTCAAAAGGAAAGGCAGGCATCGCCGCTGTAGAGCCAAATGAAGTAAGGCTGAAGGTAATGGAACGCAATTTTGTACGGCTGGGGATAACAAATGTGGAATTTATAAAACACGACGCCACCGCGGACATACCGGCCTTTCATGACAGGGCCGATAAGGTTATAGTGGACGCGCCGTGTTCCGCCCTCGGCGTGATACGCAGGCACCCTGAGAAAAAATGGTGCCTTACAGAGGCCGAACTTAAGGAGTTCCCGAAGTTACAGGCGGCTATTTTAAATACAGTAAAAAACTGGGTTAAAAAGGGAGGGTGGCTCTATTACTGCACCTGTACAATAAACCCGGATGAGAACTCAAAGCTGCTCAACAAATTCATGGAAAAAAATGACAATTTTAAATTATTTGACATAACAGAAGGAAACAAGAAAATGAAACCTTACAGGCAGGGTAAATATTTTATTTCACTTCCCGGTAATAAAGACAATATGGATGGATTTTTTATGGGCATGATGAAAAGGGTAAAGTAAATACAATTAATAGCCTTATTTTTAAGGTAAAAAAAACATCAAACTTCATTAATATCCCGAAACCTTTTCCGCCGGAAAAACTCTAAAATTAAGCGTTTAAACATGCTAATAATTGACTTTAACGTGAAATATAGATATAATACTTTTGCGTTAAATAAGAACGTGATTTCTTATAGCGAACCGGCGTTGGTAGGGAGGATAATCTCTCTATATGTATATTATTTGAGGAAGCTGATGAATATTAAAAAATTGTTTATTGCAGCCATCACATTGCTAATTATCCCGGCGATTTCTTTTTCCGCTATTAATGTAAATATCAATTCAGGCAATCCGGTTCTGCCATTTCCCCAGTTCCTTGATTACGCCGGCGGGATCCATTCGCTGGCTTATTACGGTGTTCAGCCGGACGGAGTATCACACGCGGAAATGGAACAGTGGGTGCGTGACGCCTGGAAGATACATTCCAATGAGCTTAATTATTCCG
The DNA here is from genome assembly GCA_964565765.1 of uncultured Spirochaetia bacterium. GTDB lineage: Bacteria > Oederibacteriota > PGYV01 > PGYV01 > Palsa-1178 > Bog-1181. Next base: position 48,264 of record CAZMGF010000009.1, read on the forward strand.
GCACCATTACATATGGCGGGCAGACAATAAATCTTATAGTTGACACCTCATCTCCATACTGTTCCGAGGGGCACGGCTACTTCCTTCTTGGCGCGGCCCTTATGTGCGACAAGGACGCCTTTCTCGGATTGTGGTGTTATCTAAACGAAAATGGTTACTTCAATAAGACCATGCAGTATTCAACCGGCAATGTTATAAATCCAACCTACAAATATGGCGCTCACGCCCCTTCGGTTTACGGGCCCGGATCTGACACTGCCGCGGACGGCGACATGGACATCGCCATGGCCGCACTTATTGCGTGGAAGCAGTGGGGGGACAACACCGGATATTACGCTCCGGGCGGCACGGGCCCGGCGGGTCCCGGAGGAAATGAAATACAGTTTAAACAGATGGCCCTGGACATGATGCGCTTTCTCGTTGAAAAGGATCAGGGAGACAATGTGGGCGACCAGTGGTGGACCTCTGGAGACATAGGATTTGACGGTTATCCGCGCGGCGGGAACACGGGCGGAGGCTCGGGCGGAGAAACAACAGCATGGGGCGCGACAACCGGACTTGCCTTATACGGCGCGGGGCCGCAGTTTGCCGGACCAAACACGAACTATTATGATTACTGGGGGTCGGGATATCTTGACGCTTTTGCCTGCGCTCTTGAGGCAAACGGCGATACCAGGGATACAACCACTTACACAGGCGGCTGGTCCAACGTTAACCAGTTCTTAAGGGGCGCCGCAGCCGACGCATGGGTACAAAACCAGCTTGCCACAACACACATTTATCCGGTAACGGGATATTACACCGTTAACGAACCGGCTGAAACAGCGACATTCGGCAGGTATAACGGCGGCGAAGATTTCAGGTCAATCTGGAGAAAGGCAATAGATAATATATGGTTCGGAACACCGACAGCCACATGGAACCCTACGACCCATCAGCAGGCTGCGGGAGCAAATAATTATCAGTACAATGCCGCCGTGGAATTTTCAAATTTCATTAAGAACTCCACGTGGTGCACCGCATACGGAAGCAGCCCGGTAACATATAATGGTGTTGCCGGAATGATGTATGATTACTCCATGGACGGCGCTTCAGAGACGACATTTCATCTTAACTGGATATTCGGCACAGGAGCGGCAGCCATACTTACAGGGGCAAGGGATTCGGGAGACTATTCAATCGCCGGGGAATTTTTCAGGGAACTCATGATACTCTGGGACGCCGACACTGTCGGCGACGGGTATTTATCATCTGTGCCGCATTATTTCCACGGCATATTCAGGCAGCTTGGTTTGATGATCCTTACCGGAAATATGCCCAATCCATGTAACATTCAGCCGACCGCAAACATGAAGATATATAAAGCCGTAAACAAAACATATTCGTTCGCCGGGGATACCTTAACATATTACCTTAACTACAGGAACTACGGCTCGCTCGCCGCGACAAACGTATATGTCCGCGATACGCTTTCGACAGAATTCAATTTTGTCTCATCCACCCCGGCCGCGACATCGCTGGGAGGCAATGCCTATCAATGGGGGCCGTTTACTGTAACCGGCATGCAGAACCAGAATATAAACGCGACGCTCGGCGGCATCACCATGGTTGTCCAGGTGAGCCCCGCCGCGCCAATTTCAAAGATTTGCAATGAAGCGGATGTTTACTGTTCAAACGGCTCGGGCTGGACCTCCAACGGAATTCCAAATGACATAACGACAACCTGCGAAACAAACTGCGTGGATATAGTTCCGGCCGCTTTAACCATTACAAAAACAGCCAGCGCATACCTTGTCAATTCCGGAAATACGATCACATACACCCTTCAATATTGTGATTCCTCGAATGCCGGCTGGATAAACGGCGGCAGGAGCGGGGTGAATTTCTCTTTCGGCGTCGACCATGTCCCCGGCAACGAATCAACGCTGACATTTTATCTGCTTGCCAACCATGAGGCTGTGGAGCCGGTAATAAACTGGGGGGATTACAGAATATCTTATTTTGTGAATTCGTCATATCACGGCGCAGCGTGGAACGTTGACCTTGATTATGTCAACGGTTTCCCGACCGGAAGCCAGATTGTTTCAACCGAGGACCTTGTGCCTGGTTCAGACGGAACCGGATCGTGGAATCAGCGGATAATACTTCAGTTCGGGCAGGCGCTTACAGAGCCCACGCATCAGCTCTATAATGTCGCTGGCGTGGCCACACTGATTCACATGGGAAATACTTTTATGCCGTTTATTATTAAAGGCAGGATACATGCCGGAAATAACAGCCAGGACTGGACAACCAACTGGTCACAGCCAGCGTCATGGGAAACATCTGTGCAGACCGACCCGCAGTGGCCCATATCGCCTGACTGGACAAAAGGCGACGGAACATCCGTTCCTGTAACGAAAATAAACAAAGACGCCTGCCAGACATCGGCGCATTCGGTAAACAATATACTTATAGAAGAATGGGACGGTTACACCTGGCGCAGGGTATTCGGCAACGGGCCGCAGCCCGGCAGGGAAGTTGACAACGTGGTAGTGACGGACTCGCTTCCCACAAATGTTTCATTCGGCGGATGGGTGGGAACGGCCGGCACAAAGACAGGGACAACCCTCCAGTGGACAAAAGCGTCAATGCTTGTAAGCGAGTGCGACACGGCCCAATACTGGGTGACTGCAAACGCCATTGGCTGCCCGGGAGCCGACCAGTATGCCAATAATATGGCTTTTGTATCCGCAACTGATGAGTTTCCGGTTTCATCTTCTGTAAGGGTTACTATTACGTGCGCCGCAGTGCCGACTTCGACTCCGGCGCCTGCTTCACTGACAAAAACGGCAAACACTACAACTTACAATACGGGAGACCCAATAACTTATACGATAAGCTACGCGAATACATACGGCTCAATTATAAACGACCCGCTTACAAACGCGGCGAACTGGACAAATATGGGCACCGGCACCAACCTGACAGTCGGTGGCGGAGAGGTCGCCAGCGTCAGCAATCAGAATACTGTCATGACATGCAACACTTCCAACGGGACAAACGGCACAATAATAGCCACAATGCATGTGGCAAGCAATGCGACATTTGGCATATGCGTAAGGCACACCGCAGCGGCCGGGATGGCAAATGGGGTTTATATAACCTTTACCCCCAACCCGCCCAATAACGGTTCCATACAGTTCTGGAACGGGACCACTCAGGTCGGGGCGACGCAGAGCGTCCTCATAAATGACGATTTTGACCTTAAAGTGGTATTAAACGGCGGAACGATTTCATGTTACATAGATAATTCACTTACAAATAATTTCGGGTCGGTAACGCCTGTTTCAATGGCGGGTATGACCGTCCAGCAGGGTTATGCCGGCGTAATAAACGGAACGCCGACAAACACAAATTCGTATTCCAACGGCCATTATATTTCAACGTGGCAGACGGCGCTGGATACTTCCTATAATACAGCCATAGTGGACACACTCCCCGCAGGCGTTGTTTTCGTCGGCGGCGACAATGGCGCCGCTTCCGCGGCCGGAATCGTAAGCTGGCCCACTATAGCGGTGCTCAACCTCAACCAGGCAATAACCTATCACTGGTGGGGAACTGTTTCAGGTTCGTGCCAGAATGTTACAAATACCGTGCAGGTTTTTCCGCAGGGGATTTTAACCCCGATAATCGCGGCAACGGTTGTGAAGGTCAACTGCGGTGCGACAACGCCGACGTTTACGCCGACAAAGACAATGACGTTTACGCCGACATATACTTCCACATACACGCGGACAGCAACGCCGACATACAGCAGCACTGCGACCGGGACATATACTTTTACAAATACGCCGACATACAGCAGCACTGCCACTGGAACATATACAATGACGAACACTCCGACATATACCAGCACGGCAACAGCGACATACACGGCGACCGGGACCTTCAGCGCGACGCCGTCGCTGACTGATACAAACACAGTGTCGTCAAACACCCCGACTTTTACGCCGACATATACGGCGACGCCCACGGCATCGCCGACGTACACTTTTACAAACACATACACGGATACCTGGACGTGCACGGCGACGCCGAGCATAACGCAGAGCGTGACATATACAAACACAGTATCGTCAAACACGCCCACATTAACGCCGACATATACCAACACGGCGACGCAGTCGGAAACGTGGACTGCGACACAGAGCGTGACCGCAACGCCGACGTATACCAACAGCAATACGCCGTCAAACACGGCGACGCAGTCGTACACGTGGACGGCGACGCAGAGCGCGACGGAAAGCTCCACATATACGCAGAGCCAGACACCGACAGCAACGCCCACACAGAGTTCAAGCGCGACACAGTCGGTGACTTTCAGCGCGACGCCGACATACACGCAGACGCTGACATATACGGGCACACCGAGCCGGACAAATACGAAAACCGTGACGCCGACCATGACGGAAACATCCACATATACAAGCACACCGACAAATACAGCGACAGTGACAATTACGCTTACGCCGATGCCGTCGCCTGTGACATTGAACATAACGCTGGGAAGCGCGGGAGAGGCGCCAAAAGTAGGGGCAATAGTGACGTATACGATACATGTTGAAAACGACACACAGGAAACGGTTGATAATATAGAGTTGTGGGACACACTGCCTGGAGCAATGACATACAACGGGAGTTCAAATACAGTACAGCCTGCGGTTGACGGAAATTATTTAAGCTGGGATGTAACCATTGACCCGCAGACAGGGCAGCCGTTCCTGCTTGGACCTGGTAAATCATTTAACATTGAATTTACAGTAGTGATAAACGATGTTGACCCGTCGGTGCTGCCGCTGTCAAATATGGTGGGCATTGATTACAACGATCCGGCATACACGCCGGCAATAGGTAAACACCCGCCGCTGTTTTCACAGGATTCGTTTTATCCCATAGGGGATCCTGTTGTTTATCCGAACCCGTATAATGTGGACTCTGTATTGCCGCTGATATTTGATGACATAGTGCCTGGCTCGCTGATACAGATATATACGTTATCAGGGGAGCTTGTGGCTGCGATACAGGCGCCGACCATTAAGACTACGTGGAACGGCAGGAACGAGAACAACAGGAAAGTGTCGGCCGGGATATATTACTTCGTCATACACAACCAGGCAAGCGGGCAGGTAAAGAAGGGCAAGCTCTTTGTTATTAACGGGAATTAGCCGGAAAAGTTAAATTTCTAATGATTTGACGAGGGGATTTTGAAAAAAATTGTATTTCTTTTTTTTACTGTTTTAATATTTTCCACACTATCTTTTGCGGCTGTGACGGTTAATATTAATTCCTATTACCCGCTTGCTTCCGGCCCCAATATGCCTTTTCCACAATTTATAAATTATAACGCCGGTTTTACCCAGACCCTTTACACCTTATCAGACACAAACCACCAGCCGGAAGGCGTATCCCACGCGGAAATGGAAAAATGGATGCGGGACGCCTGGCAGATAGACGCCAACAGGTTTTTAAACAACGGCACCATCACCTACCAGCTCGCCTCTGGAACTGGCGTTGCAATTCCTTTGATAGATTACAATTCCACATGCGGGGACTGCTCTGAAAGCGCCGGTTATTATCTTTTATCTGCCGCTTTAATGGGGGATAAGCAGACTTTCGACGGAATATGGTTTAATCTTGTTGAAACAAACCGCCTTATGAACGCATACAGGTATTCTGACGGTACATGGATATCGAGGGGCACGGGAAGGGACGCGGAAGCCTTAAGTTTTCTTTCTGTATACGCGCCGCCTGGTGATTCCGCGACAGACGGCGATATGGACACGGCAATGGCCATGCTCATAGCCTGGAAGCAGTGGGGTGATTTCACGGGATATTACGCCGCGGGCGGGCAGGGTCCGGAGACGAATTCAGGGGGGTTAAAGGCGATAAAATATAAAGCTATGGCGCTGGCTTCCATAAGGTTCCTTGTCGCGCTTGGAGAACAGAACGGACAAAATTTTGATGTCAATGCGTGGATGTCCGGGGATATAGATTTTGACGGATATTATAAGGGAGGGCAGAGCTGGAGCGAGGTTACAAACGCCGTAATACCTTCTGGAACCGGAGCGGTATGCGGCCCTGTTAACGGGCCGTTTTACGCGGGGCCCAGGCCGAACAGCTGGTATGATTATACGGGGGCATCATACCTGCGCTGCTTCGCGAATGCCCTCACAGTAAACGCCGACCCGCAGGATCTCGCCGCCACCCTTACATGGTGCAACGGGGTGTCAACCGGGAGCTGGAACGTTACACAATTCCAGAGGGCCGCAGCCGCCAGCGCCTGGCTCCAGGGACAACTTAACGCTTACACATTTCCGGTGGCGGGTGATTATACGGTAAACGGCTCCGCGGCTGTATTTAACGCAACTGTTGATTCTGAGGGCGAAGACTTCCGCAGTATATGGAGGAACACGCTTGACTATATGCTCTACGGAAATCCGGCTAACAGCTGGAATCCTGCTACAAATTCAATAATAGCAGGAACCGGCAATACATATGAACATGACGCCGCCACAAAAGTATATAATTTTCTTAAAAATTACGCCAACTGCCTTCAGCCGGGAACTTACTCCCTCCATTTTGGAATCCCTGAAATGATCGCGGACAATTATTCCACAGGAGGCACTCCGGATACTACGGATCATATTCCGTATCTACTGGGCACCGCCAGTATTTCAATACTGATATCCCAGGATTTCCCTTTTATGGAAAGATGGTTCAGGGAACTCTGTACATTATGGGACTCGGATAACAACGGCACCGGGGTACAGACCGGATACCTCACTTCTTCGCCGAAATATTTTCATGATTTTTTCAGGCTCCTCGGGCTCATGGTATTATCCGGCAATTACATAGATCCGATGAATTTTAACCCCCAGCCAAACATGAAAATTTACGACGCGGTCAGCAAAACATACGCGTTTCCTGGAGATCTTGTCACGTACTGGCTGAATTTCAGGAACTACGGCTCGGTTGACGCGGCAAATGTTGTCATAACGGATAATATACCATCGGCCTTTACTTATGTTTCGGCCACTGATGTGCCGGGTGGATCCCACAGCGGCGGCGGTTCATCCGTTACCTGGAATCTTGGAACAGTCACGGGCCTGCACACGCAGAATTACGCGTCAACGGCCGGAGGCGTGACCCTTGTCGTAAGCGTCAACAGCAATGCCGCGCAGGGCCGCTACTGTAACGCGGCTTCAATCGCCTGTTCAAACGGAACAGGCTGGACCGCCAATGAATATCCGAACGAAGTCTCTTATATAATGAAAAGGAACTGCGTGGATATTGTGCCCGCGGCGCTGACAATTACAAAGACCGCGTCGGTTGCCTGGGCAAAGCCCGGAGACACCATCACTTATACTATAAATTACTGCAATTCTTCCTCGGCCGGATGGCTCGAGGGAGGCAGGTCCGGAGTAATATTTTCCATAGGTGCGGTAAACAATAGCGGAGCGAAGGATTTTACTTCGATTGTCATGCGCGGCATGCATTCAGCCTCGGAGCCGTGGATTGACTGGGGCAATTACAGGCTTTCATATTTCATTTACGGCCAGGGGCAGGGTTTTGCGCTCCATGAGAACCGCGTGGAAGGAACGACAGGCATAACCGTTACAACCGAAACTCTTGAACCTGGATGCACGGATATGGTAAACGGGACCGGCTGCTGGGACCAGAGGCTTATTATACAGAATAACCCTTCGGTATCAATGCCGACACATCTACTTATGAAGTTTTTCAATAATCTGCCGAATATGCATTATCCCGACGGGATACTGACTTATGGCGGGACAGGAACGCTTAATCCGCTATTATTTCAGCTGGATCTTTATACTAATCCTGACGTTACCACCCATGATTTTACAAAAGACTATTCAGCACTGCCGTACACAGGAGCTTATGCATATAAGGATGCCGGCGATGCCGCGCCGACGTGCCTGCTTTATCCTATCGGCGAGGATTATACCCTGGGCGACCCCGGGGTTAATGTGCCTAAGATAAACAGGGATTCATGCGACGGCGCGAATCCTATGATAACAAACGTGCTCATTGAGGAATGGGACGGTTATTGCTGGCGCAGGGTTTACGGCAACGGGCCTCAGCCGGGCAGGGAGATTTCAAATGTTGTACTGATGGATTCACTGCCGACAAACCTTAACTGGGGCGGATTTATAGGCGCCACGCCGCCGGGCGCGTACAACACCACAAACAGGACAATGACCTGGGACATCGGCAATATGTTAATCAACCAGTGCGGGCAGGTGCAATACTGGGCAACCGCCGGTGGCAGCTGCCCGTCAGCAACGACGCTATCCGCCATAAATACGGCATTTATTCAGGGCACAAACGAGGCGCCCGTTGCGGATTCGGCGACTGTTTCAATAAGCTGCAGCGCGCCGCCGCCGCAGCTTGCGCCTTCCTCTCTAACAAAGACAGCCAATGCAGCTAATTATAATACCGGTGATAATATAACTTACACAATAAATTACACCAATACCGCGGGTTCCGTGGTTGATTCATCGGCAGACGGCACCATACTTTCTTCAGGGGCAAACTGGACCCTTGACAGCGGAAGCGCCGACACATACAGCGCCGGAGGAATCGGGCTGCCGGCGGTAACAAGCAAGTCACACTATAATTATTCCAACGGTATAAACGGTGAAATACTTGCAAGCGTTAATATGACCAATAATACCTCCAATTTCGGCATTTATTTCAGGAACACAATGGCTTTTACACTTCAGATTACAGGCATTGGAACGTCGTGCCCGATTACAATATGGAACGGGACGACGGCTGTGGCAACCGGCAACGTGTCCTTTATATCCCTGGATATAGATCTTAGGATAGACCTGATCGGGCCCACAGTGAACGTTTACATCAAGGACCGTTCCGCTTCAACCTGGAACGTGCTTCCCACCATTTCATACACAACGGCCCCGCTGACCGCGGGTTATGTGGGAATAATGAACGGCAATCCGGGGGGAGGGGCCGCATATGGAGGGCATACATTTATATCATGGTACACAGCCATGGATACAGCCTATAATGTCTCCTTTTATGACACTGTGCCCGGGGGAATAAATTTCACATCGGCCTTTAACGGCGGAACAATTACAGCCGGGGCAGTAACATGGCCGGTGGTTGTATCAATGACTGCCGGGCAGTCAGAGTCTTTTTCCTGGGTGGGTTCTGTTACAACCACATGCACTGATATTTATAATACAGCGTACGCGGTTCCAAGAGGCGTCACATATACAGTCGGGGACCGTATGTCGGTCCACGTCAACTGCGGTGCGACAACGCCGACGTTTACGCCGACAAAGACAATGACGTTTA
>CAZMGF010000009.1:57747-65183 GCA_964565765.1 uncultured Spirochaetia bacterium
ACCAGGCAAGCGGGCAGGTAAAGAAGGGCAAGCTCTTTGTTATTAACGGGAATTAAAAATTCAAAATGCAAAACCAAGAATTACAATTTAACAATTGAAAAGTAACAACAATTGGTGTTTTAATAACGACAATTTGTCTTGATTTCAGGGTTTGAAAGTTGTAATTTTTGGTTTTGAACTATAAATTTTAAATTTTTATGCTATCATTCTTCTATAATCCATATAAACAAGGGAGGCCATTATGTTTAAATTTAAGAAAGCGCTTTTGTTGGTTGCGTTTCTAACCATGTCGTTGATCCTGGGTATAATGTTTTCTGGATGTGTAAAACCTGGAAGCAAAATTACGCTTCGCTGCGCTTTCTGGGGCGACACATCGGAAATAGAAATAATAAAAAAAAGTGTTGAAAATTTTAAAAAAGCCAATCCCGGCATTGATGTTAAGCTTGAAAGGCTGCCCGCCGGCGACGCTTATACGGAAAAAATTGTAACGCAGATTGCCGGAGGAAATTCCGTCGATGTTATGTTTGTAAACGCCGAGCAGTTTTATATATACGCGAAAAAAGGGATTTTACTCCCGCTGAATGATTTTGTTTCCAGGGACAATATGCCTGTAAATAAATTTTATCCGAAAATAATAGAAAAATTTACGGTTGATAAAAATCTGTATGTGCTGCCGCGTGATATTGCCCCGGTATGCGTGGTTTTTTATAACAAGGAAATATTCAACGCGAACGGCCTTAAATATCCCGGCGAGGACTGGAACTGGGATAATATGCGCAGCCTGGCCGCTAAAATGACGAAGAAAAACAGCGACGGGTCAACAACATTCGGATTCGCGGATGAGTGGGGAATATGGGAACCGTTTGTGTTGTCAAACGGAGGCAGGCTTGTAGACGACCTGAAAAAGCCGTCGAAATGCCTCCTTGATTCGCCGGAGGCTCTGGCAGCTTTCGGATACAGGCAGGACCTTATGTATAAATATAAAGTTATGCCGTCGCCTTCACAGCTCAGCGCCATGGGCGGGGTGGGCGCGGCCGATCTTTTTGTCAACGGAAAAGCCGCCATGTTCCTTTCCGGAATATGGAAAACACCCTATTTCAGGCAGACGGTAAAATTTGACTGGGACGCCCAGGTTTTTCCAGAGGGGCCCGCAGGCGGGCGCGGCTGGCTCGTGAGCGGCGGTGGATATTCAATTTTGAAATCCACAAAACATCCGGAAGAAGCATGGAAGCTTCTGACTTTTCTTGCCGGAGAAGAGGGGCAAAAAGCCCTGGCAATGACAGGCCTGGCGCAGCCGGCAATAAAGGCCATAGCGGAATCCGGCGCGTTCCTGGACGGCAAACCGCCGCTGTCCAAAAAATTCCTTCTGGACTCTGTTAATTACGGATGCTTTGCCCCGGATACGGACAAATGGCAGGAATCGCTGAATTCATACATATTTCCGGCGCTGGATAAAATATGGGCAAATGAGAAGAAACCGTACCAGGTAATGCCGGACGCGGTGAAAAAAGTAAATAAGTTAATTAATGAAGCGGAAAAATAGAGGAGAAAAGGAAAAAGGGTTTTATAAAATAGATGGTGCGGATAGAGGGATTTGAACCCACACAAGCTTTCGCCCACTAGAACCTGAATCTAGCGCGTCTGCCAATTCCGCCATATCCGCACGTGGATATATAATATAAAATATGGGGAAGAAATGCAAGGGAAAACGGGATTTCTTTTCATTATAAAGATAAAAAATTTTATGATATAATCATGCCATGATAAAAAAAGATGAATTTTACATGCAAAAGGCCCTGGAGCTTGCCGCGCTCGGCACGGGGCATACCAGCCCCAACCCGATGGTAGGTTGTGTCATAGTAAAAAGCGGAAGGATAATTTCCGGCGGATGGCACAAAAAAGCCGGCATGCCCCATGCCGAAGCAGAAGCGCTGCTGAAAGCCGGAAAAAAAGCCAGGGGCGCCGACCTTTATGTCAACCTTGAACCCTGCTGCCATACAAACAAGAGAACCCCGCCATGTACGGATGCCATAATAAAAAGCGGCATAAGAAAAGTAATATCCGCGATGGTGGATCCGAATCCGGATGTTAATTCCCGCGGGTTTTCAATTCTTGAATCGGCGGGAATTAAGACCGTAACCGGGGTGCTGAATAAAGAGGCGGCGTACCTGAACAGATTTTTTGTTAAAAATGTATCCAAAAAAAAACCATATATAATAATGAAAGCCGGAATGTCTCTTGACGGAAAGATTGCCCTTTCAAACGGGGCCTCACAGTGGATTACCGGCCCTGAATCAAGGGAGAATGACCAGAGCCTGCGGCGGGAATGCGACGCTATTGCGGTGGGCATAGGCACTGTATTAAAGGACAATCCTTTTCTGGACTGCAGGATAGACATGGCAAAAAAAATAAAAAAAATCATATTTGACAGCCGGGGGAGGCTCCCTGAAAAATCAAATATTTTTAAACATTCAAAACCGGAAGATATTTTTCTCTTTACAACATCACTGGCGCGGAATAAAATAAAGCCCCTGATAAAGCGCGGAGTAAATGTTATAATCCAGGAAAGCTCCGGCGTAATTGATCTGGCCGGGGCATGCCGGGAAATTTACAGGCGGGGTATATGCTCCATGCTTGTTGAAGGCGGAAGCTCCCTGCACACTTCGTTTCTGAGGGAAAAACTTTACGATGAAGGCTGGCTCTATATAGCTCCGGTCTTTATCGGCTCCGACGGCCTGCCCGTATTCGGGCGGCTCGGTCTCGGAAAACTGGCGGATGCCGTAAATATTAAGCATCATGAGACAAGAAGGCTCGGCGACGACGTATTAATAAAAGGAGAAATAAGCTATGTTCAGCGGTATAGTCTATGATACCGGAAAGATAAAGTCTTTAAGGCAGTCATCGGGCGGGGCGAAAATTGTCACTGTGTCCCTGAACAAGCCGCTTATAAAACCTGAAAAAGGCATGTCAATTGCCGTTGACGGGGCCTGCCTGACGGCTGTTTCTTTCAGGGGGGCCAGGGAATTCTCCGCCGATATAAGCGCAGAAACCCTGAAGCGCACCACAATAGGGTTGAAGAAAACAGGCGACAATGTCAATGTGGAGCTGCCGCTTACTGCGGATAAATTTTTAAGCGGGCATCTTGTCCAGGGGCATGTGGACTGTACGGCAAAGGTAATCTCGCTGCAGAAAACAGGGCAGGGCGCCGTCCTTAAAGTCGGCTTTCCCCGGGAATACTCGAAATATATGATAGAAAAAGGGTCCGTAACGGTTTCCGGCATAAGCCTTACGGCTTATGATGTGTCGGACAGGGCTTTTACGGTATCGGTGATACCGGAAACATTAAAAGCCACCATACTTAAGGATATTAAAACAGGCGATGAAATAAACCTTGAATTTGACCTTATCGGAAAATATGTGGAAAAATTTGTTAAAAATGGAAGGCAATCATGAGGATAAATGAGCCTTTCAGGCCGCTCGGCGATGATGACAAGCCGCGCCTGAACAAGAACAAAAGAATAGCCGGAAGAAAGGAATCAAAAAGCGTCGGCCGCGATGTTGTCAATAACCTGAATTTTATGAAAGAACTGGACAATGCCGCGGAAGAACAGCTGAAAATGTCGCTTGACCAGCTTGTGGAAGAAATCAACGGCCAGGCAAAGCAGCTCGCCCACCACAGGACATTTGAGGAGCTGGACAAATACAAAAAAATGGTAAAAAGTTTTATGGACCAGGCCATAAAAAAAATATACACAATCAGAATTTCGGATTCCTCAAAGCTTATGATAAAAAGAAAAAAAGTGTATATAATTGTTGATATGGTGGACAGGGAACTTGAAAAACTTACAAAGATGCTGCTTGAATCCCAGTCTGACAGCCTTGATATTCTTGCCGCACTGGACAGGATACGCGGGATGCTTGTGGACATGTATTCCTGACGGATAAAAAACATCTTTAATAAAAGGAGCCGGAGAGTATGACCAAATTTAAATTAGCAGCTGTTGAGGACGCGGTTAACGACCTTAAAAAAGGAAAAATGATAATAGTAGTTGACGACGAGGGAAGGGAAAATGAAGGGGATCTTATCTGCCTGGCGGAAAAGGTGACCCCGGCGCATATAACATTTATGGCAAAGCAGGCCAGCGGATTGATATGCCTGGCTATGGAGCGCAGGCAGGTGGAACGCCTTGACCTTGACCAGATGGTGGCAAGGAACAGGGAATCCATGAGGACGGCATTTACAGTATCCATAGACGCAAGCGAGGGAATTACAACCGGGATTTCAGCCGCGGACAGGGCGCTTACCATCAGAAAGGCAGCTTCAAAAAAGTCTTCTCCTGCCGATTTTGTGAAGCCGGGACATATTTTTCCGCTTGACGCGAAACCCGGCGGGGTGCTGGAGCGCACCGGCCACACAGAGGCGGCGGTTGACCTTGCTACATTTTCCGGAGCCGATGTAAAGGCCGGAGTGATATGCGAAATATTAAACGACAACGGGACAATGGCGCGCATGCCGGAGCTGAAGATTTTTGCGAAAAAACACAGGCTGAAAATAATAAGCGTCGAGGACATAATACGGTACAGGCGTGAAAAAGAAATACTTGTGGAAAAGCTTGTGGAAACGGCCCTTCCTACAAAATACGGCGATTTCAGGATAATGATATATACGGACAAGCAGGCGCACGACCTGCACGTGGCCCTTGTAAAGGGTGATATATTGAAAAAAGATGATGTGCTGGTAAGGGTGCACTCGGAGTGCCTGACGGGCGACATATTCGCTTCGCTGAAATGCGACTGCGGCGACCAGCTGCACGCCGCCATGGACAGGATAAAGCATGCCAAGAAAGGTATTATTTTATATATGAGGCAGGAAGGCCGCGGCATAGGGCTCGTCAACAAAATAAAGGCTTATAAGCTGCAGAACGAGCAGGGGCTGGACACTGTTGAGGCAAATAAGGCGCTGGGGCTTCCCGTGGATATGCGTGATTACGGGATTGGAGCGCAGATACTTTATGATATAGGAGTCCGAAGGATGAGGGTAATGACTAACAATCCGAAAAAACTTGTGGGCCTGAAAGGCTACGGGCTTGAAATAACAGGCAGGGAACCCATTGAAATAAAACCAAACAGCATGAATAAAAAGTACTTAATGACAAAAAAAGCAAAGATGGGGCACCTGCTCCACGTATAAGCCGGATGGAAATTAATTATTTCGGGCTTTTGCGCTCCCTGGCCTCGTGGGCAAAAGCCGGGCGCTGCATCACGGCGGCGCTCATTGAGGCCAAAGACAGGGTCCATGTTTATGAACGCCGGGGTTTTTTATACGACCCGGCTTTTGACCTGGGGCCTGCCATAAGCGGCTCCCTCACAAAATCTTTCCCGGCCGAAGCAACCCTCACATTTGAACACCCCATTAATTACCGCCATATAACATCCCCGTTAAAGTACGGTATGCTTGTTTATGAATCCACTGCCATTCCGGCGGACTGGCCGGAAATAATAAATAACAGCCTGAACCTTGTTCTTGTGCCGTCGCAATTTAACCGTGAGGCGTTTATTTCATCCGGCGTCATTAAAGGAAAAATCAGGGTGCTTCCTCACGGGATAGACGAAAAAATATATAACAGTACAGGCAGGCCCGGTAAAAACGGGAAATTTATATTTTTATGCGCCGCAATGCCGCAAAAAAGGAAGGCCCTTGATAAACTTTTAAAGGCTTTTAAGGCGGCTTTCGGAGACGGGCAGGATGTGGAACTGGCGATAAAATTGCCGTACGCGCCGGGGAAAACCCCGTACGACGACCTGACAATAAGGGAATATTACAATGAAAAAAATATTAAATTTATATTTTCAGGGTATGACGAGAATGAAATGGCGCGGCTTTATAAAAACGCGGATTGTTTTGTGCTCGCCAGCAGGGGCGAAGGCTTTGGAATGGTTTATCTCGAGGCCCTGGCGTGCGGGGCCCCGGTAATTGCCGCAGGCTGGGGAGGGCAGACTGATTTTTTGAATGACACAAATTCGCTCCTTGTAAAATATTCACTCGGACCTGCTGGAAGCATGCAGTATGGAAGCGCAAATCCGAAAGGCCTCATGGCGGAGCCGGATTTTGACGATTTGGTTTCCAAATTAAGGTACGCCAGGAAAAACCCGGAAATTATGGAAAAAAAAGTGTCTGCTTTTGACGTGTCAAAATACACCTGGGCAAAGACAGCTTTAACCCTGAAAAGCATTTTGAGCCTTTAAATAAAGGCTAAAACGGAGGCGGAACAAATTGACAAGAACCTGTTAAAGGGTATAATATCCGGTATTAAGGATGAAATAACCAAGGGGATGTTTTTTACAAACGCCCGGCAAAGGCCTGATAATGAAAAAACTTACACGTAGAAAAGGCAGACGGTAATGACGACAAAAGTGCTGCTTATAGAAGACAATCCTTCGGATTCTGTATTAATAAAGGAAAATATTATGCTTGAAGGCAGCGGCGGCTTTGAGGTTTTCTCTTCAAGAACCCTGAAAGAAGGACTGACCGCCGGCGGTGAATTTGATGTGGTGCTGCTGGACATGTGGCTGCCGGACTCCGACGGGCTCGAGACGCTTCTTAAATTCAGGAAGACGCGGGAAAAAGTCCCGATAATAATAATAACCGGCCTTGACAATTCGGAAATGTCAATAAAAGCGCTTCAGGCGGGCGCGCAGGATTATATTGTAAAGGACAACCTTGACGGCAGGGCGCTCATCAGGGCCATCCGTTACGCCATTGAACGCAGGGCGATAACAGATTCGCTTGAAAACTCCAGAATGGATCTGCAGCGCGTTATTGACAGCGCGCCGATAATGATGTTTGTACTCGGGCCCGGAATGATTATAAAAAAATGCAACAGGGCTGTCGAGGATTTTACCGGGGCCGGCCAGCAGGACGCGCCGGGGAAGAGGCCCGGAGAAATATTGAAATGCGAGAATTGTGAAAAGGCCGGCGTAAGATGCATGGAAACAGAAAATTGTAAAAAGTGCCCCTTTTATCTTTATTATAACGAGGCCGTGTCCACGGGTGAAGGCTTTTACAGAATAGAAGTAAGCAAGAACCTTATGTTAAAAAGTGTTTTAACGGAAAAAATACTTCATCTTTCGATAAACCATTTAAAATACGGCTCGGAAAACGCAGTTCTTTTTTCCCTGGAAGACAATACCATGAATGTGAAATACGCGGAAAAGCAGAGGGAAAATCTCTTCAAAATGCGTGAACTTGACACTTTAAAAGAAAATTTCACATCCATGATATCACATGAACTCAGAACGCCCGTTACGTCTATAAAGGGGCTTGTAACCCTAATGATGTCCGGGGCAGGCGGGACGGTTTCCGGGCAGCAGCTTGAATATTTTGATATATTGAAATCAAACACGGACAGGCTTTTAAACCTCATCAATGACATACT
>CAZMGF010000010.1:0-62986 GCA_964565765.1 uncultured Spirochaetia bacterium
CAGGAAGCTTTGCCTTGAAAAAAAACCTGTGAACCTTTCCGAAAAGCAGGCTGCCGCGGCCATCGGGCAGATAATGCTTATGCAGGCATATGAAAGCGCCTTTTGCGCGGCGGGAGTATCTGTAGCGCAGGTGCTGCTGGGCCATGATGACATAAAAAACAGGGCGCGTAATATAAACGCCAGGAACACATTAAACAAGCTCCTTGAGTGGAAGGTTATTCCGGTAATAAATGAAAATGACACTGTGGCCACAGATGAAATAAAATTCGGCGATAACGACACACTTGCGGGAATAGTGGGCAGCCTGGTTTCCGCTGATATAGTCGTGATACTTACCTCCGTTGACGGTGTTTTTGACAAGAATCCTGATACGCATTCCGATGCCAGAATAATAACCGAGATTAACGACATTGATGAACAGGAAAAAAACATAGATACGCAGGGAAAAACAAGCCTGGGCACCGGCGGCATGGGAGCAAAACTTGAGATAGCCAGAAAACTTAATTACGCCGGAATCCCCCTTGTGATAGCCAACGGCAACAGGGAGGATGTGATTGAAAAAATAGCCTCGGGCAAAAACGAAGGGACCATTATAAGGGTAAAAAAAGACAGGCTCGGGTCAAAAAAGAGCTATATATTAATGTCGCTGAAGGAAAAAGGAAAACTAAAAGTGGATGACGGCGCGAAGACGGCAGTCTTAAGTTCCGGAAGGAGCCTTCTGGCAGTGGGTATCTGCGGCGTTTCCGGTGAATTCAGCTTCGGCGACGCGGTGGAGATAGTGGATATGAAAGGCTTAAGGATAGGAAAAGGCATAGTAAATTACTCCTCAAAGGATCTTAACGCGATTAAAGGCAGGAGCAACAGCTCCCTTAAAAAAGAACTTGGCGATAGTTTCTATGAGGAAGTTATACACAGGGACAATCTTTTAATTTATAAATAAAAATCCAGTTTTTTCTATTTGACCCGGATCAGCCAGTCTGAAATATCTGACATTACAGTCGGCGAATAACCCGCGTAAACAAACTGGACAATGCCGTTTCTGTCCAGGATTATAACAGAAGGAAGGCAGGGAAAACGGTACGTTTCAGGTATGTTGCCCGATAAAGTGCGGTACCGCAGGCCGAGCCCGCCTGATACAGCCTCAATGACCGCGTGGCCGGATTCAAAAGTAATATTAAACCAGACAGTGTTTCTTGGCGGAAGGTTTTTTATATAACGCATTACAGTTTTTTTAAAATTGCCGGAAGCTTCCCCTGAATCCATAAAAGCAAGTATAACCGGGCCCTTTCCCAAAAAACTATTCAGGCTGTAAACGGCGGTACCCTTCATACCCACTATAAAATCCCTGAACAGGCTGCCGGTTTTTATCATATTGCGGGTATTTATGCCGCCGTAAAGTGAAGCGCAAAAAAGAGTGACACATACCGCAGCGGCCGCAACAATTTTTTTCATTTATTTCCCCACACAAAAGTTTTTAAAAACAGCGTCAAGCACTTCATCTGTGCCGATTTCCCCGGTTATTGAAGAGACCGCGCCTGAAGCGTATTTAATATGCTCGGCGGCAGCCTCCATACCGGGGCCTTTTTCAAGGACTGCAATTGCTTCTTTGAGTTCACCGGCGGCTTTCTCAAGGGCCGCAATATGACGCGCCTCGGATACTACAGGGTCGCAAGCGTTATCAATTCCCGTAACAGAGATTATAATATTTTTCAGGGCATTTGTTAAGAGGTTTAAATTGGAGCCTTCTTTCGCTGAAAGTGTTATTACAGGGGCGGATATGGACATTTTTTTTGCGGCACCGGCGGCTGTAAAGGCGGGTTTTAAGTCGCTTTTATTGAGAACCACAACATGGGGCCTGCCTGACACTGCTGCGTAGGCGGAAATATCTTCATCTGTGATATCCAATGATGAATCCATGGCGAATATAACGGCATCAGAGGCGGCTATGGCCGCCTTTGCCCTTTTGACGCCTTCTTTTTCGGCAGGGTCGATAGAATCCCTTAATCCCGCGGTATCCGCAAGCAGATAAGGAATTGAATCAATAATTATTTCTTCCTCGATTGTGTCGCGGGTGGTGCCGGCAATATCCGTGACAATGGCCCTGTCGCGCCCTAGCAGCCTGTTTAAAATTGTGGATTTTCCGGTATTGGGTTTTCCCGCTATGGCTATTCTGACGCCGTTTTTGATAACCGATGCTTTTTTCGCGCCGCGCAGCAGCCGGGAAATATCGCTTAAAGTGTAATTCAGCCATTTTATTATTTCATGTTTTTCATCTGATTCATTTTCAAAATTAAGCCCGGCTTCAACCATTGCCGCGGCATTAATAATGTTAATTTTTACTTTTTCAATGAATTCTTTTTCACGGCCGAAAAGCTGGTCAAGCGAAAGCTTAAGTGAAGCCCCGGATCTTGCTGATATAATGGACGATACGGCCTCGGCCTGGGTCAGGTCCATTTTTCCGTTTATAAAGGCGCGCCTTGTAAAATCACCGCGGCCGGCCGGAAGCGCTCCGTTTGAGACAAGGAGCTCCATGATCCTGCGCGTTATATAGGGGCCGCCGTGGCATGTGATCTCAGCCATATCCTCGCCTGTGTAGGAAAAAGGGGCGCGGAATAACGCCGCAAATGCCTCATCCAGCGGTTTTTCGCCGTCCATTATCAGGCCGAGCGAAAGGGCGGAGGCGGGGGCGTTTGAAACAGTGCGGGACCGGTTATGAAATGAAAAAATTTTTTCCATTATGGAAAACGCTGACGGCCCGGAGAGCCTTATTACGGCAAGCGCGCTTACTGCCGGATAAGTGGCCAGGGCGGCTATAGTGGTGCTTTTCAGTTTCATAGCAGGGATGTGATTACAACTTTTTTATACGAGCCTTTGCCGATGGAAAAAGTTTTAAGGCCGTCAAAGCCCTTTATTTCCTCATGAAGGAGCTTTCTTTCATATGAAGGAAGAAAATCAGTGATGATTTCCGAAGGCCCGGATAGCGCCTTCTCGGCCATTGTTTTTGCCAGCGACCTTAAGTAAGAGGCGCGTTTGTCGCGGTAGCAGTCAATATCTATTATTACCGGCGCATGGCGCTTTAAGTTTTTGTCAAGAGCCACCGAAAGCAGGTACTGCAGCGCCATAATGTTCTGGCCGTTCTTGCCTATCAAAAGCCCGTCTTTTCCAGGAGTGGAAATTTTCAGTATCACGGCTCCATGTTCGTTTTTTACGGTTATTGCCGTTCCGGTAAACCGCATAAGTGAAAGGAGTTTCACCACTATTTCCCTTGCGTATCCGATATCCTCTTCGGATATTTCAACAGGCGGCCTGGCCGGCATGCTGTTCTTGACAAAGCATTCGACAGTGTATTCACGCTTGTCGGTAAAGACTTTTTCGCCGACAAGATTGGCGGAAAGGGATTCAAGGGTAATGGAATTTTCATCCAGAAACTCCTTTACCGCCAGGGAAACCGTAGGAGCTGTTTTCCTGGTGCCGTTCATAAAACCTCCGTAAGGGGCAATATGTGATACAGCTATTTGCTTTTATTTACTATCAGCTGCTGGATTATACCCAGGACGTTTGATATGCCCCAGTAAAGCAGCAGGCCGGCCGGCCAGGTAAATGAAAAATATGTCAGCACAACCGGCATAATGTACATAAGCATTTTCTGCGAGCTGTCGGCGTCCGATGTGACATTTGCCTGCGACGACATCTTCTGCTGGATGAACATCGTGATGCCCATAAATATTGGAAGAACAAAGAATGGGTCGGGTTTTGAAAGGTCCTTCCACCACAGGGCAAAATATGCCCCCTTTAATTCGACCATATTAATAAGCGTGGCGTACAGGGCTATGAATATGGGAATCTGCAGAAGCATTGGGAGGCATCCGCCAAGCGGGTTTATCTTATATTCCTGATAAAGCTTCATGGTCTCCTCATTGAGTTTCTGGGCGTCATCCTTGTAAATTTTCTTCAGAGTTTCGAGCCTGGGCTTTAATATGGCCATCTTTGACTGCGTCTCTTTCATTTGTTTGAAGCTTGAATTGGAGGGTATCCACAGGATTAGCCTGATTATAATTGTCAGGACAAGAATGGCCACACCCCAGTTTTTTGTCATCTTATACAGGTAGTCAAGGGCGAAAAACATCCATTCGCCGAGAAATCTGATTCCGCCCAGGTCTACAACTTTTGACATGGATAATTTTTTCAGGCGGTTATACTCCGCCGGTCCGACATAAGAGGTTATTTCAATTGTTTCCGTTGCTCCCGGCGCCACCAGCATATCCCTGAGGTTTAAGCCCAGGTAGGTAAACCCTCCCGGCTCGTATTTGATGTACATGTTCTTTATATCTGTTTTTAATTTTGGAAGGAATACGGATACAAAATAGAGGTCCTTTATGGCGAGCAGATCCGGCACGCCGTCCAGCACATCAAGCTTGCCGTCTGTCTGCTTGAGGTTTACCGCCTGCATCTTCATGCCGTTTCCCTGCGGGTAGATGGTCTTGTTGTAATCAGCCCCGGTGCCCTGTTTTATCCTTATAAGGTCCTCGGGCAGAAAGTGAATATTGGGGCCCCACACATAATGAAAGTCCTTAAGCGCGGCCGGTGATGATGAAACATTGGTGAATTTGAGGGATGAATTTATAAGGTAATTGTCATCAGGAATCGAAAATTCTTTGGTTATCTTTATGCCGTTTTTAATGACCGTTGAAAAAGATATGGTTTTTACCCCGAAAGATTCCTTGATGCCGGCATAATTCCATGCAGCGGTATTTATATTGGATCCTTCAGAGGAAAGGCTCAGGTAGGAATATGATGATTTTGCCGGGACGAGCTCCACGGTTTTTTCTGTCGCCATGGCAGCTTCAGCCGCGCTTTTTTTATGCGTCAGATTTGAAAAAAAGAGGCCTATATTTGAAAAGCTGAATTTATTCTGATCCACGCCGCTGCTTATGGGGTCGCTGTATTTTTTAAGCGTGAGGCTGGATAATGTGGCGCCGATGTTGGTAAAAGTGAATGTGGCCAGGCTGTTTTCGACAATATATGTTTTTTCCTGGCGCGAAATAATCTCGGAAGGAATAAGCTTTGCGCCGGCGCCGGAAGCTGTTGCAGAAACCGCCGCGGCTGACGAGGCCTGTTCCGAAGGCGCCGCCGCTGAGGCCGCCTGCGCCGCTCCAGAGGGCATTTTGCCCGGTTTGGGGCCGAAGAAAAAATTAAATCCAAAAAGAACCATACCGGCCAATAACAGGAAAACTATCAGCCTGGTGGAATCGTTGTTCATAAAGTCTCCTTTGCGTCATGTTGTTTATTACATTAAAAATTATCAGGTATCATTTGAGAGGGTCAAACCCGCCCTTGCTCCACGGTCCGCACCTTAAAAGGCGCTTTAAGGCCATAAAAGATCCCCTTATGCTGCCATATTTTTCAATCGCCTGCCTGCCGTAGTCCGAGCAGGTAGGATAAAACCTGCAGGATGAGGGAAGATGGGGCGATATGGCGGCTTTGTAAAAATTTATAAGAGCGATAAGGAATTTTCTCATAAAACTCCCCTGGTAAAATTATATGCCGGCTTTTTTTAAAGCCGCGTCAAAAAGGGAATTTATTGACGCGTCCACGCCGGAAAAAGAGTCAAGCGAAGCAATCGCCTGCCTGGGCATAATGAGCACGTCGAACCCCTTCAGCTTTGCCTTGTTTTTATGGTAGCTTGCGCGCATCCAGCGTTTATAACGGTTTCGTCCGACACTTAACTTAACCCGTTTTTTTGCAATATTCGCGGTATAAAGGTTGTTTTTTTCGGCATCACTGCGCAAAAGATAAACGGAAAAAAATGTATCTCCGCTTTTAATTCCGTTATTCAGGATCAGCCTGATAGCCCTTGCGCTCGGATTTTGTTTCCTAATAGAGGTAGTCTCCTTAACATGCCCCTTTCAAAGGATGAAAGCGGCAAAAACGGTCTTAGACCCTGGTTAATGCTTTGCGGCCCTTCCTGCGCCTTGCAGAGAGCACTTTGCGGCCGTTTTTTGTCCCCATCCTTTTCATAAATCCGTGTTTCCTTGCCCTTTTCTTTTTATGGGGCTGAAATGTCCTTTTTGGCATTTTTCTCTCCGTTTATAAGTATAATATGTAAGAATTTAAAAAATCGACAGTAATTATAGGTGAAAAAGGCGAAAGTGTCAATAGATAAAGGAAAAGTATGGGAGTTGAATTAATGGATAATAAATTGAACTTTCAGGGGGCTGCCGCCGTCTAATTTTTAAGAAAAAAACCCGGCGGGCTTTCCAACCCACCCCTCCCAAACCCTTATATCGGCCCGCCGGGTTTCCTTTTCCCGGTTAAGGCCATTAGTAATTTTTCTTTATAAAATCCGAGAGATGGCTGTTTTTTTCCAGTTTAAGGGAATAATTGTAATAGGCAAGGGCCGTGTCCTTATGTCCGGAAAAAAAGAGGCAGTCACCGGCTTTTTTATAGATTTCCGCTGTTTTATTAATGGAAATACACTCTGAATACCATTCAAAGGCGCATTTGTAATCGCCTGCGCCGAAGCAGGTGTCTCCTTTTTTCTCAAAATCCGCAAAAGAAATTCCCGATGTCACAGCGGGCTTATTTATACCGGAAGGGTCGAACCCCGCCGTAAGCAGAAAATTTATACCGTCGGCGGCGCTTGAATATCCGGTTTCAAGCGTGATAAAAACCATGCTGTTAATTCTCCATTTTGCGCCGATACCGGCGGAATAGTAATACTCATAATCAGTGGCTGTTGAAGAGTAGTCATACATAATATCTCCGTTGGAGAGCGCTTCTTTCTGTGAAAAACTTATGCTTTTAACCGTCACTCCCGGAAATTCCGCGCGGACAAAAAAAGCAATGCTGTCGTTTAAAGTGTACTGCAGTGATATTCCCGGCGAGATTGTGAGCAGCCCTATGCCGGCTTTTTGCGAATACATAATATGGTTGGCGGTGTCGTCAAAATTTGCGCTGTATGAAAATCCGGGAATATATGAAAACCGCAGGGAGCATAAAAGGTCGTCAGAAAATTCAAACAGGAGCCCCCCGCCGAGCAGAGGGGAAAAGCGCGATTCCGACCATGATACGGACATCCCCTGGGCCGCGGCCGCCTGCCTGTAGCCCTCCAGTGAATAAACATCCGAGCCGTTGCTTATCATTATGCCAAAGTCATCCAGCGGGCATGAAAACTGCGCGCCGCCGGTGAGTGAGGGTTCGATTGTAAAGCAGAATAAAAAAGGGGAGCATAGCAGGAACAGGATAAGAATAAAAAATTTTTTCATGTAACCCCCGTTAAGGGCGGAAACTTTTTCTATTTCCATTTCCTCATTCTTCCACCCCGGAAGAATTTCGCGCTTGAAAAAACTATTTTTGAGGCTCCGGAGCCCGAAAACTGCTCTGTCTTGACCTTGGGGTGGCTTGAAACCGGTATGGTGGAGCGTATTATTTTTTCGATGGACCTGACTTCGCTCGCCTGGTCCGGTGTTGCCAGCGATATGGCGTGGCCTTTTCTTCCGGCCCTGCCGGTTCTTCCGATGCGGTGCACGTAATTTGACGGGTCATCCGGAAGGTCGTAATTGATTACCAGCTCAATGCCGTCAACATCTATACCGCGCGCCGCTATGTCAGTGGCGACCAGTATTCGGTATTTGCCGGTTTTAAAACCCTGCAGAGCGTCTTTTCTCTGGCCCATTGAGCGGTCCGAGTGTATTTCAGAGGCGGAAAGGTTCAGCTGCCTTAAGCTGTTGGTAACCCTGGCCGCGCCGCGCTTTGTGCGGGTAAAAAGCAGGACCGATCCGGTGTATTGCTGAAGTATTTCAAGAAGCAGCGTTGTTTTTAATTCGCCGCGAACCACAAATATTTCCTGCGAGACAAGCTCTGCCGCGGTGCCCTGCGGAGCGATCTCCGTGCGCACCGGGAGCTTCATGTGGCGGTCGGCAATCCTTACTATATCGGCGGGCATTGTGGCTGAAAAAAGCATGGTCTGCCTTTCTTTGGGGACAGACGCGAGTATTTCATTTATCTGGGGAAGAAAACCCATGTCCAGCATCCTGTCGGCCTCGTCAAGAACCAGGATGTTCACGTCGTTGAGCCTTACTGTACGGCGGTGCATATGGTCTATAAGGCGGCCCGGTGTCGCGATTATTATCCTTGGGTTCTGTTTTAATCCGCTGATTTGCTTTCCCATGCTGTCCCCGCCCATTAAAAGCACGGTTTTAATCCTGAACGCAGGGGCGAGTTTTGTCATGGTTTCGTTGACCTGGACGGCGAGCTCGCGCGTGGGTACAACTATGAGCCCCTTGTTGGTGGACTGGGCAAGCCGCTGGACCATTGGAATGCCGAAAGCAAGGGTTTTACCCGTGCCTGTCTGGGCAATTCCTATAATATCCTGGCCCGCGACGCCGATTGGTATTGCTTTCTGCTGTATTGGTGTTGGAACTGTGAATTCAAGCTTCGCTATAATATCCAGAAGCCCCGGAGCAATGTTCAAACCTGAAAAATCATTATTTTCATTTGTCATGTCGATTAGTATAACACTTTTTAGATTAAAAATGTAAAAAAAGAAATCATTATAATAATATTATCATGGCGGGTAAAAAATAGTATAATAGTGATATGGATAATGTACCGGGGAAAAGAGACATCATAACCGAGATTTCAGGGGTTGACTCAGGGCGGCGCATAAGCGCGAAACCCGCCGCGGCGGAGATACTGCTAGAGGGGCAGCCTTTGTTTGATATCGTGCTTGAGACAGCGTTGAACTCAAAGGGTTATCTTGCCGAGAGATGCGCCGAGGCGTGCGCCAGGGCGTCGGTTAAAAATGGCGGCATGGCGGGTAAAAGAAAAGGAAAAATTATTAGGGCGGTGCTTAAAAATCCCGATGGCAGGATAAGATATTTTCTGGCCGTGATGCTCCTTTCGGTAAAGACAGGTGAAAAGGACGGCTTTAAGTGCGCTCGCATTATTAATGAATGGCTCAAAGGCGAGGAGAGCAGGGGGGCAAAAGCCTGTTTTCTGGAGGCGATTGCAAAGCTTGCCGCAGGCAGTAAAAAGGCCAGGCCCATGGCGGAAAGGCTCATGGACGAGGCGCTTAAGTCGCCGGTTGCCTCATACTCGGCAAGGGCAAGGCAGATAATAAAGAGAAAAGAGGGCGTTTCAGCCGTCTAATTTAGTGATACAATTAGTATATAAAGGAGTTTACAATGAAAAACATGTTTCTTACCGCGGCATGTGTAATTTTTATTTTATTTATGATTTCTTCATGCAAACCGCAGCAGGGGACGCTTGCGCCTTCAACCTTTGACGGCCTCAACGGGCCTGTGCAGACCATTTCCGGCGGCGGCATTTCTATAAATAACTGGGAGCCCGACCCGTACTCCATTTATAGCAATGAAACACTTACTCTGAACACAAACCCTGCATATGTTGAGGAAGGAACCGGCTCCGCGCAGGTATACTGCAACCCGCTTTCCGCCACAGAGCCGGTATCATTGTACAAGGATTTCAGTTACAGCAACGTGAACCTTACCAACAGGATTGTGTCGATATGGATGTACGCCCCCACAGCCCTGGCGGCCATGAACAACAGCTATTATCTGGATTTGTATGTGACAATCAGCGGCGGAGGGGCCAAGGAAATTTATTCAAGCAACCAATTTCCAACAAGAGCCGGCTGGACGCAGATATCATTCAAGGTGCCGACTAATACGGAAGATTATAATTATGTCAGCGCGATAAAATTCACCCTTGAGGCGCTGGTAAACCTCACCCCGCCAAATTATGTGGGAAATGTTTATTTTGACGAGATAAGCTGGTAAATTCAAAGCACTTACATATAAGAAACGTTTTATTTTATTATAAAAAAGTTGAAAACCTGCAATTCCGTTTTGTCAAAGCGGATTTGCGAACTGACAATTTTGGAAGTTCGAAGCCGGCAGAGTATAGAATTTTTTGATAATTATATTATCAGATTCCCCCACTTGAAAAAGTTAAAAAAATAATCTATAATTAATTACCATGAAAAAAACATTTCTCATTTTAGTTTTTACAGCATGCATTCTGCCGGCGGCTTATGCCGCCGACTCTTTCAAGGACGGGAACAATTATTATTTGTCCGGCCAGTATGATAAGGCGCTGGAACAATACGGCAGCTTTATAAAGTCCGAGCCGAAAAAATTTGAGGGATATTACAATGCCGGCAACGCCCTTTACAGGCAGGAGCAGTATGACGGCGCTCTTCAGATGTATAACAAGGCGCTAGAGCTTGCCCCTAAAGACGAGGACACAAAGGCAAATATAGAGATAACAGAACAGAAACTTAAGGAACAGCAGCAGAAACAGGATCAGAACCAGAAGGGCGACAAGGGGCAGAACCAAAATCAGAAGCAGGACCAGAAACAGGGGCAGGGACAAAACCGGCAGTCCGGGCAGCAAAATAGCGGAAAATCGGGGCAGGGGCAGCA
Organism: uncultured Spirochaetia bacterium; assembly: GCA_964565765.1. Classification (GTDB taxonomy): domain Bacteria; phylum Oederibacteriota; class PGYV01; order PGYV01; family Palsa-1178; genus Bog-1181. The sequence goes on from CAZMGF010000010.1 coordinate 10,446, forward strand.
GCAGAAATCCGGGAGCCAGGGGGCGGATAAAGCGGGAGATAAAGGGGAAAACACTCAGAAAGCGCAGGCGCAGTCCGGGAGCGGGCAGCAGGGGGACGCCCAGCAGCAAAAAAAGGCCCCGCCTGATGGAATGACAGCAGATGAAGTGCAGGCACTGATGAACCAGGTGCAGAACCAGGAAAAACAATTAAAAAGTTATTTCGGGAACCAGCAGCACAGCAGGCAAAACCAGAACGGAATGCCCAATATTTTCAACATGTCGCCGGAAGAAATACATAATTATATGATGCGCCAGATGATGGATCCGAACGCCGCGCAGCAGCCTCAGAACGGGAACTCCGAGGAGAAGGACTGGTAAGACCGGGGATTAACGGTGGTAATATTGTATTATGGGGACATGCGAGGCTTTTGGAGGGTTCTGCGGCCATCTTTTAAATTTAGCCGCAGCCACCCGGAAAAAGGCTCGTATGTCCCCATAAAAACAAAGAACATAGAAAACTTATTTTTTACAGGGAGTGCGCAGTGCCCGTATCCGACTATTTTACAGACGACCTTCCAGAGATTATAGACGGCTATGAGAAGCGTGAAGAGCAGCTTGAAATGGCAGAGGCTGTTTCAGGGGCACTTGATAATTCCGAATGCCTTATAATAGAAGCCGGAACCGGCGTAGGCAAAACCCTCGCTTATCTTATCCCTATGGCCGAATATGCCCTTGAAAATAAAAAAAGGGTTATCATATCAACATATTCAAAGGCCCTTCAGGGGCAGATTTTTAAAAAGGATCTTCCGGTCGTGCATACAATATTCCCGGACCTGAAATATGAGATTATTTACGGGGCCGGGAATTACGCCTGCATACGCAGGTTCAAGGAATTTTCATCCAAAGGCTCCCTCTTTTCAGGGGCGGCTTCCACGGATGAAATACTTGAATTTATAAGGGAAGCCGGCGGCCTGCGCGAGAATACAAAATTCAACATACCCGATGACGTCTGGAAAAACATAAACAGGGAAAAGCACATGTGCCAGGAGGAGGCGTGCCGCCACTTCAGGAAATGCCACTACTGGACAATGCGCCACAGGCTCAGAAAGGCGCATATAATTATAGTAAACCACCACCTCTTTTTTTCCGACCTTATAGTGAATAAAAAGCTTCTTCCCGAGGCCTCTGCCGTGGTCTTTGACGAGGCGCACAGGCTCGAGGAGACAATGCGCGGCATGTTTTCTTTGAAATTTTCCGTAAAGGAATATTTCAGGCTCTTAAAGGAACTCGAGGATTTTATTAAATTAAGAAAAAAACAGGGAGTTAAAAATACCGCCCATTTAAAAAATTCTGTTAAAAAAGCAAAGAATGATTTTGAGGGTTTTCTGGCATCGGCTCAGGCTGAGACCGGAATACTTTCCAGCCAGACCGCGCTCTTTACAAAAGATTCAGTCCCTTTTGAGGCATATATAAACGTAACAGATTCGCTGCGTGACACCATTTTTGATTTAAAAGAGGCGCAGACCGGCGCTGACAACAGCCTGAAAAAACTTTCCGAATACCTTCTTGAAACTGTTTCCTCACACGCAGAAACGCTTGAGAGGTGGCTCTTAAGAAAAGACGGCTCATATTTTTACTGGGCAGAGCTCGGACGGGACAGGGACACAGCTTTCTATGTAACCCCGTATGACCTTAAAAAGGATTTTGAGGAGCATGTGAGATTCAATTACGAATGCGTTGTCTTCACGTCAGCGACTCTTTCGGCTGGTGATAACTTCAATTACGTCGTAAAACGGTTCGGCCTTGAGGACGCTGTTACGGGCCTTTTAAAATCCCCATTTGATTATAAAAACAACTCCCTGCTTTATCTTGACAGGGGGCTGCCGACGCCGCAGGAACCGGAGTACAAAAATGAAGTGATAAAAAAGATAGAAACAATAATCAGAGAAGTTGGCGGCGGCGTACTGGTCCTTTTTACCAGCAATGACCTTATGCGCGCGGCAAAAAGCGCCATGGAAGGCAGGTTCCCCGGTATGCCAATGCTCATTCAGGGAGAGGCCGGGGCAATGGAACTCATTGAAATGTTCAGGAAAAAGCCAGCTGTCCTTTTTGCGACCTCTTCATTCTGGCAGGGCATAGATATTAAAGGCGACGCATTGAAGTGCGTAATTATAACGCGGCTGCCATTTGAGGTGCCTGACCACCCTATGCAGAAGGCAATCTATTCGCACGCCCGCGAAGAGGGGGGCGACGATTTTTCCGGAATCGCCCTGCCGCGCGCCATATTTATGTTAAAGCAGGGGTTTGGAAGGCTAATCAGGTCAAAGGACGATTACGGAGTGGTGGCAATCCTTGACAGCAGGATAACAAAAAAAGGGTACGGAAAAAAATTTGTCCAGGCGCTGCCAGAGGCAAGGGTGACATACGAGGCAGGGGATATAGGGAAGTTTTTTAGGGAAAAGACGGGCGCAAAGAAGGATTAGCAATTGCAAAGGTTTTAATGTTGTATTAAAATAATGTCAACGGCTATTTTCGGGAAGCCATGCAAATTTAAAGGCCCATGAAATTTGCTGCGGTCATATGAGCCTTTTTCCGGGTGGCTGCGGCTAAATTTAAAAGATGGCCGCAGAACCCTCCAAAAGTCTCATATGACCGCACAATGTAAGTTTTCATTTTTCGGAATGTTATAATTTATTAATGAAAGGCGTAAAATGCAAAACAAAGATATGGTCAGGCAGCCTGTTGTAGCCGGGATGTTTTATGAAGGGGAAAAGAACCGGCTGAAAAAGCAGGTTGAAGGTTATATATCGGGCGGGCCGGAAAAAAAGATCAGGGCAAAAGGTGTTTTATCACCACATGCCGGTTATGTTTATTCCGGTGGAGTGGCTGGAAAAGTCTTTTCAAGTGTTGAAATACCCGGCTTAATAATAATACTCGGCCCAAATCATACCGGGCTGGGAAAGGGAATTTCGGTTTATCCGGGCGGAGCCTGGCTCACGCCTATGGGGCCGGTAAGAGTTGACGGCGAAACAGCCGCTGATATTATAAAAAAATGCGGCCGCGCTGAAGCTGATGAAACCGCGCATTCAAGGGAGCATTCCATTGAGGTTCAGCTCCCTTTCCTGCAGGTGTTGCGGGAGGATATTTCCATAGTGCCCGTATGTGTCAGGGAAAGCAACAGGGAAGCATTAACAGACCTTGCCGGCGCAATTGCCGGGGCCATAAAAGGAAAAGAGGCGCTGATAATAGCCTCATCGGATATGACACATTATGAAAGCGCTGAGAGCGCGCGGGAAAAGGATGAAAAGGTCCTTGAATTAATAGAAAAACTTGACGGAGAAAAAATGTATTCAACTGTTGTGAATGATTCAATTTCAATGTGCGGCGTTTTGCCTGCTTATGTGATGATAAAGACGTGCGCCGCCCTTGGGGCGAAGCGTGCTGAAATATTAAAATATTCAAATTCCGGCGAAGCCTCGGGTGATATGTCCGAAGTCGTGGGATATGCCGGGGCGGCCATAATATGAAGGATTTTTCAATGCTATTTCCGGGCAGGGTTTTTGCGGGATTTAATTCGCTGGAAAAACTGTCAACACTTCCAATAAAAGGCTCAAAGGGGCTCATAATAACGGGCCATAATTTTGCCAGAAAATCAGGCGCCCTTGATACCGTAAAAAAACTTATCAGGAAGCAGTCAAAAGAGGTTTTTGTTTTTGAAGGCGTTGAGCCCGAGGTTTCGGTGGAGACCGTGGACAGGGCGTGCGAGCTGGCAAAACGCTACAGGGCAGATTTTTTCATAGGGCTCGGCGGCGGCTCCGCAATTGACTGCGCCAAGGCGGTCTCCGGGATATATAAGGATCACCTGAGCGTAACAGAGTATCTGGACGCAAAAATTCCGGTGAGGAAGGATACCGGTTATCTCATAGCCATCCCGACCACCGCGGGCAGCGGCTCTGAGACCACAAAGAATGCGGTCCTCTATTATACGGACAAGAGAATAAAAATTTCGCTGCGCGGAGAGTCGCTGGTGCCGTCCGCAGTTATCATTGACCCGGAGCTTACCCTTTCCCTGCCGAAACAGCTTACCGCATATTCCGGAATGGATGCCTTAACCCACGCGGTTGAATCGCTTTTTTCAAAGAATTCAAATGAACTCACCGAGATACTTTCATTAAAGGCAATGACCCTTATAGTGGACGGCCTGCCCAAGGCCTATAAAAACGGCGGTGACAGGAAGGCAAGATATAACGTTATGCTCGGAAGTTTTACAGCAGGGCTCGCATTTGCAAACGCGGGGCTCGGGGCTGCCCATGGCATCGGCCACCCGGTGGGAGCGGTGCTGAACCTTCCGCACGGCCTTGTAAACGCCGTGCTTTTGCCGCGAGTCCTTGAATACAATATGGCGGCAATTGCCGTACAGCTTGAACAGATAAAAAAAGCCACGGGCGTTGACCTGGTTAAAAAAATAAAATCCATGAACAGGGCATTCGGGATACCCTCAAGGATATCTGAAATATTACCCAGGGCGGGGGAAAAGATGGGCGATATAATTGAACGGGTTGAATACTCAGCTTCAATGTCATATAATCCCGTGGCCATGGACGAAGCAGGAGTAAAAACCATCCTGAAAGGCGCCCTATGACAGTGGACTTAAGGCGCATCGCGTGGAAAGAGCTGATTTTTTTATTCATCCTCGCCTCATTTATCGGATTTTTCAGATGGCAGTCGCTGGAGCTGCCTCTGGACAGGGACGAGGGCACGATTGCTTACATGGCAAAGAATATCTCGGCGGGCAGCACGCCTTACAGGGATATTTTTGATTATAATCCGCCGCTGGTTTATCACATGTACAAAGCCGCGTTTTCGCTTTTCGGGGCAACGGCGGATTCGATAAGGTATTTTACAATGTTATATGTTTTTTTCACCGCGCTTCTGGTTTATATGCTGGCAAGGAGCGTCAGCGCTTCGGCTTTTTACGCGATGCTCTCGTCCCTTTTTTACACGGTTTTTTTGAACAATTACATGCTGCAGGGGCTGGGGTCTTATCCGCAAATATTCGCGCAGTTTCCCATACTTGCCTCCATTTTGTTCGCCGTGCAGGATGAAAAAGGCTATGAGCATGTGAATTTTTTTATATCGGGATTTTTCGCCGCGGCGGCCCTTGCCGTTGATACAACAGCCATATTTTTTATACTTGCGCCGGCGTCTTATATATTTCTCTATTGCGGCAAAAAAAAGGGACATTGCCTGACATGGTTTCTGGCGGGGTTTTTCTCCCTGATTGCCGCCGTATCCGGATGGCTGCTTTACAAAGGAATAGCCAGGGAATTTTTTGACAGCGTAATCGCGTACGGCGCTTATTTCGCCGCCAGCGGCGTGCAGTTCAGCGCCTTTACAATAATAAAGCTGGGCGCCGGGATGTTTGTGATGCAGAATATTATCCTGCTGGCCGGAACGCTATATGCAGGAGTGCTTGCCCTGAAAAAACCATCATCCGGCTACAACGCCATGCTTTTTATATCGTTTGTTGTTTTGTTTTCAGGTGTGATGCTCTTTAAGGCGCTTTACCCGCATTACTACCTGATACTGACGCCTGTAATGGCGCTTGCGGCAGCTGAACTCATAAAAGACGCGGCGCTGCGGCTGAAAAAAATGTGGAAATCGGCTCTGCCTGCGGCGGCCGCCGCGGGGGTAATTATATGCGGCATAATGGTTTTTCAGTATTATATAATGAAAACAGATTTATATTTAAAGACAGGAAGGCTGACCATTGATTATTATTATGATCTTCAGGCGGCGGGAAGACTGATAAATTCCTCATCTGACGGTATTGAAAGGGATAAATATTTTCTTTTTGCCTGGCCAAATATGCCGGAACTTTATTTTATGACCGGCTCGCAGGCGGCCACAAAATATATCTATTCCTACCCGCTGGAACTTTATAAACAGGACAGGGATTCCGTAACCGGGGTGTTATTTAACCACAGGCCGGTTTGGGCCGTCCTGGAAAGGGGCAAGTATAACGCTTTTCAGGCGTACCTTGACAATTATTACAGGAAAGAGATGGAAACCGGCACAATCGCCGTATACAGGAGTTTGCTAAAATGAAGCACATTAACGATTCGGATGTTGAATTCAAGAACAAAATTTCCGGCTCAAAATACCTTTTTACTGCTGAAGGAAAATACGCCTTCGGGACCGCTTATTTGAGGCAGGGGGATGAAATAAAGGAGCATTTGCACGCGGATGAGCAGGAATTATTTTATTTTATCTCCGGGTCTCCGGTATTTAAGTGCGCAGGACAGTCGTTTAATGTGAAACCCGGGGACTCGTTCCTTGTTGAAGCTGGCGAGACGCATGCGATTTCCAACAAAGACGGGGAGACAGCGCACCTCAATTTTATAAAGATAAAAATTTAAAAAAACCGCCTGTCAGGGGTGTTGAAAAAAGGGGAGATATTATGCAGAGGATGATCGACACGGCCTTAAAAACAATATTCGCGGCGGCGCTTGTATTTGCAATATTTTCCGCGAGTTATTTTTCCTTCACTGACGACCTTACATACAGGCATGTGGTATCAGGCAAGGAATTTGTGAAGGATCTCGCCTTTCCAAAGGCTGATGAGATTTCATATGCCGGAGGCGTGAAATGGGACAAAAGTTCCTGGCTCTTTGACCTCTCCGTATATGCCTCGGCGCTTGTCTTAAACGGGATAAACAACCTGAGGTATATCAAGTTTGCCGCGCTTTTATTAATGGCCATTTTTATATTTCTGGCGGTTTTTAAAAAACAACAGGGAAAATACCTTTCAGTAACAATGCCGATAGGGCTGCTCGGCATGCTGCTTCTTAATTATTATTCAAGGATATCACCATCGCTTGTGGCGGCGCTTCTTACAGCGTATTTTATATTTGTCCTTGAGCAGGAGCCCTCCAGAAAAAACGCCATGCTTTATTACACGCTTCCTTTTGCCGCGCTTTTCTGGGCAAACACATCGCCCACAGCGCCGGCCGCAGCGGTTTTGACGGCCATATACACCCTTTATTACATTGCAGACGCTGCAGAGGTGCCTTCAAAAAGGGATAAATATGATTCTCCTGCCATTTTGATATCCCTTGCGTGCGTTTCACTGGCGACGCTTCTTTCTCCGGCGTTCACTTCTGTTTATACGGACCCGGTGGCGCATTTTTCACAGGGAATAGCGTTGTGGAAAGAGGCTTTTTCCACGCATGGAATGGAGCCGGTACACTTTGTCCTGCTCTGCCTTTACCTTATTGTATTTATTCTTTCACTTGCTTTCAACGAGAAGGGTTCTGACGTGGGAAGAAAAGCGGAACTAATAAAGGACCTGGGAATGTCCGCGGCTCTGATTCTTGCATGCTGCGCAAATATGGCATTTGAGCCTGTTTTTATCGCCGCAACCCTGCCCATGGTAATGTACTATACGGGCCTTATATTCAGGTGGAGCTTTGTCTGGCCAAGGAAATGGACGGAAAGCGACCTGGCTTCCGTAAAAACAGTTTTATACTCCGTGATGATACCGCTGCTGCTGTGTTACGGCCTTTATAAATTCATGGAGCCGAAAAAGAAACCATATCCGGACGGCGCGATTGCCTATATAACCGCGGAAAAACCGCCGCAAAATCTTTTTACCACACTGAACTGGGCGTCGTATGTTTATTATTACGCCCCTGCGTATAAACTGATGTATGACGGCATGGGAGAGCGGCCCGACGAAGTCAGGAGGGAATATTCCGTTATATTGAAAAACGAACTTGACCCGGCGCCAATACTGGAAAAATACGGGATAAATTCATTTCTCCTGCCACGGGGCAGCGCGCTCGGCGGGAAATTAAAAACCGCCGGCTTTAAACCGGCTTATTTTGATTCGGAGAGCGTCCTTTTCGTAAATCCCGCAAAAGCAGCCATCTATTTTAAATATGTGGATCCGGACAACGATGCGGATTTTTATGAAAAGGCCAAGTTTGACGATTCTGTAAAAGAACTTTCAGACTACGCCGCAAAATATCCTTCACAGGCCGCGCATATTCTCCTTGCCAGGCTTTACGGGGAGCATGACAGGAAAAAAGAGCAGAAATACCTTGAGGATACAATCTCTGATTTCCCGGAGGAATACCAGCTTTATAACCTCATGGGCAGGACATATTATGAAGAAGGGGAGTTCTCCTCGGCCATGGATATGTGGGAGCAGTCTAAAGAAAAAGATCAGAAGATAAAAATGCTGTATGAAGACGCAAAAAAACGTCTAAGCCGCGAGGAAGAGGAAAAACAATAAAAGCCCCGCCTGCCATTTGGGAGACCGGCAAGAACTTACATTTATTATAGAAGGGTGGATTAATGTCCGATACAAAAGAAAAAATTGGGAGGCTTGATGTTGACGGCCCGGACAGGGCAAGGGCCCTTAAAAAATGCAGGCTTAAACCCGGACAGGTCTGGACTGACAGGATAAATGGCCACAGGGTAGGGGTGCTTGACGCACAAAAAAAAGAGGATGTGGAAAAACTTTTCAGCGGCGAGAAAGCCTCACTTATGATAAACGACCCTCCGTATAATGTCGCCGTGGGAAATGTAAACACAAGGAACCTTTTCAGGAAGGATATAAAAAAGTATATTGATTTTTCTTCCCGGTGGGTCAAAAATGCTGAAAGCGTGATGGCAAAAGATTCTTCTTTTTATATATGGCTGGGCGCGGATGTTAAGGACGGATTTCAGCCCCTGCCGGATTTTATTTCCATGATGAGGGATTTCCAGGGTTTTACGCCGAGAAATTTTATAACAATGCGCAACCAGCGCGGGTACGGCACGCAGCAGAACTGGATGTGGGTGCGCCAGGAATTGCTTTATTATATAAAAGGAAAGCCTTATTTTAAGGTGATTTACAGCGAAATACCCAGGATACTCAAGGGTTATTATAAGGAAGTGGACGGAAAGCTGACAGAAAACAGCGGCCGCTCGATTTCCGGTTTTATAAGGCCGGGCAATGTATGGGTTGACATCCAGCAGGTATTTTACAGGCTTGAGGAAAATGTCCCGGGTTGCTACGCGCAGAAGCCCTTAAAGGCCATTGAACGCATAATGGAATCCTCGGGCAAAAAAGGGAGCCTTGCCGGAGATTTTTTTTCACACTCAGGAACCACATTAATTGCCGGTGAAAAGCTTGGCAGGAAGGTTTTTACATGCGACAACGACCCGGTCTTTGCCGAGATAACAATACGAAGGCTGGAGAGGTTAAGAAAGACCGGCAAAAGCGGATGGCAGTGGCGGGATCCGTTTAATGGGGAAACGAAATGAAAAAAAACAGCAAATCCGGAAAAAAAAAGAAGCCGCAGGAGAAATATAAAATCCCCGGTGTACTCTTTTTTTTCAGGGTATGGATGATAACGTCAGCGGTGATTGTCCTGGTATCGGCCGTATTTATAACAAGATACAGCCTTAACCCGGCAAAAATGGAAGCGGCGCGGCAGCTTTCCGGCAATTACACAAACCCCGAGCTTGCTTCCGTTAAAGAATTAAAACCCGCATATGGAACACTTGAAAAAAATATGGCCGGGTTAAATATACTGAAATTCTCCATTTCTGACACGGCGGTATTTGGCGGGGTTGACCCGATATTTGCCCTTACAGCCTGCTGCACTTCGGCGGGCAGGCCCAGGGAATATTACACAAACAGGATGCCGTGGGAGCTTATAATGTATAAATATGACGAAGAACTTCCCACCATAACTGTTTTTGATATTGATTCCGTGAAAAAAACCGGAAAATTTGCGATAGTTATACTGGACCCGAAAGCGTCCGCGTCAAATTTAAAAGCAGTTGACGTCAAAATTTATGAGGAACTGCTTAAAGCTTTTATGCCGGGGTTTTCCTGGAGCGAAAGCGCAAGGCAGGAGATAGACTGAAATTTTAAAAGCATTTACCCGCCCGGCCAGTTCAATTTTACCTTGAATAACCATTTTTTTTGTGATAAATTTATTCCGTGGTTGCTTCATACGCGGACGCGAATTCCCGGACCAAAAATGGAGCGGGTAAAAGCCCGTGGCTTGCCACTTTGCATGATATGGCACGAATTTTGCTTAAAGGTGGAAAAATATGGCGATTACGCGCAAAGATGTTGAATACATAGCAAATCTTTCCAGGCTTAAAGTCAGCGAGTCTGAGGTGGATGAGTACACAAAGCAGCTCTCGGATATCCTGGAGCATATTAACAGGCTCTCAAAGATAAACACCGAAAATGTCGAGCCCACATATTTTGTCATGGACATGAAAAATGTAACGCGTGAAGACAAAGTTGAGGATTCAATCGACAGGAAAAAGGTATTTGACGCGGCCCCTTCGATAGAAAACAACGGTTTTAAGGTTCCAAAAATAATATAGACCCCTTTTACAGGAGCATAGTAAAGATGGAATTAAACAGCCTTACAATAGAAGAGCTGCACTTAAAGCTCTTAGAGAAGAAGATAAAGCCATCGGAAATACTCGACAGCGTTTACAGCCGCATTGAAGCCGTTGACCCGAAAGTAAAAGCCTATCTTATGCTCACAAAAGAGCTGGCCTATTCCCGGGCAAAAAAAGCCGAAGAACGCATATTAAAAAACGACAACGTTACCGAACTCACCGGGATACCAATAGGCATCAAGGATAATATGTGCCTTGACGGATATGAAACCACCTGCGCGGCGCAGATGCTCAAAGGCTATAAACCGCCCTATACCGCCACAGCGCTGCAAAATCTTGAAAAAGCCGGGGCAGTTTTTACCGGAAAACTGAACATGGACGAATATGCCTTCGGATCATCAACAGAAAATTCGTCATTCCAGACAACCCACAATCCATATGACCTTTCACGCGTACCCGGCGGCTCTTCAGGAGGCTCGGCTGCCGCAGTAGCCTCGGATATGTGCATTGCAGCGCTCGGTTCCGACACCGGCGGGTCAATAAAACAGCCGGCATCGCTGTGCAATGTCACGGGACTAAGGCCCACATACGGAAGGGTATCGCGCTACGGCCTTATCGCTTTCGGCTCCTCGCTTGACCAGATTGGACCTATAACGAAGAGCGTGCGCGATAACGCCATACTGTTGAAACATCTGGCCGGGATTGACGCGAAAGATTCCACATCGGCGCCTGTTGACGTGCCGGATTACGCGAAAAATATCAGGCCGGATATTAAAGGAATGAAAATAGGACTTCCAAAAGAATATTTTATTGACGGAATGGACGCGCAGGTAAAATCAAAGATAATGGACGCTGTAAAACTCCTGGAAAACAGCGGCGCGACGGTGCGTGAGATAAGCCTTCCTTATACTGAATATGCCCTTGATGTTTATTATGTTGTGGCGCCGGCGGAGGCTTCATCAAATCTTGCGAGGTTTGACGGGGTCCAGTACGGCTTAAGGGACAAAACCGCCGACAATATGATAGATATGTATAAGGCTTCGAGAAGCGCGGGCTTCGGCAAGGAAACAAAACGCAGGATAATGCTGGGTACATACGTGCTCTCATCGGGATATTATGATGCTTATTATAAAAAAGCGCAGAAGGTAAGGACGCTTATAAAGCAGGATTTTGACAGGGCTTTTGAAAACGTGGACGTTATTTTGACTCCCACTTCTCCCACGACGGCATTCAAAATCGGGGAAAAAGCCGCGGATCCTCTTACAATGTACCTTTCGGATATCTTTACAATAGCCCCCAATATGGCCGGCATGCCAGGCATGTCTGTCCCGGCGGGATTTGACGCCGCGGGGCTGCCAATCGGGATGCAGGTGCTCTCGGCGCCTTTTAAGGAACAGCTGATATTTGACATCGCGGATTTTTACCAGAAAAAAACAAACTGGCACACAATAAAGCCAAAACTTTGAGGAGGACTTCATGAACTGCAGGAACTGCGGAAACAAGACCGGATTTCTGGTTATGGTAACAGATTACAAACCGCTTGAATTATGGGAATACGCCGGCGGGACATTCACCAGGTACGACCAGAAAGATTCAGGGGACATGGAAACTTCCATCCAGTGCGCGACATGCGGCTCTGATGACATCGACACCGAGGGGCAGGACACGGAGAATTATTCCGACAGGCCGCTCGTAATACTTTCTGAAGAGGAATGGGAAGGCAAGACGGCCGAGTTTAAGAAGGAAGAGCCGGAAGCAAAGGAATAAAAAAGGAATATAATGGGCACAGACAACAAGTACGAAACAGTCATAGGGCTCGAGGTACACGCAGAGCTCAATACAAAGACGAAGATATTCTGTTCATGCAGGAATTTTTTCGGCGCGGAGCCGAATACCTATATCTGCCCGAACTGCCTGGGGCTGCCAGGGAGCCTTCCTGTTTTTAACGGCGAGGTGCTTCATCACGCAGTGAAAGCCGGGCTGGCATTGAACTGCACAATTGCGGAAAAATCAAAATTTGACAGGAAAAATTATTATTATCCGGATCTTCCCAAGGCATACCAGATATCGCAGTATGATATGCCCATTGCGGTAAAAGGGTGGATTGACATTGTTGACAAAGATGGCGGGAAAAAAAGAATAGGAATTACACGCCTTCACATGGAAGAGGATGCCGGAAAGCTGATACACCTGACCAAGTCCGGGCAGATCGGCGACGCGGAAGAATCCCTTGTGGATTATAACAGGGCCGGGGTGCCGCTTGCGGAGATTGTTTCAGAGCCGGATATGCGCTCGCCCGAGGAAGCCTACCTTTACCTGAATACAATAAAGGCCATACTTAAATACACGGATGTTTCCGACTGCAACATGGAAGAGGGGTCGCTGCGCTGCGACGCCAATGTTTCCGTGCGGCTGAAAGGCGCGGATAAATTCGGCACCAAGGTTGAAATAAAGAATATGAACTCATTTAAGAACGTGCAGAAGGCCATTGAATATGAAGTGGAGAGGCAGATAAAAATGGCTGAAGCCGGGGAGCGCATTGTCCAGGAGACAAGGCTCTGGGACCTTAATAAGGGAAAGACGCAGCCCATGAGGTCCAAGGAAGAGGCCAATGACTACAGATACTTTCCGGAACCGGACCTGCCGATGCTGGTAATTGAAAAAAGTTACATTGATAAAATATTCAGGGAACTCCACGAACTGCCGCTTCAGAAGGCCGAGAGGTTCGTTAAAGAATATGCAATACCCGCCTATGACGCCGGAGTACTGACCTCGGACCAGGAAACAGCGGATTATTTTGAAAAGGCCGCGAAATTATCAGGCGAGGCCAAGCAGTGCTCGAACTGGATCATGGGGGACATGGCAGCGGGAATGTCAAAGGCAGGCATGGAAAAAATATCGCAGGTAAAGATAACCCCGGAAAAACTTGCCGGGATGATAAAGCTCATCAAAAACGGAACCATAAGCGGAAAAATAGCCAAAACAGTATTTGACGAGATGTTTATCTCAGGCGGCGACGCGGAAACCATAGTGAAGGAAAAAGGGCTCGTACAGATTTCGGATACATCGGTAATAGAAAAGGCGGTTGACGCAGTGATTGCCGCAAACGCCGGAGTTGTAAATGATATAAAAGGCGGAAAGGCCGGAGGCATCGGCTTCCTTGTAGGGCAGGTAATGAAGGCCACAGGCGGCAAGGCAAACCCGCAGATGGTCAATGAACTTTTGAAGAAAAAGATAACGGGATAAAACCGTAATTTTTGCCGCACGCCTGAAACAACAATCAAACTTCATCTTAAAGGAGGCTCTTATATGGGAAATAAAACCGACATAAAATTCGGCACATCGGGCTGGAGGGGAATAATCAGCGATGATTTTACCTTTGACAATGTAAAAGCCGCATGCCAGGCTATCGCTTCGTATATAAAATCAAAAAAAGAACTTAATGGAAAACCCGTGATTATAGGCGGGGACGCGAGGTTTTTATCCGATAAATTCGCGCAGACAGCGGCTGAAGTTATGGCGGGCAACGGCATAAAGTCTCTCCTGTGTAACAGGGACACGCCGACTCCCGTGATAGCGTACCAGATCATAAGAAAAAAAGGTGCGGGCGGGATAAATTTTACGGCCTCACATAATCCGCCGGAATATAACGGCCTGAAGTTCTCGCCTTCATGGGGCGGCCCGGCGACTCCGGATGAAACCGACGCTATAGAGGCCAATGTAAAAAAATTAAAGGTAGTAAAGACAATGGACAGGGAAACGGCCGTAAAACAGGGGATGATAAAGGTTTTTGACCCTTCGGAAGAGTACCTGGACAGGATAAAACAGATAGTGGATTTTGATGTAATAAAAAAATCAAAGAAAAAAATCATAGTTGACCCTCTTTTTGCGACAGGCAGGGGATATCTTGACAAACTGCTCTCGGATTTCGGGGCCAATATAAGGGTGATTAATGACAAAAAGGACGTCCTTTTCGGCGGCTTCCCGCCGGAGCCGTCGGAGAAGAACGTGCAGGACCTGATATCCGCGGTAAAAAAGGAAAAGGCGGAGCTGGGTATCGCCACCGACGGCGACGCGGACAGATACGGAATAATTGATTCGGACGGCGCCTACATTCAGGCAAACAAGATACTCCCGCTGCTCCTGGATTATCTTGTAAAAACCAGGCCGGACTGGCACGGCTCGGTGGTGCGCTCCGTGGCGACATCGCACATGATAGACAAGGTGGCCAAACTTTACAAACTCAAGCTTCATGAAACGCCAGTGGGGTTCAAGTACATAGGCGAAATAATGACAAAAGAGGATATTATAATAGGCGGCGAAGAATCCAACGGGCTTACGGTTTACAGGCATGTGCCTGAAAAAGACGGGATTGTGGCGTGCCTGCTCGTGGTGGAAATGGCCGCAAGAACCAAGAAAAATATCAGGACGCTTTTAAAGGAGCTTGAGGCCAGGACGGGCGTGTTTCTCTCAAGCAGAAAAAATTTCAAACTGACGCCGGCAAAAAAAGAAGCGCTGATAAAAAAATTAAAAAATGTAAAAATGGCGAAAATCGGAAAATACACCGTTAAAGACACAATAACCGTGGATGGATTTAAATTTATGCTCGGCGAAGACACATGGATAATGACAAGATTCTCCGGGACAGAGCCCATAGTGAGGCTCTACGGCGAAGCAAAGGACCAAAAGGTGCTCAATGATATTATGGCGGAAGGGGAAAAATTTGTAACGCAGTAGAAAAACATTTTTGACCGAAAGTCACCAAAATGCTGGTTAACTTTGTTAGTGTTAATGAACTGTTAATAACCTGTGGAAAAAATGTCAACAAAAAAGTATGGAAAATGATAAAAAACGTAAAAATGGTACAAAAAAACTGTAAAAATGATTATAAATGGCAATAAATAGCCAATATGATGTTGACAAAAACAGCATATAATATATACTACCTGTAGGATACAACGATGGAACCAGACACAAGATACAAGAAAAAAGGGTTTAACAATAAAAAATCTACAACATGGAAGGGGTGATCAAGACATGGCAAAGAAAAAAGCAGCGAAAAAGAAAAAAAAATAAATACTCTCATGCGAAATGCAAAAGGGGTAACACCAAAAACAACGTGGAGCTTATAATGAGTTCCACGTTGTTTTTATTAGTGAAATAATAAGTCGGGTAAGTTAGAATAAGGGGCCATAAAATAACCGGCAATGTCAGGCAAAATAAAGACACAAAATGAAGGCGGAGAAAAATTTTGGCAAAAAAAACAGCCTCAAAGTCAGCGCCGAAAAACAGCGCAAAAAAATCAAAAGATTCCGGGATTTTTACCGGGCTGGGATATCTTTTGTGCGCGGCCATAATATTCTGTTCTTTTATAACAGTCAACGACAGGAACCTGCTGGGCATATTCGGCGAGGTTATTTCAAGGGTGCTCTACCTTATAATAGGAAAAGCAGCTTATATCATCCCTTTTATTGTGGGTTTTTTCGGTCTTAATATGCTCAAAAAAGAGCAGGAACACCATGAAGCCGGAATAACACTCGGTTTCGCCCTGCTTGCGGCCGGGCTTTCTCTCTTTCTGGCCCTTATATTCTCGGGGCCGGAAGCTGAATCATTTAAGCTGGCTAAAGTGGATGTATTTTACAGCTCAAAAGAGCTTGCGGGTTTCTGGCTCAAGACGCCGGCGTACTACAGGATATTTGACAGGGATTTCATTTTTTATACCGGAGGTGTTTTCGGGAAATTCGGCGCGAAATTTCTGTCACAGTGGTTTAATATTGTCGGCGCATATATAGGAACATTAATTATACTTGTGGTATCGCTTGTGCTGCTCGGCAGGGAAAAGCTCCTTATAGCGGTTTATCAGATAGGAAAGGAAGCCATAAAAGCTGGCGCCGGATTTTTTGCCTATCTTGGCTCTGTTCTTACAGGTTCAATAAGGGAGACCGCTGAAAAGGTAAAAGAGGAAGCGGATAAAAGCGGAAAAAAGGATGACAGAAAAAAGGAAACAAATAAGGAAAAACAAAAAAACTCTTCCGAAGAAAAAAAGAAGGATAAAAAGGAAGAAGACGAAGACGAGGATGTTGAAGAGGAAAAGCCGAAAAAAAAGGAAAAACTTACCATAACCCGCCAGGTTGAGGCGGAAAAGAAACAGGGGGCGACGCAGGCGCTAATAATAAAAGGCGATTACACACTGCCTCCTACATCGCTGTTAAAATCTGAAAAAGCCGCTGACGGCGAAAAGGAATATGATTACGCTCCTGACGCGGAAAAACTTAAAAAAACCCTTTCAGATTTCGGCATTGAGGCGGAAATAGTAAATGTGGTCGACGGCCCGGTAATATCGCGTTTTGACCTTGAACTGGCGACCGGAGTAAAAGTGTCGCGC
Organism: uncultured Spirochaetia bacterium; assembly: GCA_964565765.1. Lineage (GTDB taxonomy): Bacteria > Oederibacteriota > PGYV01 > PGYV01 > Palsa-1178 > Bog-1181. The sequence goes on from CAZMGF010000010.1 coordinate 27,227, forward strand.
GTGGAGAATCTTTCCGCCGATATCGCCCTTGCCATGAAAGTTGAAATGGTCAGGGTAGCGGCTGTGCCGGGAAAATCCCTGCTCGGCATTGAAGTCCCAAAAATCGAGAAGAAGACAATTTATTTAAAGGAACTCATAGAAGACGAACTCTTCACCGGTTCGCCTTCGCTTTTGACGCTTGCCATAGGAAGGGATCTTTCAGGAAAACCCATCATAGCAAGGCTCGAGGATATGCCGCATATGTTAATCGCCGGATCCACAGGGTCCGGTAAATCAGTATGTATAAATTCAATAATAATGTCCATTCTTTATAAGGCCACGCCGGACGAAGTAAAACTTCTTCTTGTTGACCCGAAAAAAGTTGAGCTCACGCAGTATAACGACATGCCCCACCTGATAGCGCCGGTAATCACGGATCCTAAACATGCCGCTTATGTCTTACGCAGGCTGGTGGCGGAGATGCAGTCGCGTTATGACCTTTTATCAGAAGAAGGGGCGCAGAACATAGAAATATATAACAGGAAGGTGATGGAGTTTAACGAGGATATAAGAAAGGATCCGGACGTTCAGCCGGAGGATTTTAAAAAGTCGCTGCCATTTATCGTGCTTATAATAGACGAGCTTGCCGACCTGATGACAATGGCAAAATCGAGCGTTGAAGAATCGCTTCAAAGGCTGGCGCAGCTTGCAAGGGCGGTAGGTATTCACATAATACTGGCCACGCAGAGGCCGTCGGTTGACGTTATAACCGGGATAATAAAGGCAAACTTTCCCTCACGTATAGCCTTCAAAGTAAAATCACAGATCGATTCGCGCACAATAATGGACACCAAAGGCGCCGAGGCCCTGCTGGGAAAAGGGGACATGCTTTACAATCCGGCCAACATGGTAAAACCGGTGAGGGGACAGGCTGCGTTTGTCAGGGACGAAATCCCAAAAATAGTTTCATTCATCAAAAAACAGCGCAAGGCGGTTTATTCCGACGAGTTTAACATAAAAGAAGACGACCTGCCGACAGGCGCGGGTTTTTCCGACGAAGATGACATGGATCCGGATTTATACAAGCGCGCCTGCGACTTTGCCAGGGACAAGGGCAAAATATCAACTTCATACCTCCAGAGAAAGCTTGGCATAGGATATTCAAGGGCGGCAAGGATAGTTGACATGATGGAGGAAAAAGGGTTGATAACCTCTGCCGACGGCAATAAGCCGAGGGAATGGAAGGGCGAGTAAGGTTTTCGCTTAACCGATTAAGCCATGAACGCCACTAAAAACCACTAAAACATTGACTAATATTCCAATCTAATATATATTTTCTACAATAACTTATACAATGAACATTCGTGCTGTTTTGTGATACCATGTATCTTAACGTGAAAACCAAGACATGTTGTTAAGATATAATAATAAGGGAAGCTTAACCGGGGAGTTCTAAGCTGGAGGCATTTAAAAATATGAACGTATTCAAACGCGCTAATATGTTTTTATACGGGGCTGTTTTATTCATTATTTTGTTATGCCTACCATTAACCTTAAACGCCCTTGCAATAACATCCGCCCAGCTTATCATATCCGCAGATGACTGTTTTGCCGCTTACATTGACGGCTGCCTTATTTATAATACCGGAACCATTACATCCAACAGCCCATGGGATGTGACATTTACCGAAGACGTGACCGGCTGCCTGACAAAATGCGGGCCGCATGTGCTGGCCATAAATTATTACGATACCGAGGGAAGCATATGCAGGGTGACATATAAACTCCTGATAACAATGGACAACGGCAATAGTGTAGTAGCTTACAGTGATGGAAACACAACAAATATACGGCAGATGGCAGACGGCAATATATTTTCCACGTCCAACGCCCAGTTTTTCCCCACGGGCTGGAACACTCTGGCTTACGATGATTCGGGCTGGACAGAGACGGCTTATACCTGCGAGGCAAACGGGAACAGCGATGATTCAATAACGGACCCGGTTTTTAACGGCGCGACTTACGGCGGCTGGGTGCCGTACATGTCATATAACTCCGGCTGCGATGCATTAACAACCGGGGACTCAAACCTTGTGAGGCAGCATTTTACAACACCGTGCGCGCCGGTGAGCATTACAAAAACTATCAGTGCCACGAACGTGGCCCTGGGGCAGGTGATAACATATTGTTTTGATTATCATAATTATGATGTTGCCTCCAATACTTTCGGAATATGGGACACTATACCCGCCGTTACCGATTTTGTCGGCTGTGACAGCGGCTGTACTACGGCCACATACGGCAGCAATGTAGTGGTGAGCTGGTCAATTACAGACCCTTCAAATACATCAGGCGTAGCCTGTTTCTGGGTTGCGGCAAACCGTTTTCCAATGAAAAAAGAAATTGATGATTTTTTAGCGCTATTGGGCGACACGTTTAACAACTTAACGGGTAAAAAGCGGCAGTGTAATGGTTGTGAAAATGATTAAAAAAAGCGCCGGGAAGCTGGGGCGCTTTTTAAAGAGCCTGTTTTTTTCAGCGGCTCTTGTTTTGTTTATATCACAGCTGTACGCAGTTTTCACAGTTTCAGCCATAACGCCAAGTACCATAAATATAATTGCGGGCCAGACGCTCAACCTAAATTTTACATACGCCAGCGATACGGCAAACAGGCAGATCGGATATTTTGTGGCGCTCTCAACGCAGTGCGCGTTAAGGGTGGGAAATACCACGGGCCAGGATATTATCGTAAGCGATGCTGGGGTTAACGTTCTTGTACCTGCCGGCCAGGTAAACGGCGGCCGCGACGTAGGCTGCGGAACGCAGTGCACAGCCAATACAAACTACCAGATTTCCGGCATAGAAGGCGGGCAGCTGCCCATTACCATACCAATCAACTATCCCACGGGAACGTATTACATAATCGTCGCGGTAGCCGACTGGAACATTTATTTGAATCCTTCAATAGGCACGAACAGCAATATGTGTGTTGCAATAAATGTTACGGCGCCGACACCCACATATACCGCCACACCGACTGTTACTCCAACGGGTGTGCAGAACGTGGCATTAAGCGATTATGGATTTACAAATCATGTGGCTTATATTATGTACACCGGGTCTCCGTCGCCGACTGTTGATCCTACTTTTACACGGACACCGTCGCCGACATTTACCGCTTCATCGACTTTCACGCGTACGGCGACGCCCACTTTTACACAGTCCGCAACGCCTACCTCAACTTTCACAATTACACCATCTCCGACATTTACCTTCACAGTCACAGATACCCCGACTTTTACTTATACGGCCACGGATACGCCTACTTTCACAAGTACAGACACATCAACTTTTACGCCGACTTATACCGCCACAGATACGCCGACAAACACAGTATCTTCCAATACCCCCACTGATACCCCGACTTTCACACAGACTTTTACGGCAACGCCGACATATACGGCCACGCAAACCTATACATCAACATATACGAATACATACACCGCTACGGCAACCCCGACATATACGTCAACTCCGACTTTTACGCCGACCTATACAGTGACTTTTACATTCACAGATACTCCGGTCGATTCGCCCACAGACACACCAACAGCTACGCCCACATTTACAGCTTCGCCTACTTTTACGGCTACAGCTACAGATACGCCGACATACACACAGAGCAACACGCCCACGGCAACCCCGACATTCACAGCCTCGCCGACACAATCAGCCACCAGGACAAACACCCCGACTTATACGCAGAGCAATACAGAGACATCGACGCCCACATATACTGCCACCACCACAGCAACATATACTTTTACGGCAACTCCAACTTATACTCCTTCATTTACAGCCACTGATACGCAGACATTCACTTCCACATTTACGGCCACGCCGACATTCACGCAGACTTTTACATATACAATGACACCTACAATAACACCCACTCCGGCGCCTTACCCGTACCTGCTTGAAATAGACGCTTACAATGAAGCCGGGGAAAAAGTAAGGACAATCGGAACCTCGTCAGTTTCCGGGCTTTTAACCTCAGTGACGACCATAATAAACGGCGCTTCTTCTTCGATTTTCGTGCCGGGGCCGGGTTCTTCGGTGCAGTTTGATTTCGTAAATATGACATCGCCTTCACAGCCGGCGGCAGGGCAGGTAATATTCAGCTGGGACGGAGAGAGCGACTCCGGCCAGGTTCTGCCCCCGGGCATCTATTATATAAAGATAACCGATATTGACACATACGGGCATGTGAATACAAAGGTGCTCGAAGTGCAGATAATGACGCCGCAGCAGGACACCATGATATCCATTTATAACAGCGCCGGCGAGCTTGTCCAGATGATACAGCAGCCTCCGCTGCTTTCAGGGGCTCTCAAGCTGACAATGGCCGACGTTTTTTCAATCGGAGCCCGGGGAAATGTAATACCGATAAATTACGGGCCTGGAATTATTTATAACTGGGACGGCAAAAATCCGCAGGGAGAGCTTGTAGGCTCCGGTGTCTATGAGGTTCAGATTCAGGCGTTTTATTTGAACAGCACAAGCGTCTCGGTATCAAAATCCATAAATATACTTAATGGTGAAGATAACAACATGGTGAGCGGGCAGAAAGCTTATCCTAATCCGTATGTTTTATCGTCAGGAACCGCTAATGCCACAATAGCATGGCAGTCCGGCGCGGCCGGCCGCATGGATATAAAAATATATAATACCGCCGGCGAGCTGGTCAAGGCCATGTCAGCCGCGCTTGAGTCCGGGCAGGCCCAGTGGAACCTTACAGCGTCACAGGGGGGCCCTGTACCCAGCGGACTATATATTATACTGCTGGAAGCCAGGTCAAACAGCGGGATAATACAGGTGAAAAAGGTAAAATTAGCGGTCATAAAGCAGGTCCGGGACGACGACGTTATAAACTGACGCAAGGCACACCCCAAACGTCAAAACATTCCAGTTAAATATTAATATCGAAACCCCGTATATTATGTGATAAAATAATAATGGCGATAAAATTATATATGGGGATATATATGAAAAGCATACCGGTTAAAATTGGTATTATTTTATTTATCATCATGATAATTTTCCGTATATATTTATATACCACATATCCGGCGTTCAAAAATGACGACTCGCCCGAAACAATCACATGCGCATACACTCTCGGCATAGCCCATCCGCCGTCATATCCGTTATTTACGATGGCGGGTAAAATATTTACGCTTATCCTCCCGGGATCGCCGGCCTTCAGGATGAATCTTTTTTCGATAATTCTCGCGCTTCTCGTGATTCTGGCGTCATATTTTGTCCTGAGGGAAAATAATAAGATATTATTCGGCGCTGCGGATGAAATTGTTATATTGACAGGATTGCCTGCGCTGGCATTTTCCGGGATATTCTGGAACCAGTCAATTGAAGCAAAGGGCGGAATATATATTCTTAACCTGCTCCTGCTGGCTGTAATTATTTACTGCGCTTTGAGGGTTTATCAAAAATTTAATTCAAAATATCTTTACATGATCTCCTATATATTAGGACTGTCAATGACCAATCACTGGCCAAGCATGATAATTCTGGCCCCGGTTATTGCATGTATATATTTTATGTATAAAAAAAACCTGAATTTAAGAGCGTGGATTATAAATATTATTTTCTTTGCCCTGGGATTGAGTGTGTATGCCTATCTGCCCATCCGGTCCGGAGAGGACGGTGTTTTCATTTTTATGGCAAAACCGGATAATTTAAAAAGTTTTATATGGACCGTATTAAGGCTTGGATATCTTAGCGGGAACATTTCAGGCGCGGCAGCCAGGACACAGCAGGCGGTTGAATATGTAAAATCATTTGCGGCCGATTACCTGCTTCTGGCGGCCCTTATTCCGGCGGGAATCTTTGCCCTGTGGAAGTCGGGCAAAAAGCTGGTTTATTTTTATGTGCTGATATTTTCAATAACCGCGGCGATAGTCACTTTTTTTTACAGCGCCCCCAGCAACGCCCTGGTTCTGATTGACATCTTTGTGCTGCCCGCCCAGTACATAACATTTATTTTTATCGTTACCGGATATTGCCTGATTTACAATAAGATGAAAGGCAGGGCCGGGAAGATTACCGCCGTGGCAGCCTTTGTTTTGCTGATGATATTTTCAGCATATACGCATTTTAATAAAAACAACAGCAGAAATAATTATCTGGCGTATGATTTCGGCGGCAATATAATCAAAACCCTTGAACCCCGGAGCTTTTATATAGGGGAGCTGGACAGCTGCTGCATTCCGGTGATTTATTTTAAAAATGTGCTGCGCGTCGCGCCGGATGTTGAAAATTTGAATATAGGCACCATTCAGAACGAGTGGGGGATAAATGATTTTGTAAAAAGATACGGCGGGATTAATTTGCGCGGGAATTTCGCGATGGAAAACATAACAGGCATTATAAACCATTTTATCGGGAATCGGCCGGTATATTTCAGCCATTACGCCAGAATTCCGGACAAATGGGCGGGAAAATATTGCGCAAAAATAAAGGGAATATTATATAAAATTTCAGAAAAGGATGTCTTTATTCCGCCCGGCATATTTGAAATATACTCATACCGTGGAATTTATGATTCAAATTCAAAATATGACGCCGATCTTTTTTCGGTTTATGGAGAGAGAATGGCGATGAAAGCAGACGAACTGTACCAGACCGGATATTATAAAGAATCAATAAAGATGTATAATAAGGCGCTCTTATTTTATGAAAAAAACGGCAACAATACATTTGTCAGCAGGGCGGATATATATTACAATTTATCGGTGGATTACGCGTATATCCCGGATATAAAAGACCAGTTGAAAAGCCTATTAATGGCCGCTGAAAGCCGGCCAAATTACTGGCAGGCGTATGAAGAAGCAGGAATGATATATTTAAAAAACAGGGACCAGATTTCCGCCGCTGATATGTTCAAAAAAGCGTTATATTCCGGCAGTCCTGACAGGGATGAATTGAACAGGTTTATTTACGGGATAAACAATTAAAAAAATAAATAGGTCATTAAACTGGCGGAAGTGGGCCGTTAAGGCCTTTTTACACGTTTTTATCCATTTTTTCCTTGCATTTAAGCTGAAATCTCATTAAAATGTAATACCGTGTTATATATATAATAAGGAAAGACGGGGATATACAGGCCCGGAGGAAAAATGAAGCATACAGTAAAGGTTTTGTTCGTAATATCGTCCCTTGTTTTTGTGGCCTTTTCATGTTCCTGCCTTTATGGCAAGGTTACAAATACGGCAAATACAGACAATGCGGCAATTGAAGGAATTATTCCTTCAGTTACACCTGCGGCGGCGTCAGCAACCGCGACAGCCTCGGCAACTGCGACGGCGGCACCGGCCGCGGCCCAGGAAACAAAACCCGCGCCAGGCCGGTCAGAAGAGTCTGTGAAAACCGCGGAAACGCCGGTTTTGGACAGGGTAACGGCGCTGATAAATAAGATAAAAGCAGCCGGTAAAAAAATATACGCCACCAGGACAAAAATAACGGTCAAGACAACAAATATTACGGCAAAAGGCGGCGTGGAATCTTCGCCGCCGCAGATAGCCAAAGGCGAGGCGATAATAGTAAAAAAAGGCAGGTTCCGCGTCCACTATACGTCGCCGAACGAGCAGATAATGGTTTCCAACGGAAAAACCATATGGGTTTATACTCCCGAATTAAACCAGGTCATCAGGCAGCCGCTGGACGCGGCAGGCGTCAATACCAAAATATACACTGAAATCGGCGGCACAATTGCCCATTACGCAAGCCATTCAAAAACCACCCTCACCGAAGATGAAAACGATTACATCCTTGATATGATACCGCAGGATAAGGAAGAGATGAATTTTAGCGAGATAATTGCGAAAATAGAAAAGAAGACGCTGAATCCGGAATATATGTCGCTTAAATACGAAGGCGCGCTAATGGAAATAACAATGGAGGATACTGTAAATTATACGGCGGATGAAGCCGCCGGAGAGCCTTCACTTTCGAAGAAAAAATTTGAATTCAAGGCGCCCGAGGGGGCGGAAGAAATAGACGCGGCCAGCCTTATGAACGGCGTCCAAAAATAAAAATTCAATCCGCTTAAAAAGCGGACACGCGAAAAAGGAGATTTATGGCTATAAAAGGTTACGGTGAGATTTTAAAAAGGGCGAAGGAAGAAAAAAAATATACATATGAGGAGCTGCACAAGATACTAAAGATGGATCCGTCATATATCAAGGCGCTTGAGGACGAGAATATGGCCCACTTTGAAAAACCGGTTTACATGAGGTTTTTCCTGAAAACTTATTCCAAGTTTTTAAAACTTGATATCAGCGAGATGCTCGAGATGTTCGATTATTCTCCGGACGTTGTGGAGGCGGAAAAAAAGGATAAGGGAAAAACCAAGGAACGTATCGTGGTAGGGGATATCATAAAGGATTCCGATCAGAAGGAATTTGAATCGGGCAAGTCCATAGACCTGTCCATAATTAATCAGAAAAACATGATAATCATCGGAGCGGGGATTGTTATTGTCATAATAGCAGCGATTCTTATATTTGTCCTGTCGGGAAAAGGCAAGCCGGCGCAGGCCGCGGCCGGCAATATTTATGTGGCAACTGTCACCGCACCGGTTAGTTTGAAAGTTACCGTCCACGCAAGGGAAGATGTCTGGATGAAGGCGCGCTATGAAGGAAGCCCGGAAGAGGATTTTCTCCTGAAAAGAGGGGAAGAAAAAAATTACAAGGACATTAATAGGATAGTTTTTCTTGTCGGCAACGCCGGCGGGGTTGAATTTACGGTAAACGGGGACTCGCTTGGCACAATCGGCGAATCCGGCGAGGTCATAAACGGCCTGGTATTTGAAACCGGTAAAAACTGGTATATTGACAAATCTCAGGGGTTCAAAAGGGAAAACCCGAGGCCCGCAGTAAATACGCCGGAGCCTGCCCCCACAGCTGCGCCCGTTGCAACAGCCGTGCCGGCCACAAACACTGCAAAACCGCAGTAAAAAAAGAAAATAATATTTTAATTATAATTAATGGAGGTACTTTATGGCATCTGACAGTTCGTTTGACATAGTATCTAAAATAGACATGCAGGAAGTGGTCAACGCCATTGACCAGGCAATGAGGGAAATCACCACAAGGTATGATTTCAGGGACACCAATACCACAATTGAATTAAAGCAGGAAGAGCGCGAGATAATAATCACCACCACCGACGATTTTAAGGTAAAGGCGTCGGAAGAGGTATTAAGGGGCAAGATGATAAAAAGGGGAATCCCGCTTAAGGCCCTTACAAGCGAACCGGCGGCCGCGTCCGGCATGAATAAAATGGTTATGAAAATAAAAATACAGGACGGCATTCCCCAGGAAAAGGCGAAAGAGATTGTGAAGTACATAAAGGAACAGAATTTAAAAAAGGTACAGGCTTCCATACAGAAGGATGTAATCAGGGTGACCGCGCCGAAAAGGGACGATTTGCAGGCAGTTATACAGGCCGTAAAGTCCCATGATTTCGGAATTGACACGCAGTTTACCAATTACAGGTAGGCAGCTGCGGATGTTATTTTTGAAGCGTTGTCCGGTTTTTAAGTGAAGCTCGGGGTAATTTCCCTCGGCTGCCCGAAAAATACCGTGGACACCGAGGTAATGCTTTCCTTTCTCGGGGATTTCCAGCTGACAGCCGACCCAAAAAAAGCCGATTATGTCCTTATAAATACCTGCGGATTTTTGAAGGCCTCAAGAGATGAGGCTCTGGGGGCCATTTCCGAGATGCTTTCCTTAAAAGGGCCGAAAGTTATAGTGGCGGGATGTTTTGTCACAAAGGACCTTAAAAATCTAAAAAATAATTATAAAAACGTGCATGCCTGGATAGGCATTAATGACATGTCAAATATCAGGCGGGCAATTGACAAGGGCGGGATTTATATATCTTCAAAACCCTGCGTTTATTCCGCGCGCGAACACACTATTCTGCTGAATAACGCATCCGCATACGTCAAAATTTCCGACGGGTGCAACCACCTGTGCTCTTTTTGCACCATACCTTCGATAAAAGGCGCTTACAGATCCAGAAAGATGGGGGATGTCGCGGCCGAAGTTAAAAACCTTGTTGCCGCCGGCGTGAAAGAAATAAATCTTATCAGCCAGGACCTTACATATTACGGCATGGATAATTACGGGAGTAAAAAGCTTCCAGAACTGCTGAAAAAAATCAGCGGCTGCTCGGACAAATATTTCTGGATAAGGCTTTTATACCTTTATCCCGACGCAGCGGTAATCAGGGAAACGGTGAAAGTGATGCAGAAGGATGAAAGAATATGCCGGTATCTGGATATACCGTTCCAGCATGTATCCGACAGGCTGCTTAAGTCAATGAGGCGCGGCCACGGCATGAATAAGATAATGGAAATAATTACGGACGTAAAGAAAAAAATCCCTGATATATGCCTTCGCTCATCATTTATTACTGGATATCCCGGTGAAACAAAGAATGATTTTAATTCCCTGAAAAAATTCATAGAGGCCGGATATATCGGCAAGGCCGGCATATTCGCCTATTCTGACGAGCCGGGCACACACGCGCATACACTTCCAGGAAGGGTAAACGCTGAGACCGCGCTAAAAAGGCAGGGGATATTAGCCCTTGCCTCGGCTGAAGTTTGCTATTATAATAACCGCAGGGAAAAAGGTAAACGAAAAAAAGTACTCGTGATATCGCGCTCTGCTGACGGCGTGTACCTGGCAAGGACGCAGGAAAACGCCCCGGATATTGACGGATATGTCGCGGTAAAATCCAAAAAAAAGCTGAAAACCGGGGAATTTTACGACGTATTAATAACCGGATATTCAAAATTTGACCTCAAGGGTGCGGTTTAAATGGAAAAAAGGAAAATAAGCGAATCGTTAAAAAAGCTGCCTAACAGAATCACCATGTTCCGCATGTTTATAATAGTGCTCTTTATACCATCTTTGCTCGCCTCCAATATAGTCTTTAATTATATTTCCCTTTTTCTTTTCGCGATTGCCGCTATATCCGACTGGCTGGACGGATTTCTTGCCAGGAAATATGAGATAGTCAGCGATTTTGGAAAGGTTATGGACCCGCTGGCGGACAAGATACTGGTAATTTCCACTATGCTATGTTTTGTGCAGCTGAACCTTGTTCCGGCATGGATGGTGGTCATTATAATAAGCAGGGAATTCCTTATAAACGGCATCAGGATAATGGCGGCCCAGGGTGGTAAAATAATAATGGCCTCAAACTGGGGCAAGGCAAAAACCGTTGTTGAAATGACCGCAATAACCACGGTTCTTTTCTTAAAAGTGGTGCAGGACACCATTGAATACTTCAATGAAAGGCAGACATGGGAAGAGATACTCATGAGGCTTGGAAATACCGGCGACATACTTGTGCAGTTTGTTTATTACGCCCCGTACTGGCTCATGTTCGCGGCGGCAACTGTTTCTCTGATTTCCGGCCTGGATTATTTCTTTAAAAATAAGCGCATGTTCGATGAGGGGATATAACCGATGATGAGAAAATTTATAATAGCCTTTACGACGTTTTTTTATACAGGATATTTCCCGAAGGGCTCGGGAACCGTAGCCACGGCGGCTTTCGTCCCTTTTTACTATTTTTTCTTCAGGGGTATGAATCCGTGGCTTTACGCCTCGATAACAATAGCGCTTTATTTTGCCGGAGTCTGGGCGTCAAATTATGCCGCGGTTATTTTTAAGGATGAGGACCCGTCGCAGGTGGTAATTGATGAGGTCGTGGGGTTTTTAATAACAATGTTTATGATACCTTTTACATGGAAAAGGCTGGCAGCGGGGTTCTTTGTTGCCAGGATACTCGATATTATAAAGCCTTTCCCTGCATATCAGGCTCAGGCGCTCCGCGGCGGAAACGGCATTATGGCGGATGACGCCATATCAGGGTTCCAGGGGCTGGCGTTAATGTGGATATTGGTCTATTTTAAAGTCATTTAGAAATTAAAAATTTAAAGGGTAAAACCAAAAAGTCAACTTTAAAGTTTTTAATTAATGGTAAAACAGGCATTGTTTTCAATTGTATAATTATAAAATTGTAATTTTTGGTTTTGAATTTTAACTTTTGAATTTCCAAAAGGATGTTTCCAATGCCGTCCATTAAGGAAAGCCTCTCGGTTTCACCCGAGATTCAGAGGCTGTTATCACTTGTAAAAGCAGGGGATAAAAACATTTTTGCAGAAAGCGTCGCCGACTGCTTCAAGGGTATCCTGTACTCAAAAATAATCTCCGAAATAACAAAAGATGTCATAATAATCACATCATCTGAGAATATTTTCGGCCTCTATTCCGAGATATCCAGCCTTAAGGATTACTTTAAGACAACCGCGGAAATTCTTTTTTATCCCGAAGATGACTCGCTTATATATCACAACATCGCGGCCTCAAGGGAAATATCAAAGGCAAGGGCCAGGGTCTACGAGGGGATATTCAAGAAAGATAGAAAAGTTATAATAACAGACATAAACGCCGTGGCGGAAAAGATACCGGCGCCTGAAGAGATAAAAAAATTCAGGGTCCTTATCAAAACGGGTGGAAAACTCATACCTGATAAAACAGCCGAAATGCTTTCTGCCAATAAATATGAAAGGGTGCTCAAAGTTGAGAATGTTTTTGAGTACTCGATAAGGGGGGCGATAATTGATATATTCGCCCCGGACTTTGATTATCCGGTCCGCGTGGAACTCTCAGGCGATACGGTTGAATCCCTGAGATTTTTTTCGCTGGATACATATTCCACGACAAAACATATTGAGAGCGTGGAACTTATGCTTTTTAATCCGGGGACAAAGCAGAGCGGTGAAACATCATCAATACTTGATTATTTTAACCCGAAAAAGACGCTGATAATAACTGACGACGTTGACGCGGTAAAGGCGGAAATACTCGACAAGATATCAAAAGTCGGAAAATATCTTTCCGGCAATGATGTAAAAGACAACCTCTTCGGCCTGCCGGCCGTTTTCAGGAAAATGGCGCCGTTTCAGAAGGTAAAGACATTTTCAATTATGAAGTCAACAAGCGGGGTGAGGTTCCATCTGCGCGCGAACCCGCCGTTTAACAGGGACCTGAAAGTCTTCTTTGAATACATGCGCCAGCTTGCCGCGGACGGTTATTTTACATGGATAATATCCGATAACGACGGCGAGACCATGCACTTAATGGAGCTTTTTGAGGAGTATGATAAAGAAAACGGAGTAAATCTTTTAAAAAGTACGGATTTTTTAAGCGCAAATTTTTATTCCGGATGCGCGCTGCCCGGCGCGAAAGCCGCCTTCATTTCAAACAGGGAGATATTCCTCCGCTACAAGGGAAAGATTGCGGTGCGCAGAAAAGACAGGAACCTTAAGCCTGTAAAGCATTATATGGAACTCAAGGAAAAGGATTTTATTGTCCACCGCGAGCACGGCATAGGGGTTTTTGAGGGGATAAAAACACTGAATATTGACGATGAAAATGCCGATTTTATTTATCTGCGTTATGACGGGGACGACAAACTGTACCTTCCGGTATATAAAATAGATATGATAGACAAATATGTTGGTTCCGACAATTCGCCGGCGCTCTCAAAACTCGGCGGCGGCGGGTGGCGCAGGACAAAAGAAGAAATACAAAAACAGCTGCACCTGATGGCCGAAGAACTGCTTCGTATTTACGCGAAACGTGAAACATCCGGAGGGATACGCTATCCGGCTGACGATGAAGCGCAGCGGTCATTTGAGGACGCCTTTATTTTTGACGAGACCCAGGACCAGGATTCGGCGATAAAGGATGTCAAGGCGGATATGATGAAGGAAAAACCAATGGACCGCCTTGTGTGCGGTGACGCGGGTTTTGGCAAGACCGAAGTTGCCATGAGGGCGGCCTTCAAGGCCGTTAATTCCGGCAGGCAGGCGCTTGTGCTTACCGCAACAACCCTGCTGGCCCAGCAGCATTTTTTTACTTTTAAGGAGCGCATGGCTGATTATCCATTCAATATAAAAATGCTGTCGAGGCTTGTGCCGCAGAAAGACAAGACTCAGGTTTTAAAGGATGTCAAAGCAGGTACAGTTGACATCCTGGTCGGAACCAGCTCTGTTCTAAGCGAGCTTGTTATATTTAACGATCTCGGGCTCATAATAATAGATGAGGAGCAGCATTTCGGAGTTAAAAACAAGGAATACCTGCGAGACAAATACCCCAGAGCCGATGTCCTTACCCTGACCGCCACGCCGATACCAAGAACCCTTTATTTTGCCATGTCCGGCATCAGGAATATTTCCACGATAACAACTCCGCCTCCGGGAAAACGCGCGATTGAAACTTACATAGCCGAGGAGAGGCCCGCGATAATAAAGGAAATAATTTTAAGGGAGGTACTGCGCAAGGGGCAGGTTTTCTACGTCCACAACAATATAAAGACCATATTTAAGGTGAAAGAAACCCTTCAGGAAAACCTGCCGGGAGTGCGCTTCAGGGTGGCGCACGGCAGGATGGACAAGCACCAGCTTGAAAAAATAATGGTGGATCTGCTTGAAAGAAAATACGACGTACTTATAACAACCACAATAATCGAATCAGGGCTTGATATGCCTGATGTAAATACCATAATAGTGAGCTCAGCCGACAGGTTCGGCCTATCACAGCTCTATCAGCTGCGCGGAAGGGTCGGCAGGAGGGACAGGCAGGCATACGCATACCTGCTTGTAAAGGACGCGAAATATCTCTCCGGCATCGCCAAGGAAAGGCTCAGGACAATAGAGAGTTACGTCGACCCGGGCGCCGGTTTTAAAATCGCCATGAAGGATATGGAACTGCGCGGCGCCGGGAACCTGCTGGGCACAAAACAACACGGCAATATGGAAAAAATAGGATTTGAGCTTTACTGCAAAATGCTTGAAGAAGCTGTGGCAAGGCTCTCAAGAGCTGATTTTGACGCCGGCGTGGATACCAAAATAAAGGTGGATTTCAAGGCGTTCATACCCGAGGATTATATCTGGGATTCCGGCGAAAAGCTCCGTATTTACCGCAGGCTCTTTGTTGCCCATACAATGAAAGAGATAAAAGAGACCGGTGATTACATGAAAGACGCCTGGGGCGAGCCGCCGCAGGAAGTCAAGAACATACTTTATGTCGCGGAGCTTAAGGCGCTGGGAAGAAAATACAGGGCATATGAAATAAGGGCGACAGAAAATATAATAGCTGTCTACTGGGATGAAAAACCCGTTGATGAGGCCAGGATTTTCGCCGAGGGAAATAGAAAGAACGTGAGGGTTGCGGGGAATAAGATGGAAATAACCGTACAGGGAAGGAAAGGGGCGGCGGAATTAATCGCCGGGATAATACAATAATGAAAAAGTTATGGTATTTTTTTCTCGAGACGCGAGCCGGGATACTGACAACAACGGCAATTCCTGTAATGCTTGGCAGCGCTGTTGCTTTTTACAAAACAGGGCTCTTCAGTCCGTATATTTTCTGGCTCATACTCTGCGGATACAGCCTTATCCATCTGGGAACAAATGTGTTAAATGATTATTTTGACGCCGCCGGAGGAACGGATAATATAAACACCGGATTTATTGCCCCCTTCACTGGAGGGGGCAGAATGCTGCAGAATAAAAAACTTACCCCGGGTGAAATACTGGCTGAATCCATAATTTTGTTTGTTGCGGCGTCTGCCATGTTCATCACGGCGTCGCTTAAATCCGGAGCAATTATTTTATGGCCGGCAGCGGCAGGAATGGCGGCGGGTATTTTTTATTCGGCCCCGCCGCTGAAAATATCCGGGTCCGGCTTCGGAGAAATTCTTATAGCAGCCGTTTTTGGGCCGCTGCTTTCAGGTGCGGCATATGCGGCGCAGGCCAAAGAATTCAGCCCCGTGCCGGCTGTTGTCTCCGTAATTCCCGGGCTTCTAACAGCCGCGTTTGTAATACTTGCCGAATTCCCGGATTATGAGGCTGACAGGGCAACGGGAAAGAAAAATCTTGTTGTAAGATTAGGAAAAAAATCAGGAGTTTTGCTTTATGGAACCGTAATTTTTTCAGCTTACGGATTTGCGGCATGGAGCGTCATTACCGGTTATATCCCAAAAAACGGCCACTGGGTTCTGGGCGGGATATTTTTTTCGGCGTATGCATTTATTGAGCTTCTGCGCGCAAAAAAAAGTCCGGAAAAACTGGGTCTGGCTTGCTTAATATCTCTTATGGCCCATCTGGTAACTGGAATGGCTCTGGTGGCGGCTTTTACGCTGTACAAAAGATAAATATAATTTGATTTTTTATATTTGAAAGTATATATTAATATCTGCAGCTTCAGGGGGCCATGGAGGTAAAAAATGAAAAATGTTACAGTGGAAATCAAAAATGATATAGTTCTTTTTATTTGTACAGGTCCGTACAGCAAGGAATTTATAGTTGAACTTATGTTATACGTAAAAAAAAGTCTGGATGAAAATAAAATGAAAAAAGCCCTGGTTGACGGGCGGGCAATAACCGGGAACATACCGGATTTTGAAAGGTTTGAACTGGGTAAATTGTTCGCGGTTAATCTTTCGAGGTTCAGAATAGGCATGCTTATGGAACCGAAAAAAATAAACAAACTGGCTGAAAACACGGCCGTAAACCGTGGCGGGGATATTTTAATATCGGCAGACATGGACGCCATTTTGAAATGGCTGAAAAGATAGAAAACAGTAATTCATTAATAAAAAAAGGCGCCTCAAGGCGCCCTTTATATATACGGATTCCTAAACGAATTAAGGAAGATTGGTGAATTTTAATTTGTTATCCGCGATTTTGTAATAACAGAGTTTTACATTTTTAAGCCCGGATTTTGCAAGTATCCTGTTTGCCTCGCCTTTAAGCGGCTCCGGCACCATTAAAAAGAAGGTTCCAAGCTGCTCTGATATGCCTTTCCACGCGATGGCTTCGCCTTCGGTGACAGTTGATTCCGTCTCCACCTTGAATATCAATACTATCGGGTTCTTGACAATAAGATCCACGGTAACCCCTTTAATTACGGCGTTCTGTTTGTCAAGGTTAGTATGCACCTGCTGGGCATTTTTTGACTCATAGATACCGGCAACAGACTTTATAATCGTATCGTGCATTTTCATTTCTTTCGGTGAACGCATTGCCATGTTTTACTCCCCCATAAGGCTTTAGAATTAAATCCCTATACTTCGCTCCATTTGATATATCCCGGAAGAAATTTTACGTTCAGATCCGCTTTATAAGGCAGCAGCCTGACGGTAAAACTCACTGTGCCGGACGATCCCGGTTTGATTATAGCCTCAAACACAATGTTTTTGTCCCTGTTGCCGGTAAATTTCATTTTTACTGTGGTGATGTTTTCCAGTTCTTTTTTTCCGCGCTGGAAACCATAGTAAATCTCGGCCAAAAGGTCTTCCTGGGCCATGCCGTCAGGGTCGATAACCGCCTGAACTTTTACCGAGTCGCCGACTTTTAAGTCGCTGAACTTGTCGGAGGTTACCTCCACAATGCGGACATTGGACCATTTTTTTGTAAGGTTATCCTTCCATTTTGCTATGGATTTTGCTTTTTCAAAATTACCCGCTGAAAGGTTGTAGAGCTGCCTTGCGCCGGGAAGGTAAAATTTTTCAGTGTATTCCATTACCATCCTGTTTGTGTTAAATACCGGGCAGAGCGTCTGCATGGAGGTCTTCATTTTTTTTACCCAGTCGTGCGGGAGCCCGTCCTTGCCGCGTTTATAATAAAGGGGAACCATGTCATTCTCAAGTATGTCATAAAGCTGTCCGGATTCCACGGTGTCCCTGTATTCCTCGTCCTCATAATCCTCGCCGCGGCCTATGTTCCAGCCGTTGTCGTCGTCGGATTTTTCGGCCCACCAGCCGTCGATTATCGAGCAGTTAAGCCCGCCGTTGAAGTTTACCTTCATTCCGGAAGTGCCTGAGGCCTCAAGCGGCCTTATCGGGTTGTTGAGCCATACGTCCACGCCCTGAACGAGGTAATGGGCCGAGTTAAGGTCGTAATCCTCGACAAATACCACGTTGTTGCGGAAATCTTCGCTCTGCGCAATCGCGAAAACTTGCTTTATAAATTCCTTGCCCATATTGTCTTTCGGGTGGGCCTTGCCGGCGAAAATTATCTGTACCGGCATTTCCTTGTTTGTGAGTATTTTTTTTATCCGTTCAAGATCCCTGAACACAAGTGTGCCGCGTTTGTATGTGGCAAAACGCCTGGCAAAACCTATGGTAAGTATCTCGGGGTTTAAAACTTCGTTGGCCTTGTCGATGTCTTCCTTTGACGCACCGCGGTCCTTGAGCTGTTTTTTCAGTTTCCTGCGGACAAAAGCCACGAGCCTGTCCTTCCTGCGCTCATGCGTTCTCCATACCTCTGTATCGGGAATCTCGCCGATCCTCTGCCATATGGCGTGGTCATCCGGCGCGTCAACCCAGCGGGTTCCAAGATACCTGAAGAAAAGGTCGGCAATTTCCTTTGAAATCCATGAATTCATGTGGATGCCGTTTGTGATGTGGGTTATTGGCACCTCATCAAGGGGCACCCCTTTCCATATATCCTTCCACATATCGCGTGAAACATGGCCGTGAAGTTTTGAAACCCCGTTATTAAAATCTGAAAGTTTCAGGGCAAGCACCGTCATGCAGAAAGTCTCGTTGTTGTCGTCCGGGTTTACGCGGCCGAACCTGAAAAAATCATTAAAGGATATTTTCAGGTTCTGTTCCACATATCCCTTGAAATATTTTTCCATCATATCGAAAGGGAAACGGTCGTTGCCGGCCGGGACGGGCGTATGGGTCGTAAACATGGATGAGCCGGCAACAGCTTCGCGGGCCTCTGCAAAACCCATGTTGTTCTTCGACATTATCATCCTTATGCGCTCAAGGGCAAGAAACGCCGAATGGCCCTCGTTCATGTGCGTCACTGTCGGGTTTAATCCAAGCGCGGTCAGAGCGGTCATTCCACCGATGCCGAGCAGGTATTCCTGCTTGATCCTCATTTCAGAATCGCCGCCGTATAAAAGCGCGGTTATTTCGCGGTCAGCAGGGGAATTTTCCGGTATGTTGGTGTCCATAAGATAAAGCGAGATGCGGCCCACCTGCACGCGCCAGACCTGGAATTTAACGTCGGCATGCGGCATTTTTATTGAAAGAACGAGAGGCTGGCTGTTTTTATCCTTTAAAAGATTAATCGGGGCTATATGATAATCGTGGTTTACATAGCGTTCCTGCTGCCAGCCGTCGCCGGTCAGGTACTGGTGAAAATATCCCTGTCCGTAAAGGAGCCCTACCGCGATAAAAGGAAGGCCCAGGTCGGACGCTGATTTTAAATGATCCCCCGAGAGAACACCCAGGCCGCCTGAATATACCGGCAATGATTCGGCCAGGCCGTATTCGGCGGAAAAATATGCTATAAGAAAATCTTCGGGCAGTGTGTTTTTAAACTTGTCATACCACGACTGCCTGGTCATATATACTTCGCAGCGTTTAATGACCGAATCAATCCTGAAAAGAAAACCTTCATCCGCGGCTATCTGGTTGAGGCGTTCCTGGGAAACATTGTAAAGCAGTTTTACCGGATTGTGTGAAGTCTCCGACCATACGTCCGGATCAATATCCCTGAACAGGCCGAAGGCCTCGGCATCCCATGCCCACCAGATGTTATATGCCAGGCCAAGCAGCGGCTTAAGCTTTTCCGGCAAATTTGGAACAACGTTAAATTCTCTGAATTTCATTAAAATCCTCCTGTTAATTGAAATATCTTCCTTTATTAATATGCGACCCATATTTTATCATAAAGCCATTGGCTGTGAAAGGAGTTTTTACCCTTTTGTGCCGTAATACGGAACAAAAACAGAGGTATTTTACAGTGAAAAACAACAGATTAAAATTGAAAAGAGCGGGTTTTTGTATATAATGAATGAACATCCGTTTTTTTTATAATAAAATTGGAACTTTTTTTGCCCGGTTTATGACAAAGTATATAGAGGGAGCTTAATGCAGGAAATTGATATTGAGACCGTAAAGAAGGCTCAGAGAGGCGACAGGGCGGCCTTCGACAGGATAATAAAGGTTTACAGACAGACGATAACCGATCTTTGCAGGCGGTATATGCGCAACTCCGAAGAGGCCCTTGACATGGCCCAGGATGTTTTCTGCGCGGCTTACACATCAATGGGGAAATTCGAGCATAAATCAAAGTTTTCCACCTGGCTCTACAGGGTGGCAGTAAACCTGTGCATCAACAGGCTGGACATGTTAAAACGCAGGAAATATTATGACACGGGCTCGATTGCGGCGGTCGGCGACGGCGGCGAGGAATATGAAATACAGATAAGGGACAAAGCCAGGGGCGCCGACGAGGAGCTTGAATCAGCAGATACCAGGCGGATGATAATGGGCGCACTTGAGGAGTTTGACGCTGAATCAAAGAATGTTGTGATATTGCGTGACATGCAGGGGCTGGAATATGAGGAAATAAGCTCCCTGCTGGGATTGCCGCTGGGAAGCGTAAAATCAAAGCTTAACAGGGCAAGGGAAAAATTAAAGGAAATAATAATCAAAAGGAGCGGTGAAAAAAGATGAACTGCCGCGAATTTAAGGAATACACAGACGGAATAATAGAGGGAACAATAAAATCCGGCGGAGAAATGGAAGCGCACGCAAAAGAATGCGCCTCCTGCGGGGAAGAACTTAGGGCCGCCATTGCCCTTAAAGACGCGCTGTCAAACGCTCAAAAGACCCGCATACCCGCTGATTTCAATTCAAAAGTGTGGAAGAAAATAGGCATGCCGTCTCCGTCACTGGCGGACAGGATTTTTGGCGCCAGGCCGGACATTAATTTTGCGTTTAAAGGCGCAGCAGCGGCTGCCGCGCTGATATTCATAATATTTATGGCGCGCGGGACCTTTGTGAAAAACGAGGTTGCGGCATCTTTAAAACCGGCGTTAAAACAGGATGTAAAAACAGCATGCGGCAAAAAAGCTGTAAACAGGACGGCTTCAAATCCAGCGCAAAAAAAATGCGCCGTGGCCGCTGCTGTTGAAAAGGTAAAATCTGATGCTGATAAAAACGCCGTTCCAGACCGGAAACAACTGGCTGTAGTGGAGGCAAACCAGCAGGAAAAACAGGATAACGGGCCGGGAAAAGGCGAAGCAAGGCCGGACAGCCATATGACCATTGCTTTTGGAAACACGCAGAAGACAGGCGGATTGGCAGATGGCGCCGCAAAAGCGGATACTTCATCAATGTCGTCAGCGGCATTTTCTCCAAAAGAAACCCCGACAGCTGTTGATATAAAACCGGCCGGTTCAGGAGATCCGGTCGAAATAATGTCCAATGTATTTAATCCTTTACACGGCGGTTCAATGAAGGTAAAATATGCCGTAAATAACGGATGCGATGTAAGGCTCATTGTATATTCCAGGAGCGGAGAGATTGTAAGGACATTATTAAGCGGCTTTGTCCAGCCGGGAAATTACGAAGAGGACTGGAACGGCACGGACGATAACGGCGCTGTTGTCGGCGCCGGAATATATTTTGTATACATCAAGACCGACCTTGTTGAGAAAAAAATAAAGGCGGCTGTTATTAAATAAGAGGCCGCCTGCTTTAAGCCATTCATAATCATGAAACAAGACGCCGGAAATAATTGCCGGGGTATAATATTAAAGGGGAACGCATTTTGCAAGGCGAGGGATTATGCGAAAAATAGGGAAAACCACAGTTGTTTGTTTAATAATGGTATCATTGCCATTTTTTCTTTTTGCGGCAGGGGAAACAGGAGCTGATTTTTTAAGGGTTGAGCCGCCTGCCGAGACAGCGGCAATGTCAAACGTATTTGCCGGAATAGCCGACAACCTCAATACAATTGTATTCAATCCGGCGGGCCTTATCAACCTCAACTGCGTACAGGTTTCATTCACCCATTTCACCTCCTTTGTCGACACAAACTGCGAGTATCTTGCCGGAGCCGTGCCCCTTGAATCAAAAAAATACGGCGTACTCGGAGCCGCTTTTTACGTGGATTACACATTTGACTTTCCTTATTATAATGATTACGGCGACCAGGTGGGCAATGTTGACAACTACGACGCTGTTATGATAGTTTCATACGCGTATCAGGTTTATGACTGGCTTGCCGCTGGCATTAACCTAAAATACTTCGACTCAAAGCTTTACCTTTATTCAAAGGACGGCTTTGCCGGCGACCTGGGTGTGCTTGTGAAAATAAACGCGAACCCGGACACATTTGCGGGCATTACCATTCAAAATATAGGGAGCCAGTCGGCCTATATAACCGTGGTTGACCCGCTTCCCGCGAATATAAAGGCGGGAATGGGGATAAAATTTCCGCTTGGCGACCAGGTCAAGGTTACGGCAGGCATGGATGTTAACAGGCTCATATCAAAGGATGAACTGCTGACGCTTGATATAGGCACTGACGTCAAGTTTATGGATGTTTTGTCCTTAAGGGCCGGATACGGTTTCCGCTATGATTCCCAGACAATTTCTTTTGGAGTCGGGCTGACAATGGATAATATCAGGTTTTCATATTCCTACCAGCCCTTTGACACCCTGGGCCAGACCAACAGGATATCAGTGGATGTTGATCTCTTTAATGACACTAAAACGAAACCAAAAGATGACAAAACTGATAAATAGCTGGAACTTTTTTCAATGATTTTCTGTCATAGTATATGAAAGATTAAAAACATTATTATAATTGGTGGGGGTTTAAATGAAAAAAGATAAAAAATTTTCAGTGGTTACGGCTTCTCTCGTTCTAATCTCCGTGTTGTTCTTATTTGCGGTTTCTTCAATAATGGCTGCCACGCCCACATTCACCCCGACAGCGTCTTTTACGGTGACTGTGGCGCCATGCAGCGGCATAGAAGGGCAGAACTGGTATATGGGAACGACAAACGCCGCTTTCCCGGCGCGGTACGTGCACGGGACCGTGGCGTATGATAACGGAACAGGAAGCAAGCTCTGGGTATTCGGCGGCGGCAACGCGAATTATCCGCACTTCAGCGATGTCTGGTATTCTTCCGACGGCGCCGACTGGAGCGAGGCCACTTCAACGGCTGCCTTCGGGCAGAGGGGAAGCTTTTCCACTTTTATTCACAACGGAGCAGTATGGGTCACTGCCGGGGATATTGGCGGAGTGGCTTTGAATGATGTATGGTCCACAACTGATATGATAAACTGGACTTCTGTAACTACAACAGCGGTTTTCTCTCCAAGGGTATTCGCAACCTCTATTTTATTCGACGCGGGAAGCGGCGAAAAGATGTGGATAATAGCTGGATCACCGGATTGCACCAATAATTACGGGCTCAATGATGTATGGAGCTCTGCGGACGGGATAACATGGACACAGGCCACAGCTTCGGCTGCTTTTTCGCCAAGGCATGCCGCAGGCGGGACAGTATATAACGGAAAAATGTGGATAAGCGGAGGCATGGACCCGACGCAGGCGTGTTTAAATGATGTATGGTCATCGAGCGACGGCGTCAACTGGACGCAGGTTACAGCGCACGCGGCATTTCCGGCAAGGCACGAACACACAATGATAGTGTACGACAATAAGATGTGGGTGATAGGAGGGACCATAGCAGGGCAGGCGGTTTTATTTACCGACGCGTGGTGGTCGACTGACGGGATAACATGGACAGCCGCGACACTTACAACACCGATGGTAGATTCAGCAGCCGGCGCTGCAATATTTAATTCGCAGTTATGGATAACCGGCGGATCAATCCAGAACGACGCATGGTTCACGTGCGGGAACCAGCCGCCCACACCGACATTGACATATACTTTAACTTCAACACCTTCTTTTATTCCTACAATGACATTTACACCGACAATTTATATATCTCCCATACCAAGCCCGACAAACACTCCGACCGGCACTTCTACTCCTGTTAATACCGCGACATCGGGTATTACCCCGTGCTATCTTGGGCAGTGGGGCGGTTATGGAACAGGGAACGGGCAGTTCAATAATTCCAACTGGGTCGCGCTGGACAGCAGCGGAAATGTTTATACAACGGAATGGACCGGCGAAAGGATTCAAAAATTCACAAATTCGGGAACATATACAGCACAGTGGGGCGGCTCCGGAAACGGCCCCGGAGAATTTTACAATCCATTTTCTCTGGCTGTTGATAACAGCGGAAATGTTTTTGTTGTTGATACCAACAATGCCCGTGTCCAGGAGTTTACAAGTGCCGGAGTTTTTGAAAGGCAGTGGGGCAGCGCGGGAAGCGGCAACGGGCAGTTTAACTCTCCCGCCGGAATAGCAATTGATTCAAGCGGTAATGTTTATATTTCGGACCAGGCAAACGAGAGAATTCAGGTATTCAGCAACACTGGTGTGTATGAAAGCCAGTGGGGTTCATCCGGCTCCGGCAACGGGCAATTTAATTCTCCGGCAGGGATGGCAATTGATAGCGCCGGGGATATATATGTGGCGGATTTTCTAAATGGCCGGGTTCAGGAATTCAACAGCGCGGGCATCTATGTCAGGCAGTGGGGGTCCATCGGAAGCGGAAACGGGCAGTTTAATCATCCATATGGCCTGGCGCTGGACAGCGCCGGAAATGTATATGTGGCCGACGGCGTCAACAACAGAATCCAGGAATTTACAGGCAACGGTGTTTATTTAACGCAGTGGGGAGTGTCAGGCAGCGGCAACGGCCAGTTCAATATTCCGGCCGGAATAGCCATAGACAGCAGCGGAAATATCTTTGTGGCCGACTCACAAAATAACAGGATCCAGAAGTTTGGAGCGTGCACAAGTCCGACATTTTCAGCCACACCTGCCGCTTCATTCACACAGACATCAACAATGACATTTACATTTACCAGGACAATTACTCCGACTTTTACAGGTACTTTTACAGTGACCGGCACACCGACGCCGTCATTCACGGGAACAATTTTTGCGGGAAGCGCCACAAACACTCCGACTATTACTTCTACTTCAGTTTTTACCGCAACAGCAGGCATTACCCCGTGCTACTTGGGGCAGTGGGGCAGTCTTGGAACAGGCAATGGATTATTCAACGATCCTACAGGGTTGGCCGAAGACAGCGATGGGAATATTTATGTTGCAGACTGGAACAATAACAGGATACAGAAATTCAGCGCAACAGAAGCTTATATTACCCAGTGGGGAAGTTCGGCCCCGGCTTCCGGCAATGGTAACGGGCAATTTTACAATCCTTTTGGCATTGCCGTTGACAGCAGTGGAAATGTTTTCGTTGCAGATACAAATAACAACAGAGTGCAAAAGTTCAGCAGCACCGGGGGATATATAACCCAATGGGGAAGCCTTGGAACCGGAAATGGAAATTTTAACGGACCATCGGGTATTGCAGCTGACAACAGTGGAAATGTATATGTTACGGATCAACTTAATAACCGTGTTGAAAAATTTAGCAATTCCGGAGTTTACATAACGCAATGGGGAGGTACGGGCAATGGTAACGGGCAGTTTAACTCTCCTATAGGCATTGTCGCCGACAGTTCCGGGGATATATATGTTGTTGAATGGAACAATAACAGGGTGCAGGAATTTACAAATACAGGGACATATATAACACAATGGGGAACAACTGGCGCAGGCGCAGGTCAGTTTAACAACCCGCTGTTTATCGCTTTAGGCGCCGGCAACACTATCTACATAACTGACCTGGGAAATAACAGGATAGAAGAATTCAGCTCTTCCGGAACATACATTACACAATGGGGCGTCAGCGGGAGCGGCAACGGTCAATTTAGCAGGCCCGAGGGAATCTCAATAGACGGAAGCGGGAATATTTTTGTTGTGGATAGTTTAAATAATAACAGGGTGGAAAAATTCGGCTCTTGTACCATCCCTACACCTACATTATCATTAACCTTTTCAACTACAACGACACTTACAGTGACCGGCACACCGACGCCATCGTTTACCGGAACATTTACGCAAGAAAGCGCGACAATTACGCCGACATTTACACCCACTGCGACCATTACACTGACATTAACAACTAATATGACGGCGCTTCCTACATGCAATATGACAGTGACGCCTGTATTCAGCGTAAATGCCACATACAACAACGCCCACGGGTCGAACAATACGGTGGTAATCGACGTGACGAGCAATTCTGATTTCACTGTGCCGCCGATGGTGGTTGTACATCCTTATGGAGAGAACGCGTCAAAACCCGCGCTTACGCTTAATACGGTAAAATTTTCCGGGCCGCCTGTCTTTTACAGGGTCACCATGCCGCAACAGGAAGGGTACGGAGACATCCAGTCAATAGTGGTGACGGGAACTGATGCCTGCGGAAGATACGGGGTAAGCAACGGATCATATACAAAATCATCGCTTACAGGGGACCGCAACTGCTGGCCATACCACAATGTACTTAATCCCGACAAACATGAAAGGTGCAGGATTGTATACAATGTTTACGGGCCGGATACGGTGCACATAAAGGTATACAGCAGGTCCGGCAGCCTGGTGCAGAACATAGGCACATGTTCTGAGGATGGATCAAAAAAGCAGGATGAAACATCGTGGTGCGGAGTAAACGACGCCAACAAGCCGGTGGACAGCGGAATATATTATGTGACAATAGAGACATCTTATTATGTTGAAAAAGTAAAGGTGGCCATTGTAAGATAAAACAACAGGGTAAATAAAAAAGGGCGGCTGTTAAGGCCGCCTTTTTTTATTCCGTGGTTTTAAGAAATTTTATATCAATCCAGCCTGTTTTTCCGTCATCTGTTTTGACCAGCGCCTCGGCATCGCTCTTTTTAAGCACCAGCACTGTTTCTCCAGCATTAATTACGGCGATGACCGAGCCGGGGGAGAAATCAATCCGTTTATAAACTTCAATCCTTGAAATTCCGTCCGCCGCAATGACAACGGTTCTTTCTCCCGGCGCATCTTGCCTGAAAAGCCCTGAAGAAACGCACGATACGAATAAAAGCACAGGTATGAACATTAAATATTTTTTCACCGGCAAATATCTCCTGTTAAAATATAATCAGGTAATTATACCAGTTTAGACGATTTATGCCCCGCTTTTGTTCGTAATCAAAAAAAATACCAAGGGATATTGACAGAAAAGCCTTCAAATGGTATAATATCACTCATAAGGTGATATTCACAGAAAAGCCCGTTTTTAAGGAGGAAGTAAATGAATGTTTCATCAAAAGGAAGATATGCTTTAAGGGCCCTGACGCACCTTGCGGTATCTTATGTAAAAAAGGAAAACAGCCCGGTTTCAATAAAGGAAATATCCGGAAAAGAGGACATTTCAAACAGGTACCTGGAAAATATATTTGTGGCCCTGCGTAAGGCGGGCATTGTAAGCTCCGTAAAGGGGGAAAGGGGGGGGTTTAAGCTCTCCTGCGCCCCTTCGGGCATCACGGTATTTGATATTTTAAAGGCGGTTGAAAAGGAGACCGCGCCCACGAAATGCTCGGCTGACCTGAAATTCTGCGGCAACGCGGAAAAATGCGGGATCCGGGACGTGTGGGTAAGGCTGGACAGGCTTCAGGCGGGATTTTTAAAGAAAACAACCCTTGAAGAAGTGACGGGGACGCACAACGCTATGAACAAAAGAGAGAACTGAAAGGAGAAAAGAAATGGCAAAAATATATTATCTTGATAACAACGCCACAACAAAGATGGATTCTGTAGTTATTGAGGCGATGGAGCCTTATTTCGGCGAAAGGTATTTTAACGCGTCGTCCATTTATTCTTCGGCGCAGGAGATAAGGAAGGATCTTGAAGCGGCAAGGGAAGAGGCCGCAAAATTTATTAACGCCGATCCCAGGGAGATAATTTTTACATCGGGCGGGACAGAATCGGATAATTTTGCCATAAAGGGAATTGCCTATGCCAATACGGACAAGGGCAAGCACATAATAACAACGAAGATAGAACATCCGGCCATTCTTGAAACATGCAAGTATATGGCAAAAAAAGGATGGGAAATCACGTACCTCGGCGTGGATAAGTACGGCATGATAAGCCTCGAGGAACTTAAAAATTCAATAAAAAAAGAAACTGTGTTGATTTCGGTCATGTACGCCAACAACGAGATAGGCACTATCGAACCTGTGGAAGAAATAGGCGCAATAGCCCGCGCTGCCGGGGTTTATTTTCATACGGACGCCGTCCAGGTGGCCGGGAAAATTCCCATAGACGTTAAAAAACTTAATGTTGACATGCTCTCGCTGGCCGCCCATAAATTTCACGGCCCGAAGGGGGTTGGACTATTCTACCTGAAAAAAGGCGTCAGGATACATTCCATTGCGCAGGGAGGGCATCAGGAAGGTTCAAAACGCTCCGGAACCGAAAATATTCCCGGAATAATAGGGCTGGCAAAAGCATGCAGTCTGGCGGCCGGACATCTTAATGACAGTGCTGATATGGCAAGAATTAAAGGGCTGCGCGACAGGCTTGAAAAAGGGCTCTTTGAAAAGATTCCTGATATAATAATGAACGGCCATCCTGAAAAACGGATAGACAACACGCTCAACGTATGTGTAAAGCACATTGAGGGCGAGGCAATGCTCATTCATATGGATTTTGAGGGCATATGCGTTTCATCGGGTTCCGCGTGCGCCTCAGGGTCGCTTGACCCGTCGCACGTGCTTCTTGCGCTGGGACTGCCGCATGAAATAGCCCACGGCTCGATAAGATTTTCTTTTTCAAAATATAATAAGGATGAAGATGTTGATAAGGTTCTGGAGGTACTTCCGGGAGTTGTTGAAAAGTTAAGAAAAATGTCGCCGATGTGGAACGAGCGCAATAAATAGTGGAGGACAAAATGGACGAGAAACAGATGATAGAGGAAATAGCCAGGATAAAAAAAGAAAAAGACGCGGTAATAATAGCCCATAATTACATGATACCGCAGGTACAGGACCTGGCGGATTTTACCGGGGATTCCCTTGAACTTTCCCGCAAAGCCGCGGCAACAAAAGAAAAGATCATTGTTTTCTGCGGCGTACTGTTTATGGCGGAAACCGCGAAGATACTTTCACCCGGAAAAAAAGTGCTGATTCCGAGAAAAGACGCCGGATGCCCGCTGGCTGACTGCATTAATGTGGAACAGGTGAAGGAATACAGGGAAAAATATCCGGATGCCATAATAATCGGCTACGTTAACACCAATGCCGACGTAAAGGCAATGCTTGATATATGCGTAACTTCCGCCAACGCGGTTGACATAGTAAAAAAAGCGCCGGGGAAAAGGGTGGTATTTTTGCCGGACGCAAACCTTGGAGCATGGGTAAAAAAGCATGTGCCGGAAAAGGAAATAATAATTCACCGGGGCGGATGCAACGTACACCAGAGGTTCACAAAAGACGAGGTGCTGCAGGCGCGCCGGATACATCCTGACGCGCAGATACTGGCCCACCCCGAGGCGGGAATGGATGTACTTGAGCTGGCGGATTATGTGGCCTCAACTTCAGCGATGATAAAATATGTAAAAGAAAGCAGCGGTAAAAAATTCATTATAGGAACGGAAGAGGGGCACATTCACAGGCTGAAAAAAGAGAGGCCTGACGCTGAGTTTTACACCCTGGGCACCGCGAAAATATGCCCGAACATGAAAAAAACAAGGGTCAGGGACGTTTATGATTCACTTTTAAAGGAACAATTTGAAATAACACTGCCTGACGACATAATGAAAAGGGCCGTAGCGCCGATAGAAAAAATGCTTTCGATGTAACCCTAAAAACATTACATAAAGGAGGAACATATGCTTCAGTACAGCGACAAGGTAATAAAACAGTTCAAGGATATGACAAATAACGGAAGGATTGAGGACGCGGACGGAATAGGAAAAGTTGGCAATCCCGTATGCGGCGATGTTATGTGGATATATATAAAGGTAAAGGACGGTATAATAACGGACTGTAAATTTGAAACTTTTGGATGCGTGGCCGCCATTGCCACCTCATCGCTGGCCACAGAGCTTGTTATAGGCAAGAGCGTAGATGAGGCCCTTCAGGTTTCAAACAAGAGGATAGTGGACCTGCTTGGCGGGCTGCCCAAGGAAAAGCATCACTGCTCGGTTTTAGCCGAGGACGGCATCAAAAGGGCCATTGAGGATTACAAGGCGAAAATGGCGGGCAAACCGCAGGAAAAACAGGGTTAAAAGCGGAAGGAAATTAAATGTCAAAAATTTTTGTGGGAATGTCGGGCGGCGTTGATTCCACAATGGCCGCCTCGGTGCTTAAGGACCAGGGGCATGAAGTTGTCGGGCTCACGCTTAAATTGTGGGATGACGCGTCGAGATGCTGCAACTACGACGACATTATGGACGCAAAACAGGCCGCTTACAGGCTTGGTATAAAGCATTATACTCTTAATATGAAAAAGGATTTCAAAAAAAAAGTGGTTGATTATTTTATATCTGATTATATCAACGGCAGGACCCCGAACCCGTGTGTTATATGCAATGAAGAGGTTAAATTCAGGGCGTTGCTGCATAAGATGAAGGAGCACGGGTTTGACGGCGTGGCGACCGGCCATTACGCCAGGATAGGAAAAAATGGCGGGGATTATTTTCTTAAAGAAGCTTTAGACAAATCAAAATCCCAGGAATATTTTCTTTCAAGGCTCAAACCCGAAGAATTAAAAAAAATAGTTTTCCCGCTCGGCGGTATGAAAAAAATCAACATTAAGGCCATGGCAAAGTCAAAAGGGCTCTACGTTGAAAAACCTGAGAGCCAGGAAGTATGCTTCCTGCGCAGGAACGAAACCCCGTATGAATTTATAAAAAGATCCATGGATATTTCGCTTATGAATAAGGGCGGGTTTTACACAACTGAGGGCGGAAAAATCGCCGATATTACGGATTCCGCCTATTTTAATTTCACGCTGGGGCAGCGCAGGGGGCTGGGCTTAAGCGCAGGCCGGCCGGTGCATGTCGTAAAAATAGACGCTGAAAATAAAAGGGTGATTGTCGGTGGAAAAAAAGAGGTTTTTTCACGGAGGTTCTTTGTATCAAAATTGAATATTTATCTGCCCCAAAAAAAAATTGAATTTGCGGCACTTGTAAAAGTCAGGTACAGGCAGAAAAAATCTGCGGCGCAGGTAAGAATTGGCAACAGCGGAGCGGAAATTACATTTAAAGAGGCACAGTTTGCGGTGACGCCGGGGCAGCTTGCGGTAATTTACAAAAACGACTCGGTTATTGGTTCGGGTTTTATAGAAGCGGGCGTTAATAACTAACAAAAAATCTACAAAAGCAGGCTTCTTTATGGTATAATAGTATGTATAAATGTATATCCAAATCATCATGAACTGCGGAGAATAAATTAAATGAAGGAAAAGAAGTCCAAGGCCAGCAGCACAAAAACAGACAAAAATATATTAAAAGAGATATTAAAAATCTCCGAGGAGATACATAATATAGCCGACATTGATATACTGCTTGATAAAATATTGCTTGAGGTGCGCCACTTTACGAACGCCGAAGGCGGGTCGATTTTTATGGTTGAGGATGACAAACTCCGCATGTCTTACACGCAGAACGACCTGATATTTTCCAACAACCCGGCCACCAGGTACAAATATCAGAACCAGGAGATTCCGCTTGATATAAGGTCGATAGCCGGCGCAACAGTAAAGCAGGGAAAGATACTTGAATTTAAGGACGTCTATAAAATATCAGAGAAATGCGGCTGCTATTTTAACGGCGATTTTGACAGAGCCTCTGGATACAGGACAAAATCCATGATTTCGGTGCCGCTTAAAAGCGTAAGGAACAGGGTCATAGGCGTGATGCAGATAATTAACGCGAAAGGCGACAACGGAAAAGTCGTCCCTTTCAACGACCAGGACGAGCTTTTTATAAGTTACTTTGCCAATGACGCGGCGACTGCCATTGAAAAAGCCAAATCAACCAGGGCCATGGTCTTAAGGATGTTAAAAATGGTCGAGTTCCGCGACCCGAAGGAGACCGGAGGCCATGTAAACAGAATGGGGGCCTATTCGGTCGAAATATACCAGCAATGGGCTCAGAAAAGAGGGTTTCCTGACGAACTCATACGCAGGTTTAAGGATAAATTAAGAATTGCGTCAATGCTGCATGATGTCGGTAAAGTGGCCATATCCGACCAGATATTGAAAAAACCTGGAAAGCTCGAACCACACGAGTTTGATACTATGAAAATGCACACCATATTCGGCTACAGGTTATTTTCACAAAAGGAATCCGAGCTAGACGCGATGGCCGCCGAGATCGCGCTGACGCACCATGAAAAATGGGACGGTACGGGTTATCCGGGGGCTATGGCGGATTACAGCATCGGAGACAGTGTTAACGCCGGGAACGAAATAAAAAAAGAAAGCATAATCCCCATCACGGGAAGGATAGCTGCCGTGGCAGACGTGTATGACGCCCTGATTTCAAAAAGGGTTTACAAGGACGCGTGGCAGGAAGACAGGGTGCTGGAATATATGAAACAGAGCGCGGGGACGCATTTTGACCCGGAAGTAGTTGACGCGTTTTTTGATATTTACGATGTTATAAAAGCAATCAGGCACCAGTACGCGGAGAACGGCGCTGATTGATAAATCGTTGTTTTTATTGTATAATAATTATATAAAAATCACGGGGGAATAAAATGGCCGGGAACAGTAAAAAAGAAATAAAAAAACAGGAAAAAGAAGCGGCTGCGCCCAAGGGGCCCGAAAGCATTGACAGGCAGGTCATAGATCTGGACGTCAACATGTTCGTATTGAAATCAAATTCCGTGCTTATCCTGCCTGAAACCCCAAATATTTATCTTTCCCCGGCAAAGGCAAAAAAGCTTGTAGCTGACCTTGAAAAAGCCGTTAAAAACTCACGTGACGGCGTGATAATAAGGTTCAAAGGAAGCATTAATCCAAGGCAGGAAAACGCCAATGATGACGGGTCAATGTTCCTCACGAGGGAGCTTTCCGTCAGCGAAATAGAAAGCTGACCCCGGACTTATGTTGCGTTCAATATTGAGGCTCGTAGCGCTGCTTTTTTCGGCTGCCGCGGCCTGCGCCTCCTTTATACTCTGCAATTATTCCGATAAACCAACTTTTTTCGCCGGCTGCGGCTTCGGCCTTGCGGCCATTCTGATATTTTCAATCGCCGTAAATTCAGGCGGGAAAAACAAAATTATAAACACGGAGAAGAAATGAAATACACAGGCGCCGCAACAGGAAGGGTTTTTGTAATAAAGTTCGACAATGATGATGACATTAACATTGAAATAGAAAAGCTGGTCAGAAAAGAAAAGATAAAAACAGCGTTTTTTATTTTTCTGGGCGGATTAAGGCAGGGAGATCTTGTTTCCGGTCCGAAAAAACCCGTAATACCGCCGGACCCTTACTGGCACTCTGTCAGGGACGGCTGGGAAGTATCCGGAACAGGGTCGGTATTTTCAGGAAAGCAGGGCCCGCAGATTCATATACACATATCAGCCGGAAAAAAGAAGAACTCCGTAACAGGATGCCTCAGGAAAAATTCAAAAGTATTCATAACTATGGAAGCCGTTCTTTATGAGTTAAATGGAGTAAAAGCTGTAAAAGAAATTGACGGGGCAACAGGAGTAAATTTGCTGAAAATAACGGCGCCGCCGGGGGTGAAAAAAGCATGAAGGGAATTGAAGTGGCAACGTCGGAAAAGGACGGTGTTGTAATAGTATCGGTAAAGGGTTATATAGATACCACAACAGCTCTCGAGGCTGAAAAGGCCATTGACGGGGCGATTAATGCCAAAAAATACAGGGTAGTTGTGGACCTTTCGGAAGTCGATTATATTTCAAGCGCCGGCTGGGGTATTTTCGTGGGAATGAAAAAGATACTGAAAAAAAACAGGGGTGATATAAAGCTTGCCGGGATGAAAAAGGAAGTCATGGAAGTCTATGAAGTGCTTGATTTTACACATATAATGGAATATTTCAGGGATACGCAGGGCGCGGCCGCTTCTTTTGGCAAAAAAAACGGCTGATGCCGGAAAAACGGGGTGTAAATAATGGCTTTAACGGTAACCGTTGAGGGCTTCGGCGGAGTAAAAGTATTGAAATGCGCCGGTTATATAGATTCGGAGAATTCGGGAAGCCTGAATAAATCAATGGAAGAGGCCCTTGCCGGCGGCGGCAGGATAGTCGTGGACCTTGAAAAAATAGATTATGTAAGCAGCGCCGGCTGGGGTATATTTGTGGGATACCTGCATGACGCAAAAAATAAAGGCGGCGACATCAGAATGGCCGCGATGAAAAAAGAAGTCCTTGAAATATATGAACTCCTTGATTTTACAAATATTTTTAAATATTTCAGGACAACCGCGGAAGCAGTAAGTTCATATAACTCATGAAAAAACAGCTTTAAAACCGGGTTTTACCGTTAAAAAAACCTTGAAAAACAAAAAGAGTGTTGATATAATTAATTTGTACCAATATCCGAACAGGAGGGCCGAGCATGGCGGAAAAGAAACAGCACGACATGATAGCTTCAGCGCTGAACGGCGTTTATGACGCGTATGATTCCTATTTAAAAGTCTACAAACAGGCCAAATTTGAAAGCGGGATGCTCCACGGGGTATATAAGGAATATTTTGACAGCGAAAAGAAACAGCTTAAGACAGAAGGGCGTTTTGAAAACGGAATGAAACAGGGAGTATGGTCGGAATATGACAAAAAAGGAAAAATTGAATGCGTAAGAATATGGAACCGCGGGGAACTGCTTGAGCGGACGATGTACGACGATGAAGTTGAAGGCGATTAATTAAAAAAATAACATAAGACCCGGCTTGTTAGCCGGGTTTTTTTGTGCCCGAAAAAGGAGAAAACAAATGGCCGCAAAAAAGAAGGCAAAAAAGAAAGTAAGCAAGAAAACGGTAAAAAGCAAAACGGAATGCGGCTCATGCGGGACTGACTGCGGCTGCGGCAAACCGGTCACTGTATATCACGGATTGTACGCAAGCATGGATCCGGAAACCGGCATATTTACCGAGGCTAATTACAACAACGGAAACCTGCACGGCGAATATACCGAATACTACGATGTGGACGCTGAAATAATAAAAACCAGGGGAAGGTATTCCGAAGGCAACAAAGAGGGGCAGTGGATTTCATACAGCAGGGACGGAAAGGCTCTCAAGGTTGACAGATTTAAACACGGCAAGAAATTAAAATAATATTCCGGCGGATATTGAAAGATTGTTCGGTATGTCCCAATGGAGTATCAGTCTAAAAATATTTTTAATAGAAGCTTGACAAACCGCCGGCGGTTTGATATATATACTACTGAAATAGTCGGGTTTAAGACTAAACTATAAAATTTAAAAAAGACCTGGAAGCATGGAACCCGAAAATTCATTACTTCCGCTTATTTAAATGAATAGCATGCCTTGCCCAGCCATTTCAAGATTAAAATGCCAATTTACACGCGTATAGCGGCATATGCTCTTTATTAAAATGTACTCATAACAGAGTAAAAAAATATGGGTGTAGGTTTCCCCCTAAACTAACCCCTCCCAAAACCCCTTATATCGTCCTACACCCATATTAAAAAAGCCCGCTGAAAAGCGGGCTTTTTTAATTAATAACACTGGGACGATTCGCAAAAGACTGCCTATGGCAGGCTTTTGCGTAACGAGAAAACACCCATATTAAAAAAGCCCGCTGAAAAGCGGGCTTTTTTAATTAATAACACTG
>CAZMGF010000011.1:0-1119 GCA_964565765.1 uncultured Spirochaetia bacterium
CTCTGCATAAATTTAGACGTCTGTTCAACATTCCAAGCTCTTTGAGCTTCATCAAATAAAGCCACATGCTCAATGGGCGGTTTTTTATTATCTTTTAAGCATTCATCTCTAAAATTATGTACGTTTTGAATAAACATTTTAACTTCACCAAAAATTTCACCTTTTTTTACTTTTTTTCCAACACTTTTTTCTCGCTTATATTTATCTCTTGTTAATGCTTCTCTAAGTATGTTAACTAAAGGGCCATTGCCAGATAGAAATACGCTATATAAATCACTTTTTTTATCAATATGAGTTGTTGAAACATTTAAACCAACAAGGGTTTTTCCAGCGCCAGGTACACCAGTAACAAAACAAATGGTCTTGTTTTTCTTTTCTCTTGATAATTTAATGACATCAGCCACAGCCTTTGATGTTTTGCCTAAATTTATTGCACTAGCATCATTTCGAGATATTTCTTCAACATTATGCCCTTTATATAGTGCCATTGCTGCTTCAACTATTGTAGGGGTTGGTTTATACGAACCTTCTTCCCATTCAGAAATTTTTATCTTAGAATCTGAGCTAAATTTTAATACATTATTAATAACTTCATTTAATTGCAAAGGCGTTGTTTTTAAAGGTTTTAATAATTTATCAGTACTGATTATAACTTCATCAAGTTTATTTGATTTTTTCGCTTCGGTTGCTATTAAAATAGGTGCAATTAATATGTTGTGGCTTGTTTCATGAAAGTTTTTTAGATCCAATGCATAATCCCACACTTGATCTAAAGCAGCCGTTGTAAATTCTTTTTCTCCCACTTTAAACTCCAAGACAAATGCTACTGCCCCGATTATTACAAGTGCGTCAATCCTTAGCCCCATACGAGGTATTGAAAATTCAAAATATATATTTCCTTTAAATATTTTAAGTGCGTCTTTTAAAATTTGTATTTGAATTAACCAAGCATTTTTTTGGGTTTGTAAGTCCGCAAACTCTGAACTTATCGAAAGAGTGCCAATTATTTGTTCTTCTGTTTGTTTTAAGAATGTTTCTATTGTTTCTGAATAAAAGGCTCTTTTCATTTTATCCCTTCCTCTCATACTTCAATTTCTTCGCAATCACCACATCCGCCGG
>CAZMGF010000011.1:1129-61439 GCA_964565765.1 uncultured Spirochaetia bacterium
ATCCGCCGGGGGCATGTCGTAATTTAAGAGTTCGGCCTCCGCGGTCCAAACTATTGCTTCATAGTTATTCAGTCCACTGTTGTTGGCAAACAGCTTATCTTTTACTCACCTAATACTATCTTCTTTGCGCAATCCAAAAACTCCCTTGCTGATTTCAGGAACTTCTCCGATGCCTCTTTCGACCACCTATTGTAATAATCCGCATCTTCTCTCAATGCCTTTGCGTCATTTAGCGCTTCAACAAAAGTGAATGGCAGTTTGTTCTCTTCAACATACAGGCATCTTATTGCCTGTATCAGGCAGTAGTGGCTGTGCTCCCTCAAGTTTTTGTTATATAACAGAGCCCTGGCAGTATGAAACATTGAGTAATACAGCTGCACCATTGTCCACTTATAGTCATTATCATTAAATGTCTTTTCCGCCCTTTTCAAATCTGATTCTGCTGCCTGAAGCTCAGCCGGTGCTATTTCTTTACCCCTTGAAAACTCCTTAATCCTGCCTTTTTTCAGACACTCCCCATACTCTATGTTCATCCTTATTCTCCCACACTATTATCCCTCTTTCAACCTCGCGCGAGTATAAGGCTTCCTTTTGTTTAAAATCCGCCGTCTCAACCGGCGTTTTTATGACTTCCTGAATCTTCCGTTTTAGTTTTATTTTTTTCAGTATTTCCCTTACTCTGTCAGGATCGTGGGATATTATAAAAATATCCATGTCGCTGTCTGCCATATCCTCGCCCCTGGCGCAGCTTCCGTAAAGGGTTGCGGATATCATATGCGGACCAAGCTTCTCAACAACCCCTTTTAATTCAACAATATTCATAAGGATTTTAAACTGTTTTACAGCGGGATTTGATCCCTCCGCTGAATATATGCCAGTATTTCCCCTGGTTTCATTTTTTACAAAACCTTCCCTGATAAGCTGCCTCATTGCCAGAAAGACACCTGCCCGGCTTATTCCAAGGGGCTTTTGCACCGCGCTTCCGGTAAAATCTTTGCCGCTGTTTTCACAGAGATATTTCAGGACTTTCAGCGCGTTCGTGCCTTCAAGCAAATTTACCGCTTTTTTTACCATTTTCCACCTTGTTTAATATATTTAACATATGTTTATTATATTAAACAATTGTTTAATTGTCAAGTACAACCCCAAATCTACTTCCTCTCATACTTCAGCTTCTTCGCTATCACCACATCCGCCGGGGGCATGTTGTAGTTTAAAAGCTCGTCCGGGGTGACCCAGACAATCACATCGTGGTTGAATAGTTTTATATCCTCTGAAACAAGCTTTGCTTTATAGCATTTAAGGTTTATTTCTGTTTTCCCCATACCGTATTTGCTCTCCGCGAAGAAATCAAGGACCTCAATATCCACCTTCATCTCTTCGTGAATTTCCCTCTTAAGGCATTCTTTTTCCGTCTCTCCGGGCTCCAGCTTCCCGCCGGGAAACTCCCACTTGCCCGCCATGCTCTGCCCTATCATCCTGCGCGCAATGAGGATTTTGCCCTCTTTTTCAATTATCGCCCCGAGCACTATTATCGTTTTAACCTTCATGTCCCACCCCCCCTATATAATTTATTTCGCATTCAATTTTTTATATCTGACGCCCCGCCCTTTGCCGGAGCTCTCAATCAACCCTAGCGTCTCCAGCCTTTTTAACGCCTGCGCAGCGCTGATAGCCGGAATATTCAGTTCTTTTACAACCGTGGCGTTTTTTATCGCGTCATACTTCTCAAAAAGCCCCAGTATGGTTTCCTGTTTTTCCGAAATAATCCTCTCTGGAGCGGCTCCCTGGGCTATTTTTTTCACAATTTTTGCCTGTTCAAAAAGCACTTCGGTAAAAAATCCAACAAAGATTGAAGCGTCGCATTTCGCGGTTTTCCTGTTTTTTTGCCCTTCACGAAGGGCCAGATAATAACGTTCCTTATTATCCTCTATTATCTTTTCATGCGACGCGTATTTAACAAAGGTATAGCCCTGTTTCAGCAACAGCAGGTTGGTCAGTACGCGGCTTAATCTCCCGTTCCCGTCCTGAAATGGGTGGATGGCAAGGAACTCAAGTATAAAGTTGGCTATGACAGGAACCGGATGGAATATTCCAGCCTTAAGCGTTTCATCGGCCCACTCAATGGTGTCTTTGAGCTCAATTGGCGCAAGGTATGGCTCTGTTGGATTGAAGACAACGGCTCTCTCTCCGGTAATGTTGTTTATCGCCTCAACCCTGTTGGGCTGGTTTTTGTATCTGCCCCGGTGATGCTCGTCTTTTTCCGAAAATTTAAGGGTCATTTTATGAAGGTGAAGCACTGAGCTTTCAGAAAATTTTATCTGCCTGTAATTATCAAATACGCTTTCTATGGTTTCGCCGTATCCGGCGACTTCCTGGGAATCCCTGTCTTGGAGCTTTGTGGTTTTCAGGCCGTTAAGGAGTTTTTTTACGGCCTCATCGTCCATGCGTGAGCCTTCAATCCTGGTTGACGCACCCGTGGAGGTTATAAGCACATTTTGTTTTAGCCTGTTTATTATCTGCGCTCCGGCTTTAATGCCGGAGTTGACCGACTCCTGGACATTGTCAATATAGTCCAGTTTATTCTTGAGCCCGTCCTGCTTGAGCCTTAAAAGCCTCGCTGTCAGATAATCTTTCATTTCTTCCCCCAATCAAATTGACTATATATGATTGTATATGATTATATATGATTTAATTACCCCTGTAAATAGCATTTTTCCAAATACGCCCGATTATGCCCAATTATACCCGATTGTGTTTTCAGCCTTCCAGATCAGGGCCGCAGGTTTTTTATCTCTTTATCAATCGCCCCGAATATTTCGGCCATATATTCTTTTGTAAGAGTTGCTGTCTTTATAATTTTAATTATTTTCCCGTCTTTGCCGGTAAGATAAATATAAAAAAGCGTCTGGTCGTCAGCGGAGAATATTTTTACAAACGCGTCCTTGTCGCCGGAGTATATAAGGAAACTTCCCCACCTCTCTTTGGCGATGGAGCCCCTCAAAGCGTTCGCGATAAC
This sequence comes from uncultured Spirochaetia bacterium, assembly GCA_964565765.1. GTDB lineage: Bacteria > Oederibacteriota > PGYV01 > PGYV01 > Palsa-1178 > Bog-1181. Next base: position 4,149 of record CAZMGF010000011.1, read on the forward strand.
ACCGCTGATAAAGGGCATTTCAGGGATGACCGCGGCCTGGATATAACCCACGCCTGGTGTTGTCTTATATCTTGCGGTAAAAGTATCTGTCCATGCCTCTGTGACTGCCACATCCTTCCTGCTGAAGGCAAGGGATATGAGTGTGACCGATGGCGTAACGCTGTTTGGAACCGTGACCATGCCCCCATCCAGCGCGCGCGCCGTAAATGAAGGGAACTGGTCGCCGGGTTTCAGGTCAGAGGCGTGAAGCATGGAAATAAATGATGTGATGACGAGAAAAAAAATTGCGATTTGTTTCATAATTTTGCAATTCCTCCCGGCGTTATGATAGTTTAATTATGAGCTTTTTACCCATTCCCTGTGCAACCTTAAATAATGTCTTTATTGTTGCGTTTGCGTCGCCTTTTTCTAACCTTGATATTTCCTGCTGTTTTAATCCAGCTTTTTGCGCAAGAATCTTCTGGGTAAAATGAATCTTAAGCCGTTCCTCCTGCAGTGTTTCAGCCATGGCGTACATTAGTTTTTCGGCGTTATATGACTTTCTATATTCAGCGTTTTTAGCATGTTCCTTGACCCTGTTTTTATATATATTATAATCAATTGTAATTTTCTCTTTTTTCATTTTATGTCTCCTTTTCGGACGTAATGCTGTAAAACTTGCTTTACAAATTTATAATACAATATATATCTTGTATTGTCAAGCAAAGCGTTTGACGAGACTCTGGTAGAGACGCCGCTTGCCGCGTCTCTACGGGTTGTTATTCTGTCGTGTAGTACCAGATTTTCAGCATCGGCCTTGCGGTCGGAGTTAAGGAGCCTGAGGAGTAAACTTCCGAATAGTTCGGGTTGTATTCATCCGCAGCGACAAATATCATGCCGTAATTTTTTGACGGATTTTCCATCCAGTAAAGAACCGTAGCCGGGTCGAGGTCTATTGTTATCTTGCTGTTCGGCGGCAAATCAACCCCAGCTTCGGTTGCGGTAATAGTAGTTGCATCAAAATCCCCGCCGTTTTTATTCCAATTTGTTACTATTAATGGATAATTATCATTATTAACTTCCCATCCTGTCTTATTAACTACCCACGCATTAGTCAACTTATAAATTGCAACATTTTTTGCTCCGCCTGCATCACTTTTTCCATTTGTATTTATTATCAATTGTGCTTTATCCACAATTATATTCGATATCGGCAAAATGCTTATATCAAACTTTACAATTGATCTATAGTCTCCCACAGAACTCAAATTGCCTATACTTAGAGGATTAATATTGCTTGTATATGTTACTCCAGAATAATTTCCATAAATAGATGTTTCAATCTGGCCGTTATATGTGCTTGGTTGAACCCCTTGTTGAAAAACTTGTTCATAATAAACTCCTGTATTTTGCGGTCCTGCCGGCCCTGTTGCTCCCTGCTTTCCAGTGCAGGAAATAATGCAAATCATTAAAACAACAGCAAAAATGTAAACCAGATGTTTTCTCATTTACTCCTCCTGTTTTTAAATCATCTTGTAATGTTTATCTCACCTAAACGCTCCCTGTAAACATAACGCGGCTCAAAATGTTGGAATATACCACAGTTAACGGCTGGCGGAATTATTCCGCACGAATGATTTGAACCAGCAGGCGCTCCTGATATAACGCAGTCCCAGTCGGCGCATGATTGCCCCCATCCGTTGTCTGTTTGAAATACTCTTGTTACATCAAGATAACCGCTGTCGTGAAACCTGACTTTAAGCCAGCCGTTATTGTCATAATTAGCTGAACCCGCATAATTCCATCCCGCACTTGTTGGGATTTTTGCTTCAACATCAAAATCACCAAAGCCAAGGGTTTTTAATAGAGCATTATATGAATTCAAAACAGGTGTGTTCATTCCTGCGCTTCCTTCATTAGCCGCGTCTGTTGCCTCACATTGAAGCGCGCCGGCAAACTTACAGTTTGTTGAACGGCTCACATCAATGCTCCTAATGCCGGTATAAAACGATGTATGATGCCCATTATCAGCATAATCATATATGGCCATATAATGAAATTCTACATCAACATTAAACACCCAGTTCTTTGTCAACGTTCTTACATTTGAATTAATATCCGTGGTTTCTGCGGTCTGCCCTGTTGCGGTAAAAGTCAAAAAACTTGCTGTCGGCGATACAATAGTATAATTTTCAAAACTATTTAAAATATTTAATGTTAAATCAATAGTGTCGCCTTCTTTTCGTACATTTGCAGGTGATGGCAATGTTTTACTAATACCCGTCGGCAAATTCACCACAATCCCCTCATACCTCGGATATTTCGTATGATACGTCAATTTATACCCCAGCGAAGTGGCGTTTATCGGTATCACCTCGCTCCCGCTTACCAGCTGTAAATCCAGGCTCGGGATGCCGTAATCCACTGCAAACGTCGTCGTCCCGACCGGGTCCACAAAAAAGTTATTGCTGTCAAATCCGTTGAAGGAATTCACAGTCAGCGTCCATTTTCCCCCGTTGTTCACCTTAAACCCCGCCACCCCTTTGTCATTCGTCATGGATGTAAGCGTGACCCCCTTATCCTCCGAGTACAGGTTAAGAGAAACGTTTGCAGACGGTGTCGATGCCTGATGTATCCAGACGCTGTAAGACGCGTCTGGAGTGTACGTCGGAGTCGGTGTAAGTTCAATCCTCGACGGACATATCAGGCACGACCCGTTCTGCCTGCACGACGTAAACCCGGCAAGTGTAACTGCAAAAAAAACAAGAGCAACAAAAAATTTCCTGAACATGGTTCCCCCCTAAACTCACCTTTCCCTGCACTTAAAAAATCCCCCAAATTACCCCGGCTGATTCTATAAAATTAACCATCCTTATGCAAAGCCGCAGTTCCTCATTTTTCTGCTTTTTTTCTCCCCTATAAAAATCCGGATTTTCCAAAAAAACGCAACTCTTCCGGTGCTTCATCCGTTATACTATATGAATACAAACAACAAGGATCTCATATGAAAAAAAATCTTCTGGTCCTGTCATTTTTTATTATCTTTTCCCTGGCCTGCCGCGCGGATACCGCCGCGCCTGCGGACAGCGTTTTAAACCCCGGCCACTGGAAGACGCAGGCAATAACCAACCTGATTCCTTTCTGGGAAAATACCATTGACAACGATAACGGCGGGTTTTTTACAAACTTTAACGAAGACGGCACGCAGGGCGCGCCCGCAAATAAATATACGCGCATGATATCACGTGTGGTATTTGGCTTTTGCGCCGCATACCTTATCTCCGGCGACGATCAATATTTGAAATTCGCCAAACACGGCATGGATTACCTTTCGCAATACTGCTTTGACAGGGAGAGCGGCGGCTGGTACACGACAATAGACGAAACCAACGAGCCGGACAGCGTTGACAAAAACCTTTTTGACGAGACATACGGCAACCTGGGGCCCGTCTTTTATTATTTCACCACCGGCGATAAAAACGCCATATCCCTGGTTGAGAAAACACACGCCATGATGCGCTCAAAGGCGTGGGATGTGGAAAATACCGGCTACTACGCCTCTGTCGGGCCAAAATGGGAAAATAATTCGGCCATAAAATCATTCAACGCGGAGCTCGATACCTGCACCGCCTACCTTATATATTATTACATGGCCACAAAGGATCCGTCGCTTTTAAAGGACCTGACAACCATCGGTGACATGATAATCGCCCACATGCTGGACAAGAACGGGTTTATAGGAGAGTCGTTCGAAAGGGACTGGACTCCGCGCGATGAAAACCTCTGGGCCGGCCATAACCTCAAAACCGGCTGGGTGCTTACAAGAATTTATTACCTCAGCGGGGATAAAAAATACCTGGATGCCGCCGGAAAAATAGCCGCGGCACAGATAAAGTACACATGGGACAAAAAATACAGCGGCTGGTTCTTTCACTTCAACGCAAGAAACCCAACCGCGATAGACGATGAAAAAGACTGGTGGACGCAGGAAGAGGGCAACAACCTTATGATTTCCCTGTACCACATTACCGGGGACAAAAAATTCCTGGATAAATTTACGGCAGGCGCGCAGTTCTGGGATAAAAAGTTTGTTGACAGGAAATACGGCGAGGTTTACGACAGGCTCAAAAGAAACGGCGAGCCTGAAATCAGGACCAAAGCTGACGTTTATAAATCCGCCTACCACTCCATGGAGCACGCCCTTATGAACTACCTTTACCTGAGCCTTTACAAGGATCACGGCGAGGCAACGCTTTATTTTAGCCTCTCGGCTGACGCGGCGGGCGAAAAGCATTATGTGAACATCCTTGAGGACCCGGCGGTAATAATAAAATCGGTTGAGATAGATGGAAATGCATGGACGGATTTCAAGGCTGATGAGGGTTATGTTAATTTACCCGCTGGAAAAGATATGAAGGTCAAGGTCACGTTCGGAATAAAATAAAAGACCTGTTAATTGGTTTCGGGCGGACACACAGGTCCGCCCCTACCTGATTTTCAATTTCTTCTTTTCAATCTTCTCCCTCATCGCGGCGAGCAACGCTTCTATCTGCGCCTCGGAGGTGAAATACTTTTTTGGCAGCAGGAAGGCCCTTATCCTTGAGGTAAAAAATGAAATGTTGTTTTTATCGGCTGAGGCGCTGAAAATCTTGTCCCAGCCTGTAAAAGATTTTCCATAGCTTGTGGTAACCGTGAAGCCCTCGCCGTTAAACTCGTAAACCTGCTCTTCCTGAATGATTCTGTCGCTCTCAAATATTTTTTTTACATTAAAATAAACAAGAACCGGCATGAGTATCAGGTATATGCCGTAGAAAACAATAACCGGAAGAAAACTTTTTATAAAACTCCAGAAGCTCTTTCCCGACATGAGCGATATTATAAGTGTCGCAGCCATGAGAAGTATGATGATGACATTTATAATCTTAAACCTTGTTGAAAAAACCCTTGTCAGGTGCCAGTTCCTGAAATCTTCCTCTGTCAGCTTTATTTTTACGCTTGTATTTTCCATTTCAGCCTCCAAAGATCGCGCCGTATTTGAAAATATTATATCACATCTTAAACCCTTAAAAATACAAAACGGCGGGGGTTTGTCTCTCCCCCGCCGTTTCTTAAATTTTACCCTACCTGCTTTTCGGCCATGTCGCCTATAACCGGCAGCTTATAGCGCTCGCCTTTGTAGGCTTTGTACATAAGGAAAATCCAGAGTATTACGGTCACCGGCCATAGCACGATTGCCACGAGCCAGCCCAGGAACGGTATCATTCCCAGGACGATGTTTAGCACCAGCAGCGCCGCGAAGGCAATGATTGCCTGCATGGCATGGAACCTGACGAACTTGTTCTCTTTCTCGGTGAGAAAAAAGACCAGGCCGGATATCCACCCGAACAGATAGCAGAGCATGCCGGCGAAGTTTTCAGTCAGCCCCGAAGAAGTTTTGTTGTTGTTTTCAGCCATATTACGCCCCTCCTTTCATGATTTTTTCCAGCCCCTTACAGCGCAAGAATAAATCGAAGGGAAGTTTTTGTCAAGTTTTTTATTGTTTCATCCTTAACACAATATGGTACCCTGCAAGCGGCGGCATTTCGACTGACAAAATATTTTTCTTAACAGCGGTTGTACCGCGCTTCGTTATCTGCGGCCCGCCCGCTTTGTCAAATCCGTATACGCCGGCTGAAGTGTATTCTTTTTTTGATTTTATAACAACCCTTGCGGTTTCCGTATTGCCGCAGTCCTTGTTGAGCAGGATTATATGAAGCTCTCCGTCGTCTTTGCCGTCAACGGAGGCGTAACCGGATATTTTTTCATTGTCGGCGGAAAGTGCGTAAACCGATGTCACGCCGAACTGCGAGCCCGCGCCGTCGTAATTGCGGTAGAGCCTGAAGGCGGCGAGCGAATACGCCCCCCACTCCACCATCCAGTAATCCGCCATATAGACCCCGTACTTTCCGAATATCCCCAACACATCAGCCTCGGCAATGCCGCCGGAGGGATGGTAGCCAGCGCCGAATTCATATTCTGTAAAGGCCAGTTTTGTGCCGGGATAATATTTATTTATCATTTCCTTTAATTTTGGTATAAGCATGAGCGGGCAGTTGCCAGAGGAACATATCCAGCTTGATTCGGAATAATCCGGATCCCAGAGCGAACGCGGCGCCTCAACCCTTGCCTCCGCGGTCGCATCAGCTGCGCCCTGCGAAAATACTATCCTTCTCCCCGCGCCGGTGGCCTCGGGGTAATAATGGACGTCAAGCACGTCAAGCAGCCTCATTCCCTTTTCATCGGATGCCTTTTTCATCATTGCAAGGTAATAAGCCAGGTACCAGCCGTATGTCCACTGCTGTTTTGTATAATCAGGCGCGTTCTGAAAAGTCTTGTAGCCGTTAAAGCCGTATGAAGCCGGGCCGAAAACCTCTGCGTGTGGGTCTATTGATTTTATCGCTGTCGAGGCGCCGATGGACTGGTTTATATACTCCTCGCCGCCGGTTTTGTCCGGATGTAGCAGAGGGTGTGTTGTGGACCATATGTCGGGTTCATTGTCCAGCGAATATCCCCTGATGCCCGTGGCGCCTGTTGACGGCCCGTATTTTTTTACAAGATAATTTATTTCCTCGTCAAGGTAGACAAAATTATCGCTTTTGTCCGGCTCGTCCGTAAAAGCTGTCGGCTTTTTAAAAACAACTTTCGCCCACCTGTCAGAAGGCGCCTTGTCATGCGCGTTTACCGGGCCGTTTTTGTCCTTTGCCACATAACCGGCAAGCTGCACGGTAACCAGCGAATAAGCGTTGAGTGTTATGGATTTGTCGTGGAACGCCTCTATGACCCCTGCTGTTTTGTCGGCGGGCCCTTCCATTCCGGTATTGTCCACCAGGTAATTATCCGAAGCCTGCTGGTAATCGCTGCCCGCGTTTGATGCGTTGTTTTCCCAGTTGTAACCGGTCATCCTGTTACCGCCAAGGCGGCGCGCCGTTATTTTAAGATCAAGCGCCAGGTCCTGGTTGGTGCCGTAAATATAAGGGCTGATCGGGGCCCTGTCTTTTGAAGGATCCACGGTAACGTCAATTCCAAATAGTGAACCGCACAGAACTACGGCAAAAATAACAAGCAGCAGCTTTTTTTTCATCATACCTCCACAATGGCAATAATATGTTTTTCCTGTCTTATGGTTAACGCCTGAAGTAGCCTTTGGGTTGCGGGGGTTATTTAAGTATCTCTTCCTTTAATATGGAAAAAAAGTTTTCCGCGGCATCTTTTTCCAGCCAGGGAGAGTGTCCGCAGTTTTTAAGCAGATGAAAGGTGAATTTTCTTTTTACGGCTGAAAGGGGTATCTTTACCCCTTCGGCGGGCGACGGGTCATAGTCGCCGTGTATCGCCGTGACGTGGCACTTTATTTTTCTGGACAGCAGGAGCAGTTCACCGCTCTTTCTCATTTCCGCGGCTTCGTTCCAGACTTTTACATAAATATCGGGATTATGTTCGGGCTTCGAGTAAAGCGCCATGTCAGGGCTGCAGGTGTCCGACTTTGACATTATCTGCTCCAGCCTCTCCATGAGCCTTCTCCTGTCGCGGACAGCCTTGTTTTCAATGTTTGAAAGGAGGAACTGCAGCTCCTGCCCCATGGGGGAATTGAGCCTTGAGAGCCTTGTCTGCATTATTTTTTCCGCGTATTCAGCCTTAAAAGGAGGGGATGATATTAGTATGATTTTTTTAACGAGTTTTGGAAACTGCGCCGCGAATATCCAGGCGAGCCATGCCCCCCAGGAATGTCCCGCGAGGACCGCGCCTTCCGGCGCATTTCTTTCAACGACAGCCTTTAATTCCTCAACCTGCCCGCTGATGCTCACGGCGCCCTGCAGTGCCTCTATCACGCCGCAGTATTGCGCCGCGCGAGCCGCCACATTTTTTAATTCACCGGCCGCGCCGGGGCCGCCGTGGAGAAAAACCGCTGTGTAGGGTTTTGAACCGTATAACCTGTATTTTTCCATTGCCTTTTACTTCCCGCAGTATTTAAATTTGGTACTTGTAAAAGGTCCTCATGGCGTCATAGAGCTGCAAGTTTGAGTAGGGTTCAAAGGGCGCCTTAAAAACCTTTGTGATTAAGGGGTTGTGAAGTATATACCTGAAATGGGCCGAGAATGACGCGCCGGTGTGTCCGGCAAGCTCATCTGTGCTCTCCGGAAGGTTTAAAACCCATACCGTGGATTTTTTTATCTTATACCCGGTTACCAGCGAATAGGCGTTGTTTACAAGCGCTATCCTCTTTCCGTTTTGTATCTCCCTTGATATATATATATTGTCGTCAACCATATCTTCCGCGCCGCGGAACGATACAGTGTCGACCTTCACGTCGTCTTTGAGTTCTTCCACCTCAAAATGTTTCCTGAGGTATTTGGCGGCGGCAACGGTGAGCACCACATTCTTGCCCATCCTTATCAGGGCGTTAAAAAGCGAGGGAAATTCCGCCGGCTTTGCCGACTGTGCAGTCAGGATGACTATTTTTTCGCGCAGATTTTTTTTGTCCGTCATATAAGCGGGTATTCCGGCCATCAATAAATACTGGGGCAGAAGCTCGTCGCCGTATGTGTTAAGCTGCCTTATCATGGGAATGGAAAATATTTTGCTGAAGGACTGGAGCCTGTCTATCTTCTCGCTTTTTTCTATGAGTTCCTCAACGAGCGGCCTCATAAGCGGCTGCGGCAAAATCCCCGCGCAGAAGAGTATTATTTCCCCGGCGCCGCCGAGCACGGACTGGTACGCCTGCTCCGTGTATATTTCCTTGTCGCACTGGTAAATGTCGAACCACGCCTTTTTTACCTTGCCCGGCGCGATGTTTTTCATGTATATGTAAAACATGGAGCCGTAAACCGGCATAAAACGCGCCTGTTTAAAATCACGCGTCTCGGTCCCTACCGCGATCTCGTCAAATATAGGAATCAGTTTTTCCAGGTCATATCCCCTGTCGTAAAAACTCTCATACCACTGCGGCACCTTGAGTATGATGTTTACTTTTTTATTCACTTTTTTTGCCGGTTCAATTATATATTTCTTTGAGACGTCAAAAATCAGTTTTGACCTGTATTCCTGCCAGCTCTTTTTACCCTTCGCCTTTTTGCACTGCGCGCACTCGCATACTGTAAAGAACCAGTCGTCTATTATGATTTCGTCAAAAAGCGAGGCGGTGAGTTCAAATACTTTTTTCATCCTGCGGTTTGCTTCCCTGTCGGTGAAGCACCCGGAAGCCGTGGGATAATCATTTTTTACAGTTTCGGAAAAATGTGTCGGCGTAACGGCCCCGGAAACCTCATATTTTTCCTTTAACAATACGTCCCTGGCTGCCCTTAAGACGGATTCATCGGCCGTGTAGCCGTCGCGGTAGCTCTCAAGGTATACCTTTTTCACGGATAAAGGGGCGAATATTTTCATAAATTTTGAAATTTGCGGGCCGTAATCACGCACATCAAAGGCCGTGAAAAATATTGAATAGGAAAAATTTTTGGTGCTGACAGTTTTTCCCTTAAAAGGGGTATAGTCCGTGATTAACGGGTCCGCCGGAACGGAAATGGGCCACTTCGCGAGCGGCCTGAGTTTCTTTGCGGGGTAATTAAGGCTTTCTACAAATTCCTTCTGCTGTTTTACCATAAATCATCTCCAGCCGGATCAAACGGCTTTGAAATGCAAAAAAATTCTCATCTGCGGCTGTTTGCAATCAGCAACATGTCCAAAATCAAATTTTCGAATATGCAGTTCAAATTCCCGGATTTTTTTAGCTTCTTTATTATACTCCTATTTTTTCCGCCATACAAGGGGTATTAAGGCCGGGGTTATTCCCCGTCTTCCTGACGCTCTTCCTGTTTTTTCTTTTCCAGAATAGCCTTGAGCCTTGAGTCCCTGTCGTCCTTCTTTTCACTGTTATCTTCAGCCTGCTTTTCGGCATTGAGATACGGCTCTTCCTTCTCTATTTCATTTACAAGGGCCCTTTCACCGGGGGCAAGCGAGTTGAACTTGTCCGGATCCATCTTTTCCATTTTCTTGAGGGTTTCTATCCTTTTGAGCCTGCGCTCAATCTTATATTTTTTTATCCTGCCGGAGCGCCGCAGTTCCCGCATATATTTTATCTTTTCCCTGAGGTCGCTTATTTCGCTGTACCTGTTAAAAAAATCCTTCCTCAGGCCGGAAATTTTACCCTGGTTGTGCATGTATTTAATTATGGTGGTTTCCTGCCCCTTTTGCACCACCACCTTGTGCAGCACATTCCCGCTCATGTCGAGCCCGGAGACTTCCACCGCCCCGTTATATACGCCGACAGAGCTGCCTTCATCCTCCTCAACTATAAACTCCGTCCCCTTTACAGCTGCCATGGCCATCTTTGTCCTTACCGTAAATTCTTCCTTTTCAAAAAGCTTTTTAACTATGGCAATCAGCCTGCCTTTCAAAAGCTCCAGGCCCGTTTTTTGCGAATTATTTCTGTCAAGGTTCCTGATTAGCATTTTGCTTTCCGGGTCGAGTTTTACCACGGTGGCGTCGTCAAATACGACCTCCATTGACGCCCCGTTCTCCGTTGCGACCGTATCGCCTTCGTAAAGCGGCACATAAAGGTCCTGCACCGCGTCGGCAATGTCGGAATCCTTGCGCCTTAATTCGCACTCGCCCTGAAAGTCATTAATATAAGCAATCGAATATTCCGCGTCAGCCGCATTTTTTGGATTTACAGCGCCTGTTTTTTCCGGATATTCCGCGCCGGAGACGTCAGGAACAGCGGCAAAGCTTAAAATCATAAACAGGACAAATAAAGCAAAGATATTTTTTCCCATATTGACCCCCTGAAATCCTATATTTTCATTACAGAAACCCTGGCCGCCTGCCCGTTGACCGCGTGCAAATCCACAAAAACAAGATTTTTTGCCCCTTTTATGTTATGCCTTACAAACCCGGCGGCAGCTTTTTCATCCGGATTTTTCATAAAAACCGGATGAATGCCGTGGTATATGGCCAGCTGTGAATAAAGCCCGGTATCGGAAACGCACGCTATTACAGATTTTTCCGGCCTGTAGTCCGACAGGTACCGCACATCCTGAATTCCTGATATTCTGGCAGCCATCTCGCATGACGGAAGCATTTTCTGCATCTGGACCCCGGCGTAGCATACGGAGTTTTCGTAAACATTTTCCATTTTTATCACTGTTTTACCCTGGCTATTTTCCAGTGACAACTCGGCCTCTGCTTTCTTTATGAGACCGGCCATTACGCGGACAGTTTTCAGCGGATATTTTCCCACGGAAGTCTCCCCTGAGAGCATGAGAGCGTCGGCGCCGTCAAGCACCGCGTTATAAACGTCCGTGATTTCCGCGCGCTCCGGAAACGGATTGTTTGTCATGGATTCCAGCATCTGCGTGGCGACAATAACTATTTTTCCTTTTTCATTGGCCCTTTTTACCAGCATTTTTTGTACACCGGGTATCTTCTCAAAACCCGCTTCCACAGCCAGGTCTCCCCTGGCTACCATTATGCCGTCGCTTTCATCAAGTATCGCGTCTATGTCCTTTAAAGCCTCGGGTTTTTCTATTTTCGCTATAATAAGCGGCTTTTTCTTCACTTTAATAAGGGTCTTAAGCTCCCTGATATCGTCCGCGCTGCGCACAAATGAGAGCGATATTATGTCAACCCCCTGCTTTAAGCCGAAGGCAAGATCCTGCCTGTCTTTTTTTGTTATTGATGAAAGCGGCAGCTTGGCTCCAGGGAGGTTGACGCCTTTGCGAGGCTCTATTATCCCGCCGGCAGTGACCGCGCATATGATATCGCTTCCCTTGATTTTATCGACTCTGAGCTGGACCAGCCCGTCGTTTATTAGTATTTTTTTTCCGGATTCAAGGTATTTGTAAAGGCTCGGGAAATCCACGCTTATTTCAGCGCCGGCCCCTTTTTGAGGCGGCCTGTTTTTAATAATTAGTGAATCCCCTTTTTTTACGGTAATGGAGCCCTCAAATTTTTCCACCCTTATCTTCGGCCCCTGAAGGTCCTGAAGTATGGCCGCCGGCCTTCCCGTCGAGAACCTGGCGCGTTTGATTAAGGATATTGTCTTTATAAAAAACTCCCGTTCTCCGTGTGAAAAATTAAGCCTGAAAACATCCACGCCGGCCCATATTAGCCCCTTAATTGCCGCGTAAGAGCACGTTGCCGGCCCCAGAGTGGCTGTTATTTTTGTTTTTTTCATCTTTTCCCGCCTTTCACATTTAAGAGAATTATATCATAACAAATAAAAAAGGGGGCGGAATATCCGCCCCCTTTTTTTTGTTAAGGTTTAATTACTTTGCCGTGGCCGTGGTCGCCATTGGGGCCATTGTATTGCCGGCCGCTTCAACCGGAGCCGCGCTCTTCTTCGGGAAGAGTTTGTGCCAGATCCTCTTTAAGAAGGACTCTTTAACAGGTGCCGGAGCAGCCTCCATTGTTACAGGGGCCGCCGTCACTGTCGCCGGAACTACCGCTGCCGCCGCCGCTTTGGGCGCCGCCGGTGCCGCTTTTTTTGCTTCTGCAGCGTATAAGGATACCGCCATAAAAGCAACCGCGAGCATGATAACGATAAGTTTTTTCATAATATTCACCTCCCTTTATTGTTTTATTTTGCTTTCACTTCATCTTAAACGCATTAAAAAAAAAGCCATGGAGACACGTCCTGCGCTATGGCACGCATTTGACTGCGTCCGACGCGCCTCCATGGCCTTGAAATTATATTGCGTTTATTACTTTGTTGCTGCTGCCGGTGCTGCTGCTGCTGTTGTTGTCGTTGCTGCCGGTGCTGTTGCCGCCGGTTTCACTTTTTTCATTTTCTTTTTCTTCGGTGCCGGTTTTGCAGCCGGTGTTACGCCCGCTGCCGCTGCCGGTGCCACTGTTGTGGTTGTTGAAGCTGCCGCTGCTTTGTCAGCCGCGAATGCCATTGAAACTGCGAACATTAATGCCATCAGAACTACGATAACTTTTTTCATGCTAAATCCTCCATTGTTTTTTTTGGCGGGTTTTGTAAAGCGCAGTTTAACCGTCGCGCGCCCCGCCTTAATTTACGCGCCTTCACGGATTTTTTTATTTACTTTGCCTCCGGTGTTGCCGCTGCCTTTACCGGAGCTTTCTTGGGCGCTTTCGCCTTTTTTGCCTTCTTTACCGTCTTCTTTGCCGGAGCCTTTTTCTCGACCTTGGCCGCGGCCGTATCAGCCGCTGGTTTCGTATCAGCCGCTGGTTTCGTATCAGCCGCGAATGCCATTGAAGCCGCAAACACAAGCGCCATGAGCATCACAATAATTTTTTTCATTTTTGTTCCTCCTTCTTTTATATTTTTAAATCAATATCTTTTTTTACTTCGCTGTCTTTGTGGTAGCGGCCGGTGCTGCTTTAACTGCCGTTTTCTTTGCCGCTTTCTTCGCCGGCTTTACTGCAGCCGGTTTCTTTTTTGCTTTTGCCGTTGACGATACAGCCGCCGGCCCGCCTGTGGGCGGCGTTGCCTCAGATGCAAGTATCATGGTTGACGCAAAAACCAGTATTATTAATGAAGCAATTATTTTTTTCATGTTTTTTCTCCTTTTATTTTGTTTTGCCCGTTTATTGTAAAAACAGGGTATGAAAATAGGGGAACAACAAAATGCCGGGATAAAAGGAGTTTTATTTGCGGGTTTTAAGTATAAAACAGTTTCCCAGCCCTTTCACTTCCGTTGACGCGCAAGAATTTCCCGCGCCAAATGCGGAAATGGCCGAATTGCCCTCCAGGCCGCCTTCAACGGCGCCTGCCTGAATTATCTTTTTATATTCCTCGGTCACAAAAACAACTCCCTGCTTGACCCTCTCGGTGTTTTTGTGGCTGTGCTTTTTATGAAGTGAATATATGGAATGCTTATATACCGAAGGAATGGATGTGTTCTCGGTGAATTTAAGGGATTTAATGTTGTAGAGGTCCGTGTAAGCGTCAAGCTGCGCGCAGACAAATACCGCTGTGATTAACAGTGCTGCGGTCAATAACGCGAGCTTTTTCATACAACATCCTCCTTTTACAACCTTATAAAAATTAGACGTTAAATAACCCTATAAAGTTGCATTTATATGTTAAGTGAATTTTATCATCTTTTATTATTAAATCAAGTCTTTTTTTTGTTTTTTTGCCCTTCGGGGGCTACTCCGCCACGACCCTGTCCCTGCCCCGTTTTTTTGCCTTATATACGTTGTCATCGGCCCTTTTGATCATTTTTTGTATCTCGCCGAGCCCTTTTTTGGTTGAAGCCACCCCTATTGACATGGTCACTTTTATGGTCTTTGACTTTGACTTGACAGCCTCTTTTTTTACCGCCTTCCTTATCTTTTCGGCCTTCATGAAAGCTTCGTCGTCGATTTTGTCCTTCACAAAGACTATGATTTCTTCGCCGCCGTACCTGCACACCACTCCTTCGGGAAGAGAAGCGTCCCTTATGACCTGGGCCACCTTGAAAAGCACATCATCCCCCGAGGCGTGTCCGTATGTGTCGTTTACCGCCTTAAAGTGGTCTATATCGCACATGAAAACCGAAAAATTTGCTCCCAGTTTTATATCAGCAAGGCCGCTTATTATAGCGTCCATGTGCTGCCTGTTGTAAATTTTAAGGAGAGGATCGTATTGCGCCTTGTGGTTGAGGCAGCTCATCCAGTGGGTGAATATGCCGACTATTATCAGAAGGGCCATTAGCAGCAGCATGTATTTATATTTATAATAGCCGTCGCCGTTTGGCTGGAACATCAGGACCGTAAGAATATAAAAACCCATTGCGGCAAGGGCCACTATTATCGAGCCGTAATTGTGCTCCTCTTCAATGTTAAAAAGAGAAAACACCGCCATTACCGCGAATATGACAAAGTTGCCCGCCAGGGCGTATTTGTTGAATATGTAAACGAACTCCCCGGCAAATTTTAAAAATCCGGTCTTTTCCTGCCAGGACATGTAATAGTTTCCCTCGATAAGTATAAGGGCTATAAAGCATGCAAGTATGTTTAAGAAAAACGCGGTCAGTGCCAGGCTCTTTCCCTTGTTGTAATTAATGGTGGATTTGGAAAGCACCACCAGAAGAAAATTAAGGCTTAGCAGCGTGGAAAGAAATTTCATGGAGAACCTGCCGCCGTCCCTCCAGAAATCTACCGTGAACCCCATTATGTTTATGGCCTCCGGCCTTACCGCTGAAATTCCGAGGTAAATGACAAAAAAGGCCCCCAGGGCATAGGCAGACAAAAGAATCTTGAACTTGTAAATTTTGGGATATGATATAACCGCCAGCAGGAACATGAAGGCTGTGAGCCCGAGCAGGAACCAGTTGTAAACCGCCCTGACAGTCTCGTTCTTTATAAAATCCGTCACGGGCGCGTGGAAAAAAGCAAAAACAAGCTCCATGGCGATAATTGAAAAAAGACCCGCGAAAACAAATTCTATCCTGTATTTTTTCAGGAAATCCCTGAACTTAAGGGTAATTGCCGGCATTATGACTGCTCCCGATGCTTTGTGATTTTTATTGCGCCTTAATTATTATAATACAATAACAAAAAGCGGGCGGTTTGTAAAGGAAGCAGTTTTACCGCAGCTTCCTTTACATATTGACAACCCTTTTCTTAATTGTTAAAATAGCATATATTTATAACATCTTTTCGTGGAGGAAAACTGTGAAATACAGCCATATTACTGCTATAAGCGCGGCATTACTGCTTTCTTCATTATTATTCATAACCGGATGCGGCCCGGACGTCAAGGCCCAGAGAAAAGCCGCCGGCCTGATTAATTCTTTTGAGACCACCGCGTCAGACGCGGCAATAGGAGATTTCGAGCTGGAAACAAACGGCTATGTGAACCTTGAGCAGATAAAAAAATACTCTTCACAGGGAAAATATTCCGCGAAGGCCACCTTTTCTGTTCCGGCTGATTTTCTGACGACAACACAGGCCGCAAGGGCCGACAAATGGATTGATTCGGTAACAATGAGCATAAATACCCTGACCCCGTTGAAGGTAACAGACTGGTCCGTTTATAAGAAATTTGACATTGATGTTTATCTGGCAGACCCGCAGTCCCCGGATCTGAACATACGGCTCGTGGATTCCCACGGAAACCAGTATGATACCTCCAGGCCCATAAAAAACGGCAGGAACAAGATTGAAATCGTACTTGAGGACGTAAAAACAGCCAGGATAGACACGGAAAGCATAACTTCATTCTCCATATCAATGGATACGAAGGGCCAGGCAAAAGACGTAGTGCTTTACCTGGACAATATCAGGCTGGCGCTGTAATTCCATGAAAAAGCAGGCCTCCATAATATCCGACCTGCTCCGGGTGAAACAATGGCCGAAAAACATGCTGATCTTCGGCGCCCTGGTATTCACCGGCAACCTCTTTAACCTTCCGTTTTTTTTAAAAGTGCTTCTGGGATTTTTCCTGCTTTCATTCGCCTCGTCGTCCCTTTATATATTCAACGACATAAATGATTATAAGGAAGACCGCCTCCATCCTGAAAAAAAATTCAGGCCTATTGCTTCAGGAGCCGTAAAAAAAGATTTTGCCTATTCTTTAAGCGCGATACTAATGCTGGTTTCTCTTACCTGCTCTTTTTTTCTTTCAAAACCATTTTTCATAATCACCCTTATCTACGCGGTTATGACGGTATTATACACGCTTAAGCTCAAACACATGGTCATACTCGACGTATTTGAAATTTCCACCGGTTTTGTAATAAGGGCGGCCGCCGGCGCTCTTATTATTTCGGTGACAATATCACCGTGGCTTCTTATATGCACCACACTTCTGGCGCTTTTCGTAGCGCTCTCCAAAAGGCGCCATGAACTCTCACTGCCCGACGCGCAAAAACACAGGAAAATCCTCCAGGAATATTCAATTCCGCTGCTCGACCAGATGATTTCTGTTGTAACCGCCTCGACGGTCGTGGCATATACTCTTTACACCTTCACATCGCAGACCGCGGAAAAACATAATTACCTTATGTTTACGGTCCCCTTTGTGCTTTACGGCATCTTCCGGTACCTTTATCTGGTGCACAAAAAAAATCTCGGCGGCTCGCCCGAGACTGTTTTTTTAAAAGACATTCCCATGATAGTTAACATAGTGCTTTATATAATTTCTTCCATAATAATAGTTTATTTCATAAAATGATAACAGCTGTAACCTTAAACCCCACAATTGACATTGTCACGCCGGTTGAAACCCTAAAAAAAGGCGCTGTGCTGCGCACAAAAGCCATATACGCATATCCGGGCGGCAAGGGCACCAACGTCGCGCGGGCAGCGGCTGCCCTTGGCGCAAAAACATGCGCAACTGGTTTTGTCGGCATAAGGGATTCACGCGAGACGGAGCATTTTCTGGGGCACCACGGTGTTGAAACGGACTTCATCGCGTGCCGCGGGTCAAACAGGATATGCCTGCTTATAACCGAGACTTCAAAAAACGGGAGTGAAACAGTCATTAATAGCGAGTCGGATATTGATATATCAGGAAAAGAAATAAAGGCTTTCATGAAAAATATCGTTTCAATATCAAAAAAATCATCGTGCGTTGTTTTTTCCGGAAGCCTGCCCCTGGCCCTGCAGCCTGATTTTTACAAAAAAGCAATTCTGGCCGTCCGGCCGTACGCCCGCGTGATACTCGACACCTCTTCCGGATATCTTCTGCACGGGGTCAAAGCCTCGCCGCATATAATAAAACAAAATATACACGAGCTTGAAGGCGCCTTTGGAAAAAAACTTTCAAATCCCGCCGTGCTTAAAGCTTTTATCCGGAGGCTTTCGGAAAAAAACAATATACCCGTGATAATTACCACAATGAATGAAAAAGGGGCGCTGCTTTACAGTTCGGGCAATTTTATTTTTTATCCGGCGCTTAAGGTTAAAAACAACATTTCGCCGGTCGGGTGCGGTGATGCTTTTTCAGCGGGTTTATCTTACGGGCTTTCAAAAGGGTTTGAAATGGATTTATCCTGCAGGATAGGAGTTGCGGCGGCCGCTGCCAATCTCGGCCATCTGGGGTCGTGTTTTATAAAGAAGAAAGATGTCTTTGATTTCCTGAAGCTGGTTAAAAGCAGGCGGTATTAATTATTCCAGTGTTTCCCCGCTGTAAAACGGCTCAATATGCACCAGCGTGTTGCAGTCCCCGAACATACCCTTCAATTTGTTTTCTATTTCAACTGTAAGCTCATGCGAGCTCTCCACGGTCATGTTCCTGTCCACCTTGATGTGCATGTCGATAAATATTGTGGAGCCGCTCTGGCGCGACCTTATTTTATGGAAAAATTTTATATCCTTTATTGATTCGAGCATGCGCTCTATTGAGGCCATCTCCACTTCCGAGAGCCCCCTGTCTATCATCTGCTGGGTAAGGGTCATGGAGAGCCTTACAAATATCCCGATAACCCAGAAGCCCACAAAAACAGCGCCGAGAGGGTCAATCCACCATAATCCGGAAAAACGCATTACAATAAGGGCCGCGGCAATGCCAAACGATGTGATAACATCGGCGCGCAGGTGCGCTCCGTCAACTTCAATACCGACGGACCTTAATTCTTTCCCTTTTTTTATAAGATATACGGAAACAAACCAGTTTACTATCCCTGAAATTATCATTATAACAATGGCGGCTGCGACAAATTTCGGTGTGGTCCTTGCGGTGAATTTTCTTATCCCTTCAAAAACAATCCCGCCGCCGACAATCAGTATCAGCAGATTTTCAATCCATCCGGAAATTATCTCCACCTTGCCATGGCCGTACTGGTGGTCCTTATCCGGAGGTTTCAGGGAATTTTTCACTCCGACATACGCGATAAGGGAGGCCATAAGGTCATTGGCCGAATGAAGCGCCTCCGCCACGATGCTGATGAGCCCGGACATAATACCTATAATCAGCTTCATGACCACAAGCGCCGCGTTGGAGGCAATGGATAGTATTATTACCTTTTCTTTTTCCCTCTTTATCTTTTCCGGGAGCCCGGAATTGTCTGTTTCTTTATCCGGTTTCATCTGGTCTTCACGTTAATGACAAGTTCGGGGTTTGTGCCCCTGTTGGCGGTGACAGCGGCGGCGTTTTCAACTATATTTGTGGATTCGACCGATATCATATAACCGCCGATGGTAACGCCTTTAAAAACACACCTGCCCGCGGCGTCGGTATATGAAGTATAAATTTTATCGGTATGTTTGTTGACTGCTTTTACCTTTATGCCGGCTGTAATAGGGGAACCATCCGAGAAGACCCTTACCGGCAGGTCCGTGTGCAGCATTGTATCAACTGTCGGCGCCGGTGTCGGCGTGGCAGCGGGTTTCTTCTTTTTCTTTTTCGGAACAGGCGTGCTTGTGGGAACAGTGGTAAATGTCGCCGCGGGCGGAACCGCGGTAAAAGTCGAAGTCGGCGCGGCCACAACGGGAACTTTTGTCGGCACAAGCGTCGGGACGGGGGTAAATGTGGCCGGAGGTTTTATCCTGTTAATATCCAGATATTTAGGCGCGCCTGCAACTTCAATCTCGTTTATAACCTCTCCCTTAACCGGATCGATCACAGCGACTTTGCCTGTTTTAGCCCCCTGCTCAAATCCGGCAACATAAACTTCGGGGCCGGCCGCGGACTTTCCCGCTACGCAGTCGTAAACAGGATAATCAAGGGTTACGGAAGAGGGCTTTGTGTAGCCCTTTAATTCAAAAATATCAGCGCCGTTCATTACAGATACATAAAGCATGCCGTCATAAGCAGCCATGCCGCGCGGATTGTCCGTGGTCACAACCTCGTTTATAACACTGTTTTTCCTCATATCAATAACCGAAACGCTCGCGGTACCCTCGTTGGAAACAAAAAGGAGCCTGTTTGCGTATGTGGCCATGGCCCACGGGTCGGCGCCTGTCTGGATAACACCCAAAATTTTATTTGTTGCAAGGTCCAGCAGCGCAACACCGCCCATACCCGAAAGTGCGATATAAGCCTTCCTGTCGTCGTCTGTTATAATTATAGCCTTCGGGCTTCCCGGCAGCGCTATTGGGTCCGGCGCCGCGTCAAAGGTCTGCGTGTTAACCACTGTCACATTGTTTGATTTGCCGTTTATCACATATATTAGCTTGTCGTCATTTTTTATTGCAAGTCCGTCCGGCGTAAGCCCTGTGCTTACAAAATCCGTATCGGGCGTAAGGTTCTTGCACCTTATCCTGTAAAGCGCGTTGGTATCCTGGCTGGTAAAATAAAGATATTTTTCCTCGGGATCCAGCCTTATGGCGGATGCCGCCGCGGGCAGGACTATTTCGTTCAGCACCTCATTTACCGCGGTGTCAATTACCGTTATTTTTTTAAGTTTGTCGTGTGCAACATAAAGGTTGGGCGCGGAAAAAGCGTATACAGCCGCAAGCAGCATCATAAATGACAAAGCGATTTTTTTCATAAAAACCTCCACCGTTTGTTCTTTGATATTATTATAACAAATTTTAAACGGGAAAAATTATTTTAAAAGTTCTCCGCAGTTTTCCTCGGTATAGATTTTTATTGATTCCTTTTCAAGGGCGGCGGAGAGCACGCCGCTGCCATCAATGAGTTTTCCGGTAAAAGTGCCGTCGTATATTTTTTTATGGCCGCAAGTCGGGCTCTTTGTCTTTAGTATCACGGCGGCCACACCCATGGCTTTTGCCGCTTTTATAAATTCGTCAACGCCTTCCAGTATTTCTTTTGTATGGTCGCCGCCTTTTTGGTCCACGACACGCGCCCTGCCGGATAGGACCTGGGCGCCGTCGCCGCCGGTTATTTCAATAGTTTCACGCGGAATTCCCCGGCCGCCGAGCACCTCGGGGCACAGCGGGATGGCCGCACCGGAGACTACAAGGGCGCGTATCTTTTCATCAAGCCTGTCTGTGCCGTCGTACCTGGTCTTTACGCCCGCGAGGCACGCGCTTACAAATATCATTTTTCCGCCTTTGTGATTATTCTTCCCTGTATTTGTTTGTAATCGGCATTCTGCGGTCCCTGCCGAAAGCCTTCGGCGTTATTTTTACTCCCGGAGGGGCCTGCCTTCTCTTGTATTCATTTATGTCAATCAGGCGTATTACGCGCCTTAATGTTTCATCGTCGTATTTTCCCTTCAGGTCGCCGTATGTAAGGTCCTTACCGATATAATCCTCAATTATCTTGTCCAGTATTTCATATTCCGGCAGGGAGTCGGTGTCTTTCTGGTTAAAACGCAGCTCCGCAGTCGGTGCCTTTTTCATAATGTTTTCCGGAATCAGGTCATAGCCCGCCCTTTTGTTTCTCATTTCCGCCACACGGTAAACAAGGGTTTTGGGAAGATCCTTTATTACGGCAAATCCGCCGGCCATGTCGCCGTAAAGCGTGGCGTAACCGGTGGACATTTCGCTCTTGTTTCCGGTAGTGAGCACCAGCCAGTTGAATTTATTTGAAAAGGCCATATTAATATTTCCCCTTATCCTTGCCTGAAGGTTCTCCTCCGCTGTCCCGCTTTTTGTTCCGGCAAAACCCTCCGCAAGCTCCCCGAGCAGGGTGTCCACTGCGGCCTGTATCGGTATCACCATTAATTTTATGCCGAGATTACCGGATATTTTTTTCGCGTCGTCGTATGATTCCTTTGAGGAATATTTGGATGGCATAAAAATAAGGTTCACATTTTCTTTACCCAGCGCGTCGGCCGCAATGGCTGCCACAAGGGCCGAATCCACCCCGCCGCTTAATCCAAGCACTGCTTTTTTAAAGCCGTTCTTTATTATATAATCGCGCGTCGCTGTGGTTAATGCCTCATAAACCTCTTCCTCAACTGAAAACGGCGCTGTTTTCTGTGCGGCGCCAAAAGGAAAATCAACAATCATGTCCTGCTCGCTGAACTGCCTTCCCTGGGCGAGCACTTTTCCATTTTCGTCAAAAACAAGGCTGTGTCCGTCGAACACAAGCTCGTCCTGCCCGCCTGTAAGGTTGCAGTATATTATCTTTGTTTTGTACTGCCTTGCGCGCGCGGAAAACTGGCTGACCCTTTCCTTCCATTTGAGCATATGATATGGAGAGGCGCTTATGTTGACCAGATAGTCTGTTTTTGCCGCGGATTTGTGTATCGCCGGGCAGTCAACCCAGAGGTCCTCGCATATGGAAAGGGTTATTTTCGCGCCGGCCGCCTCAAAAACAGCGGCCTTATCGCCGGCCGTAAAATATCTTTTCTCGTCAAAGACGCCGTAGTTCGGCAGGTTTATTTTATGATAAACTTTTACAACCCTGCCGCCGGAGAGCACGCCCGCGGCGTTGTAAAGTTTCCCCCTGGCCCTGTCAACGAATCCGACAACTGCCGTTATATCAACGGCCGCACGGGCTATTTTTTTAATGGCTTGCAGGTTGCTGTCCACAAAGCGTTTCTTGTAAAGCAGGTCCTCTGGCGGATATCCCGTGACAGCCATTTCAGGAAACAGGACGCAGTGGGCGCCGTTATCCCGCGCCTCTTTTATCTTGCTGATGATAAGTTCCGTGTTGCCGCTGATATCCCCCACTGTCGCGTTTATCTGGGCTATATGGAACCTTATTTTTTTTGTT
Organism: uncultured Spirochaetia bacterium; assembly: GCA_964565765.1. Classification (GTDB taxonomy): domain Bacteria; phylum Oederibacteriota; class PGYV01; order PGYV01; family Palsa-1178; genus Bog-1181. The sequence continues at coordinate 26,683 of CAZMGF010000011.1, forward strand.
TTTTTATTTTTTTTCATTTAATATTCTCTTTATTTCCCTTTTTAATATTTTTCCCGTGCCGGTCCTGGGAAGTTCCTGCCAGAATTCAAACCTGTGCGGCACCTTAAAATTGGCGAGATGTTTTCTGCAGAACTGCCTAATTTCAATGTCTGACGAGGTACGGCCGTCCTTTAGTTTTATTATGCCTATTGGTATCTCGCCGTGCGTCTCGTCTTTTATGCCGACCACAGCGGCATCCTCAACCGCAGGGTGCTTGTATAAAACATCTTCAACTTCCCTCGGGTAAAGGTTCATGCCGTTTACTATTATAAGGTCTTTTTTCCTGTCGAGTATGTATATGTACCCGTCGGAGTCTATTTTTCCGATGTCGCCGGTATAGAGCCATCCGTCCTTTATTGTTGAGGCCGTATCATCCGGCCTGTTCAAATACCCTTTCATGACATTCGGGCCGCTTACCGCAATTTCGCCCTCCTCGCCTGTTTTCAGTTTCACGCCGTTCTCATCCATTATTGAAGCAACAACCCCGGGCAGCGCCAGTCCCACTGAACCCGGTTTTCTCTCGGCATCAAGCGGGTTGACGGAAACAACCGGCGAAGCCTCGGAAAGGCCGTACCCTTCCAGAAGCGGTATCCCGAATTTCTTTTCAAACCTTATGAGAACCTCGCCCGGCAGCGGCGCGGCGCCGGAGACGCATACCCTTACATTAAGGAGCCACATGGCGATTCTTGGTATCTTTCTCATGGAAAGTACATTAAATACCTGCGGTATGGCCACGAATATTGATATCCTGTCGAAAACAAGGGATTTTATTATGTTTGAAAAAGGGAGAACTGATTTCATTATCCTTATAAAATTAAGCCTGTAAATGGGAAGCAGCACACACACCGTAAATGTAAGCGCGTGGAACATAGGAAGAAACAGGATGAACCTGTCGCTGTTTAATACTTTAATTGCGCGCGTTGAAGCGTCAATATTTGATATAAGGTTGCTGTGGGTGAGCAGCGCCCCCTTGGGATAGCCTGTCGTGCCCGAGGTGTAAATAATGACCGCCGTATCAGAGTCCTTTATTTCAGGCGGTTCCTTTTTTAAGTCGCTGAATATGTCCTGATAAGGAATATACTTCACAGGTATTTCCCCGGTTGATATGTAATTTTTGAGTTCCGGCAGTCCGCCGAGCTGCGATATAATTCCCTTAAAATCCGGTGATGTGATAAGGCATTTTGCGCCGCAGTCCTTTAATATATAAACAACTTCTTCATAACGCAGGAATGTATTAATAGGCACTGCTTCTGCGCCGGAATAAATAATGGAAAAATAGGCTATTACAAATTCCATACAGTTATTCAGAAGAATTGCCACCCTGTCGCCTTTTTTAATGCCGATATTGGCGAGCCCGGACGCAAACCTGATTACTTCAGAGCAGGTTTTCGTATAGGTCATCTTTTTTTTCTGTTCGGCCATGAAAACCTTGGAGCCGGCCTCTTTCCCGGCCCTGAACAAAATATCAATCAGGTTCATCGCGCCTCCCGGCTGAATTTGAGTCTAAAAACCGTAATCAGGGGCCAAAAGCCCCTTTAAATGTTTATTATCAATCAAAGTTTTGATAAAGTCAATACAGCCGTCACAAATCCATCTTTATAGTTTCAACAAGTTCGCTGTTATTCAGTATCTCCCTGCATAGCTCGCACATGAAGGAATACTCTTTTGCAGTATCAAGCACTTCCTTATCCTTATTAATAACATCTCTCAACCCCGCAGGCCCGTAGTCGGCAAGGATGGCGAAAATTTTATCTTTTTTAACTCTTGCAATCACATCCGCCACTCTTTCCCTTGACAAATCTCCCACTACCAGATAATCAGTAAATCCATTGCCATTGCAGGAACATACCCTTACCTTAAAATCAGGCTCCACCCACAGGTATGCCAGCCCGTCCGGCCCCAGGCAATGGACTGTTTTTTTTATCGGCGCCATGTGCGCCTCTTCGTCCGCAATTGGTTTCCATGACGGCCTTGTCGGCCGCCATGTGCCGTACTTTACCCTTTTGTCGTTTATATATATTGATTTTTTTTCTTTATTAATCTCCGCACTCATGCCGTGTTTTTTTAGTCCTTCAATAAATTTTTCATAAAGCGGCATAATCTCATCTAAATCACGGCAGCATGAACCTATTGTCAGGGAATTTAACGGAAAATATTCTGAATAGATAAAGACAAATTGAACAACGCTTTCCAGTGGAATCTTTTTCTGGTGGTAATTGTCTATTGATATCCTGAACCCGGACGAGAAACCCGCCTTTTTCATGGCGCTGAAAAATATACGCGCCTTATCCGGGTATGCCCCGATATAACAGTTTGTCGGCGGCCTGTTTATCCTCATGGCCATTTTCCTCGCATGCGGGATGATCTGCGGCATAAATTCCGGATAAAGCGTCAGCTCTCCTCCTGTAAACTGGAGCGAATTTAGCCCTGCTATTTTTGCCTCTTTGAGGATTTCAACGGCCCTGGCAGGGTCCATTTTTATGGAGAGGTCATGGCGGTAAAAATCATTATTGCAGTGGCGGCACATTGCAGTGCAGTCGTATGTCGGCACGAGCACTATGCCTTTGGGGGTATACATGCTCCTGATCATTTATGGTCTTTAAACCTTTTCATACGGGTCGAAAAGTTTTTTATACTCTTCAAGTATGAACCTGTCTGTCATGCCCGCTATGTAATCGCAGATAACACGTTTTAAGGAATCTTTGCCGAGCCTTTTCCTGGCTTCGGGCGGCAGTATTGACGATGACACCCCTCTTTTGTCAGTCACGTCGCCGCGCGTTTTATATATATTGAAGAGGTCCTCTATTATTTTCTCCGCCTTGTATTCCATGCGTATCACCCTGTAGTGCTTGTAAAAACTGCGGTACAGGAATGATTTTAAGTCTTTATGCTTTTTCTTCATTTCATCTCCGAATTCAATGAGAAGTTTTTTATGCTTCCTCACCTTATCAACGGAATCAATTGAATTGTCCCTGATGTTTTCTATGGCCGTTTCCATAAGGTTGGTAACCTGCAGGTTTATCAGCGCCCTGCAGATGTTGTATTTTTTCATTTCCAGCGGAAGGTTGTCAAATTTTTTCATGTCAACAGCCTTTGCCATATCCTCCCAGATTGCCGTATCTTTGAGCATTTCAACGCTGAGTATCCCGGAAGTTATGCCGTCGTCTATGTCATGCGAATTATAGGCTATTTCGTCGGCCACATTTACGGTCTGCGCCTCAAGTGTCGGAGACAATGCCGGGTCGTAATCTTTGCATGCAGGATTGTCATAATCAGTGGTGTGTTTTATTATGCCTTCCCTTGTCTCCCAGCATAAATTTATGCCGTCAAAATCGGGATACTTTTGTTCCAGTTCGTCCAGCACCCTTAAGCTCTGGGCATTGTGCTCAAATCCGCCCTCTTCCTTCATAAGCCGGTTCAAAACCGTTTCTCCTGAATGGCCGAAGGGTGTGTGTCCGATATCGTGGGCGAGCGCCACTGATTCGGTAAGTTCCTCGTTGAGCCGCAGCGTTCTGGCGATGGTTCTTGCTATCTGCGCCACTTCGTTGGTGTGCGTGAGCCTTGTGCGGAAATAATCACCTTCAAGATTCACAAATACCTGCGTCTTGTATTCCAGACGCCTGAATGCCGTTGAATGTATTATCCTGTCCCTGTCGCGCTGGTAAACAGAGCGGAAAGGGTGCTCTGCTTCCTTATATTTCCTGCCGCGGGTTTCGCGGCTTTTCATGGCAAAAGGGGCCAGAGTTGATTCTTCGAGTTCTTCCAGTTTTTCCCTGCTTAAAAGATACGCGTTCTTATCCATTTTTTCACCCGGGCTTTATAATGTGTTTATGAACATATTAAAGATACAACAAAGGGGGAGTTTTTTCAAGAAACAATAAAAATCCAATGGCAGGATACTTTTATTTATTTTAAACTTTCACCAGTCCGGCGAATTTACCGGAAAGTACTTTTTTTCCGAAGTTTTTAAACATCACTGTAATTTTTACATCATCGCCGTATGGCTCGGATTTTAATATAGTACCCGTCCCCATTTTTGCGTGTTTGACTTTCTGCCCGGGAATAAAGGGATTTTCCTGCGGTTCGTCGTTATATACAATGTCGTTGCCGGGCGCCGGGCATGAATCCGCGGGTTCTTCGTCCGAGCCGCTCCCGTAATATTTTTCCCTTACCTGGTTTACAGGCAGCCTTCCCTTATGTTCGAGCAGCTCTTCCGGAATTTCATGTACAAACCTTGAAATTGTTCCCATCTTTTTTGTTCCGAACTGCCTTCTGGAAAGGGCGCTGTATATGTAAAGTTTTTTCCTTGCCCTGGTTATGGCCACATAGGCCAGCCTGCGCTCCTCTTCAATGCCTCCCGGCTCATCAATACAATTTTTATGCGGGAATATACCCTCATCCATGCCGGTAAGGAACACCACATCGAATTCCAGCCCCTTGGCGCTGTGTATGGTCATGAGGGTCACGGCTTCCGCGCTTTCATCAAGCTTGTCAACCTCTGACATGAGCGCCACCTGGTTCAAAAAATCCTCAAGCTTTGCCCCGGGATTGGCCTCCTCATATTCAGCCATGGCCGATACAAGTTCTTTGACATTCTCAACCCTTTCCTTTGCCTTTGGCGACGGGTCGCTCTGCCAGTAATCTATATAGCCGGTGCCGGTTAGTATCTTAGCCGTAATATCCTTTAACGACATTGTGGCGGCGTTTTCGTTCATGAATTTCACAAAATCATGGAATTTAATAAGTGTATCCTTTGTGGAATCCTTTATATCGGATATTTCCGCCGACCTTCCAAGGGCGTCCAGGAATGAAAGATTATTGCCGAAGGCGAACTGTTCAAGCTTGTCCACAGAACTCTCGCCTATACCGCGCGGCGGGACGTTTATTACACGCTTGAATGACATCATATCCCTTGTGTTAGATATGAGCCTTAAGTATGAGAGCATGTCCTTTATTTCCATCCTGGAATAAAACGAAAGGCCTCCGACAAGTTTGTATTTTACCCCGGCCCTGCGGAACCTGTCCTCGACGACGCGCGACTGCGCGTTTGTCCTGTAAAATACCGCCATGTCCCTTAAATGAACATCCTTTGTGTTTAATATTTTAAAAACTTCTGTAATTACAGCCTCTGATTCCGAGACCTCATCGTCAGTGTAATAAAATGTTATTTTATCTCCTTCGTCGTTCTCGGTCCAGAGTTCCTTGCCTTTTCTGTCCTGGTTGTTTTTTATAACAGAGTGGGCGGCCTTTAATATTATTTTTGTCGAGCGGTAATTCTGCTCCAGCCTTATTATTTTCGCGCCGCCGTAATCCTTTTCAAAATCAAGTATGTTGGATATGTCCGCGCCGCGGAACCTGTAAATTGACTGGTCGTCGTCCCCCACGGCGCAGATGTTGCGGTACTTTTCCGCAAGCATGGATATGAGGGTATATTGCGAATTGTTTATATCCTGGTATTCGTCTATAAGAATGTATTTGAATTTTTCCCTGTAAAAATCAAGTATGTCAGGATTGTTTTTCAGCAGTTCTATTGGTTTGGAGATAAGATCGTCAAAATCCACGGCGTTGTTGCGTTTTAACCTCTCCTCGCTTATGGCATAAACGCGGGAGACGCCCTTTGATTCGTAATCAACCGCGTAAATGTCCTCGAACTGCGCAGGCGTCAGGAGCTGGTTTTTCACCGAGGATATGCGTTTTATTATTTCATAGGGTTTTATTTCCTTGTCCGACACCTTTGCGTCGTGCATGCATTCTTTGATGAGCCTTTCCCTGTAGTCTTCGTCATAAATCGAGAAAGCTTTTGTATAACCGAGCTTCTCCGGATAGGCCCTTAATATCCTGCAGCCGAGCGAATGGAAGGTTGACATTGTTATGGCCGAGGCTTTCTTTCCCACCACCTTCATTATGCGGTTTTTCATCTCTTCGGCGGCCTTGTTGGTAAATGTCACTGCCAGGATGTTTTCCGGCTTTATACCGTATTCGGAAATAAGATGCGCTATCCTGTAGGTGATGACCCTTGTCTTTCCGCTGCCGGCTCCGGCAAGAATAAGTATCGGGCCGTCCCTGTGCTTTACGGCCTCAAGCTGCTGCGGGTTCATCATTTCGGATATACTCAAGAAATGCTCCTTTAATTAATTATTAAAAATATGATTTCCCAAAAAAACAGGCGGAAAGTTTCATTGATTATATATTCAAATGATTTTTTGTCAAGAAAAGGATGCGCTGTTGCGCGGTTATTTTTTCGACTTGTTTTTAATTTTAAGCGCGCCTGCGTTAACAAATCCCATTATACGCGCCGAGGTCACCCCTGTAGCCCTCATGACGTCCATTACAGAGGCCATGGGGAATTTTTCAAGGTGTGCCTTTACTTTTTTGAAATCATTTACGTTGTCAGTGTCCAGAAAGCTCCGTAATTTCTTCTCATCGTCGGCCATGATTTTCCTTCCTCTCGCTTTGCTTTATTGTGTTGGCGTTGAAGCGGATTAACCGCTTAATATATTATATCGGAAATTCCTGAAAAATCTTTAAAAAAATGTCAGTTTGCCAGCTTTACGGTCTTGCTCAGCTCGCCAAGGTCGTTGGTGTTAAGCGAGCGCTTGCCGCTGTCGCGCTTGCGCGACATACGCGAAAGAAAGGTGCCCGGCCCTATTTCAATAAATGTATTTACCCCGTTTTTCAGCATTGTTTCAAGGGAGAGGTCAATTCTTGATGGTTTTATTATATAATCCGTGAATTTTTCCCTTATTTCCTGAACGTTTTCGTAATATTCTCCTGTTGTCTGGCAGAGTATCCTGTTTAGGGGCTTGTCCATTGGTATCTTTATGAACTCGTCCCTTAATTTATCGGCAATCGGTTTTAAAAGCGGAAAACCGGCGAATTCCTCATGCGGCAGATAAATTACCGCCCCGCCAAGTTTCTTGAAAACTTCAGCCATTTTTTCCTTAACCCTCTCCTCGCATATAATTATTGAGGAGTCTTTTCCGTTATATGCCGTTATGCCGGCTTTTACAGTGGATTTAACCTCGTCAATTACCTTTTCCACCTGGGATACGGCAACTGAATTTATCAGCATGTGGGTAAAATAATCCCTCCCCACATCCTCTGTCACCATGTTTCTTTTTTTGAAAAGAAACTCCACGGCGTCCTCAAAAGTTATTGCCTGCGCGCAGGCAAGCGCCATTATCTCGCCTGACTTGTAGCCGAAAAGCTGCTCCGGGTTGACCTTGTAATCCCTTAAAATATCGAATATGCCCCTCTGGTAAACACCGTTTATTATTATGCCGTTATCCTCCCTCAATAGTTCCTCTTCCGGGCCGATAAACGAGAGCTTGTTTATTTTAAAATCCGGATATTTTTTTTCAACCTTATCGTAGTACTGCCTCATAGCCCAGGCGGAATCATAGGCTTTTTTTCCGAGGTTGACATACTGGTATCCGGCCGCAGTGAACATATAACCTATTACCGCCATTTTTCCGCCTTTCCTTTTTTACAGCTGTTTTTTTGTGATAATTGCCATTCCAAAATCCCCGGCAGGCAGGTTGGCTTTTTCAAGAATATTGTCAACCCACGGCATGAGAAACCCCCACTTTATTGGAAGATAAAGCGTGTAATTTATTTTTAATTCATATCCACCGGCCGGAAGGGCCCCTGCCGCTATATCCGCGATATCCTTTCCGGAAAGCGGCGTGGCGTCATGATAAACAGAGGTGCGTTCCTTTACCTTAAAAAGCGTAGTTATGGAATTCCTGTTTAAAAACCCCACGCCTATTTTTTTTGAAGCTATTCGGTAGGCCTCTTTAAGAGCCGCTTTCTTGTCCGCTGCGAAAGCGAAAGAATTCATAAAAATTACGTTTTCAAATGAATTGTCCGCCATGGGTATGCTTTCATACGGCGCCCTTATTATCTGATCGGCCTTAATTGAGGATTTTAACCTGGCGCGCCTGACCAGCTCGTCAACGGGTTCCACTCCGGACGCCTTCAGGCCGATATCCCCGAGGTATTCAATGTACCTTCCCGAGCCGCAGCCTATTTCAAGCACGCGCTCGTCCCTTTTAAAACGTATGGAATTTATCAAAAGTTCTTTTTCCTTGTCGTCCACATACATGCCGGCAGGCGTCAGAAACCATCTCTCGTAAAGCGTAACAGCGCCGTGTTCTACAGCCATTTATTCCCCTTTATAAAGTTCCCCGGCCCAGTTGATAACGTCCTGGAGCCCTTCTTCAAACTTCATTGCCGGCTTCCACCCGAGAAGTTTTTTTGCCTTTGAGATATCCGCCTGCATATGGCGCTGGTCGCCGGGCCTGGCCGGAAAATATTTTATCCTGTAATTCTTCCTGTTTTTTCCAAAACTCTTAAGCGTGATGTCAACGAGCTCGTTCACAGATATCCTTATGCCTGAGCCAAGGTTAAAAACCTCGCCGTATGAACGCGGGTTGTCAATTGAGCCGGCCCAGGCTCTTGCCACGTCGCTGATATGCACATAATCCCTTGACTGCCCGCCGTCGCCGAAAATTTTTATTTCCTCGCCGCGCGCGGCGTTGCCGATAAATATTGAAACAACTCCCTGGTACGGATTTGTAAGCGACTGGCGGCGGCCGTAAACATTAAACATCCTGAATGCCGTTGTGTTAAGCTTAAAGCCAAGGTCGTCCCTTAAGCCCGTCGCCATCACATATCTCTCTCCGGCGTATTTGGTTATTCCGTAATAGGCAATCGGCCTTGTGCAAAAATCCTCCCTGACGGGTATCTTTTCCGGGACGCCGTAGGAAGTCATCGAAGAGGCGTAAAGCAGCCGCGGTGTTTTATGTTTTATAACCGCGTTTATTATATTTATGGTCCCAAGAACATTTGTATAAAGGTCGGCGGCCGGATCGTCAAAAGACTTTATAGTGGACGCGCATCCTGCTATGTGAAAAACCGCGTCGATTTTTTTGCCGAAACATTTTTCAATATCGGCCGGTTTTTTCACGTCGCCTTTTACGAATTTTGCTTTTTTATTTATATTCTTTTTTTCACCCGTGGCCAGATTGTCTATAATTACTACCTCATTACCGGCTTTAATCAGCTCATCGGCTAAATTTGAGCCTATGAACCCGGCGCCCCCGGTTACCAGGATCCTTTTTGACATTTTTTCCTCCGCTGCCGCAGGCAATGCCGTGCGGCTTCCTGAATTATTTTATAAGCCCTAATTTCAGCTTCCACACAATCCATGCCGCTTCCATCATTACTTTCCTTGACATTTTGGATGAACCCGCGTGGCGGTCGACAAATATAATCGGCAATTCCTTTATCTTAAATCCTTTTTTCCACGCCTTATAATGCATCTCTATCTGGAAGGCGTATCCGTCAGAATTAACATTATCAAGGTCAAGTGATTCCAGCACTTTTCTTTTGTAGCATTTAAAACCGCTGGTGCAGTCCGTCAGCGGCATTCCTGTTATTAGCCCGGCGTAAAGGTTGGCGAATTTTGAAAGGGCCAGCCTTCTTATGGGCCAGTTCACGACCGATATACCGTTAAGATACCTTGAGCCTATTGCAAGGTCGCAGCCTTTCATCGCTTCCATAAAATCCGGAAGATACCCGGGGTTGTGCGAAAAATCAGCGTCCATTTCAAATATATAATCATATTTTTTCTTTAAAGCGTATTTAAACCCCTCCACATACGCCGTACCGAGCCCGAATTTACCCGGGCGCTCAATGAGCGCTATTGTTTTATCCCGTCCCGCCATTTTTTTTACCGCGGCGCCTGTCCCGTCCGGTGAAAAATCATCAATCACCAGAATATGCGCCCCCTTTAAAGCCTTTTTTATGGCGGGTATAATATTTAAAATATTTTCCTTCTCGTTGTATGTTGGGATGACAATTAAGGTTCTCATTTATCCTGACTTTTCTCCTTTTTCCGCCTTTCAAATATAAATACAATAATATACGCTCCAAGGCCGGCCAGGGTAAGCATAAGACCGGCGTAAAAGCCGCCCATTCCGTAATAAATATCAAGCACGTGCGTCCCGGCTTTTACCGGTATCCCCATAAAACAGTAGTCCACATTATAGATTTTTCCCGGCCTTTTATCAACTTCTACTTTCCAGGCCGGATAATACTGGTTCTTTACAATGAGCAGTCCGTCTTTGGTTGTTGTCACCCTCATTTTTATCCTGTTAGGGGAATACATAAAGAGCCCTATTTTATAGGCAAGCTTCTCCCCTGACGGGGTCAAAACGATGTCATCTTTTACAAGGGCTGATTTATAGTCAAATCCCCCTGATTTCATCAGGTTATAAATTTCCGCGTCACCCGGCATTTTGATTATTGTGTCGGTAAAATCAAAACGCGGCGCGCAGGAAGCGTCCATAAAAACCTTTCTGCCGTCGTCGTATATTTTTGTGAGCCCTTTCACAACGAGCTCCTGTTTTGTTATGTAATATTTGATATTAAAATATCTGTCATTGTTCAGAAAATTAAAGGCCCCGTCGTTCCTCATTTTCACATATTTACCCGGCATAAGCCCGTGCATGCCGTTTACACCTTCCAGATCATAATAAATATTCCTGTTGGGGGCGCCCCAGTCGAAGGAAAAATCCGTGCTCCTTACAATGTCGCTGTCTTTTTTTATAACCGATGCCATGGGGTCAACTGAAGGTATCACCGTGTTGTAATCCACAAAATTAATAAATTTTGAATCTATTCTGTGCATATCAATGAGGTTAAAAGCGGCAAGTACAAAAGCAGCGGCGGCTAAATTTTTTATTTTTTTCTTTAAAAGAAGAAAGATTATTGCGGCAAGGATTACGGCGGCGGCAACAAAAAATATTATATCAGTAATTATTTCCGGTTCCACAAAACTTATGATCTGCGCCGGGGCCACAGTTCCTTTAAAAAATCCGTACAGGGATGATATCAACTGCGGTGTTCCCGCCCCGGCCGCGGCAAGCAGAAGCGCGCATACCGAGCCGAGCGCTATGGCCGCCCATTTAAAATAATCCCAGGTCTTTTTTTCTTTTTGTTCCTCCGCGGCTGCCATAATATTTTCCAGCCCTATTGCGGAAAGCACGCACATAAAAAATGTAAAAATGTACATGAACCTTGAAGGTGTTCTGAACTGTTTGAAAACCGGGATGTGAAAAAAGATGCCATAAAGCGGGGTAAATCCACCCCATGATAGAATCAGAAAAAGCGCAGCGGCGCACGCTGTAAAAACCGCGGTTCCCCTGGTTTTTTTTCTGAAAAAAGCCGCTAACGCAAGTATCACCGCCATGCTGCCGAAATAATAAGTGGTCATGTTAAAATTCATCGCGCCGTAATAAGTCTGTGCCGTAAAGCCGAAAAGGTGCGGAAACAACAGCGTAAGGCTCTCCAGAGGATGCAGGGACCATGATATGAATGCCTGGTAGTTAAAATCTCCCCTCCATGAAAAATCAGTGTATGGAATGGACTCCACAAGCTGCAGCGCCGATAAAAGAAAGGCTGATAAAACGGCTGCCGCCATATAAATGGTTATCCTGGCCCGCTCCCCCGTCTGCTTTTCGGAAAAAAACTTCCATCCTGCCAGCAAAAGTCCTCCAAAAAGCGTATATGCCATTATCTGCATTCCTGTGGCTAGAATCTGAAGCGCCATAAATACCGATGCATTCATATAATGTATAAGTTTTTTTTCGTCCGCGCCGCGCAGGATAAAATAGTAAACAACGGGTATAAGGGCGCCGGCCTTAATATTATTCCAGTGGCCCACATAAATATAGGAAACCATAAAACCGCTCAGCATAAATATAGTTGACGAGAAAAAAGCCGCTTCTTTTCTGATGCCGGCCTGCTTCAGAAAAAGATACATACCGAGAAACGCGGCCGCCATGTGAAGGCTTATGTCAATTGTCCCCATAAACTGCGGCGGCAATTTGAGCAGCATGAATATAAAATCTGTCGGGTAAAAATATATAAGGCTTGATGAGGCGATTAAAGGAAAACCGAAAAAAAGGTGCGGCATCCACAGCGGGAGCTGGTGAAAGTTGTGGAACATGGCATCAGCGAATATCCTGAAGGGAAGGTAAATGGTAAGAAAGTCGGATCCAAAAAGTATGCTTCCTGGAGTAAATACCCCGTTAAATAATATATAGAGAGCGGCTGCCATGAACAGTATAACCGCGGCTGTGAATATTTTAAAGGACGGTTTTGCCTTACCTGCCATTTTTAAACCATTCAATGGTTTTTTCCAGCCCCTGCTTTAAGCCGACCGCCGGTTCCCAGCCCAGCAGCTTTTTTGCCTTTGTGATGTCCGGCTTTCTCCTGGTTGGATCGTCCTTGGGGAGAGGTTTGTAAATTATTTTTGACTCCGATCCTGTCATTTCCTTTATCATAACAGCGGCCTGCTTTACGGTAAATTCTCCGGGGTTGCCTATGTTTATAACTTCGCCCTTTAAGCCCGGCTTTAACATAGCCGCAATGAGCCCTTTTACCTGATCCGAAATATAGCAGAAACTGCGTGTCTGGCTTCCGTCGCCGTATATTGTCAGGTCGTTGTTATGTATGGCCTGCCATATAAAATTGGATATGACCCTGCCGTCGTCTTTCTGCAGCCTGGGGCCGTATGTATTGAATATCCTTATTATACGCGCGTCGAGGCTGTGCTTTCTTACAAATTCCATGGTAAGAGCCTCCGCAAACCTCTTTGCCTCGTCATAACAGCTCCTGATCCCGACTGGATTTACATTTCCCCAGTATGTCTCCTTCTGGGGGTGCTCAAGCGGGTCGCCGTAAGTCTCGGATGTCGAGGTTATAAGATAAACAGCTTTTTTTCCGCGCGCAAGTTCAAGCAGGTTATATGTTCCCATTGAATTTGTCATAAGGGTCTCTATTGATTTTGACTGGTAATACGGCGGAGAAGCGTATGACGCAAGATGAAAAAGATAATCTATTTTTCCCTTTATGGTAAATTTCTTTCTTATATCCTTTTTTATAAATTTAAAATTTTTATCCCGCTTTAACCCCTTAAGATTTTCAGCCTTTCCCGTACCAAGATTATCCACGCAGTAAACCTTCATGCCAAGCTCAACTAGGGCCTCACAAAGGTGCGAGCCTATAAATCCCGCGCCTCCGGCAACAAGGGCTGTTTTTTTCATAATTGCTCCTTTTACATTTTAATATCATCATTTTAGTATAACCGCGCGCCGCTGTCAAAATCAATTACTTCGCGCCGGTTATCATCCTGAGCGCCGCTTTTATCCTGCGCGGCGCGAAATAATATGTTTCCGGATTCAACAGCTGGCTGAAAATATATGCCGGATCCAGGTAATATCCGCGCCTGGCCCTTCCGGACATTTTAGAGAGCAGTTCAGGGTTAAGGCCGCCGTACTCAAAACAGGCCCGCTCTTCGTACTGGCCGTACTGGTCCCAGTCATTAATATACAATTTCCCGTTCTTTTTTATCTCTTCATAAAGGGGAGTTCCGGGGTACGGTATGGCAATCAGGAACTGCGCGTAATCAGTCCTTACTTTTTTCGCGAAGTTTATTGTTTCGTTCATTGTCTCTTCAGTCTCGCCGAGGTTGCCGAGCATGTAAAACCCCATTGTCTTTATCCCCGCCCTGCGGCAGTTCTTTACAGTTTCCTCTATCTGCTTTAAGGTTGTTTTTTTGCCTATTGAATCAAGGACCTTTTGCGAGCCCGACTCTATTCCGAGCGCCACCCTGCGGCAGCCGGCATCGGCCATTTTTTTCAGCATTTCATACCCGCCGAGGTCCACCCTTATTCCGTTCGGGCAGCTCCAGCGCGTTTTTACCTTTGCCTTTATAAGGCTGTCGCATATTTTATGGACGCGGCCCACATCCGTTGTAAAAGAATCGTCCACAACCGCTATTTCCCTCACCTTATATTCATTTACAAGTAGCATCCATTCCTCAAGAACATTTTCAGCCGTGCGCATCCTGAATTTATTCCCGAAGACAGCCTTGAAGCAGAATTTGCAGGCGTAAGGGCAGCCGCGCGATGTCATAATGGAGCCGACCGGGTTTAAGCTGCCGAGCGCCTCCTGCCCCCTGTATTTTGAGAGCGGCGGGAAAAGCTCCCTGGCAGGGAATTTTATTGAATCAAGATTTTCTATATAACCCCTGTCAGGCGTTTTGACTGTCTGCCCGTTCTTTTTATAAAGGATGGAATTTACTTTTTCGGGATTTTTTATATTTTCAAGAAGGTCGGCAATTGCGGCTTCGCCCTCTCCGGAGACGACAAAATCAAAGGAATTTTCAAGGCACTCTTCCGGCATCGCGGTAGCGTGAGGCCCTCCTATTATAGTGACAGTTTCCGGCATGGATTTTTTTATGAGGCCGGCAAGCCTGAAGGCGCTTTTTACGACAGGCGTAACCGCGGTGAACCCAACAACGTCGGGTGCGAAAGCAAAAGCGTTTTTAAGAAACGCTTCATCGCCCATGCGCTCTATCAAAAGGTCGTTAACCTGTACTTCATACCCCTCTTTTTTTAGGGCCGCCGCGATATAAGCGATCCCCAGCGGCATGAAAGACTCATCGCCGAATTGTTCGCTTGAAGGAGCGGGCCTTACAAGAAGTACCCTGCTTATCCCTGGATTTTTCATCTCTTTAAAACTCCAAATAATTTAGGATTACTGTCCGGGGATATTATATCACAAACCCTTTTTAACCGCCCTGCCGTGTTTGTTGATGGTTATTCACGGCTGTTTTTTTTCTCCTGCCCGGCCAAAAGAATATGATAATGAAATATTGTTTGTTGTTCCCAGTTCCGGGTAAAATTCAGCTGAATAATCAAGGCTGATGCCGCCGTATTTTATCCCGGCCCCGGCGCATGGCGTTCCGGACCCTGTGCCGTTGCTGTTAAAAATATACCCGCCCCTTAAAAATATCGTTTGTGAATATGAATATTCCGCTCCTATGTCAACGCCTGCGCTGCCCTGTAAAAGATAATCAAAATCCGCCGCAAGCAGAAGGTCGTTTTTTTCAGCTGCATTTATGTTGCCGGCAACTCCCGCCTTAATGCGCGCGGGTGTGGAATAACTC
The DNA here is from genome assembly GCA_964565765.1 of uncultured Spirochaetia bacterium. Classification (GTDB taxonomy): domain Bacteria; phylum Oederibacteriota; class PGYV01; order PGYV01; family Palsa-1178; genus Bog-1181. Next base: position 41,741 of record CAZMGF010000011.1, read on the forward strand.
CCCGCGGTTCCGGCATTTTGAACGCAAAGTCCAGTTGTTACCGGCCCTATGCCGGCCTGCAGGCCGAAATCCACCGCAAATCCGGAAATTGACGAGGCGTCAACCTCCTGATTCGCGTATTTAATGGCCGCCCCGGCGTAAAAGGAATCAGTCAATTTCATCGCGTACGCCCCTGAAAATTCAAGATTATATGCCGTCGCATTGCCGGTCTGAAGCGCGCCGTTTATATCCCTTAATTCAAATGAGCCGTAATCAAGATAAGCTATGTTAAAGGCCGCTGTTCCGGCTGTCATTGGAAATGCCCCCAGCAGATACTGGTAATTTGTGTCCACAAATATCCTGCTGTAGGTGACCGACGACTGGGGTTCCTTTACCAATGCCAGCCCGGCCGGATTCCAGGCAATCAGTGAAGCGTCACCGCTGACCGCGGTAAAGGCTCCAGCCATGGCGTTCGCCCTTGCGCCGGCCCCGATATTCATAAAAGCAAAAACCTGCGACGCGTTTTCATTTATCTGCTCCGCCGCCGTCAGGTTAAAAACCATGGAGCCAAAAATAACGGCCATAATAATCTTTTTCATTTTTTATACCTTCCTATTTGGCGACCATGAATTTTTTCGCCCTGAATTTTATTTCACCGCCGCCGGATTTCTGCGCTTTTATAATATAATAGTAAACTCCCGGCGCAAATGACGCAGTATTCAGCGATATTATATTTGCCGGTGACTGCTGAAAATACTGGTCGTTTCTGGCTACGAGTATGCCGAGGACATTATAAACTTCCAGCGTTACCTGCGAGGCTTCATCAAGTCCGAATGCGAAATTCACCCTGTCTGAAGCCGGCTGCGGATAAGCGTATGTTGTCCCGCCTTCAGGAGTGGGAATGTTCGTAAGATTTTCAACAGGCGTCGTTGTCTGTGTCTGCGTGGCCGTTATAGTCTGTGTCTGGGTTAAAGTGCTGTCCGGCGTCTGTGTTGGTGAAGATGTAGAATCGGGGGTTATTGTTGGTGTAGCCGTCGGTGTAAAAGTTCCTGACGGCGTTGCGGAAGGAGTTGGTGATATTGTGGCCGTAAACGACTGTGTAACTGTTGGTGTGATTGTCTGCGTGTATGGAAGTGTCAGTACAATTCCCACATAAATAGTCACGCCGTTTATATTGCTGTTGTCAATATCCTGCGCCTGTATTGAAATGCTTTGTGGCAATGAAACAATAAATTGTGCGGTCAAAGTTGAAGCGTATATGTCAACATCTCCAATTCGACCGTTAAAAGATCCGCTACCGGAAGATGGAAATGAAGGCAATCCTGCTCCTGATGAAACAATAATACGGTCATAAATTTCATTTGTTTCCACATTTCCATAAATATCCGCGGCCTGAACTGTAACTGCGAATGGCGCGCCCGATAATTGCAACAGCGCCGTTCCGGTGATGCCGTTGTACCATTTCATGGCCGTGCCGTCATAATATCCGGTTCCTCCGGCTGTGTACAAACCCGGTGTTATCACCTGTAAGCCGTATGGTGTTCCAGGTAATGTATTAAAAAAAGGCGTTGTAAAATTACCTCCTGAAGGCGCAGCAATGGATGCCGTAACACTCACTCCATTCATGGCCGTATGAAAAGCAACATTGAACTGCGTTTCACCTGTAAGAGGATTGATATAAACAGGCGCCGCATAAGGCGAATTTATATCGCCTGTGGTTATTGTCACAGGACTTCCGGCAACTCCTGCTGAAGCCGTCACATTGCCGTACATGTCGCATGAATATAGTTCAAACTGATATCCCGCGGGATTATGGGCCGCGTCATTTACAGAAGCACTGCCATTTGAACCAAAAACTTGCTGCGTTGTGTCATACATCATAAAACCGGCAGGAGGAGCCGTTGTAAATACCCCGTTCTCCCTCTGCATACCGGGGCCTAGCAGCAGCAGCCTGCTGAATTGCCCGGGGGTTGTAATAATATCACTGCTTGTACCTTCAATTCCGGAATACTCCGCTGTAACCTGCGTATCTATCTGTGGCGCCTTAAAAAGCTGCACAGCGGTCACAGTAACACCGTTCATAAGCTGGCTTGTATACGGCCACATTGTATTAGCGCCGGTATTTGCCGTCAGGTTAACAAGATTGTTAAAGGGCGCTCCACCATTATTGTTATTACATGTATTTCCAAATGCATCGGCCGCCGTTATGGTTAAAAATACCTGGGCGCCTGCTATAACCGGGCCTGCCGGAGCAGAAACAAAAAGTTTGTTAAAATCAGAGTGTCTGACAGGTATAGGCGGCGATACGTTGTACATATAGGAAAAATAATTTGCATTTATTGTTTGAAATCCCGTTGGCCCAACTGTTCCCAGAATCAGTCCGCTTTGTGAGACAAAAGCTCCTGCTGTAACTGTTACATAAACGCTGTTAGAAGCTAATAAATTTCCGTCAAGCGAGGCTTTCGGGTCACTTGAAGTCATTTTGCAGTATGAAATGGGCTGGCTGTAAACCCTGTTATAATAAGAATCAACAAATAAAACCTGTAACCCTGCTCCTGTTCCGGCCTCCAGTGCATTTGGTATCCCTGAATATCCTTCGTATCCCGGTATTCCAACAGCATTTAATCCCGGAAAATAACCCATTCCGTCGGTTAGAACAAGCAAGCCTGTTGCCGAACCGGCTGCTATATCAAAAATATTGGATGTGCCATTCCTGCTTCCATATACCGCGTAAATTATCGCCCCGCTCCCGTCAATTGCCGCGGAGCGCGCCCTGTACATTGTCACCTGCATTGACGCTGTTCCTGAAACAAGGTTAACGGACAGTGTTGGAACAATTGTATAATTAGAAGTGCTGTAATTAGTATTCGCGCTTAATTGCACCGGCCCGTTAACTGAAGTATCCACGACTCCCGGACTTGAATAAACCGTTATAACAATTGTAAAAGGCATTCCGGCTGTCTGGGTTGTAAGAGAATTTCCGGATGGCCCGGTAATTGATATCTGTGACATATTAACCACCGGGGTTGCGGACGGTGTAAGTTGATAAAAGGTCATATCCGGCAATTTTCCCGGCGCTATACCGCCGACTGAAATATTATCAGCCTCAGCGTATAATGATGAAGTCTGCAGTGCGTAATTGAACAAAAACGTTGCTGTCCCGTTGGAAAGAAATGTATCCTGTGGCAGCTGGTAATTGTCGTTTATTTTTGAATTCTGTGGGTCGCTTGTTGTAAGTGCTATTTCGTCATATCTTCCCGTAATAATGTTCCACCAGTTGTCAGTAATATTTACCGTGCATGTAACATCCATATTTATACACTGGGCATAAGGGGTATTGCCATAACCTTCCGCGGTTCCAGGCATCGGCGCCATACCCGGGGCCAGTACCTGCATCTTTGCTGCAGGAGCGGCGGTTACTAAGCAAGGCGTTGAATTTCCAAAATGGCCGGACTGGCTGCCCTGTGTATCGCTGAAATTGTCGCTGCCAAAAACCTGTGCGCTGAATGTCGCGGCCCTGTAAAAATATGCGGTTACAGTCTTAATGCCGCTGTCTGCGGTTGCAAATGTTACGGCCCATTTATTGTTCAATTCTCCGGTATTGGCGCCTGCAATTGACATTGTTGATTCATATGGTGAAATATAATCAGTTATCGATGAAATATATGTTGTTCCTGTATAATCAGTCTTAACATTTCCAAACTGATCCATTGCTTTTATTACAGGATTAAACGACTGCCCTGCCGTTATGGTTGAAGGAATGTTTATAATGTTAAATGAAGAAATTGAACCCGGGCCAATGTTCATATTAATAGAGCCCGTGGTTTCGCCTGTTTGATCGCTCCCCTGGGTCAAAATATTTCCTTCCGTAAAAAATGTCGCAGTAAACGAACCTATTCCGCCTGAAAGAGAAATAACCGCGGTCTGGGTAGTTCCATTAATTACGGCCAGCGGATCCCCCGTGCTGATAGTTACTGAATCAGCAATGTTGTTTATAAGGTTTCCGTAGTTATCAGTAGCGTAAACTGTAATTGAGACAGGCGAACCGGCCGGAATAGTTGTTGGAGAACCTGAAACCCCTATTAAAGGAAAACGATTTCCCGGTGTATAAACGTCACCAGGAGCAATAAAAACAAGATTCGCGTATGCTGAAGCGGATACATTAAAGGTGTTTGTAAAGCCTGATGCGGTATTATATGCCAGTTCTATTGAAGCGTTTGATATGGCCGGATAAACCCTGCCATGAAATGTTATAATTCCAGACGAAATTGAAAGTCCTGTAAAACTACTATAATTTGAGGCCAGCGGCGTAACTCCTGAAAAAGCTGAAACATTAGGAGTACCTGTAAATGTTGTCACAGTATTATTGAAAGCGTCAACAGCAGCGGCCTTAATATTGAACAATTGGCCCGCCGTTTCATTTGAAATATTCTGGACAGAATTGAAATGGTCAAGCGTTCCAAAAGTCAAGGGTATTGTGTCGTTTCCAGCAGAAGCCCCTCCGCTGTATGAGACCGTCAGCGACTGAGTTCCTGTCCCGGTAATTTTTAGTGTGACTGTAAAAACAGCTGTTCCAGAATTAAATGATTGTGAAACGGGCGCCAGAACGGCTGTGTTGTCTGTCGATGTTAATGTTGCCGTGCCTGATGCCGCGGTATCAATGGTCCAGTCCGCGTTACATGTATAAACAGTTATATTAAAAGGCACGCCCGCCGTCTGCATGGACGCGTTTCCTGTCTTTGCGGCTCCTCCGGAAAATGATTCCCCGGGCGCTACTATTAATAGCTGCGTCACTCCATAAACAGCCTGGCAGGCAAATAATAAGAAAAACAAGAAAAATAATTTTTTCCCCATTTTTTAACCCCTGTTATTAAATTAAGAATCCAAACCCTTATTAATAATCTGTTTTATTTCTATATATTATATCAATCCCATGAGGCAGTCAATTAGAAACGCTTCATAACGGGCAACAAATAGCTAAAAATTATTTTTTCCTTATTATTGCCCCTTTTAAATAAAAGGTCTCGGGTATCGCCGTATTATACGGGTGGTCCTTTGCCTGGAAAAGCTGTCCCGCTATCTCCACCCTTATGTTCATGGACCTGGCCGCGTCTTTGGCCGATTTTATAAGTTCAGCCATTGAAATGTTATTTGAGCAGGAAAAAGTAAAAATAACGCCGTTATCCTTTAACACCTTAAAGGCCTTGCGGTGGAGGTCCTTGTAGCCCTTAATGCCGCCGGCTTTTTCCGCGCCGGATTTTGAAAACGGCGGCGGGTCGAGTATTATAAGGCCGTACTTTTCGCCGGCTGCGGCCGCCCGCTTTAGCTCGTCAAAGACATCTGATTTTACAAGACAGTAATTTTCAAGGGAATTAAGCTCCATGTTTTTTTCAGCGGCCATTATTGCCGCGTCTGAAGTATCCACTCCCCTTGCCGATTTGGCCCCGAATTTAAGTGCAAATGCCGAAAAACTTCCCGTATAGCAAAAAAGATCGAACAAATCCTCGCCGACGCAGTAATCTTTTATCTTTTCCCTGTTATCACGCTGGTCAAGGTAAAATCCGGTCTTTGACCCAGATACGGGGTTAACCTCAAATTTAAGGCCGTTCTCTTCTATTATAACAGGGCCCGCTTTTCCCTTTATGTTCCCCTCAAAACGCTTAAGCCCCTCTTTTTCCCTTGCCGCTGAAAGTGATTTTTCATATATGACAGCGGGCGCGATAATTTTTTCAAGTATGGGGATGATTATCGGCTTTAATTTTTCCATTCCAAGGGTGTTTATCTGGACCACCATTGTGGAAGCGTAAATGTCAACTATAAGCCCGGGAAGAAAATCAGACTCGGAATAAATGAGCCTTTTTGCGTTTGTACCTGTTATCTTTTCCCGCTTTTTTACCGCGGCTGTTATTTTTGCCTCAAGCATGCTTTCAACGGATTCCGGCCCGCTGTAAATTTCTTCCGGGGCCTTTAACGAGTCCAGCATCCTGGCTGTTATCTTTGAATTTGTGTTGGCGTAACACATACCAGCATAATAACCGCCGGAAGTTTTTACAAAAGCCAGCGAGCCGTCGGTAAAAGCTTCGGGAAAAGAGGCTATCTCATTGTCGTAAATCCATGGATGTCCGGAAAAGAGGCGCTGCTCCTCGCCGGGTTTTAAAACGATTTCAGGAAGGCTTTTCATTTTACCTCACACTCCGCTTCAAGCGGGTCATTCTACCGTTACGCTTTTTGCCAGGTTCCTCGGTTTGTCCACGTCTATCCCTTTTTTTACGCCGATATAATAGGCCAGCAGCTGCATGGGGATGGCCGCAAGCAGCGGATAATAATCTTCATCAATGTCCGGTATGTAAAATATATCATCGGCAAATCTTTTCATTGTGGCGTTGGATTTGTTTGTAATGGCTATTATGGTCCCCGAGCGCGCCTTTATTTCCTGAATGTTGCTGATTATTTTTTCATAAAGCGCGTTCTCGGGAGCTATAAAAACATTTGGGGTTTTGTCGTCCACAAGGGCTATGGGCCCGTGTTTCATTTCGCCGGCCGCGTAGCCTTCGGCGTGGATGTAGGAAATTTCCTTGAGTTTAAGCGCCCCTTCAAGGGCCATCGGGTAATTCACGTTCCTGCCGTAATAAAGAAAATCCCTGAAACCGCTGAATTTCCCGGCTATCTTCTCAAGTTTTGCCTTGTCCTTTAATATATCCCTCATAAACCCCGGAACCATACGCAGATTTTTTATGCCGCATTTAAGCGCTTTTTCCCCGCCTTTACCCTTTATCCGCGCCATGTAAAGTGCAAACATGTAAAGCACAGCGAGCTGGCATGTGAAAGTTTTTGTGGAGGCCACGCCTATCTCCGGGCCGGCGTGTGTATATATCACGCCGTCAAGCATCCTGCTTAAAGTCGAGCCCACTACATTTACCACGGCTATGGAATAGCCGGCTTTTTTCTGTATGTTTTTAAATGCTTCAATGGTGTCTATTGTCTCGCCTGACTGCGACACGGCTATAAGAAGCGTGGATTTTCCAACTACGGCGCCGCCATAACGCATTTCAGAGGCCACTTCAACGCCTGTATTCACACCTGCATATTTCTCTATGATATATTTTGCCGTGTATGCCGCGTGATAGGATGTTCCGCAGGCGATTATCCTTATATCATCTATCCCCTTTAATTTTTCCGGGTCAATGTTCTCAAATTTTATTGTATCATCGGAAATCCTGTCGATTATGGTATCCTCAAAAGCCTGCGGCTGCTCGCATATTTCCTTGAGCATAAAATGGGGAAACCCCGATTTTTCCGCCTGCTCCGCGTTCCATTTAATTTCTTTTACCCGGCGTATCACTTTCTTCCCGCCGTTATAAATATTAACGCCCTCTTTTTTTATGATTGCCGCGTCGCCGTCCTCAAGAAAAACCGCATTTTTTGTGTATTTAAGAAAAGAGGGCACATCAGAGGCTATATAATTTTCACCTTTTCCAAGGCCTATTACCAAAGGTGAACCCTGTCTTGCGGCGATTATTTTGTCCGGCTCGCCGGAATATAGAATTACCATGGCGTACATGCCGCGTATCCGTTTGAGCGCGGAAAATACGGCCTTTTCAAAACCTTTTGAAATGTTTTCCTCTATCAGATGCGCGAATATCTCCGTATCTGTTTCAGAGGCGAATTTGTGTTTTTTCTTCTTAAGCTCTTCTTTGAGTTCAAAATAATTCTCTATTATTCCGTTGTGGATTATTGTTATTTTACCGCTGCAGTCGATATGCGGGTGGGCGTTTTCCTCGGACGGTTTCCCGTGGGTCGCCCATCTTGTGTGGCCGATGCCGGTGGTGCCGTTTATTTTCTTCCCTTTTATCTTTTCTTCAAGGTTGCCGAGCCTGCCCTTTGAGCGGAAACGCACTAGCCTGCCGCCGTCTATGACGGCTATACCCGCCGAATCATAGCCCCTGTATTCGAGCTTATGCAGCCCGTATATTATCCGCTCTGTGGCGTTCTCTTCCCCGATGTAGCCTATAATGCCGCACATTTTTAATCCTCCGGTAAATATTATTTATGGATGTAATTATACAATACGTTGGAGAGTTTTGCAAAAGCTAATAAGGGCGCTTCCTCCGCCCTTGCTTTTTCATCTATGCCGGCGGCCGCAAAGCCTTCTTTTACCGCGGCAGCGTCAAGTCCGGTCACTCTTTTAACGTTGTTTGCCAGCATTTTTCTCCTCTGGTTGAAGCCGGCCCTGGTTATTTTAAAAAAAAGTTCCTCATCCAAAACCCCGAGCTCCGGGGCCTTTTCAAAATCCATCATTACAAAAGCAGAATCCACATCAGGCACCGGAAAAAAGGAACTCCTGTCGATTTTCAGCAGCATTTTTACCTGCGCGTGGTACTGGCAAAATATTGAAAGCGAACCGTATATTTTGGAACCCTCGGGCGCTGCCATGCGCTCCCCTACTTCCCGCTGCACGGTCAAAAACACTTTGCTGACCATTTTTTTGTTAAGGATAAGCTTTTCTATTATCGGGGTGGTTATATAATAAGGTATGTTGCCTACGACTTTTATCCTGGCTGCCGGGTCCGGCACAATTGCCGCGAGGTCAAGCTCCATAAAGTCAGCATTTATAATCTGCAGGTTTTCAGGCGAGCCTATCTTGCCCCTTAATTTTGATATGGCTTCATTGTCTATTTCAACCGCTATAACTTTTCCGGCGGAGGGCAGCAGCCTCTGTGTAAGTGCCCCGGCTCCCGGGCCTATCTCTATTATTGCCTCGCCCTTCTGCGGGTCGATGAGGGAGGCCATCTGCCCCAGCTTTGATGTATTGTGAAGGAAGTTCTGGCCAAGCCCTTTTTTATAGTAAAATTTTTTATCCGTCATTTATCCCTGTTTTTTGCCATGAGCAGCGCCGCTTTAACGGCCTCATAGATGGAATCATCCTTCGCAACGCCGGTTCCGGCTATGTCATACGCCGTTCCGTGGTCCGGTGAGGTCCTTATAATAGGAAGGCCGAGCGTAATGTTTACTCCGGTGTCAAATGAAAGAAGCTTCAGAGGTATGAGCCCCTGGTCATGGTACATGGCAAGAACCGCGTCGTGGCTCATGTTATTTACAACCCTGTGAAATATAGTATCCGATGGGTACGGGCCGTCGGCCTTTATGCCGGATAGCCTTGCTTTTTTAATTGCCGGCGCTATTATTCTAGATTCTTCCACTCCAAACGCGCCGTTCTCTCCCGCATGAGGGTTTAACCCGCAAACTGCAATCGACGGATTTTTTATTCCGAAATCGCGCCTTAAGGATGAATCCGTAAGCTGCAGCAGCGTTTTTATTTTTGCGGCGTTGAGTTTTTTTGGCACGCTTTCAACTGAAGTGTGAATGGTGGCAAGCACAACCTTCAGTTTTTCGCCCATAAGCATCATGGCGTAATTTTTTGTCCCGGTGAATTTTGCGAGTATCTCTGTGTGACCGGGATAATTAATGCCCGCCATGTGAAGCGCGTGTTTGTTAATTGGCGCCGTAACAATGGCATCTATCTTTTTATCCATGGCAAGTTCAATGGCTTTTTTCAGGTAAATAAAGGAAGCTTTTCCGGCTTTTGCGCCTGCTTCGCCGGCAGCGTAATCACCAAGATGAAGCGCCTTCATATCAAGCAGAGGTATGGACATTCTTTCATTTTTTATTTTTTTAATATCTTCGATAGGTTTTATGGAAAGGCTGCCTGAAATCTTACGCTGCGCCGATAGCATGGGAAAAAGATCGCCTATGACGAATATGTCCGCAAGTGAATTGATGTCTTTTCTTAAAAATAGTTTCGCGATTATTTCCGGCCCCACTCCGGCCGCGTCTCCCATTGTTATGGCTATTTTATAACGCTTCACGGCCGGCCTTTTAAAAAAGCCGCTATCTCCGCGGCCGTAATCTCCTGCTGGGCGCCGCCCTGCATGTCTTTGAGAGAATATTTTCCCGATTTTGCCTCGTTCTCGCCTATTATCACGCAGAACTTTGCCTTTCTTGATTCCGCTTCCCTGAACTGCGATTTAAAACTGCGCTCCTCATGCCCCATGGCGCATTTAATTCCAGCTTTCCTTAAAGAAGAGGTTAATTCAAATCCCCTGTCTATAAAAGCCTTATCAACAACTATAAACGCGTCCAGAGTGGACAGGGCCGGGGCCCCTTCAGAAGCCTTTAAAACCTCAAAAATTCTTTCTATTCCCATGGCAAACCCGGTAGCCGGAGTTTTTTTGCCGCCGAGCTCCTCCACCAGGTTGTCGTATCTTCCGCCGGCGAGTATTGTGTTCTGCTGCGGCCCGAGTTTGTCGGTCGTAAATTCAAAAACTGTGGCCGTATAATAATCAAGGCCGCGCACCATAAGCGGATTTACCTTAAATGCGGTGCCGGATCCTTTAAGCAGTTCCTTTATTTTTAAAAAATTCGCCCCTGCTTCAGGGGTAAGGTGGTCGGTTATGAGAGGGGCTCCTGCCGTTGCCGCGGCGCACCCTTCTTTTTTACAGTCAAGCACGCGTATCGGAGCCCGTGAAAGTTTGTTACGGCAGTCCTCGCAGAGCATGGCCCTTTTTTCTTCAATAAAACTTTTCAATTTTTCATAATAGCCGGCATCAGCCGCCAGGCAGTTGATATTAAGTACAGCGTCTTTGATTCCCACAGAATTTAAAATATCAGAGGCGAGCTTTATGACATCTGCGTCCTTGTAAGGGGTAGCGTCTCCGAAAGCTTCGACGCCTATCTGATAAAATTCCCTGTAGCGGCCCGTCTGCGGCCTCTCATACCTGAACATCTGTCCCAGGTAAAAAAGGTCGCTCTTTTCCGGCAGCGAGTTTTCAATATACGCACGCACGACAGAGGCCGTGCCTTCCGGCCGCAGTACTATGTGCCGACCTTTTTTATCATTAAAATCATACATCTCTTTCATTACTATATCCGAAGCTTCACCGATACCCCTCGAAAAAAGGGATATTTCCTCAATGGTCGGGGTTATAATGAGCGAATAATTGTACAATTTAAATACCGAAAATGCCGCGCCGATAACACGCTCCCACACGCCGCTTTCCGGGGAAAAAACATCCTTGACCCCGCGGAGCCTCTGGTATTTCATCATTCACCCGTTACTTTCTTGATAAATTTCACGCTGTCTTTTCCTATCTGCATCATATAATAATCTTTCACGGAATCCCCTGTGCTGTCAAAGGAAAACATCCCTGTTGCGCCGTCATAATTGCGCACCAGCGCCAGAATGGACCTGAAATTTTCCCTGGAAGTTATCCCCCTGTCAAGAACAGTGCAGGCTATATTCATGGCATCATACGAGGCCGCCGCAATGACATCCGGCGTCCCGGCATATTTGTCCTTATAGGCCCTTACAAATTCCTGCACGGCCGGGTCGGGATCCTCCGGATAAAATTCCGCCGGATAAATAACCCCGTCCACATTTTCACCGTATGATGCCAGGTAGCCTGACGCGAGGGCCGAGCTTCCAACCACAGGCAGGTCAAAATCATAAAATTTCAGCTGGTCCTTTATAAGCACCATTTTTCTGTCGGTCGCCGGTATATAAAGCGCGTCAATTGTTATGGGATTTTTGCGCGGATCCTTTACTTTTTTATAATCAATATCAGTCTCATCAATAGGCGTTTCATCAGCCACGGAAACCGCGTAAATGGTTATCTTGAACCTGAAATAATCATCCTCGGTAAAATTATATTCGACCGTCGTGACGCCCTTTGAATCGACCACCTGTTCCGGCATAAAATTCGCCGTAGGGGTGTCTGTTTTTTCCTCTGTTATTTTCCCCCATACGACCACATCCGCGTTGAGCTTCGCTCCGATATTAAGGGCGGTTTCCCTGTCTATGTCCCCGGGTTCGACGCCGAGCCCGCTCATTATATCATCCACCGACTTTTGCTTAATGACGCTGGCCGCCGGAGATTTAGCCAGGGTGTAGCTGAGTTTTTTTGTCATGTCATCGTCTATGGAAAGTTTTGTAACGTCATCGCCCCTGGGTGAAAGGTGCACAATACATATGGATGCTTTTTTCATATTCGGGTCCGGCGTCGGCTTGGGAACCGTGGTCTCGTCCGGAGGGGTTATTACCAGGAAATCAAATATCTTTGATAAAATCTTTTTACCGGCTTCCTCGGTCACGTCGTCAAGTTTTGTCTTTTCGTTTGAGCGCTTTTCCTTAAGGAGTATCGTGTTGATACCGCCGAGCAGAACCATCTGTTCCTGAAAGTCGTTTATTGCCGGATCATATGAAACCTGCCTTACAATGTTACCGCCAAGAGATTTGAATTTATCCGAGAAATTGTCATTTAAAATCCTTCCGTAGGTGTTGTCGGAAAAAATTGTGGCTATGTTCCTGTACGATGTATCACTGAACATATATTTTGCGGCGGCATACGCCTGTCCCCTTGCCGTCGCGCAGTTCCTGAAAAAGTAAGGTGAGTTGCCGGTAAGATCCGGCTGCGCCGCCGTGGAAGAAAATAACACGGCGTTATATTTGTCCATGGTTGGCTGGAGGTTTTTCACTGTTTTTGAATAAAGCGGCCCCAGGAAAGCCAGGATGCCGTCCTGTTCAATTGCCTTAACCACGGCATCCTCAAGCTTCGGGTCCTCTTCGTCAAAATACTGCACAGCGGCCTTAAGCTCCGGCGTCTTTCCCGTATTATATGCCGCCAGCGCGAGTTCAATGCCGCTCTTTACATCAGCGCCGATGTCCATTGCCTTGCCTGTGAGCGGTATTATGACGCCGATTTTCCCGGATGTAACCGGCTTGTATTTGACAGATTCCTTGTATTTCGCGGTTATGTCAGCGTAGAAAATTGAATCCCTGAAATCAATAAGAAAGGCGTTCGCGTGCGCGTAAAATTCGCCGTAATTTAAGTCAGTAAGATCGGCTTTGCAGAGATAATAAAGGGCGTATTCATCGGAAAGTTTGTGGACGTGCTTCGCGTAAAGTGCCTTCAGCTGTTCACGCTTCATTTTTGAGGCAAAAGAATCCAGCCTTTCAATGGCTGATTTTTCGAATTGCGCGAACTGGTGGCGCTTTTCAAGTATGGCCTTTAATTCCACGCATGCTTTGTCCATGTCGCCCTTTTCGGCGTAAATATCGAATATTTTTTCTATGGAAAGATATCCCCAGTCGGTGTCGGAATAATATTTTTCATTGAATTCAAAATACTGGAGGGCGTCCGCGTAATTCTTCCTGGAATAGTGGTACTGGCCGCACCAGAACGCTCCGCTGCTTCTTTCCGCGGCGTCTTTTCCTTCCTTGGCGAATTTTTTCCAGTAGGAGAATTCATCGTCGCTTACTATTATGTTTTTATCCCTTAAAGCCGAGTCCGCCGTCTTGATGATCTTTGGCGTCACGCAACCGGAGGCCATATACGCCGCAAAAACCGCGGCGAATAACAAAAAAATTACCCTTGCTCTTTTCATTTTACCCTTTTCCCTCTCTTTATCAAAATCATAACCGGCCGGAAGGCTATTTTCCTATTACATCCTCGTTGACCGTCACCTTATATTTCTTTTTCAGCGCCGAAAGCGTACTGTCAAAAACCTGCTGCTGTTTTTTGTCCTTTATCATGGCTATAATTTTGTCCTTTGATTCGTCAAAAGTGAATTTTTTCCTGCTTAATACCTTTATAATGTGCCAGCCGTAAACGCTTTTTACAGGCGGCGATACCTCGTTGTCGGAGAGGCCGAAGGCCGCATCCTCAAATTCCTGGACCATGGTTCCCCTGCCGAAGCTGCCCAGGTCGCCTCCTTTTTCCTTCGTCGTGCTGTCTTCGGAATATTTTTTAGCTATATCCGAAAAATCCTCGCCGTCGTTTATCCTTTTATAAAGCGATTCGGCCAGCTGTTTGCTTTTTACAAGTATATGCATGGCCTTTATCTCCACAAAATCACCGGTGTGGGCGTCAAAGTAAGCTTTCGCGTCCCTGTCCGAGACCAGGGATTTTTTTTCCACGTTTTCCGAAAAATATACATGCGACAGGATGTCGTCAAAATCCCATTCATATTTTGACTTAATATCAGGCCTGTCCGCGTAACCCTGGCTCCTGGCTTCCATGGCCATGAGTTTTTTGTTGACTATAAACTGAATGAATTCCTTTTCCTGTTCAGGTGTGAGCTTGTAGTCGTATTTCTGATTCATATATTCGGTTATGGTCCTGTATTTTTCCTTTGTCAGCACATACTCGCCTATTATGGCTATTATTCCCCTGTCAAGTTTTTTTGTTTCAAGTTTATCACCGCCGCCCTGCTGGAGCGCGGGCTGATCATCGGCCGTGGAAGCGCTTTCCTTTAGTTCCGATTTGTCAACCGAGCCGCTGTCCTTGTCCTGTGCCGCCTGCTGCGAAGCTGCCGGAGGTGTCAGTATGGTGTCATCGTGTTTTACTTCCTGCCCGGTCGTATCGCACGCGGTATATAAAAACGCGGCGGCCGCGGCGCAAATTAGAACCAGAATTTTTTTCATTTAACGCTCCTTTAATTTTGTTGAAAGTTTTTCCTTAAATTAAGCCTTGTAATATTTGGTGTAATACATCAGCGGATTCGGTTTCGTATTGCATTCCGCGCCGATATCAAGCTTGGCTATCCTGTCTTCCTTCCGTGCCTCCTGCAGCCTGGTTATTACCTTGTCGCGCAGGTCGTAGGGGTTCATGGGATTGATGTATATTTTTGTGCCTCCCTCAAAACCGGCCGGAGTGTTGACCCTTAATTTGATGAGCAGGTGCAGCGGTATCACATCTATGGAATCCTTTGGCGCGTAATACCACTCTTCATTTGTCGCTATCTGGTTTGTAAGCGCGTGATGAATGGCCTGCACCATGTCGGAGAAGCCCCGCACTTCCTTGTCCGACATTTCATACGGGTATACCGCCGCGCTCTTTGAGAATATGCATATCGTCGGATACCTGTGCCCGATATCCGAGAAGGCTATTGCGTAATCATTCTCCGCCACGACAAGGTTGAAATATACGGCGAGGTTGGCGCCCATCTCGTTGTATATGTTCGGATTCTTCCTGATAAGGTTTATTTCCCTTTCAATGGAAACCCCCCACTCGTCAATTGCGACGAGCTGTTTGTGAAGATGATCAAACGAGGCGCCGGCAGCTTTGAGCCAGTTCTGGAAAACCGAAACATAGCGCACGTGCTTGTTGTTGTCGTATATGTCCTTCATCCCTTTAATCGTAAACCTTATGTACTGATAATGCTCTTCCGGGGTAAGCTCGCCTGAATTGCACAGCTGCGTCTCGAACTCCGCGTCTTTTGTGTAATGGTTCCTGCCGACTATAAGCTCGTGGCCGCCTGCGAAAAAAGCGTCCGACATTTCTATTTTTTCCTGTTCCGGGACCGCTGCTGGATCCCTGCCCAGGAGCTTTAATTTCATATCTATAATATGCATGACATGCTCGTATCCCGCCTTGTCGGCGAGGTAATCTTCCTTGCGTTTCCTTATATCCTCGGTAAACTGGTAACCGAAGTTTTTCTTCCAGTAGTCCATTGTGACTATTTCAAAAAGGTTCGGCACCCTGCGGAACTCCGCGGTCGTCTGGCTCAATATTCCCGGTTTTAAGTCCTTCATTGATACATATTTTCCCGCGACCTTTACCAGCCTTTCCTTTTCAGGAGGCGTGTTAGGATATTTGCCCTCGCAAAAATTGCAATAGTCTTCCTTTTTCTTTTTTTCTATTTTTTTTGCCGTATCCGGCACGGAATTGGTAAGAGGCTTGCTCGCCCTTCCAGGCACGGTCCAGACTTCTGTCCCGGTAAAAGGGTTTATCTGCTTGATGGTACCGTCCTGCATCCTGATAAAATACTGGTTATAATTGGACACTTTTGCACCTCTTACGGCTGATTTTTAACATTATATAATGACAAAACCAAGGAAAATTATATATGATTTTGACGCCAAATACAACGGAAATTAGGTTATTATAAGGGAGTTTATCCTGTCTATTTCAGCCTTTACTTTCAGATTGGCCTCCCAGCTGTAATCCGGATTAATGGCCATAAAATAGTATTCGTTCTGCAGCAGCGGTTCCCTGTTAAGAGCCGCCTTGAATTCAGGTTTTATCCTCATAAAATCCGCTGTCCCGGGTATTGGTGAATATATGGCGGGCTTTATTTTTATCCCCAGCTTTTCAACGTAAGCTACATCATTTAAAACAGATTCAGCTGTCTGGCCAGGCAGGCCGGCAAGTATATAGACGCCTATCTCACTCCCGTTAAAGCCGGATTTTTTAAGGTTGGCCACGGCCCTTTTAAAAATATCATTGTCCACCTTGCCGCCCGTCGCCCTTTGCATGGAATAATCGGTGGTTTCAAGGGATACCCGGATGTCCGTGAACCCGGCCTGTTTCATTAGCAGTGCGGCCTCTTCGTCAATATAAGCGGCATGCAGGCCGTTGGAAGCCTGGAAGACAAAATTATAATTTCTTTTTATGACCTCTTTTAATATACCCTTGATATAATGGTTCTTATAGAGCAGGGCGTCGTCGTAAAATGCGATGTTTTTTATCCCGCGCCTGTGGTATGAATCAAGTTCATTGAGTACTTTTTCCCGATCCCTCTGGTAAAAGCCGTCATATAGTGATTTTGCCGCGCAGTATGTGCAGGAAAAAGGGCAGCCGTTTGTGAATTTTACCGCGACAGAGCGTAAATCGCCGTATAAAGAATAATCAGGAATCAGTTCGTTAAAATCAGCCTCCTTTTTGGGTTCAAAGCGCGAGTGTAAAATTTTTCCCAGTGTCATTATGAATGTATTGTTCACCGCCCCCTGCCAGACAATATCGGCCCCGGAATTTTTGCGCGCGTGCTCGGCGCATAGTGTGGCGTAAATGCCTCCGAGAATCAGAGGTGATGTGAATTTTTCCTTTAATATGCCGATGGCAAGGCGCGTTCCTTCGTAAGTATATGTAATCCCGGATGTTACAAGAATGATGTCGGGCTTTTTTAATTCTTCAAGTTTTTTGCGGAAATTTTCCACAGGTATGCCGTAACGTTTATATTTGCGCGGCACCCTTCTGTACTGCTCGGACTTTTCCACTTCCTCGGAATAATAGGCTCCTTTGCCGTATTCATCGGATTTTTTGAATTCCTCCGGAGCCTCGGGCGAAAACCTGTCCATGCAGTCTATAAAATCAATCTCAAACCCCATGGATTTCAAAAGGGTTGATATTTTCAGGAGGCCATACGGTTTTACCCAGAAATCATGGAACTTGAAATCATTGACCCACGGATTGACAAGCAGAGCTCGCGGCAAAGTAGTCTCCTTAATTTAATATAAGCATATTTGTGCAACAATGAATTTTACCACTATCAGGGGTTATAATCGAGGAAAAATAACAGCTTGGTCAGGCTGCTGAAGATGGGCCTGTCAAATCATCAAGTATCAACTCAGTTTCTGACCCAAAAAATTCATAATTATTGGGTATTAATTGATTTACATCACATTTTCGAGCATCATAATAGAACCCGCCGCCGCTCCTGTTATGGAAACCGTGGTTATGCCGGTTGTTGTTCCGTTGCCGGCTGTTGGCATTGCAGCTGAAGCCGATGCGTTTCCGGCGGATGAAGTTATGCTTAAAGTGACCGTTGTTCCGGCATTAATGGTTGTCACCGTCCCCTCATAATCCCCCGATCCCGCATCGGATAGCGTTGTGCCGTTTATATTAATAGTTGCGCCTGTAACAGGCGTGCTTGAATTTACCAGTGTTGCAACCGCGTTTGTCATCCCGCCGCCTGTCATTATTTCAACTGCGACCGTCAGCGTTGATGCCGCCGTCTGGACATCAGACGGAGAAACCGCTGTTTTTTTTGAGCAATCAATTACTGCCAGCAAAAACAAAACAGAAACAAATATAAAAATTTTTATTTTCATTTTTCCCCTCCAAACCCGATTTTTCCTTATTTCCAAGTATATTTCATTATACCCCAGTCAATCGGGTTGTCAATTTTAAATTTACAATAGGACATATAAGTGTATATACAGGATATAAAATCTGGAGATTTTTTGATGTTGAAAGATGGAGGGTGCGGTAAAAAATGACTATATAATAAAAAAGCCCGGGGTGAGGCTCCGGGCTTTCGTTAGAATATAACTTTATATAAAATCATTAAATTAATTACTCCTCGCAAAACGGAAGCCGAAGCTGAAGCCCGTTGAAAGATAAGGGGTGCTGCTGTCTCTGTAGCCAAGCTCCAGGTAATATGCTCCGGCGCTAAAACTCCCGCCCCGCAACACCCTAAAGTATCCACTCGAAGGCCCTCTGTAATTTGTAGATGCTGTAGCAGGATAATTTTCGTCCCAATCCCAGCACCATTCCCATACATTGCCTGACATATCAAAGATATCTAGCGCATTTGCCGCCAAACCGCCTACAACTTCTGTTGTGGTTCCACCTGAATTTACATTATCCCATCCCACAAGATCTGTTGCCGCTTCGTTGGTAGTATCCGCCGTGGCCCCGCTGGCATAATTATATGGCGTCCAGGCTTCTCCGTTTATATAGCATGCCGCGTACTGATATTCCCCTTCTGTTGGAAGCCTGTATCCGTTAGCGCCCCAGTTCACGTATGGGTTATCAAAACTGCCTGCCGTTGTATTTACGTTACTTCCATAAGACCCGTCTGCGGAACTCTTAATTGCCGTGGTAAACCCCGAGTCTGAACAATAGAAAGGGGCCAGCCCTGTTTTCTGGCTGTATGCATTACACCACACTATGGCATCCCGCCAGCTAACATATGTTACGGGCTGATATTTTGCGGTTGTCGGAGCCGCCCCGGGTGTACCTGAACTGCCTTCAGCGCCGGCGTTTTGAAAAGTATAACCATTGGCAACGGCCCATTGATAAACCTTGTACCACAAATCATAAGTCACCTGATACCTTCCCATTTTAAACGCGGAAATTGTATGGCTGAAGCTGTTTGTCCCGTCGGTCTGGGTAAATTCCCCGCCGGGTACTGACGCAAGGTCAGAATAAGAAGCAATAGGAGTGGGACTGTTTGTGGCAGTCGAAGACAGCGTAAATGTCGGCGTAATTGTTGATGTCCGGGTAATTGTCGGTGATACTGTTATTGTAGGCGATACGGTGCGCGTCGGGGTTATTGTATGTGTATATTGGGCGAACTCTGTCTGGGTATAATTTGGTGTATTTGACGCGGAGGGAGACCCCGGGGAACTCTTTTTGCAGCTGAAAAGACTAAGGAACACAAATACAACAGACAGTACCGCAAATAGTTTTTTCATTTGAGCCGCCTTATTAAATTTCCTCACGATGATATTATACATCCCTTATAAGGCGTATGTCAAATTGTAATGGGAAAAGGGGGTAAAACAGCACAGCGCAACATTGGCTTTTGCGAATTTTTTAATGTGAAATTGGGAGGAGGGAGAGGGCCTTAGAACAGGACTATAAATGAAAAAGCCCGGGGGAATGCCCCGGGCTTTTGATAAAATATTATTTGCTGTATTAAATGCTAATTATTCCTTGCAACTCGGAAACCTACAATTCCGCCTTCGCTGCCGCCATTTTCATACGGGGCATCTACACTCCTGTAGCCTACAGGTAAAGATGTAGCGGTGTAGTTATAACATCCGCCCCGCACCGCACGGAATGGTTCGATAGAACTGCTTGCAGGCCCCCTATAATTTGTTTCCGCTGTAGTCGGATAAGTTCCATTCCAATCCCAGCACCATTCCCAAACATTTCCT
>CAZMGF010000012.1:0-50874 GCA_964565765.1 uncultured Spirochaetia bacterium
GCGACAAATGCAAATACCTTGTCGGCCTGGAACATCTGCCTTGACCACGACATCAAAAAGCCTATGCCTGATTCCGCGCCGAGTATCTCCGCGCCGACCACAAGCATCCACGACATGCTTATGGCAAAGCGCAGCCCGGTTATAACGCCCGGCGCGGCGCACGGCAGGGTGACTTTGATGAATTTTTCAAAGGGATTGTATTCATATGCCGCGGCAAGCTCGTTATATTTTTCCGGGACGGTTTTTATGCCGTCGTAGGTATTTATGATCATGGGATAAAATGTGCCTATGGAAATAAAGACTACTTTTGAGGCCTCTTCTATGCCAAAGACAAGTATTATCATGGGTATCCACGCAAACATGGGTATCTGCCTGAACGCGATAATAAGCGGGCTGAGCAGCGCGTCAAGCAGCGGCACGGACGCGGTAAGCACGCCCATTGCAAACCCCGCCGCCACACCAATTGCCAGTCCTGTTATTGTCCTGCCGAAAGTGACTCCAAGGTTCGAAATAAGTTCGCCGCTTGTGATTGAATCCAAAAGCGCAAGGATCACGGCTTTTGGCCCTGGCAGTATGGTCTCCGGGAACAGGTTAAACCATGAGCCTGCCTGCCATAAAAGCAGGACAACAAGCGGCAATACAGCCGGCCTGATGTCTATGCTGTCAATGAACTGTTTCATTTTATATAATGTTCGGAAATTGGCAGCGACCAGGAGTTCTTTACACCAAGTTCCCCGTAGGCTTCGGTGAGATACTGCGGCTTGACCCATTCATCCACATCAATGTCTTTCCTTATCATGCCCCTGTCCTTTACAAATTTAACCGTCTCTTTAAGCCTTGCAACGGCGTCTTTGTCAATTGAAAGCCCATAGACCCATCTGAGCGATTTATTACCGAGTTCTTTCCTTATAAGCGCTTCAGGAACGCCGGTTTTAAGGGTTAAAGCCACGGCTTTTTCCCTGTTTTTTTCATCGGTGATGTACAAATTTGCCTGAGCAATCACTTTTATGACCCTCTTTACTATGTCGGGATATTTTTTTTCAAAATCCTCCCTTACCACAATTTCCCCGAAACTCCTGTACGCATCCGGCGCATCAGGGCCGGCGGTCGAATAAATTATCCTCGCCCTGTTGGTCCTGACAAGTTCAAGCGTTGAGGAAGACCCTGCCTGCGCATCCACTACGCCGCCTGCCAGGGCCGCCAGCCCGTCAATTGCCGTAAGATTTATGATCTTAAAATCTTTTTCCTTAAGGCCGCGGTCAAAAATAATTTTATTGAAGCTTAAGTCCATATAAGTGCCCTTGGCCAGGGCCACTTTTTTCCCTTTCAGGTCCTCTATGCTTTTTGCTTTTGAGTCATACGGCACGGCTATGTACGTGTCCCCCGACCCGCCTGTAAGCGCAAGCACATATATTTTAAGCCCGCCCGCCTTGCTTACAACCCCGCACAGGTCGCCATAGGCCCCGAAATCCACGGTTTTGTTTGCCAGCGCCTCATTTATCGCCGGCCCAAAACCCTTGTACATTTTAAAATTTACCTTTATGCCGTCTTTGGCAAATTCCTTTTCAAAAAGGCCGGCCTCCTTGGCATAACCGAAAGCCCCCGAAACAAACGGCTTATTGTAAGGATTGCCGGTGAGCCCTAAATTAATTTCCTTTGGATAATCAGCCGACCTCAGGATACAGCAAAAAACCAGCATTGATAAAATCAGGGCAAATATTTTTTTCATAAAAGCCTCCTTTTTTGATTTAAATATATTTTAAACCCGTGCCTGTGTTAAAGAGCACAACCTTTTCATAAGGTTTTATCCAGCCTTTTTTCAGCAGACTTTGCAGCGCGGCAAAAGTCGCCGCCCCCTCTGGCGCGGCAAAAATGCCCTCCCCTGACGCCAGAAACTTCTGGGCGGCCGATATCTTTTCGTCGCTCACAGCCTCTGCCGCGCCGTTGCTTTCATAAAGCGCTTTCATGATGAGCCGGTCCGCAAAACTCTTTGGCACCCTTAATCCTGACGCGATTGTCTGCGCTTTGGCCCAGTATTCGTTTGTATCCGACCCGGCGTTAAACGCCCTTACCACGGGTGCGCAGCCGTCGGACTGAACAGATACCATGCGCGGTTTTTTATTGTTTTTCAGCCAGCCGAGTGTTTCCATTTCCGAGAATGCTTTCCACATTCCCACAAGCCCGGTGCCTCCCCCGGTCGGATAAATTATCACGTCCGGAAGCTCCCAGTTAAAAAATTCCGCCAGTTCATATGCCATTATTTTTTTTCCTTCCACGCGGTATGGTTCCTTAAAAGTTGAAATATCGAGCCAGCCCTCATCGCGGGAAAATTCCCCGGCAAGCTGCGCGGCTTTGTCAATGAGGCCGTCCACCAGGATAACTTCGGCTCCGGCAATGCGGCTCTCCTGAATATTGGCCCGGGGAGTGTCTTTTGGCATTATAATTTTTGCCGCTATTCCCGCGCGCGCCGCGTAAGCCGCCGCCGCGCCTCCCGCGTTGCCGGCGGTTGGTATAACAATTTTTGTTATTCCCAGCTCTTTTGCCTTGGAAATGGCCGCGGAAATGCCGCGCGCCTTAAAGGAGCCGGTGGGATTAAAACTTTCATCCTTCACATAAAGGTTCTCTGTACCAAGTCCTGCCCCGGCTCTTGGCACGGATAAAAGCGGAGAATCGCCTTCGCCGAGGGTTACAACGTTCTTTATATCAAAGACCGGCAAAAGTTCATGCCACCGCCACATTCCCGGGCGCCCGCGGAACGAGTCCCTGTCAAGGCGGGAACGCGCTTCTTCCAGGTTATAATTTGAAACAAGCGTTGCTTTGCAGTCCGTACAATATGTCTGGAGTTTATGTGCGCCAAATTTTTTTCCGCAGTTTGAGCATACAAGCTCCGTTAAAAAAGACATGGAAACATCCTCATATCAGGGCCTCTTCAATGAGCAACCCCGACTTGTGAAGAGTGGTGTAATGGCCGCTGTTTTTCAGCAGTTCTTCATGCGTCCCCTTTTCCACTATCAAGCCGTCATCCATTACAACAATATAATCCATCTGCTGTACCGTGGAGAGCCTGTGGGCTATCACAAGAAGCGTCCTGCCGTCCGAGACCTTGCCTATTGCTTCCTGAAGCACAGCCTCGCTTTCCGAATCAAGGCTTGCGGTTGCCTCGTCAAGGATCAGTATCTTCGGGTCAAATACCATCACCCTCGCAAAAGAGAGCAACTGCCTCTCCCCGAAAGATAAGGTTGCCCCTTTTTCGGACAAGGGGGTTTCATATCCAAGCGGGAGCCTTCTTATAAAAGCATCCGCACCTATCATTTTGCTGACTTCATATACCCGCGTTGCAGGAATTTCCTTCCTGAAGAACCTGATATTATCAAGCACAGTGCCGGCAAATAGCGTGATATCCTGCTGGACAATGCCCACGGTCTGCCTCAATTCTTTAAGCGGCCACTCCCTTATGTCAACGCCGTCAATTTTAACGCCGCCACCCGTCGCGTCATAAAACCTGGCAAGCAGGCTCATCAGGGAAGTCTTGCCCGCCCCTGAGGCGCCGACAAAGCCCACCCTGTCCCCGGGCCTTATTTCAAGGTTGATTCCCTTCAGGATGTCATTGCCCTCTTTATATGCCAGATGAGTTGAATTAAAACTTATGCCGCCTTTTATAGTGGGAGCCTTTGCCCCGGAAATTTCAGTGATATCGGGTTTCTCATTAAATGTCCTGACGATTCTTTCCGTGGCCACAAGCATTGTCTGCAGGACATTTAACTGCATTGTTATGGAATTAATCGGCTGGAAAAAACGCCTGATATACCCGATAAAAGCGTAAAGCACGCCAAAAGAAACCGATCCGCGGATGACCGGACCGCTCCCGAACCAAACAAGCGCCGCCACGCCAATGTCTCCCAGCGACTCGGTGAACAGGAAATAAGCCAGGGTCAGCTGATTTTCAACCATGGTGGATTCCAGCAGTTTTGTGTTCCTTGAATCAAATTCCCTGAACTGTTTTTTTTCCTGGTGGAATATCTGGACTATTGCCATACCGGCAAGATTTTCGGCAAGAAAAGCGATGACGGTCGACAGGCGGCTGCGCATTTCCTGGTTTATTGCGCGCAGTTTCCCCTGGAAATAAGCCGATATAAAAACTATCAGAGGGACGACAAGAAAACAATATGCGGCAATCTTGACGTTTAACTGAAACATAAAAACAATTATCATGATAAGGGTAAATATAGACTTGATGTTGTTTGCCAGAAAATCCGTGAAAAAATTGTTCAGCGCCTCGGTATCGCTGACAACATTTGTTATTATGCGGCCGGAGGCGTTCCTGTCAAAATATTTTAAAGAAAGTCCCTGCAAGTGCCTGAAAAGATCGGTACGTATCTGTTTTATAATGGATTGCCCGGTTTCCTGCAGCAGTATGTTCTGATAATAAGTGATCCCGAAGCCGACAAGCACCACAATAAAATATATGCCCGTCATTAACGCGATCGATCCCATGTCCGGATGGGGTATGGATATGTGTTTGTCAATGGCCTCTTTTACGATAATGGGCTGCACAAGATCAATGCATACGACCAGAATCACAAGCAAAAAAACCCAGGCCATACGGAACCTGTACTTTTTCAGGTAAGGCAGCAGGATATCAAGCGCCGCCTTGAATTTAATGGCCATTTCAGGCACCTTCTTCCGCGGCTTTAATTTTGACAGCCTGCGCGTCTTCGTCAATTATGGCTTCCAGCATTTCTGTCCTGTTGGAGGCGTCATCGTCCGGGAATTCGTGTTTGCCTGAAATTCCAGCCTGCATGTTCCATAACCTGGCATACAATCCGCCGGCTTTTACAAGCGAAGCATGGTTGCCGCGCTCAAAAACGCGCCCCCTGTCAAGAACAAGTATCTCGTTGGCGTTCATCACCGCGCTTAACCTGTGCGATATAATTATCGTGGTCTTGCTTTTGCCGGCAATTTCCGGGAATTCTCCGTTCTTCATATTTGTAAGAATCAGGCGCTCTGTTTTTGTGTCAACGGCGCTTAACGAATCGTCGAGAATATGCACGGGCGCGTTCTTATATATCATCCTTGCTATCGCCACCCTCTGTTTCTGCCCGCCGGAGAGCCTCACGCCGCGTTCGCCTATTTCCGTCCTGTATTTGTCCGAGAATTTTTCTATATCCTCGTCAACCGCGGTAATTTTCGCGGAATTGACCACATTTTTTTCGTCGGCTTTGTCCTCTGAAAAAGCAATATTCTCAAGTACTGTGGTTGAAAATAAAAAACCGTTTTGCGGCACATACGCGATGGATTTTCTCAAGTGTTCAACGGCAAATTCCCTTATATCCACCCCGTCAATGAAAATGGATCTTACCGGCGGCTCATAAAGCCTCAGCAATAAATGAGCAAGCGTTGTTTTTCCGGATCCTATGGGGCCTATTATCCCCAGCGTCTTTCCGCGTTTTATAGTGAATGATATGTCTTTAAGCACATTTGTGGGCGTTCCTGGATACCTGAACGTAAGGTTCTCTACCTCAATGTCGCCTTTAACGGGCGAATTATGCAGTTTTCCATTCCCATCAAATACCATGGGTGGAACATTGAGCAGCTCCGAAATCCTGCCAAGGGACGCGGAGGACCGCTGTATCACATTCAGCATGTTTCCCAGCTGTTCAAGGGGCTGGCGCAAAAGGGTCAGATACAAAAGAAACGCCACAAAATCGCCCAGTGATATGGTTTTGTTTATCGTCAAAAAACTGCCGTAGCTTATCACTATGACAAAACCCAGCGAAGCCATGAGCGGCACAAGCGCCCCGAATATTGAGGAAAGTTTCACAAACTTGATTCTTTCACTGACAATATTTTCAACTTTTTCCTCAAAACGTCCTATGACCACATTTTCATTGCCAAAGGCCTTTACCGTCCTGATTCCCCCGAAAATCTCCTCAACAGTCTGCGACATGTTTCCGAGCGCCGCCTGAAGCTTCGCGGACTGCTCCTTGATGCGCGGCCCGTAATATCGAACCATTACCGGAATCGCAATTAACGGCCCCAGGCCCGCAATCGCCAGCGGCCAGTTCATGTGAATGATCATCATGTAAAGGGCGGCGCCAAGCATAAAAATACCGTTAACCGTGATATTTATTCCCATTGAAGCAACCTGCCTTACAACTTCAACGTCGCTTAAAGCGTGGGAAAGAAGGTCGCCCACGCTGTGGCCGTGGTAATACGCCGGAGAAAGGCTCTCCCACTTTTTAAAAAGCTTTTCACGGATCTTATACGTAATGACACGCCCGTGCTGCGCGGCAAGCAGCCTGCCGATCCACCCGAAAGAGACGCGCGCGATGCCGACAACAAATACCAGCCATGTGTATTTCCAGGCGCCGCTCATGTCAAGGGTTCCGGCCTTGAAGGAATCGGTGAACTGCCCGATTATTCTGGGTATTACAACGGCCAACACCGCGGACAAACCTATGCTGGCAATGGAAACAAAGTAAATAAAAGGGTGCTCCCTTGCATATTCCCAGAGAAGATACCAGCCCGATTCCTTGCCGTCTTTTTTTCTCGCTTTAGCATTGTCAGTCATTATATTTTCAGCCTTCCTTTTTTACATAAAATTATCGGCATTTGCCTTTCTTACGCTATTACCGGTTCCGGATATCTCCAGGGGATTAATTTCCCGTTTTCAAAAGCCTCTTCCTCGACATGGAAAATATCCACGGCAAGACCCGCGCTCGGGCTGACATTATGAAGATCAGCGTATGTAAAGCCGTACTTTTTGTACTCGGCAGCTATTTTCTTCTGCAGGTCAAGATGCCAGTATGTTTCCGGCGTCCTGTGCCCCTCGAGGAACGAGTCTTTTACCGGCCTCCAGGTGGAAGCCGACCCCACTATGCCCCTTGACACCTCATATTCAATGCCTTCAAGTATTGTCTTTTTGGATTCAATTCCGCCCACGATATTCGACGCCACTTTCCCTTTGCCGAAAACTTCCACGGCTCTTTCAAGCGCTTTTACCCAGTTCTCCCAACCGCCGCAGTGATTGTGCTTGCCCGGGCATATGGCCCTCCATATGTATTTGTCCCATATTTCTATGTTCATCCTGACGCTGAAAAAACCCGCTTCCTTGTATTTTTCAATCTGGCTCAAATCCACGGGCGCGCCTATGACGGCCGTTCCCCTGAATTCCTTTAAGCCCGTGCGCTTCCTTATTTCCTCGGCCACATCAAGGTAATATTCAAGTTCCCTTCTTTCCTGCATGAAACCGCTTGTAAGATTCAGGTGTTTCCCGACGCCCGCCAGGTAAAGTTCCGAGAATACCTCGCCAACCTGCTTGGGATTTTTTACGGTCGCGTTTCTTACGCCATAATTGCAAAAATAGCAGTCCTCGCCTTTGTCCTTTAAAACGCATATCTGGCTGTAATTGACATGGACCTGCCCGGCGTCATTTATGCTGGCAATAGAGTAAAAAGGAACTCCATCGCTGGTGAGCCTGTTTAAGATTTCAGGCCTTTTGCGCTCCTTAAATTCCACCTCTCCGATTTTTGTCTTATTCCTGCCGTATTTATAAACATACGGTTTTCCGTCCTCCACTTCGAGGCCATAAAGCGGGTCTATATAATCCTGTCCGAAGCCACCGCCTCCGATGCGGTCCTCGGGAATCCTGCTATTTACGAAATTCCATGGAGGCAGCGCTCCTGACCTGTTGCCGGGAAGATCGGGACCGGCCTTGACATCAAGTTTTTTCAGTTCCTCCCTGTCAATGCTTATTCCCTTTACGCTTATATCAAGCTTTAATTCTATTTCCTTATAAAGTTCCCGCTTTATTTCCTCATTGCTTAAAACCCTGCCCGCATCCTGTGTCATTGTGTTTCTCCTTTTTATTTTTTTATTTTCTTATAGCTGGGATTAAATTCATTGGTGTATATATCGGAAGCCTTTATCTGTCCCGGCTTTAATTTCCCCTGTGCGATAAGCAGGTCTATCCACCACTGAACGTCGGAATCTTTTATATAGCGGTGATCCGGCAAAAATCCCGGCGAATAGTATTTTGCGAGGTCCGGATTTCCGCCCTTTCTTTTGGAGATTGCCGCGTAGACCCGCCTCACGCGTTCGGGGTCTTTTGTATAGCTGTCCCATATGATGTCCCGGGCCGCTTCATTTGCTTCCACAAAACGCCTTACCGAGTCCGGATATTTTTCTATAAATTCCTCCCTGAACCCGGTGCCTGTCGCCACGTTTTCACCCTGCACGTCCCTGTTTCCGGAATCCGGAAGCAGCCTGATGCCGCCGTGGTCAAGCGCCCTGTCAAACGAAACTCCGCCGCACATTGTATCGGCAATCGCGTCAAGCTGGTGGCTCCTTAAGGCCTGCTCCTGATTGTTTGTGGGAACCGGAATTATCGTTACTGTTTCCTCAGGAACCCCGTATTTTTTCAACAATAACCTTAAGGTATATTCCCCTGTTAAACCAAGTATATTAACTGCCACAGTCTTTCCCTTCAGGTCCTTTATGCTGTAAATACCTGAATCTTTTAAAACAAGTATCCCGCTCTTCTTGTCTTTTGGCAGCGCAAACCCCGGAAGCACCGCTTTTATTTTCCCGCCACGGGCCCTTACATTTATCCAGCCCACCCATCCTCCGCCGGCAATGTCCATTTTTCCGCCGAGAATCGCCATCATACCGTTCAAACCGGAGGAATCAAGCGAAGGCACCATTTCATATTTCAGGCCGGACTCTTTCAAAACATCACGTCCGGACAATTCATCCGCCAGTTCCCATTCATTTGGAGCCGTTGAAATTGAAATCCTTATGGAGCCGGGATCATGCTTTGGCGCGGCTTTACATCCGGCAAAACCGGCTAAAATTACGGCAAGCAGTATGACAATGACGCTGTTTTTTCTCATTTTTGTATTCTCCTTTTTAAAAGCACCGTGCCGATGTCTTCTATAAGGTTCAACGCGCCCTCATAACCCGCATAGCCCCTGTTAAGCACAATGCGGTCGCTTACAGGAAAAGCCGTGGAAAGGTGTGCCGCCCCGATTTCGTCGGCCGTAACCCCGTCGATCGTGCCGCCGAGTATGAGCCCGGGATTTCCCCTTTTCAAAAATCCCGATATTTCATTTCTGTCCTCGGTAAAAAACACATTCACTTTCGTGTCAATATGCGGAAGGATATCCCAGATTGGTTCATCTTTCAGCTGCGGGGCGTCGGTTATTATTATGGTTTTTGGTATGAATCCCAGGTTGTAAGCCAGGAACCTGCTTATGCCCACAGCCTGGCTCAACGGCCCGGCAATTGAAAAATCAGTCTGAAAATTGAAATTGAAATAAGCCTCGGCGAACTGTGAAATAAAATAATCCGTCTCCTGTTCCTTTTTTTCGGCATGGCTATTAATCTGTTTCTCGTCAAAATTAAGCTTCTCGGCTATATCAAGCAAAAGTTGCTTTGTGTCCTGGGCCCCGACCGGCACGAACGACCTTTTCAGCGCCGGAGTCCCGAATTTTTCCTTAAGATATTCCACAATGTCGCTCCCCCAGGGCGACAAACTCAAGTTTAATGAAGCATGCGGAATGTTTTTCCAGCTCTCAATCGTCTGGTTAAACCCAAAAAGGGGATTTAATGTCAGTCCCGCGGCTGAAAATTCCCTGCTTAAGGCAAGCAATTCACCCTGCCAGAACGTGTCCTGTCCGGGAACAATACCGAATATATTCACCAAGCCCCTGATCGTGTTCAACGGCGATGATGTTTTTTTTGAGGCAAAATCAACCAGGGACCTTATGGCCAGTTCATAACCCGTATATGCGCTGCCGCGAAACCCCGATGCCTGCACATACGCGGCGGGATAACCCTGTGTTTCTATCTCGTCCACCATGGCCTTTGAGTCATCCCCGACCAGGTTCGGGGTGCATCCCGACAGAACAAGGAAAAGTTTGCCCTCAAAAACCTTTACGGCGTTTTTCAGTTGTTCCCTTAACCTGGCCGATCCGCCGAACACGACGTGTTTCTCGACAATATTGGTCGACGGAACAGCCAGTCCTCCAGCTACACCCGCTCCCTGACCGCCGTTCGCAAGAGCGCCGGCGAGATAATTTTGATATGCGCATCCGGCCGTTGAATGAACAACCGGTATTACTCCCCCGACGGCGTTTGCCGCCGAAAGCGCTCCCTGAAGCGCGCACTGTGTCCTTAAAGCTTCTATGTTTTTCATCCTACCTCCTGCTTTATGTACCAGTTAGGATTTTTTCCAAACCACGAGGAGCGGCTGTAAACGGATGCATACGAACCAAGCTTTTCCACAAAAGACCTGTTGTTCCAGGTCCTGTTGATGGCCCTGATAAGATTTACCGCCGAATCATATCCATAGAGCGGTAAAGGCGAGTAATTGACCGAAGGTATTCCCAGCCTTGCCGCGTGCACCGCCTGCCCGGTGGCGCCCAGGTAAACATCCGGCTTTTCGCGGGTCAATATGTTGGCCTGTTCAAATACCTGGCCGTCGCCGATGTGGATGTTGAAGGCCCATCCGTTCTTTTTATAGGTTTCGTCAAGCAGGGCAACGCTGTTCTTGTCTATATTTGCCAGTGATAATCCCGAAATGCTCCCGCCAAATTCTTTGACAAGACCGGCAAGAGCAACGGCGGTGTGGATATCACCGCTGATATAAACTCTTTTGCCGTTTAAGTTGGTTTCAGAATTTGCCGCAAGTTCGTCGGCCTTCTTTTTCTCCCGGGATTTTATAAATTCCAGGGGTTCGCTTTTATTGCCTGTTTTTTCCAATATTGCCTCAAGCCAGCGCAATGTGCCCCCCGGCCCGACCGGCTGTTCAAAAAGATAATAAGGAACCTGACGTTCCCTTTCCAGGAATTCCCCCATTACCCTGCTGTCCGGTTTTAACCCTATTGTCGCCGCGGCATTTGCGCTGTTTCTTATTGCGCTTAAAGATCCGAACCTCGGGAATATATTGGGATTAAGGCCGATGGATGAAATTAATTCCGCTATTTTATACATATCCTCTTCGCTGCCGTCGGACAGAATGATATTCACAAGTTTTTTGTCCGTGGCGCGTTTTTCGGCCACAAGATATCCGGCCAACGAATGATATGCTATGTCATAGCCGTTTGCGGAAGTCTTGGATTTAAAACCGTCGGCATATATCGGCACGACCGGAATTTTTAGTTTTTCGCCCAGGTCGGCGGCCACGGTCTGAACGTCGTCGTTGTTTATGGCGACAATGGGCGTGGTCACGACAAAGACAGCCTCGGGATTGTGCCTTTCAACGGCCGCCAGTATTGTTTTCCGCAGCACTTCTTCGGCCCCCATTATGCTGTTGTCTTCCGTAAGGTTTGTGGAAAATACGGGCGCGCCGTGTCCGTCGTACGACTCAAGATAATTCTGCATTGCGGCGCATCCCCTCGCGCCGTGAACCACCGTGACCGTATTTTTTATCTGGTGCAGCAACGCAAGTATGACGGTTATCTCGTCGCCTTTTGTCTGGCTCAAGGTCCTGATGCGCTGGGCAAAAAACTGCCCGTCCCGGTATCCGTCGATTAATGGCTGGACCGGCCCGTAATAAGCGTCTATGGAGCCGAGCCTGCGCTCGGCTATTGCAAGTATCCTAGATGGTAAAGACGGCATTTGTTCTTTCCTTTAGTATTTTATCTCCCCATCCCCTGGCCCAGTCCCTTAAAGCGAGCCCGTCCATGGGGTTGGGAGTCGTCACTGTCTCGTCGGAAATTATTTTTTTCGCTATATCCCGGTATTTCTGCGCCTCTTTTGAATCGGGATACGCCTCGACCGTGGTTTTTCCGTGCAGTTCAGCCTGCGATATGACGAGCGATTTCGGGACAAAATCAATTATCGCGCTGTTTGTTTTCTGGGTGAAATCTGTTATGAGCTCTTCCGCGTGGCTCCCGTACAGATTGTTCCCTATTACGCCGCCAAGCAGCGCCCCGCCGGAATTCGCGTATTTTGCGACACACTTGAAAAGATTGTTCGCGGCGTATATGGCCATGAAATCCTGCGAAGAAACGACATAAATCCTGTTGGTCAATCCGTTCCTTATCGGGACGGCAAACCCGCCGCATACGACGTCTCCAAGGACGTCATACAGGACAATGTCCGCCTTGAATTCCTCAAAAACATTCATTTCCGTCAAAAGCGTGATAGCCGAGTTTATGCCGCGGCCCGCGCATCCGACGCCTGGAAGCGGCCCGCCGGCCTCCACACAAAGCACCCCGGCAAAGCCAACTTTTGATATGTCCTCTATTTTAAGCTGGCTCTGTTCCCTCACGGTATCAAGGACCGTCGGCAGAAAATCACCGTTCCTTAATGTGCTTGTGGAATCGCTTTTTGGGTCGCAGCCTACCTGTATCACGCGGTAACCCATTGTCGCCAGCGCCGCGCTGATGTTGGAGGTTGTCGTCGACTTACCGATGCCTCCCTTGCCGTAAATCGCTATATGAGTCGCTTTTTTAGCCATTGTTTTATCCTCTCATTTCCTGGTATTTTGTAAACCCGGCGCCTGCCGGTTGCCGTCTAAAGGCATATCAACCCATTATTGACGAATCGACCCCGCCTTTCCACGAAGTGGCCTTGTTTTCAAGCCAGACGAGAATGTAGTTCAAAACAACGCCGATAACCGCCAGCACCAGGACCCCGGCATACATCTCCGGTATCATAAAATTGTACTGCGCGTTCTGGATAAAAAATCCCAGCCCTGATTTTGCGCCTATCATCTCGGCGGCAATCACCGTCATAAAAGCTATCTTTATTCCCAGCCTTGCGCCCGACACTATGGATGGAAGGCTTGCGGGAAGTATCACTTTGCCGAACAACTGGCTGTCCGTGGCGCCCATGGATTTCGCCGCTTTTATGTAAAGCGGGTCTATGTTTTTTACCCCGCTTATCGTATTGATTAGAAGCTGCCATGTTGCCGCGTAAAATATTATGGCCACCTTGGACGCCTCGCCGAGCCCGAAGAGCAGAAGGAATATCGGAAAAAGCGCAAACGTGGAAGTGTTCCTCAGCGTCTGCATGAAAAGGTCCGTGTATTTTTCAAACCTGTTATACCATCCCATCAGGAAGCCGAGGGGAATGGCAAAAATTACGGCGAGAAAAAAACCCACCAGGGCCCTTGCAAGGCTTGCGCCGACGTGGATGAAAATTTTGCCCGACGCGAAAAGGCCGATCAAAGTTTTTATCGTCTCGGAAAAAGTCGGCAAAAACACCTGGTTGATTATCCCCAGCCTCGGCAATAATTCCCACAAAGCAAAAAATGCAATCACCAGGTACAATCCCTTTGACCAGGAATTGAACTTCGCCAGGTATGTTTTCAACAAACCCTGTTTTCCCGCCTTTTTTTCAATTTCGCATTTTACCATGTTGGAAGATATCCTGTTTTCAATCAACAGTTCCGAAGCTTCGTTTGTTTTCAATGTCTGTAACGGCATAGTTTTCATCTCCATTCTTGAATTTTTGCTATCTTGCGTAAACCGAGGCAAGCGCCCAGTCTTTCTGGGCCTTGTTCACCTCATCCTTGAGCGCCAGCCACACCTTTTCCCTGTTTGCCGCAAATGCCGCGGTGGACCTTATGTCCTCGCTTCTGGGCCTTGGAAGGTCTATTTCTATTATTTCCTTTATTTTTCCCGGTCTTGCGGTCATGACAGCCACCCTGTCGGCGAGAAAAACGGCTTCCTCAATGCTGTGCGTGACAAAAACAACGGTGGGTTTTGTTTTTTCCCATATCTTTATAAGTTCGTTCTGCAATATTTCCCTTGTCTGCGCGTCAAGAGCCGCGAAAGGTTCGTCCATTAAAAGCACGTCGGGGTTCGTTGCCAGTGAGCGCGCTATCGCAACCCTCTGCTGCATTCCACCTGAAAGCTGGTAAGGGAACCTGTCCGCAAAATCAGACAGGCCGAATATGTCAAGCAATTCCAATGCTATCTTTCTTCTCGATTCTTTTGAAACACCCCTGGTCTCAAGCCCGAATTCAACGTTGGAAAGAGCGTTCCTCCATGGAAAAAGCGCGTATTGCTGGAATACATAGCCTGTCTGGAGATTCGGCCCTTCCACAAGCTTGTTGTCATGGCGCACCTTGCCGCTGTTTAAGTCGGTCAACCCGGCTATAATGTCAAGGAATACCGACTTGCCGCAGCCGCTGGGGCCCACAATTACCAGGAATTCCCCTGATATTATGTTTATGTCAACGCCGTTTAACACCTCAACTTCATTTGAGAGCGTCCCGTTGTTGTTTACCTTCTGGTATTCCTTCAATTTGAAGGTCTTTTTTACGTTCTCGGCGGTTATCTTGTGCACAATACTCTCCTTCGTCGGTCTATAGTCTGCTGAGTCAAATTTTCAGGGCCCGCCTGATTATTGGCCGGTAAGAACCATTAACCGGCGGGCCCTGATTTATTGCCTGTTTACTGGAACTTGAAATCCACGCCTGCGTTGAAACTTCTTCCGTTATTTATGTAATTTGAGTAATACTTCAGATTCCATACGTCGTCTATTCCAAAGGTCAGCTTTGCGTCGCTGTTGTATTTGTAGCTTATCTTGAGGTTTGTCACGGCATACGGGTCATAGCTGCCCTGCACGCCGTTCACAGTATCAAGATTGCTGGCAAGGACATACCTCTTGGAAGCGAAAACCTCTGTTACATCAAACGAGAGCTTGTCCAGTATGTAGTCAATGCCTGCCGCGCCTGAATGCTGCGCCGTGTTCGGGATTTTTTTGCCCACTGAAGCCGGCACCGCGGAATTTGCAGTTATGACACTGTCGGCGTAAGTATAGTTTCCGAACAGCGAAAGTGTGTCGGTGATTTTCTGGTCAATTTCAGTTTCCACACCCTTTATCTCAGCCTTGCCCGCGTTCAGGTACTGGTTGGTCGTGTATTGAATGCCGCCATTGTAGGTAATTGTCGAATTCAGATAAACGAGGTTCTGCAGGTAGTTTTGGAAATATGTGGCGGACAATGTTGTGCGTGTCGGTAGCGTAAACTCTCCTCCAGCCTCCCATGCATTGTCTGTTTCGGGATTGAGGTACGGGCTGGGAATGGAAGTGGTTACCGAGCTGCTTGTTGTAACCACGCTTGAGGTCAAATAATCCGATTCGGGCGGTGGATTAAAAGCCGTTCCCGCCGATACCCTGATCTTCGCATTTTCAATGGGTTCAAATACAAGGCTTATCTTCGGCGAGAAGACATTCTCCGTCCTTGGATTGAAAGAATCATACAATCCTGTTGTGAGGTCGTAAAGTCTCCCGTGTTCCAGCGTCCAGCTGTCATACCTTGCCCCTATATAGGCGGTTAAAGGCTGCAGGATTTTCCATTCATCCTGCACAAACGCCGCATATAGGTCTTCCACCAGTCTCTGGTTCTGATACAGGACTATTTTTGTGCTCTGATCGGTCCAGTTGGTAAAAAGAGCCGTATCGCTTGTATTATAAGAATTGTCATTGCTGACGCCGACAGTAACATGGTTTGACGGCAGTTTAATATCGCTCTGGATATTGATGACCCTTTCAATATTCAAATTATTATCCGATGTTGTCGTGGCGTAACCGGCATAAGCGGTCGCTGTTGTTGAAATATTGTCGATTGTGTGTTTCCACGGCCCGCTTTTTAACTGCGCTCCGGCGGTCAGGCTCACAATGTCATTAAGCTGCCCCTCATAATTAAGGACGCCCGACCAGAGGCCGTTGTACCCTGATCCCCTGTAAAAATCACTGTTTGTGAGGCTTATAACCTGATTTGTGCCGTAAAGCCCGACCGTACCCGTTGTTACGCCGGCTCCTGTCGCCTGGTTAACAAGGTATGAATGTCCGTAAATCGCGTTGCCTGTCGGCTGGTCCCACCTTGAAAAGTTTAACAATAGGGAAACTTTCTGGGTTGTTGTCGGTATATAATAGAATTTGCCGTTGATGGTTAAGTCCTCCAACTGCTGTCTCGCGGCTTCTCCTATTATGTACTGCTGGTTGCCCTGTGAGTCTGTTGTTGCCTGATATCCCGTCACAAACGTTGAAGCGGTATATGTAACGGCCTTTGCCGTCTTTAACACATACTGATGGTACGGGTATCCGTTTGTATTGGTATCCTCGACTCCAATGTAATACGCAAATTGGTCTATGGGCTTGTCCGAGAAATTAACCTTTATGGTGCGGATTCCGTCGCTGTCATACGAGCTGTCAAAAACGAAATCCCTTCCTTCCGGCTGTTTTGTAATAAAATTAACAACTCCGCCCACGGCGAATTTTCCGTAAAGGGATGAAAATGGCCCGCGCACAACCTCAACCCTGTCGACAAGATCAAGAGGGATAAGGTTCCAGAAAGGGCGCGCGTTGTTTACGTTCTGTATGGAAAAGCCGTCAAGAAGCACAAGGCTCCTCCACCACTCGGGGAGGTCCCTGATGGCTACTGCTGTCGTCTGTGTCCCCTTAAGGTTGCGCACCTGGGTGCCAGTGACGCCGGTCAGCGCGTCATCGGCAAAGACAACCGCCTTATTGTCGGCGATATTATCCTGCGTTACAACGCTTGCCGCGACAGGCGAATCCTTTATTTTAAGTTTTGTTTTTGTTCCAGTAATTATTACGTCTTCAAGTTCGTACTGCGAATTGTTTGCCGCTGCGGGAACTACGGCCGCAACTGCGACAGCGGCTGCAGGAACAACCGTTGCGGTTGTGTCTGCCGGAACGGCTGTAATAGTGTTTCCAGCCGGAACCGCGTTTTTATCCGCGGCCGGCGCAGAACCAATTGTTCCGGTTGCCGCGCCGTCTGCCTGGGCAAAAACATTCAGGCCGGATAAGATCAATGCCAGTGAAACTATTGCCAGTATGCTCGCTATCCTCTTCATTTTTTTCCTCCGGGTTCAATTAACAGCGCCGGTGGTCCGGTAATGCATGTTTTCCTTCATTTTTCAATTCTCAACGGTTGTCCGTTTTTTTATGCCGTTTTTTTCCGTCCACCTCCCCACCCTCTATGTTTTTTTACTCTTATATAAAATAAAAAAGACCGGTCAACTTTTGGCAGCACCAAAAAATTTGCGCTTTGATGCTTCATCCAGTTGACTGGTCTGAGTGCTAAATTTTCTTTATTTTCTTCATTCTATTTCTTAACTTAATTAGTCGTTGTTTATGTCTATCATCTCTATCATGTTAGTAGAAATATAACACAATCGCCGTTTATGTCAAGAACTTTTTTTGAATTTTTTATTTCCGAGTTTTTACTTTGCAAACCGGCAAAGTAATCATAAATACTCCGCATGGCATATGAAATCCGGCCAGCATGACTGATACCGCGTCTTTGATTTGGAAAAAGTTGCCAATTTTTTTCTCTTTTAATTTTCTTTTTACCTCATTCCCCGTACGTAATCTATTCCTTGCGTCAAAAGCTATTTTTATGATTTTTTTCATGATTAATTCGCTTTTTTGTAATATGGATTGAACTCGTTCGTATAAACATCCTCGGCCTTTACCTGGCCGGGCTTCAGCTGTCCCTCTGATTCCATGACTTTGATCCACAGGCGCACCTCGTCACCGGTTATGAATTTATATTCCGGAATATGTATCGGCGGAAGGTAATATTTTGACAATTCTGGATTGCCGCCTTTCTCCTTAACCAAACGCGCATGTGTTGCTATCACCCTGGCGGGATTTTTTTTAAACTCATCCCACAATATGCGCCGCGCCTTCTCAACGGCGGAGACATAACGCCTTACGGTTTCCGGATGTTTCTCAATAAAATCCTCCCTGAAACCCATTCCAATCGTTTCATCGCATCCGAGCACGTCAAATTTTCCGGTTCCGGGTATCACCCTGACGCCGCCCCGGTCAAGTATCCTCTGAAAATTCGGCCCACCGTCTGTTGTGTCGGCAACCGCGTCAACCTGATGGCTCCTTAATACCTGTTCCTGGTTTTGCTGCGGCACGGGAATTATCTGCACCTTATCAAGCGGAACCCCGTTTTTTTTCAACATTGTCCTTACCACATAATCCCCGGTCAATCCAAGCAGGTTGACCGCAATTGTTTTCCCTTCAAGGTCCTTTATTGAATGGATGGAGCTGTTTTCAAGTACCAGCAGGCCTGCCTGCCTTCCCGGCCAGTAATGGTATGAACTGGAACCGCTTAACACAGCTTTGATTTTCCCACCCCTGGCCCTGGCATTAATCCAGCCGGGCCATCCGCCGCCGGAGACATCAACATCGCCGTTCAATAAAATAAGCATAAAGAGCCATCCGGTGGAACCGCCACCCACTTCCTTAATTTTAACCCCTTCTTCCTTAAGTATATCCCTGCCCGTCAGCGCGCTTACAAGCTCCCATTCGGTCGGCGATGTGGCAATCCGCGATACTTTGATGGGAACAATTACGTCATCATCCTGTCTTGTGCTTTTTGCGCCAAATAATCCGGCCGTTACAAACACCGGGATCAACAAAATAATCAGAGATGATTTTTTAATTCCTTTCATTATCACAACCCCTTTTTCCTGTTTTTAATCAATCGACGGAAATTTCCACTGGGGCAGTTTGTCGCCCTCAAATTCCCCGGCTTTGATCCTGAATACACCAGCGCTGTGGGGCCCCGAAGCCGGGCCGCTGTACATCTGAAGGGTGTTAAATCCGTATTTATGGTAAATATCCGTCGCCTTATCCAGCAGGTCCCAGTGCCAGGAAGCCTCGGGGCTGCGGTAACCTTCCAGGGCCGTTCCTTTTTCCGGCCTGAACATGGAAAAATGGCAGACAATGCCTTTTGACGCGAGGTATTCAATGCCTTCCAGCGTGAATTCTTTCGGTTCAAGCCCGCCGACTATTGTCGAATGTACATTTCCCTTTCCGAATATACCCACCGAAGCCTCGAGAGAATCCACCCAGTGCTGCCAGCCGCCGTTGCGTTTTTCCTTGCCCGGGCAGATGACGGAAAAAATATTTTTGTTCCAGGCTTCGATGTTCGTTGAAATATTTGAGAACCCGGCTTCTTTGTATTTTGGAAGAACTGACAAATCCGCGGGAGCGCCGATAATAGCGGCACCATAGAACGAACTGTATTTTTGCTTGATGGCATCAGCCACGTCAATATAATATTCCAGTTCCCGCCTCTCCGGTACAAAACCGCCGGTGATGCGGAAATGATTTGCGGTGCCCGCCCTGCGTGCCAGGTCATAGGCTTCAGCCACCTGCCCGGGCGTTTTCAAATTAACCTTGCGCGTTCCGTCTTTTGCGCGCACGTTAAAGGCGCAATAGAGGCAGTCCTCGCCGAGGTCCTTCAGCGAGCATTCATTGCTATAGGCCACATGTACGCCGCCCTGAGAGTTTACCCCGACTATATCGCGCACCTTTTCTCCGGTGCTTAAGCGCTGCTCCGACACAGGGTGTGCCTTTTGAAAAGTTATTTCACCGATGCGCGTTTTCTCGTCATTCAAAAAAGCACTCTCCCCCTCGACTGCCACGGAATACGGGGTCCAGCGGCTGAAATTGCCGTTCGCACTAATCCCATGCGGCAGATAGAACGGCGGTAGCCCTCCCCTTCGGCCGAATTGCGAATCCGCACCCAAAGTTTCCTTGAGCTTGTTAATCTCTTCAATATTGAAAGAAACGCCTTTTTCAAAAAGTTCCAGGCTTAACCTGGATTCATCCAGAAGAATCTGCTTTGCCGCTTCCTTATTATTATCCGTGGCGCCTGAATTTCCCGCGCCATCCTGTTTCCGGCCAATATTTACCGTCATTTGTTTCTCCTTTTTTTATAATATTTTCCGCAATCTTTATGCAATTATTCCCACCTTGGGTTCCGGATATCTCCATGGCCTTAATTTACCGTCCTCAAAATCCTCGTTTTCTATCTGAAAAATGCTCACGGCCAGCCCTCCAGAAGGGCTTACATTATGCAGTTGTTCAAAGGTATATCCGTGTTTTTTATACAGGGCGGCGATTTTTTTCTGCAGGTCAAAATGCCACCCTGTCTCAGGCGTCCTGTGGCCTTCAAGATAGGAATCTATCATCGGGTGAAAGCTTCCGGCTGACGCCAGTATGCCCCTTGAGAGTTTGTATTCCACTCCTTCAAGTATGGTCTTTTTTGATTCAAGTCCGCCGACAATGTTTGAGGCGACTTTGGCCCTGCCGAACACCTCAACGGCGCGTTCAAGCGCGTCAACCCAGTTGTCCCATCCGCCGCAGTGGTTGTGCTTGCCCGGGCAGAATGCCTTCCATACATTTTTGTCCCAAATTTCAATGTTCATCCTTATGCTGAAAAACCCGGCTTCCTTGTATTTTTCAATCTGGCTCAAATCCACGGGCGCGCCGATTACGGCGGTCGCCCTGAATTCCTTCAAACCCGTGCGGTTCCTGATCTCCTCGCCCACATCCAGGTAATATTCAAGTTCCCTTCTTTCCTGCATGAAACCGCTTGTCAGATTAAGGTGTTTTCCCACACCCGCAAGATACAGCTCGGAAAAAACCTCGCCCACCTGTTTTGGCGTCTTTATGGTGGCGTTCCTTATGCCGTAATTGCAGAAATAACAGTCTTCCCCCTTGTCTTTGAGGACGCACTGCTGGCTGTAATTCACATGCACGCGCCCGTCCTCTCCGATGCTTGCTATTGTATGAAAAGGGACACCGTCGCTTGTGAGCCTGTTTAATATTTCCGGCCTCGGAGCGCGTTTTTTTAATTCAACATCCCCTATAAGGGTTTTATTTTTGCCGTACCTGTAAAGACCTGTTTTTCCGTCATTTGTCTCAAGCCCGTAGGCTGAATTTCTGTCGGGCCTCACCCCGAAACTTGTCCCCAAAAACTCGCCGTCCGTAAAAACAAACTGCCTTTCCTGTCCCCTTTGTCCGGAGGTTGCGGGCCCCAATATTCCGGAAGTCTCGGTGTCCACATTGATGCCGTGTACCGTAAGATCGAGCTTAAATTCCAGTTCTTTATAGAGTTTCGCCTTGAGTTCTTCGTTTGTGCCGCCATTTTCACTGCTGTTTGCCATTGTTTTCTCCTTATAATTTTTTGAAACCGCACTCCATTTATATTTAGCATGGCACCCATTTGTTCGCCGCGTCGTCGAACATTAATATGCCGCAATGTTGAAATAAAAAAAGACCGGTCAATATTTTGCCGCATCAAACTTACGATGCTTCATCCAGTTGACTGGTCTGCATTGCGCCGTCGGAGCTTCACATCTTACATCCGCCGCTTTTATACGGTGCGGCTATGACTGCTTCCGCGCCGTCTGATTTCAATATTATATGGCGGCGCTGTTTATACTGAAAAGGACAGCACCGAAGCCGGGCCGCTTCCGCGGCTGAAATCCACGCTTCTGATGGCTTTTGGTTCTATTTTATAGACGGCTATACTGTCCAGTTCGCCCTTTTCAATTCTCTGCTTAAAATTCTGGTTTTTATTGCTTAAAACAGTTACTGCATTACCCAGGCCCGTCTTGTCTGTCAGCAGTGTTGCCGCGCCGTTTATGGACACATATTTGAATTTCGAGCGTTCCTGCCCTTCGTGCTGAAAAAATACGGCGACATTGCCGTTTTTCTCGATCTGTTTTACCTTCTCTGTTTCCTTTCCCGTGGAAAAATAAATGTTCAGCCCGTCATTTGCGAAACCGCCGATTGTCCTTAAAGCCGGCGCATTGCCGTCTTTAACCGTGGCGACAACCGCCCATTTTGCGCCGGATATGTAATCCGCAACTTCCTTCTCGATCTGTCTATCAGCCATTTTAAAACCTCCCTAAAAAATTATTTGTCTTCCTGAAATCCGACAATGTGCCTTATTCCCGCCGCAATTCTTAATTCCGCAGCCTTGTCTGTTAATTCCCACGTAAAATCCCCGTCGGTCCTTCCGAAATGGCCGTG
Organism: uncultured Spirochaetia bacterium; assembly: GCA_964565765.1. Classification (GTDB taxonomy): domain Bacteria; phylum Oederibacteriota; class PGYV01; order PGYV01; family Palsa-1178; genus Bog-1181. The sequence goes on from CAZMGF010000012.1 coordinate 21,823, forward strand.
CGCCGCAGTCTTGCGGTAAATGGGCCGGCGCAGGTTCAGGGTTTCCCTGATGCCTTTTGGCGTAAGCTTAAACACGTGTTTTACCGCCTCCTCTATCCTGTTTTCATCCACCTTGCCGGTGCCAAAGGTGCTTACCAGAACGGAAGTGGGTTCCGCCACGCCTATCGCGTATGAAAGCTGCACTTCGACCTTTTCGGCAAGCCCCGCAGCCACTATGTTTTTCGCGACGTACCTTGCCATATATGCCGCCGAACGGTCCACCTTGCTCGGGTCCTTTCCGGAAAATGCCCCGCCGCCGTGCCTTCCCATTCCGCCGTATGTATCAACTATTATTTTCCTGCCTGTGAGCCCTGTGTCGCCTTCCGGCCCGCCGACCACAAATTTTCCCGTTGGATTAATGTGGATTTTGGTCCTTTTTGATATGAACTCTTTTGGAATTACCGCGTCAATGACATGCTTTTTTATGTCGATACGCAGCTTTCTTATGTCAACCTCCGCATGCTGGTTTGAAATGACTATAGCCGAAACCTCTTTTGGTTTTCCGTTTTCATATCTTACAGATACCTGGGACTTCCCGTCCGGCCTGAGATAGGGGATTATTTTTTCCTTCCTGACTTCCTCAAGCCTTTCGGTCAACCTGTTCGCGTAAACAATGGGCCACGGCATAAGCTCCTTTGTTTCATTTGTGGCATAACCGAACATCATGCCCTGGTCCCCCGCGCCTTCTTCCTTGTTGCCTTTTTTTCCGCCCGCGTTTGTCACTCCCTGGCTTATGTCGGGCGATTGTTTTGACACCGATATGAGTATGTTGCAGCTGAAAGGGTCTATGCCGTCTTCCTTTGATTTGTACCCGATATCCAGAAGGGTATCACGAACAATTTTTTGGAAATCAAGCACCGCGGTTGTCGTGATCTCCCCCGCGACGACAACAATGCCCTTTGCCAGAAGAGTTTCACATGCCACCCTGCCCTTATTGTCCTGCCTTAAAACCTCGTCCAGCACGGCGTCCGAGATCTGGTCCGCAACCTTGTCCGGGTGCCCGCTTGTAACCGATTCCGAAGTAAAAATTCCGTCTTTGACTTCCATATCTTCTATTCCTCCTCTGGTGATTCTATCACCCTTTTAGCTGGAACTTTATGGGCAGGATAACCTCGCACGGTATCGGCAGTCCCTGCGCGTTATATGCCGGGGTAAATATCCCGTTTTTAACCTTGCGGATGGCCACCTCATTCAATATCTGACAGCCGCCCTGCAACAGTATCACTTCATTTATCTTACCAGACGAATCAATGCGGACCCTCAAAATCACGCGTCCGTCATTGCCTTCCTGCCTGGCCACTGCCGGATAATCATCCGGAGATATAAAATTGGCTATCCACTTCGGCCTGCGTGCAGTGGAAGCTGCCGGCACCCATACTTCAGTGGGTACCGGCGTCGGAACCGGTGTACTCGCCTGAACCGGTTTCGGCGGTGGCTGTATCCTGCTGTCTGAAATAATCCAGTTATCCACCGGCGTCGGCTTTATCCTGGCCACATTGGCCTGCTGTTCAGCGGACATGTCCAGCTGCATAAGTTCATAATTTCCGTTCAAATGCAGATGGCCGAAAGCCCATAAATACAGGAAACCGGCTATGGCAAGATGCACAATAAATGAAAGCGTTGTGCCGGTCACCAGGTTTCCCTTGATTTTTTTCATAATTTTACCTTTGAGCCGTAAGCGCCACGCGCTTGATCCCGGCAAGTTTTATGGCGTCAAGCGTAGCTATTACCTGTTTATAACCAAGCCTGTCGTCCGCCGCCAGTGTCACCCTGACGTCGGGGTTTGCCTTATACTCGTATGACAGCGCATCCCTTAAGTTGTTAAGGTCGGTCTTTGTACCCCTGAAATAGATCACTCCCTTTGAATTCAGTACAACCGTAAGGCTTTGCGTGACAACCTCCTCCGCGACCGCGGTCTTTGGCAGGTTTACCTTTAGCGCCTCCTGCGAAACAAAATTCGCTGTTACCATGAATATAATGAGAAGCACCATCATTATGTCCACCATGGGCGTTACATTTATTCCCGTGACGGTCCCGTCGTCATTTTCTTCGAGCGCGCTCATATTCTCACCTCTTCTTCCAGTTGGGTCTTTACCGCCCTTAAAAGCCGCCCTCCTGTTTCATCCTTTAAGTAAACCTGCAGCAGATGGATCACGCTGTTGGTGTTTGCCAGTTTCTTTTTAAGGTTGGTCTGAAAAGCATTATTCGCGACAACCGCCGGGATCGCGACAAGAATTCCGAAAGCCGTGGCTATAAGCGCGGATGAAATCCCGGCCATGACCACCGAAACCCCGGAGCTTCCGCTTACGGCCAGGTCGTTGAACGCCTTTATGATGCCCAGAACCGTCCCAAAAAGTCCGACAAACGGGGCGTTATTGCCCAGCGTTCCCAGTACGATAAGGTTCTTTTCAAGCTGGCTGCGCTCAAGAACCAGCTTGGACGTCATGGCCTCTTCAACGGATGCCGGCCCTTTGAAAAGGTTGTTCAACCCGGCGCCGGCAACCCGCGACTCAATGCCGTGCACTCCCTCAATCAAGTTCCTTGCGCCCTTAAGATTCCCTTCCTCAAGAAATCCTGTAAGGCTGTCGAGGAACCAGGAAAAATTCAGTTTGTTTTTCCTGAAAAACCACCATCGCTCAAAAATTACACCGATGGAAAAAACACTTGCCGCCAGAAGGATCCATAGCACCCACACATCACCCACGAGTGCGAGCTTTTTAAAAATTTCCGTCATACCAATACCCTCCACTAATTTTTTTATATTAAAAAAAAAGACCGGTCAACTTTTGTTCCGGCAATTAATTATCAGCATTGCATTGCCGGAGCTTCCAGTTGACTGGTCAGATCTTTCTTTATTGCTATTCGCTTATCTTTTTAAACTTTCGTTACTCTATTATCTCTATTGAGATAATATACATTAAAATATCTATTTGTCAATTATTATTTTTAAATATTTTTATAAGCCCGTTATTTGTTAATCCCGCAGTCATGACTTTGCGGCATCCGCTCCGCTGATTGTCTTATTAATTGTCTCAATCATGCCGCCTATATTTTCCGCCATTGTAATTTCCGTTATCATCGCAAATATTTCAGCTCCCGCGGCCGATACCCCGCGGATATTACAGGCTTTAATGCCTCCCATGACGGTAAAAGGAATCCCGATTTTACCTGCTATTTTTTGAAGCCTGCCGCAACCGACCGGTTTGTATTTGCTTATATCCTTTGTTTTTGTCCTGAAAATCGGGCCGATGTTTATGTAATCAGCTCCTTGTTTTATTGCCAGAGCGGCTTCTTTCATGCAGTGCGTTGAAATGCCGATAATAAGTTCCGGATATTTTGCCATCACTTCTTTAGCATCCATATCATCCTGCCCGAGATGGACTCCGTCAGCTTTAACAATGGCCGCTATATCGGGAAAATCATTTAAAATAAAGATCGCTCCGTGACGGCTTGTCAATTTTCTGTATTCCCCGGCAAGTCTGATCAGTTTTTCACGGGCCATGGATTTTTCCCTTAACTGCACAATTTTTACGCCCGCCCCGAGCACGTCCTTAAGCGTTTCCAAAGACGATCCGTTTAAGCAAAATTTTTCCGTAATAACCGCGTATATCCCTTTTTTATCAAATTTCCTTTTCATCAGCCGCCGCCGACAAACCGTATTAATTCCACTTTATCTTCCTCGTTAATTACGGTTTTTTCAACCAGCCCGCGCTCTATTATACTTCCGTTTATTTCGGCGGCTGTAGTTTCTTTGATCAAACCGTATTTTGACATCAGCCCGGCAAGTGTTATTCCGGAAGCCTCTTCTGATATCCGTCCGTTTAAGAGTATTTTCATATAATTCCCCGGTTTAAAGAAACATCCCAGTCCTTAAAAACAGGATAGTACCCTTTTTTCCTGATGGCCGACGCAACCTCTTCCACGGTCCTTGTATCATTGACCATAAACTGTTCCCCTGAAGCCTCCTGGTGTGTTTCGTATCCTCCGGGGTTTGTTTTTGAACCGGCGCTCAGGCGCGTGACGCCAAAACCTGTCATACTATCCCTGAATGCCGCGCTCTCCCGCGTCGAAAGGTTTATTACGGCGTGTTCAAAACAGATTCTTGCGGCGAAGATCATCTGCCTTAATTCGGCTTCCGATACCGGGGTAATCTCCGTATTACAGCCCCTGGCCGGCGTAATTCTCGGAAAACTCAGCGCTATGTCGGATCTCCAGTATTTTTTTGAAAGATACTTTGCGTGGGAAAACATCAAAGCAGCTTCTTTACGCCAGCCGCGGAGTCCCAGCAAAGCGCCGATGCCTATAAACCGGAAACCCGCCTGCGCCGCACGCTCGGGCGCATCCAGCCTGTAGAGAAAGTTTTTTTTGGGCCCTGTTTCATGAAGCTTTGCATACAGGATTTCATCGTATGTTTCCTGGTAAATAACAAGACCTGTGGCGCCCGCCTTGACAAGCCTTTCATAATCGGGAATATCCATTGGATATACCTCAAGGGATATTTGCGTAAAATATAATGAGGCTATTTTAATGATATTCTCCATATATCCGACCCCGGCCCTGGCCGGGGCTTCCCCGGTAAGCAACAGGATGTTTTTCATGCCGGTTGCCGCAATTTTCTTCATTTCTCTTTCAGCTTCGGCAATGGTAAGGGTGCTCCGGGGTGTTATCGTATTAATATTAAAACCACAGTAAGAACAGCTGTTCGTGCATTCGTTGGACAGATAAAGAGGTATATACAGATTTATATTTTTTCCGAAGTGCCTGTCTGTAATCTCCTTCGCCCTTGAAGCCAGAACCTCCATATACGGCAGCGCGCCTTCGGACAGCAGGCAAAGCATATCATTGAATTCCACTTTGTCTTTTTCCAGCGTCCGGAGAACCATATCACCGCCAATGTTCGCCGATAATTTTTCGCCAATCATTCCGCTTATTTTCAACATTTCATCATAAAAATTTTTCATTTTGATATACCGTCAACCGGTGAAGACGGCCTGGCTGTATCGCGTTTTGCCGCATGACCGCCAAGATACGCCTGTCTCCCCGCTTCTATGGCAAGCTTAAAAGCGCGCGCCGTCAATGGAGGCATTGGCGCCGCGGATATGGCGGTATTTATCATGCACGCATCCGCGCCGAGCTCCATTGCAAGGCAGGCATCCGACGGCCTGCCTATGCCCGCGTCGATTACAACCGGCACGTTTGACTGTGCAATAATTATCTTTATCTGATCTATTGTTGTGAGCCCCTTATTGCTTCCAATGGGTGCGCCCAGCGGCATTACCACAGCGCATCCCTCGTCTTCGAGTTTTTTTGCAAGCACGGGATCCGCATTCATGTACGGCAGGACCGTAAAACCGTTCTTTACAAGTATGCGCGCGGCCTTTATGGTCTCTTCGGGATCGGGCAACAAATACCGCGGATCTGGCGTCACTTCAAGTTTTATCCAGTTGGAAAACCCCATCTGCTCAGCGAACATGGCAAAGCGCACGGCCTCTTCGGCATTCTGAGCTCCGGAAGTGTTTGGAAGTATGAAAATCTTTTTTGGGTCAAGGACCCGTAATATGTCGGAATCGGGGTTTTTGAGATCCACCCTTCTTATTGCCACGGTTATTATTTCAGCGCCGGACTCAAAAAGGCATTGGGTCATTATTTCATCGGAAGGGAATTTTCCCGTCCCTATCATAAAACGCGATGTGAATTCCCTGCCGCCGATGGTCAACTTGTCGCCCATAAATCCTCCTGCTGTATTTGAATGAATATATTCAATGCTACAGGGGGATGAAAGACAGGTTTAATCTGCCTACGCCGGCATTATCCGGATCAGGTCATAAGGGTATGTTCTCAGGCGTTTTCACGCCACCCCTGTAATTTTGAATTATAATAACACTTAATAATCAAATGTCAACTTTACTTTACGCTTTACTTTTCGCACCGCCAAAATCTATATGTCACTATGTGTCAGGGGTGAGTCACTTTTCATGCCCCCGGTTATATTTACCTGTACGGGTACACCACAAAGAATACCGCCGAAAGTGCAGCCAGCACCCACAAGCCCGGGGGAACTTCCTTTACCCTGCCGGTTAGCAGTTTTATCAGCGGGTAGGTAATCAGCCCTGCTGTCATTCCTACTCCTATATTGTAGCTGAATGAAATTAGTGAAATAGTTATGAACGCGGGGATGAGTTCAGTTAGATCATTAAAATCAATCTGTGTGACGGGTTTAAGCATGAAGCAGCCTATGAGAATGAGCACCGGGCCATAGGCGTGCGCGGGCGTGATGGTAAGTATTGGAGTGAAAAATAGCGCCAGAAGGAAGAGAGCGGCTACCACCACCGAAACAAACCCCGTACGCCCTCCTTCCTCAATGCCCGAAGCTGACTCGATATACGCGCCGCTTGTTGTTGTGCCGAATATCGGCGCGGCGATGTTTGCCAGCGCGTCAACCAGCATGGGGCGTTCGATATCGGGAAGATTGCCCTTCGCGTCGAGAAACCCGGCGCGTGACGATAGGCCGAATAGGGTGCCAATGGTATCGACAAAGGCCATTATGAATATGACGAGGACCACCGGCAGCATTTTAAAGGAAAGAGCGCCGGCAATATCTAGATGAGCGAAAATGGGAGAAATTGAAGGCGGCAGTGACACTATTGCCGCGGGCAGCGGCGTGATTCCCAGAAGGATAGAGGCGGCTGTTACCATGAGAATGCCGATGATGAGCGCGCCGGGAACCCGCCGGACGGAAAGTACCGCCATCAAAATGAACCCTGCAATGGCAAGCAGGGTGCTGGTGTGCCCGATATTGCCGAGGTTTACCGGCGCCCCCGGAACCCCCAGCGCAACGATGCCCACTTCATTGAGCCCGATGAAAGTTAAAAACAGCCCGATACCCACCGCAAAAGATATCTTGAGCGAAGCAGGGATGGACTTCGCGAGGAGCCCCCGGATTCCAAGCAGGGTGAGTATGGTGAATATAATGCCGCTGATAAAGATGGCGCCGAGAGCCACCTGCCATGAATATCCCAGCACCTTAACCACGGTGAAGGCAATAAAGGCGTTTTCACCCATGTAAGGGGCTATGGCAAACGGCCGGCGCGCCAGTACACCCATGATGAAAGTGCCAAACGCCGCAGACAGTATGGTCGCCGTTGTTGAAGCGCCCTTGGGAATTCCCGCCGCCTCAAGTATGGCGGGGTTCACGATAATTATGTATGCCATGGTAAGAAATGTTGTGATTCCCGCAATAATTTCGGTGCGGTATGTGGTGTGAAACTTTTCAAATTCAAAAAATTTTTTCATGTTGTTCCCTTCCTGTTCGGATGATTTTTACTTATCAGACTATATACCGCTATTTTTTCACGGTGTCCGTTTCCGCGGGTGCCGGGAGCGCTCCGAGGAACGCAATCACCACCCGGGCCGAATTCTCCGCCGCAAGGGAGCCGAAAATGCGTATTTTATTTACACCGGTGCCGCCGCCCGCAAGATCAGAGAGTGACCGAAACGCAATGTAAGGGATCTGATTAACGTACGCCGCAACGGCAACCGCGGCTGTTTCCGAGTCAAGTGCATCTGCGTGGAAGGTTTCCCATACATAAGCGCGATACTCCGCGTTATCCACAAATGTAGGGCCGCTTACCCCGTTACCGCCTATGACGATGATCGGCTTATAATCGAGACAGGAACCTTCAGCAGTACAGGCCGCAAGGGTTACTTTCGATGCAACAACGCGGGCGGCTTCCAGCGCTTGTGTGTCAACCGGGAACCAGAACCGCTTTTCAATTTCGCCGGGTTTGGCGCCGGGCGAAACCACACTTGTATCATGCGGGAACATCATGCCGAAATTAGCAAAGTTCCCCTTGTGAAAACCGGCATCCCACCCGTCACCTGATGCCCTCGCAAAGGCCTGCTCCTGATAGGAGCCCCACTGCGCGCACACCGTAACATCGCCGACATGCAGTGATGGATTCACCCCGCCCGCTATGCCCGAAAACACGACGAGGCGTATGTTATAGGTGTCGAAAAGTGACTGGGCGGTGATGGCGGCATTGACCATGCTGACCCCGCTGAGCGCAAGCACCACGGGCTGCCCGGCGAGCGTACCCACGTAGGATTGCCGCCCGTGCACAACATTGGTCTGCGTAATTTGTGCCTCGCTCAGAAGTTTTGTAAGCTCCTTGTCAAAAGCGGATATAACAAGGATTCGAGGCGGCTTTGCGTCTGCCGCACATAACACGGAACCGAGCAGCAGAATAAAAAGAACATATGTCACAAAAATGATACCGTGTAAAGGTTTGCGGCGGGACGTTGTCTGAATCATTGTGCTGCCTCCTCTTGGTGTCAACCTGCATACAATTAATTATTTTATTTCGGTTGCGTCCGGTTGACCGGCAGGCAGTAAGTGTTTACTTTCATCAGCGCGCGAGGGTTGTCCCTTTTTGCGCGCACTGCTTTTTATGTTTCAATTACTATCAATCCTACGGACTTAGAATAGATAAGATGTTATAATTTGTCAAGCTAAAAAATATTTTAAGAGAGTGTAGCTTTTTAAATTCCGCGGACATGTTTGATATAGCTTTCCAGACGATAAAGCACCAGAATAAAATCGCAAGCGTGGTGCCTCGCTTGTCGGTCCGTTTTGCATACAGGGTTTTTAAATTGGCTGACAAAACCTGCCAACGATCAAGATCAACGAATATAATTCACTACATCATAATTCCTTTTTGGCGTTCCGGGGGCCGGTTCTTTCTTATACCCCAGGGCTACACCATAATAAGGTTCATAACCTTCCGGTATTCCAATTTTTTCGGCTTCTCCGTTTATCTTAAAACCAAAAGTTGCAAATCCCAGCCATACCGAACCAATATTTAAGCTCTCTGCCGCAAGCAGCATATTTTGGATTGCAGCGCTGCAATCCGCTTTCCATGATATTGCATCTTTACGCCCCGACACTATGACAAGTGTAGGCGCATTGTATGTTATATCAAACACGGGATTGTTCCCGGATTTTTTTATCCAGTCCACGTCTGATTGGGACATAACCTGTTTTGAAATATCATTTACGTGTTTAATAACAGCCTTGCTCTGTATCACCGTAAAATGCCAGGGTTGTGTGTTGTGTCCGCTCGGCGCATGTATGGCGGATTCTATTATTAAGTTAAGTTCCTCCTGTTTTATCTGTTCCGGCTTAAAACTCCTGATGCTTCTTCTTTGCTTTATTGTTTTAATGACTTCATTCATGTTTTTCACCCGCTTTTATTTTTTTATTCCCGTATTTTTTTCGATTAAATCCTGGTTTTAACCCCGATGCATAAATTGAATTCAAAGCCGGTAAAATCGGATTGCCGATCGTTCGATTTAAACTGTAATAAATCCACTGCGTTTTTCGTAAGTCATTAATAATTCCCGCCTCTTTAAGGATTCTCAAAGCCTTTGAAACAGCCGATTGTTTCATTTTAAGGGTGTCCACAATCCTGCAAACACATAAACTTTCATTTTTCATCAAAAGGCCCACTATCCTGAATCTTGTTTCATCAGCAAGTGCTTTTAACGCTTTGATTTGAACATTCACCGACAACCTCCTTTCAAATTCTTATATGAACATATAGTAATATATAAATTTTGTCAAGTCATTTTAAAGTTTTGAATCGCTGCGTATATCATCAGTTGCTCTTTTTTCGGGACGAGTTACAACAACTTCATAAAAAAAATCAAAATATTTGTATTCTTTCCATGCTATATTAAAATCACCTTACCGCAATCGCGTCTATTTCCACCGAAATATCCTTCGGCAGCCTGGAGACTTCCACAGCCGTCCTTGCCGGAAGGTTTTTACCGAAACGCTCGTTTAAAACATCATTGATAAACTTTATATCATTTATGTCCTTCAAAAATACCGTCAATTTCACCACTTTTTTCAGGGAACTTCCCGCCGCGGCGAGAACCGCCTCGATATTGTCCACCACAACATTTGTCTCCCCGTGCACGCCTTCTGTCACAAGCGAGCCCGTTGCCGCCACAACCGGTATCTGTCCCGAAACAAAAATAAAATCCCCGGCTGTTACTGCCTGTGAATAGGCCCCCGCCGGCGCGGGCGCTTTGTCTGTCAGAATAATTTCTTTTCCCATAATAACCTCCTGTTTAATTTAATATCTGAAATTTACAAACCTTCCGGTTTCGCGTCCGAATGAACGGCCTCTATCCTGACTCCGGCAAGATCTTTTTCAGATATGCCGAAAGTTTTCCCCGCTAATTTTTCAGCTTCTTCAATTATTGCGGCCGCGTCAAAATGATGATACTTCATCAGGTGCATCTTACTCGCCCCGTGGCTGAAGGTATCCTGCAGCCCGAGCTTTACCAGTTTTTTGGCGATGCCGTACTCGACCATTTTTTCCGCTATAATTGTCCCCAATCCGCCTATGACAGTATGATTTTCAACGGTTATCACGCCGTATTTGGGAATATTAAGCAGCTCTTCTATCACCGGATTGTTAAAGGGCTTCAGCGTCGATATATGGACGTGGCATACCGAAAGCCCGCTTTTTTTCAAAATGCTCACAGCCCGTATCGCTTCTTCAGTGCAGATGCCGGAAGAAAATATCAGCAGATCTTTTCCCTGAGAAATGATGCGGGGTGTGTCTAATTTTATGGGGTCATTCTTATCAAACAACCTTGGTATCTCGCCGCGCAGCGCCCTTATGTAAACAGGCCCCGGAATTTCATAAACAAGTTCAAACATTGATTCCACGTCCGTTGCGTCCCCCGCTTCAAGAATTGTCATATTTGGAAGCGAACGCATCACCGCAATGTCTTCAATGGCCTGATGTGACGCTCCACCAGGAGTCATTATTCCCGGAAGGAATCCGAACATTTTAACCGGCACGTTCGGATATGCGACCGACATCGCTATCTGGTCGTAGGCTCTCCTGTAAATGAATACCGCAAAAGTGTGTATGAAAGGTATGACCCCCTCGCGCGCCATGCCTCCGGCGAGAGAAAGCATGTTCTGTTCCGCTATTCCGCATGTATAAAACCTTTCCCTGAATTTTCCCTTAAAATGGGTGGCCTCGCACGAATCAGTCAGGTCGGCTGTTAACACCACAAAGTTCCTGTTCTCATAGCCGTATTCCTCAAGGCGTTTTGAGTGGACCTGAGACAATATTTCCATTATTTCACCCCTTTTAATTTATCGAGTTCCAGCTGAAAACGTTCCTTGTCCGCTTCATTTCTCATCCTGAGATAGTGGAGCTTGCCGCGGTTTACCATCAGCTCCGGAACACCCCTCATCGGGTCGGTGTCGCATAAAACCACAAGGGCTTTTTCCTTATGCGGCGTTTCCGAAGCCTTATAAAGCGCGTCTATGTCATGCCCGTCAACCGTCGCCACTTCAGCGCCGAAATCTTTTAACTTATCGCCAAGCGGCCCCAGCTGCATGACGGAGTTAACCGCGCCGTCGCACTGCTGTCTGTTGACGTCAACAAATATTCCAACGGTATCCATTTTGTAATGGTTCATGAACTGAAAAGCCTCCCACACCATTCCTATCTGGAATTCCCCGTCCGACATAAGCAGCCAGATTTTACCGGTTTCCCCCTTTGACCGCCTGGCAAGCGCCATGCCTACAGCCTGGCTTAAACCCTGGCCGAGCGAGCCTGTCATGACTTCCATTCCGGGCGAGTGCTCGGCGCCTATCTGCTCCAGGGACGAGCCATCCTTATTGAACTGTGACATGGATTTTTCCTCGAGCCGTCCGGCTTCAATTAATGCCGCATAAAGGACCAGTGAATAGTGTGTCGGCGACAGGATAAACCTGTCGGCATACCTTTTATGAGCTCCGTTAAAATAATAGCCCGGCACATAATTTTTGTTATGATCCGAAGGAACGCCCGGAAACGGCCCCGGTACAAGCGGGGTAGTAACGGGTTCCAGATTCATTATTCCTCCGAATAGGCATGCAAAAATTTCAGCAGAAGAGCATGCCTGGCTCATATAACCGCCGTTATTCTGGATTATATATTCCAGAACCCGTCTTCTGACGCCGTTTGCGAATTTCTTTGCCCTGAGTTCTTTTGTGCTCATCAGTTCTCCTTTGCGTCCGGTTTAAAACCGCTTAATCCTTTTATCTCCCTTATCCCATTGCCCGCAATACCGCAATTTCCGGCACGGTTAAGCCAGAACGTTTTAAGACCGGCTTTTCTGCCGGCCATTGCGTCTATATCCAGCCTGTCCCCGACAAAATAGGCTTCCGCAGGCCTGCATCCTGCCTCATTACAGGCGTACTCAAATATGCCCGTGCCGGGCTTTGAGCAGCCGGCCCTGTCGGCTATTGCGAAAACTGAGAAATATTTTAATATCCCGCTGCCTTTGAGTTTTCTTAATTGCTACAGGGTCTTGCCGTTGCTTATCACGCCAAGCCTGTTGCCCTTCAAATCTTCAAGGCAAGGCAACACATCCGGATATGCCCTTACATTTTTTTTGTAGTATGCCTGATATTCCTTAAAGGCAGCCTTTGCCTCCGCCGCGGTAATTTTGCGGCCGTAGGCCTTAAAAACTCCCGACATTCTTTTTAATCTTTGATTGTCAAAAGTAAGCAGCCCCTTCTCATACAGGTTTTTATACTTGCGTTCAATTCTTCTCCACACATCAAAAAATGCTTTAAAGTCCCCGCCAAATATATCCCGGTGGCAGGACATAAACTCTTTTACCGCCGTTTTTTCGGCCGAACTGTGGTCAAGCAGGGTTTCGTCTATGTCAAAAAAAATACATTTCATGGGTCAGATGCCCCCGCCTTTTACCACATACTGGTCGTCGTCATAACGGATTTTTTCCGACTTTTCTATCTGTACCACACGGGAATTATGCACCGTGATGGTAACAGAACCGTATTTTACGCCGCTCAAAGCCTTTGTGACCCTTTTCAAAATCTCGTTCACATAATCCGACTGATTTTCAAAAAAATCATTTTTTTCTCCCATGACACTGCTCCTTTTTAGTCCAGTATTTTCAGCGCTTTTTCCGCGAATAGATCAATCTGCCGTTCTGTGTGTGATGCCGAAATAAAACAAGTTTCAAAACGCGAAGGCGGAAGATAAAATCCGCTCCTTAACATACAGGAATGAAACTTTCTGAATTTTTTGGCGTCGGTTTTCATGACATCGGAAAAATTTCCCGGTTTAAACCCTCCAAAAAACAGGGTAAACATTGAACCCAGGGAGACAACCTTTGTCTTTTTAAGCCTTCCGAAAGCCGCCTGCAGCCTCTCTGTTTTAAGCTCCATCTCAGCGTAAAAATCCTTTTTTTTGAGTTTTTTAACCGCGGCGATTCCGGCCGCCATGACAACAGGGTTGCCGGAAAGAGTGCCTGCCTGATAAACATTTCCCTCCGGCGCCAGGATGTCCATTATTTCTTTTCTGCCGCCGAATGCCGCAGCCGGCAGTCCGCCTCCGATTATTTTTCCCAGGCAGGTGATATCGGGCCTGATGCCGAAATATTCCTGCGCGCCTCCAAAGCCAAGCCTGAAACCGGTTATTACCTCGTCAAATATTAAAAGCACGCCGAAACTTTCCGTGATTTTTCTTATGGACCTTAAATAGCTTTCTTCCGGGATGATGAGCCCCATATTTGCCGGCACCGGCTCCATAATAACAGCCGCAACATGGCTCCGGTTCTCATTCAATACTTTTTTAAATAACTCTATGTCATTGAACGGTATGGAAATTGTATCTTCCGCGGATGCCCCTGTTACTCCGGCGCTTGAAGCCTGACGCGCGCCTGCCACACCCGAGCCCGCCTTGACAAGCATGCTGTCGCTGTGTCCGTGATAGCAGCCGTCAAATTTTATTATCTTATCCCTGCCTGTAAATCCGCGCGCGAGCCTTATGGCGCTCATTACGGCCTCCGTGCCGGAGCTTACGAACCTCAAAGTTTCAATTGAGGGAAAAGCTTCTTTGACAAGCTCCGCAAGTTCTGTTTCAGCCTCAGTGGGGCAGCCAAAACCCGTCCCTTTATTAACAGCGGTTTTTACCGCGTTGTTTATATCGGCGTCGGAATGGCCGTGAATCAGGGCCCCCCATGACATGCAGAAATCAACGTATGTTTTTCCGTCAATGGATGTTATTTCGGAGCCGCGCCCGGAATTTATAAAAACAGGTTTTCCGTCTGTCTGTGTAAACGCCCTGACAGGGCTGTTGACCCCGTGGGCAATATGTTTCTGCGCCCTTTTAAAAGCTGTTTGTGATTTTTTTACAGCCATTGCGCCGCCTCTTTCGCAAAGTATGTTATTATCAAATCAGCCCCGGCCCTTTTTATAGCCGTCAACGATTCAAGTACGGCTTCTTTTTCGTCCAGTATCTTTGCTTTTGCAGCGGCTTTTATCATCATATATTCCCCAGACACCTGATAAGCCGCTATTTTTATTTTTCCAAACCTGTTTCTTGCCTGCCTTATTATATCCAGATAGTGCGCGGCCGGTTTTACCATAACAATATCCGCGCCTTCATCTATGTCTGCTTTTATCTCGTCCATTGCCTGGTTTATATTCCTGTAATCCATCTGGTATGTTTTCCTATCCCCGAAAGCAGGGGAAGAATTTGCCGCGCTCCGGAAAGGGCCGTAAAAAGCCGACGCAAATTTTGCCGAATATCCCATTATGCCGGTTTTCCCATAACCATTTTTATCCAGCGCCTTCCTTATGGCCCCGACCTGCCCGTCCATCATGGCAGAAGGCGCCACCAGATCCGCGCCGCTTGCGGCATGATTTACGGCCATTTTCGCAAGCAGTTGTATTGTTTCTTCATTATTAATCTTTCCGTTCCTTGTCACGCCGCAATGGCCGTGGTTCGTATAGGCGCACAGGCAGACATCGGTGATAACAGTGGATATGGGCAGATACTTTTTTAAATCATAAACAGCCGCTTCCACGGGCCCGAGGCCCGACACACCGTAAGACGCTTTTTCATCCTTATAAACTTCATCCACGCTTCCAAATATCAGGAATTTATAAATCCCTTTTTCAGCGGCTTTTGACGCAGCAGCCAGAAGTTTTTCTTTTGAATATCTTTTTACCGGTCCGAAACCCGGTATTTTCTCTTCCCTGTTCCTTCCTCGGATCGCAAAAAACGGGAGTATTAAATCCCGGGCTGAAAGCTTTGTTTCAGCGTGGCGTTCCCTTGTGGCTCCGTCCTTTTTAAGATTGCCGAATTTTTTCATTTTCCGCCGCCTCTTTTGTTATCCTGCCCGTGGTTATTATTTCAGCCCTTTCGGGTATGGCCCCGTAAATTTTCCTGAAATTCCTGACGCATGACGGCGCCGTGAATATCACGGCGTCTATATTTGACAGGTCTTTTTTCTCGGCCCCTGCGGGAAGCACGTTCTTATAAATAACAAACGGCTCGGCCCTGTTACCCGCCGCATTCAGGCCGTTCCTTAACGTGTCATATGACAGTGCCGAACACGGAAGAAGGATGTCTTGCCCCTTTATCTTTCTCCTTTTGAATTCTTCAACAAGCCCTTCCGCTGTTTCAAAGGCAGCCTGCGCGTCGGGCCTGATGCCGTGGTTTATAAGTTCCCCTGTGGTAACGCTGCCGATGGAAAATATTTTTTTATCATGCAGCCCCCTGGCGTCCGCTCCGCCTTTGTACAGGGCCTCAAAGAAGAATTTAACACCGTGTTTTGATGTAAATACAATGCTCCGGTATTTTTTCAGCCGGGAGACGGAAATTTTTTTTACAACCGGTTTTAGTTCAATCATGGGGTTGTTCACTATTTCACCCAGGTGGCTGTATCTGCCGGGATTTGTGCCGGTAAAAAGTATCTTTTTTTTCCTCTCAAACCAGCTTTTTCCATTTTTAACCGCTGCCGCGCCCGTGATAAAAACCGCGGGGCTTTCATAGCTTCCCTCCGCTGTAAAGCTTTCAAGCGTACCGGCGTATACGCGCTGGTTTGCAAGCGAGGCGTTTGAAACAACGGCCGCCGGCAATGCCTTTGGCGCGCCGTTGTCAAGCATTGTCCCGGCAATTTCCCTGACATTTGACGCCGACATATAGTAAACCGAGGTTCCGCCTTTGCCCGCCTCCGGTATGTAGGCGTTTTTTCCTGCATGCCCCGAGGAAAAAGCCACATGGGACGAGAATCCTCTTTTTGTAAGCGGTATTTCAGCATATGCCGACGCGGCAAGCGCCGCAGTTATTCCCGGCACTATTTCATAGTCAATAAAGTGTTTCCTGAGATATTCAGCCTCTTCAAAGCCACGGCCGAATATCAGCGGATCCCCGCCTTTCAGCCTCACCGTGTCTTTGCCCCCAATGGAGAGTCTTACGAGCAGGCTGTTTATTTCATCCTGTTCCATGATGTGGCTGCCTTTCCTTTTTCCGGCGCATATTTTTTCACATTTCAAATCCGATATCATTTCCACGGGGGATAGGCTGTCATAAACAACCGCATCGCATGTTTTTAGCAGCCTGTTGCCTTTTACAGTGATTAACCCCGGATCACCGGGACCGGCTCCCGTAATATAAACTTTGCCCCAGTTCTTCCTGTCATCTATAAACGAAACCGCGTTTTGCGCCTCTCTATCCTGCGCCCTTATTTCAAGGGCAAGCTTTCCCTGTAAATGGGCCGTATCAAAATCAAGATACGCGTCAATCCTGCCCCTCATTCCAAGCCTTATGAGCCCGGCCGCCGCCGCTATTATTGCGTCATACCTTCCGGCGTCAAGTTGTTTTATCCTGTCGTCAACCGCGCCGCGGATGTCCTTGATAATTACACCGGGATTAATCCGGGATAGCTGGGCCGAACGTCTTTTACTACTTGTTCCCACCCTGAATCCTTCCGGAAGGCTTTTTATCGGATTGTCCCTGAAGTTTTTTACCGAGACTCCCCTGCCCAGAACCAGGACGTCCCTGCTATCGATGCCTTTTGTGATTGCCCCGATTTTAAGGCCGGAAGGTATATCATAAGGAAGGTCCTTTGCGCTGTGCACGGCAATATCAATATGGTCGTTTAAAAGCGCCGACTCCAGTTCGCGCGTAAAAAAATCCGTGCCTTCTATTTTTGACAGGCTGGTTTTCAGGTCCTTATCGCCTGAAGTCTCTATGGCAATAACTTCGGCTTTAAACGAAATATCCTTCTTCGTAAGCGCCTGAATTGCCTCGTGAACCTGCTTTATTGCCAGCGCGCTTTTTCTTGTCCCTATCCTGAATGTCCGCATTTTCAACCACTTCCTTTATTATCTCAAGGGCCCGTGCTTTCTCGCCCAGCCTTAAGCTTATGTTCCTGTCCGCTTCCCGTTTTATATCGTCCATGTCAAAAACCCTGACTTTATCCGACCCGACGGCGGGATCCACATCCCTTGGAACCGCAAGGTCAAATATGTACAGGTTCTTTTTTCTTTCTTCTGCGGTTCCGTAAAAATTTCCCTTCCCTATTACAAAGCCCGGGGCTTTTGTCGCGGATATTACAAGGTCCGCGTATATCAGCGGCTCGGAGATGTTATCAAGAGAAAATATCCCCGCGCCTGTCTTTTTGGCTATTTCAAGGGCTTTTTCCATGCTCCGCCCCGCTATAAATGAGACCGTCGCCCCTTTTTTATTAAGTTTTTCCGCGGCTATTTCTATTATTTTCCCTGTGCCCACAAGCAGGACAGCGCTCTGCTTTAAATCCAGATATTTTCCGGCCATGGATACTGCCGCCCCTATAGCGGATGCCGGACCGTTTGATACACGGGTTTGTGACTTTGCCTTTTTGGCGGCGCGTAATATGAGATTGAAAATCTTTTCCATTCCTGTGCCGCAGCCGTGCGCGGTTTTTGCCCTTGCAAGGGTGTCTTTTACCTGGCCTAAAACCTCGTTTTCGCCGACAACCGCTGATTTAAGTCCCGCGGCAGTCTGTGCAAGATGCATCAAAGCTTCGCCGCCTTCAAAATACACGGAATTATTTTTTATAAATTCTTTGCTTATGGAGAAGAACGAACCGGCAAACTTTTCAAGTTTTTCCCTGCAGGAATTAATGGCCAGTATTTCGCGGCGGTTGCAGGTCTGCAAATAAACCGTTTCCTGAAAAGGAGAGAGCTTATAGAGGAACTCTTCGGCGCTGCCTGAGGCGTTAACCTTCCCCAGGGACAAGACGTCACAACTCTCATGGCTGAATGACAAAACGCACAGTTTTTCCATTTTTAAGCCTTTCCTTTTTCAAGTTCCGCCAGGAATTTCCCGGCCTTTTTTACATTCTTCCCGAGAGAGGATACGGCCACAATGAGCCCGTTTATTTTCTTTGAGGCCATATTCATAAACGAAGTATTGGCCCTCGTATTGACGCTGTTGCATAATATTCCCTTCTTTGAAGCAAGAAGGCATATCCTGGAATTTACTTTTTTATCGTCCGTAGCCGCTATAACAAGAAACACGCCGTCAAGGTCGCGGGGTTTAAAAATCCGCTTCGTGTATTTAAACCCGCGTTTTGATCCGGCAAGCGAAGCTGAAAGCTCCGGGCTCACTACGCGCACATCAGCGCCGGCCCTGATAAGGCCGGCTGTTTTTCTTTCAGCCACCCTTCCGCCGCCCGCAACGAGGCACTTTTTTCCTTTCACGGACAGCATCACCGGGTAACTCATAAATAGTAATCCAGGATTTCATTCAAATGGCCGATGGTCTCCTGTATTTTATTTAAAGCCTCGTCAAAAATATCATCTTCGGATCCGTCATATCCTGCGGATTTTTCCGTATTCACCACGATTGTGGTATGCTTCCTGTTTATGGCCCGTAATGTTGTCTCTTCAATCGGCCCGAGGCCTGGTATGGATGTGATAAATATAACACCGGCTTCATTTACAAGGCCCGCCGCGGTTCCGGCCCTCTTTATGTCATGATCCCTCCCGCTTTCCTGCTGGTATGGAAAACGGTCCTTGATATCCTCAAGGTCGGCATAATAAACAATCCTGCCGTCGTTATGGAGCCTTTGCTCGATTTTTATCGCAAGCGAGGTACATGCCACGAAGTCCCTTCCCGTTACTACTATTGTTTTCGGGGCCTGTCCTGCTTTTTTCGCCCTGTCAAACGCGGTCAGAAAACTTTTATTTCCCATGGCACAACCTCCTTTTTTTTAGGGTTTTAGGTTCCCTTTTGAATGCGCACTTTCCAGTGGCCTTCTTCTTTTGTTTTTTCAATTATTTTATGCCCCTCGCCGATAAGCGACGCGGGCACATTTTCTATCGGTTCACCGTCATCCAGTAATATCTCAAGCAAATCCCCGGCTTTAAGGGGCTCCAGCGCCAGCTTGGTTTTTACAAAATTAAGCGGGCATTTAACCCCCCTGAAATCCCTTTTTTCGGTTTTAACGGTTTCTGCCGCGTTTTCTACAGTAGTCTGTTCCGGCAGCCGGAGTGAATCATCCATTTTAAGATAAAGTTCTTTTACGGATATCAGAAGATTTTGCGCCTCAATTGTTCCTATTGAACTTCCCGTAAGATATTTATTTACCGGCGCCGCTCCCGAATTTGGAATGTGTTTTCCCAAAAAATTATCCTTAAATGCAAGCACAGCCTCGGCGTCATTTCCCGCCTCTATCCCTTTTGTAATTAAAAGCGCCCTTGATGCCGAAGCCACGGCTTTTTTAAGATTTCCGCTTATATTTTCACCGGCAAGCGCGGCCTTTAATGACGCTTCCGATTCCTTAAAGTCCAGCTCAATAAGGTCAAAAAGTCCTGCCGAACATTCCCCCTCAAGTTTTTCCGTTGCTGAAAACTGCTTTTCGGCACCCCAGTCATAATAATATTCCGACGATTCCGATATTTCCGGCACCGCGGAAAATTTTGCCGCCAACCCTTTAAATTTTTCCCTGCCAAATCTTTCAAAATATGCCGAAAAACTCTCTCCTTTTTCCCTGTACTCCGCGGTTTCCAGAAGTGCTTCCTTTATAAATTGCGGCACCGCCCTTGCCGGTATGATGCCGATATGCTCGGCAAGCCTTGACCCGTCCGGCCCCAAAAAGGCTCCGGCAACAATATTGTAAGCCGGCAGAGGGTTGTCCCCGTGCCTTTTTACAACCCCAAAGAGCCCTATGTCTGCAACCGGATGCTGGCCGCAGCTGTTCGGGCACCCTGATATTTTCAATTTTACGTCCGCAACTTTTTTTAGTCCGCTTTCACCGCCCGATAGCGCCGCGCTTATTGCCGAAAGGACTCCGCGTGAAAGGCATATTCCAAGCCTGCACGTGGATGCCCCGGCGCACGCAATCGCGCCGTCAATTACCGGCCTTGCTTTTTTCAGGATATTTGTTTTTTCCAGAGAATCCCTCAACCCGGCTAAATCTTCAGGATCAATATTTTTTATCAGGACATTCTGAAAGGGGGTTATTCTAAGGCTGCTCTCCCCGTATTTTTCGGCGGCAGCGGCTATTTTCAGGGCCTCTTCCGCGTCCAGGTCCCCCAAAAACTGCGGTATTTCAATGTATTTTCCCGTGCTTTTCTTTGTCGTTATTTCAACGGGCGGCGTTATTGTTTTTTTAACTTCATAAAGTTCTGCCAGGTATTTTTTTGTAAAAGATTCTTTTCCCTCGCGTTCAAGAAGGAAACGCAGCCTCGCCGCATGCCTGTTTTTCCTGTTTCCATATTTGTTGAAGAGATTTTTAATTGCCTTTGCCACGAAGTATATTTCAGGAACATTTATGAACTCATGCAGAAGCATCCCTGCCGAAGGCTTGCGGCCCATGCCGCCGGCGGCAAAAACCCTGAAACCATTTTCGCCCGCCTGATTTTTTACGGCAATAAAACCAAGATCGGAGACGGTTGCGTATGCCCTGTCCGCGCCGCTCCCGGAAAATGCTATTTTATACTTCCTTGGCAACCCCCAGGAGTCGTTCTCGGCAATTAATAATGTTGTTAATATTCCCGCATACGGAGACACGTCAAAAACTTCGTCTTCGGCATATCCCGCGAGCCAGTCCGCGGTTATGTTCCTTACGGTATTTCCCCCGCCGCCCCTGCTTGAAAGTCCGAGTTCGGCAAGCTTTTCAAGGACATAAGGAACGTTTGCAATGGCAAGATTATGCAGTTGTATATCCCCTCTCGTGGTCAAATGCAGCGGCTTGTCGGAATAGAACTTTGAAATCTCCGCCAGCCCCTTTAACTGCTGCGGCGATATATCCCCTCCCGAGAGCCTTACACGCACCATAAAACGGCCCGTTTCCCTTTGTTCATAAATCCCCCAGGGGACGCGCACCGGCTTATAACGCGCCGTATCTATCCTGTGGTTTATATAATCAACGGTCAAATTTTCAAACTGTTTCAACTCTTCAGAAAACCCTTCAGGCAATTTATATTCGCTCATTTGTACATACCTCCAGTTTTTCCTCAGTCACCGTTTTTCCCGGAGAAACCCTGAAACACTTCAACCGATTCTCTATTAGTGAATAAATCACATAAATTATCTGCGGGTCATTTGCAAGCCTTATATCCTCACGCGACATCCTGGCGGGCGATGACGGATGTGTGTGATAAACCGCGATGAGCCCCAGCCCTTTGCTTCTCGCGGTTTTCAGCGCGGCAAACTGCTCCTGCGGCCTGAATGAAAAGTGCTCCGGGCTCTTGTCCGCGTTTTCCATCCTGATTATTTCATATGCCCTGCCCTCTTTTCCCAGAATATATCCGCACGCCTCATTGGGCGCGTCCTGCCGGCCATGGCCGGCAATTTCTTCCAGTATTTTGTTACTGAGGCTTATCATTTTTCTATTACCACACTGTGGGATTTTCCGGATACAGGCGAAATTGATACAACCTTATATCCCTGCTCCGTGGCTGATTTTGGAACATTGTCCAGCGGCTCGCCTTCCGAGAGCAACACCTCAAGCCTATCCCCGGATTTCAGCTTTTCAAGTTCCAGTTTTGTCTTCACAAACGTCATGGGGCAGTGGTCCTTTGTAATGTCAATTTTAAAAGTACTCATATAAACAGCACCTCTCCTCCTTCGGAATTTTCAAGGAATTTCGCCACGCCCAGCACTTCTTTTACTTCCGGGATCAGATCCTCTTTTTTGACGCCCAGGATAAGCATTGCCATTTCGCAGGCGTAGAAATTAACCTTCAAATCCTTTGCCGCCTGCACAAGTTCCGCCAGTGTTGCGACGTTGTTTTTCTTCATCATGTAGGTCATCAGGTGCGGGCTTGCCCCGAGAAAGTTCAGGCGTGACAGCGGCAGATTTCCAAAACCGCCCATCAGGAAATTAAAAACCCTGTCCAGAATGCCTTTTCCAAGCGGAGCGCGCCCTTTCTTTAACTTTATGGTATTGAGCCCCCAGAAAGTAAAAAACAGGTTTACTTCATAACCCACGGCAGCAGCCCCCGTGGCAAGTGTAAACACCGCTATGACCTTGTCAAAATCACCGGAAAAAGAGACAATTGAAAGTTTCTTTTTTGTAACAGCCATTGTAAAACCTCCTGTTTGTTTTTTTATATTGTCAACGCCGTGGAATATCGCACGACGGTTGTTCGTAATCCTGCGGGGCTGTAATTGTCGGATTTTTGCCGCAAACCGCACAGTCCGGATTTTTCTTTATTCCAACAGTTCTGAAATTCATCTCAAAAGCGTTGAAAATAAGGAGCCTGTCCGTAAGCAGCTTCCCCTTGCCCAGTATATACTTTAACGCCTCAGCCGCCTGTATTGTGCCAAGCATGCCGGCAACAGGCCCTAAAATTCCCGCTTCAGAGCATGTTGGAACCGCCCCTTTCGGCGGAGGTTCCTTAAAAACACATCTGTAGCACGCGTTGCCCGGGACATAAGTCATGGTCTGGCCGTCAAAGCGCAGTATCCCGCCGTGTGAAAAGGGCTTGTTATTTAAAACGCACGCGTCATTTATCAAAAACTTTGCCGGAAAATTGTCCGTGCCGTCTATTATGAAATCATACCCGCTGATTATTTCCGCTATATTGGAGGCGAACACCCTTTCATTATAGGAAATCACCTTAACATCAGGGTTAATGGCCGTCATTTTTTCCCTGGCTGACTCCACCTTCGGCTTTCCTATATCATTTGTAAAATGGATGACCTGCCTCTGAAGGTTTGAAATGTCCACATTGTCGCCGTCAACTATTCCTATTGTGCCCACGCCGGAAGCCGCAAGATACAGGGCCGCCGGCGCGCCGAGCCCGCCGGTACCGATAACGAGCACCTTCGATGATAATATTTTTTCCTGCCCCGAGCCGCCAACATCCTTGAGCAGTATCTGCCTGCTGTATCTTTCTATTTGTGACTCTGTCAATCCCATGATAGCCTCCCGCAAATTTTTAAATCAGTTATTATTGAAGGGCCTGCTCAAAATCCGCTATTATATCCTTTATGCCTTCCAGCCCCACCGAAACCCTTATGAGGTCGTCGGTTACCCCGGCGCTTTGGGCCTCTTCGTCCGTGCAGTCCGCGTATATTGTCGAAAGCGGATGTATTACAAGTGTTTTTGCGTCTCCAAAGTTTGTCATCTTCTTTACAAGTTTTAGCCTGTTTATGAAATTAAAGCATTTTTCCCTGTTATCAAGTGTAAAGGTGAGCAGGCCGCTGTAAAGCCCGTTAAACTGTTTTTTTGCAATCTCATGATACTGGTTTCCCGGCAGCCCGGGGTATGATACCGTTTTTACCGACGGATGTTTTTCAAGGTACTCCGCCAGCATCTGGGCGTTTGTGCTGTGCCTCTCAATCCTGAGCGAAAGTGTTTCAAGCCCCATGTTCTGAAGATACGCATGGAACGGAGACGTGCAGCCACCGGTGTTCTGCACTATCTGTTTCCTGGCAACCGCCAAAAACGCGAGATCCCTGAATCTGGCTGAAGCCTTTTTTATTGCCTCGCTTTTCGTCCCTGTCCAGTCAAAATTTCCAAGGTCCACGAACGCGCCTCCTATTGCCGTCCCGCTGCCTGTTATATACTTTGTTGTTGAATATACCGCTATATCCACGCCAAATTTCTTAGCGTCAAGAAGATAGGGCGTTGACAGCGTTGCGTCGGCAATAACCGGTATGTTGTGTTTTTTCCCGAGCGCGGATAGTGCTCCGAGGTCCGGTATGTCAAGCTTCGGGTTCCCTATTGTTTCCACATAAATGGCGCGCGTCCTGTCATTGATGACCGCTTCAAAATCAGCAGGCACCTGGCTTTTCGCATACAGCGCGTTCACACCGTACTTTTTAAGGACGTCCTTAAATAACAGGATAGTCCCGCCGAACAACCCGCCCGAAGCCGCTATCTCGTCGCCGCTTTCTGTCAAAGCGAGCAAAATAGACGTAATAGCAGCCATACCCGACGCGGTGGCCACTGCCCCACGGCCGTTATCGAGCGCGTTTAACTTTTGTTCAAAGGCTGTTACTGTGGGATTTCCTGTGCGGGAATATGTAAAGCCGTATTTCCTGCCGGTAAAAAGATCGGCCATTTCTTCCGCTGTTTCACAGGCAAAAGCCGCCGTCTCATATATGGGCATGGTGCCCGGCCAAAACTGATCTCCGCCTATGTATCCGCCATGCACGGCCTTTGTCTGGAAATCCTGTTCCTGGCCTCCGCCCATAAAGTAAAGAAACTCAACAGCGTCGCCTTCTTTTAAATAAGCCGTCTTATACTGACTCCTGTCCAGCATGGTTCCGTTAAGTTCAACAGATACCATATCGGGCATGTCAACCTTGTTTATAATAAGAAGTTCAGCTATTGAAAGATTTTCCTTTTCTACTGCTTCATCCTTGCCGTTGATTTTGACCTTCATTTTTTCCTCCTGGTCTTACATGCCGATTTACATTTGTTTTGTTCCGGCCCCGGCACGAATGGGCGCCGGGGCCGGAACGTCTTCATTACTTCTGTGAAATCTTCAGGGCGTCGCTTAACGCTTCCTTTATATCTTCAATATGTTCAAGCCCTATGGAGAGCCTGATCAAATCCGGCGTAATGCCCGCTTCTTTTTGCTGCGCTTCCGTCAGCTGCGAGTGCGTCGTGCTGGCGCTGTGAATGATCAAACTCTTGGAGTCTCCGACATTTGCCAGATTGCTGAAAAGCTTTATATTGTCAATTAATTTCACCGCGGCGTTGTATCCGCCTTTCAAGCCGAATACAACCATCCCTCCAAAACCCGTCTTGAACTGCTTTTTTGCCACCTCATAATCGGGATGAGATTTGAGCCCCGGATATTTTACCCAGGATACCGCCGGATGTTTTTCCAGAAATTTTGCCACTTCCAGGCCGTTATCACTGTGGCGTTGGACGCGCAGCGCCAATGTTTCTATGCCCTGCAAAACTTCCCACGAATTATCGGGTGAGATGCATGCCCCGAGATTTCTTAACGGAACAAGCCTCAGGCGCAGCGAAAAAGCCAGCGGGGAAAGCGGCCCCAGGTCATGGGCAAAACGCAATCCGTGATAGCTTGGTTCAGGCAGGTCAAAATTCGGGAACTTTTTGTCTTTCCAGTCGAAGCTTCCTCCCTGGACCACTATTCCGCCTATTATTGTCCCGTGTCCGCTGTACCATTTGGTCAAAGAATACACGACAATATCGGCTCCCAGCTCAAGAGGTTTTACTATGTAGGGCGTTGTAAATGTCGCGTCCACAACAAGCGGTATCTTGTGCTTTTTTGCTATTTTTGCGACCGCGGCAATGTCCGTCACACCTAAAAGCGGATTGCCTATTGTCTCAATGAATATTACCTTTGTTTTCGGTGTTATGGCTTTTTCATACGCGGCATAATCGTCATACTGCACAAATTTCGTTGTTATGCCGTAATTTGGAAGGATGTCATTGAACATGGTATATGTGCCGCCGTATAAATTGCCGGCGGAGACTATTTCATCTCCCTGCCTGGCGATATTAATTACGGCATAAAGGATAGCCGCAGTTCCCGAGGCCGTGGCTACCGCGCCGACTCCGCCGTCCAGCGCGGTTGCGCGCTGTTCCAGAACATCGGTAGTCGGGTTCATGAGCCTTGTATAAATGTTTCCGAGTTCTTTTAATCCGAAAAGATTTGCTCCGTGCTCGGTGCTTTTAAAATTGTAAGCCGTCGTCCTGTAAACCGGTACCGCCCTTGAATTTGTGGTCGGATCCCCTGAATATCCTGCATGCAACGCCTGTGTTTCCAGTCTGTAATTCTTTTCCGCCATTTTCTTTCTCCTTTTTTTTGTTTTTATTTCTTCAGTTTCATTTTTTTGCGCTTCCTTAAAAACTTTTGCCCCGCTTAACCCTCCTTTAATGGATTATTTTTATTCCTCAAAAAGCCACGTACTTAAATATCTTTCGCCCGTGTCGCAGGCTACTGTAACGATGAGTTTTCCCTTGTTTTCCGGCCTCTTTGCCACCTGCAGCGCCGCCCATAAATTTGCGCCTGCCGAGATGCCGATAAGAAGCCCTTCTTTTTTTGCAGCCTGTCTGGACGTTTCCCCGGCATCCTCGTCTTTCACCTTGATAACCTCGTCATATATCTTGGTGTTAAGGACTTCAGGAATAAAATTCGGTCCAATCCCCTGAATCTTATGAGGGCCTGCCTGGCCGCCCGATAATAAAGGAGATTTTTCCGGTTCCACGGCAATAACCCTGATGTTCTTGTTTTTTGACTTCAAATATTCTCCGACTCCCGTGATTGTCCCTCCGGTGCCGGTTGCGGCAATGAATATGTCGACTTTGCCTTCGGTGTCGTTCCATATTTCCGGGCCCGTTGTAGTCCTGTGTATCTCCGGATTTGCCGGGTTCTTAAACTGCTGCGGGATAAAACTGCCGGGTGTTTTTGCCGCGAGCTCATCCGCAGCCGTGACCGCGCCTTTCATGCCCTTTGCCCCTTCTGTCAGCACAAGTTCGGCGCCGAGAATTTTCAGGAGTTTCCTGCGCTCAATGCTGAAAGTCTCCGGCATGGTTAAAATAAGTTTGTATCCTTTTACCGCGGCGACAAAAGCAAGGGCAATTCCGGTGTTTCCCGATGTGGGCTCTATAATTACCGAACCCTTCTTAAGCAGACCTTTTTTTTCCGCGTCCTCTATCATTGCCAGCCCTATCCTGTCTTTAACGCTGGAAAGCGGGTTAAATGATTCCAGTTTTAATGCAACCCGCGCTCCGCCCCCTTCATTCAACCTGTTTATAAGCACAACAGGCGTCCTTCCTATCAGTTCCGCGGCGTTCTTTGCAATTCCCATTTCAAAACCTCCAAATTTTTATATTTATTTAACTTAAAGCCTGTTCAAGATCTTCAAGGATATCCCTGCCGTCCTCTATTCCAATAGAAAGCCTGATCAGGTCTCTGGTGATCCCTATCCTCGCCCTTTCCTGTTCCGATAACGATGAATGCGTTATCATAAAATAGGGTGTGGATGCGAGCGATTCAATCCCTCCAAGGCTCTCTGCAAAAGCAAATAATTTGAGGGATGAAACAAATTTTTTTACTTTTGACTCGGCGCCTTTCAGCCTGAAAGAAACCATGCCTCCGAATCCGCTCATTTGTTTTTTCGCAATTTCGTGGCCGGGATGGCTTGCAAGCCCGGGATACATGGTCTCGCTTACGTTTTTATGGTTCTGCAGGAATTTCGCAACCTCAAAGGCGTTTTCCTCGTGTTTTTTCATCCTTACCGCAAGTGTCTTTAAACCCCTCAGCGCAAGAAAGCTGTCAAAGGGCGATGCTATGGCGCCGGCGGCCGACTGATAAAACTTTATTTTTTTGTACAGATTATCATTGTTTGTAACCACTGCGCCGCCGATTATATCGCTGTGGCCTCCGATATATTTTGTCGTGCTGTGCACGACTATATCCGCGCCAAGAGACAAAGGCTGTTGGAAATATGGACTGGCAAAAGTATTGTCAACAACAACCCGTATCTTTTTTTTTCTTGCAATGTCTGATATGGCCCTTATATCCAGTATCTTAAGGGCAGGGTTTGTCGGAGACTCAAGCCAGATTAACTTTGTCTTTTTTGTAATGGCCCTTTCAAAATCATCCGCGTCCGTGGAATATACATATTTTGTCCCGATATTATAGTTGACCAATACTTTCCTTAATATCTTGTAGGTTCCGCCGTACATATGGGCCGTGGTCACAACTTCATCCCCGGATTTTAAAAGTGATAAAGCCGCCATTTCTGCGGCCACGCCCGAGGCAAAAGCCAATCCATATTTTGCTCCTTCTAAAGAAGCAAGACATTCTTCAAAAGAGCTTCTGGTCGGGTTTGAGGCCCTTGAGTACTTAAACCTCTGGTCTGAGCCTATTCCAGGCTGCTTAAATGTGGATACCGCATATATAGGCGATACCACCGAACCTGTTGAATCTGCTTCAGAACCTTTATGTACGGCCATTGTTGCGAATCTCATGTCGGCTCCTTTTCTTTTTCTTAATCCCTACTAAGTCTACTTACTTAATAGAGATTATATATAATATTGTTTATTTGTCAAGGCTTATTTTTATATTATTTCTATTGGGTTGGTAGAGTTAATAATGTCTATTATATCTATTACCTTTATATTGTCCAAATTTGAATTTTATGCTATATTAGAAATATGACATAGAAAAATTATAAATGGAGGAAAAATGAAAATAACCTACAAAGGCGATTATTCGATGAAGACATTGCTTGAATTGGCATCATGTTACCGCACAGACAATGGCCTTGCTAAAATAAACGGCCTTGCTAAAAAACTTGATATTCCAGTAAAATACCTTGAGGCACTTTTGATAATGCTTAAAAACAATGGATTTGTAAAAAGCAAACGAGGGAAAGATGGTGGATATTATTTGGCACTTCCACCGGATAAGATTACGCTTGGAGACATAATTAGAAAAGTAGACGGGCCGCTTGAGCCCATAGCATGCGTAAACAGCGGTTATAAGGGTTGTGCCGATATTTCCGGCTGCGAAATAAAAGAAGTTTTTTGCAGGGTTTCAAAAGCTATTTCCGATATCGTCGACAAGACCACACTTCAAGATCTAGTATTAAAAAGGGAAAAAAAGAAGAATGTATACGATTACAATATTTAACTTATACAAATGAGTATGGCTTTGGATTGACTGCATCCAGAGAATCAACGCGCGTGCTCTTTTCAT
>CAZMGF010000013.1:0-49727 GCA_964565765.1 uncultured Spirochaetia bacterium
TACGCGCTTCCATATTCCAATCTTAATTATAAAAAACTATATTTTGATATTGTAAAAAAACGCTCTTCCATAATAATACAGGAGCACACTTTCATCAATGATTTTGACAATTATATCTTTTATATAGGCGGCAAGGATTCTAAAAACGACAGATTAAAGGATATTATCGTTTTTGTAAAAAACTCAGGCGATTTGAACCAGCCGGTAAAAGTTATACTTTCGCGGGAAGGCCAGATAATTTCAGACGAAAAGAGCTTAAGGCTGGCCCTTAAGCTTAAAAAAGGCACCATACAGCTTAGTTCATATACGGACCCGGACAAACTCAGCCAGATACTTTACGATACAAATTATGTGGACCTGGATATGCAGGGCATACTGCGCTCAAAGTCCTCTCCGGACGACCTTAAAAGCACCCGGGAAATGACCGGCGAAGAGCTGCTCTCGGAGGTAAAAAAAGGAAAAGACAGCAGGCAGGACAAAAACTGGCTGAATATTGAGCTCCAGAAAAAACTGTCCATTCCGTTCGCGGTTATGGCATTCGCTCTTGCCGGCATACCTATGGGGTTAATGACAAAAAAAGGCGGCAGAATAATGGGAAGCGCCCTATCCCTCGTCCTAATCTTTATATATTATATTCTTTTGTCTGTCGGCCAGAATTACGGCTACCGCGGGCAGATGAATTATTTTTTCGCGGTGTGGATGCCGAACATATTTCTGGCGGCCTGCGGCCTTGTTATTTTCGGGTATCTGCTCATCCAGCCGCTGCTTAAAAGGAGGCTTCGCCGGTGAAAATCCTTTACCGTTACATAATAAGCGAAATTCTTAAAATCTTCCTTGTGATACTTTCGGCTATTGTAATGTTTATTTTAATATCAAATTTTGTGGACGAAATATCTAATATGCAGCGGTTCAAGCCGGAACTTTCCCTGATTGCGGAATATTTTATATTAAAACTTCCTTTTCTGGCCTCGGAAGGGGCTCCCTTTGCCATACTTTTGTCCATTCTGTATGTCTTTTCCCAGTTGAACCGGCACAGTGAATTGTCCGCCATAAAATCAGCCGGCATTAATTTTAACGATATTGCCAAACCCGTGCTCGGCCTGGCGCTTGTAATGAGCATATGTATAATCGTGCTCAACGAGACCGTTGTTTCAGCCGCGTACGAAAGGGCCACATATGTCAGGGATGTCCTCATAGAAAAAAACGGGGGCCCCACCAATGAAATCAGTACTGACCTTGCCAAACTTTCGGACGGCGGAAGGGTTTTTTACATCAAGTATTTTGACGGACTTCTTGGAATAATGAAAAGCGTATGTATACTTAAAATCGACAATAATTTCAACCTTCTGGAGAGGCTTGACGCAAAGGAAGGCTCCTGGGCCCGGGATAAATGGGTGTTAAAAGACGTTGTAAAGCGCACATTCAGGGGGGTTCAGGAAACTGCGGTTTCCAGATACCCTTCCTATGACCTCTTCGTAAAGGACGCGCCGGGAGATTTTATAGTCAGGAAGAAATCCATAGAAGACACCCTTACGGTCAATATTTTCAGGCTGCATGACCTGATTAAGGTCCTCAAAGGAAGCGGTTTTAACGCTAATGAGGAGGAGACCAACCTGAATTTAAAAATCGCCTTTCCCTTTGCCAGCTTTATACTGGCCCTGCTTGGAATTTCAATACCGTTCATTCTCCCTACATCCCGCTCGCTTGTAAATGTAATGCTTGGATTTTTGCTGACGGTTTTATTCGCTTTTTTCTATGTGGGTTTTGTTACGATAGGCCTTTCCCTGGGTAAGGTGGGTATTTTGCCGCCCTTCATTTCAGCATGGATAGCGAACTTTATATTTATCGCCGCCGGTTTTTACGCTTTTTTGAACGTAAAGCGCTGATTATCTTTTCTTAAGATAATAAAGCGGATTTACAGGCTCGCCTTTCTTCCTCATTTCAAAATATAATTCATCGCCGTAAAAAGATTCTGTATCGCCTATTTTTCCGATTTCCTGCCTTACCCCGATTTTCTGATTGACCGAAACAGAAATGTCAGAGAGGTGCCCGTAAATTGTGTAATAATTCCCGCCATGATATATAACAATCATTTTCCCGTATCCTTCAAACCAGTCCGCGTATTTAACAAGGCCCCCTAGGATGCTGTAAACAGGGGCCCCGTATGTGCCGCTGATGTGTAATCCGCGGTTGTCAACTATTGTCTTAAATTTCGGATGCTTGAACTTTCCAAAATAGGCAAGTATAGTCCCTCCGTCCACCGGCCATGGTAATTTCCCCTTTCCTTCCATAAACGCAGCCCGGGCATCATTGCCGGACAGTTCGGCCGTAGCCGCCGTTGCCTCGAGGCCGTCAATAAATTTTGTGAGTTTTTTTGCCGACACTTCAAGGTCCTTAAGCATCCTGTTTTTTTCCTTTATATTAGTCTGGATGTTTTTAAGGAGCATTTTCTTTTCCAGTGTTTCGCTTTTGAACCTTTTCCATTCCTGCTCTTTTGACGACTTTACGGAGCTTAACTGCGCCTTGTATTTCAGGAGCGTTTCCCTGTCCGACTGCAGCTGTTCAAGCATCATCCTGTACTGGTCTATGAGCTCGGCGCTTTTTCCCGAGAGTATTTTTACAAACTTATACCGCGTTATGAATTCGGAAAGGCTTGACGACTTGAAAAGGAACCTCAGGTACGCGCTGTCGGTTTTTTCATACTGCCTGCGCAGGGCCGCCATGACGGCGGCTTCGGTTTCTTTTTTTGAAGATTCTGTTTTTTCAATACGCGCGTTAAGGTCGTTGACCCCTGATTCAAGCACGGTTATGTTGTTCTTAAATACATCAAGTTCCCTGTGCGTCAGGTTTATTTCCTTTTCCAGTTTCTGGATATATCTGGTAGTGGCTTTTTCCCTGTATTTTTCCCTGTTAAGGTTGTCCCTTTCAACGCGTATCTCCTCTTTTACCGAGTCGAGTTCGCTCTTTGTTCTCTCAAGGTGGGATTTATAATCACGGACTTCTTCCTGCATTTCAGCGCGTAAAAAAAACGGCAAACAGGCGGAAAATAATCCGGCAATAATTAAAACCGCCGGGAGGCCCCTTTTTTTCACTTAAAATTACTTCCCTGGGAAAAGAGCGCCCCCAAAAGCCCCATGCCTGTTCCGGCGCCGATTGCCGAGAACATGAATTTGATGTTGAAAAAGTCAGGTGTAAATAAATAGAATCCCGCCAGGTCTATTCCCGTCTTCCTGCGTATCTCATAAATAAGCGCGTTTATAACCGCATATAGCAGGGCCCAGCCGGTAAATCCACCGAGAAAGCCGTGTATAACCCCTTCCATTATAAAGGGCATCCTTATAAACACTTCCGAGGCCCCTATCATCCTGAATATATATATATCCTGCCTCCTGGCGTAAACAGTAAGGCGTATTATGTTTGAGACTACAAGCAGGGCTGAAGCAGCCAGTATAATGCCTGCAATGCCCACAATCAGTTTAATTGCGGCAATTATGCTTATAAGGTTCTCAATTTCAGCGCCACCGTACTGTATATCCTCGACACCCTCTTTCGCGTTAAAAAATTTCACAACACCGGTAAGGGTATCTTTTGTATAATCTTTCAATTTTATATTGATTGAGTCGGGCAGCGGGTTTCCATCAAAACTTTTCATTATATCCTTCATATCCGGATCCTTCACAAAATCATTGTAAGCGTCGGCCTTTGGAACAAATTTCACATCTTCCACACCCTGAATTCCGCGCGCCTCGCTTATCATATTATCCGCTTTCTGCGGGTCAAATCCGTCATGCAGGAATACAACTACCTCGACTTTCTGCTCAACTTTAGCGACCGCGTAATTCAACGACTCATTAATCAGATAATACCCGCCCAGGGCAAGCACGGCGAGCGCAATTGTGCCGATTGATACCAGGCTCATAAAACCGGAGCGGCTGAAATTCAGCAGGACTTCCTTTACCCATCTCATCATTGTCCCGCCACCCTTCCTTTTTCAAGCCTTATCACCCTTTTCCCCATTCTGGCCACAATTTCCCTGTTATGAGAGGCCACCATTACGGTTGTGCCTTTTTTATTTATCTCATCGAGCATTGTCATAATCTGCCACGCGCTGTCTTCGTCCAGGTTTCCGGTGGGCTCATCAGCCATAATGAACGGCGGGGTCATTATCATAGCGCGTGCTATCGCGACTTTTTGCTTTTCTCCTCCTGATAAATGCCACGGGTTCAAATTTTCCCTTCCTTCCAGGCCGATCCTCTTTATAGCCTCGTTAACCGCCTGGGTGATAAAATCCGGTGCGGTGGATGTGATTACAAGGGGAAGCGCGATGTTTTCAAATACAGACCTGTCAAATAAAAGCTTAAAATCCTGAAAAATGAAACCAATTCTGCGGCGGTAAAAAGGAACGCGGGAATTAGGCAGATGCGCTATATCGTTTCCCTCGACTATTATGGTGCCCATGTCCGGGGTTTCTTCCCTGTACAGGAGGTTGAATACTGTGGTTTTTCCGGCGCCTGATGGCCCGGTAAGAAATACAAATTCACCTTTTTCAACCGAAAAATCGGCGTCATCAAGGGCCTTTATGTCTTTTTCATATATCTTGTATATGTGGTTGAACTGTATCATTGTAAACGCCCCTTATAAAACCGCTTCATCGCACAGCGCCGGATTTTCCACATTTTCAACTCCGGCTTCGCGAAGCACAGTTTTTAACTCTTCCTGCTGCCCTTCTTCGCCGTGCACAAGGAACACTTTCTTCAGCCTTCCAGAGCTCATTTTTACCGCAGTCTGGGCGAATTTAACAAGGTCTTTCTGCCCGGCATGCCCGGAAAATTCATTAATAACCTTAATCTGGGCCTGAACTGCGTAAGGATCCCCGAAAATTTTTATTTGTTTTTCGCCCTCAACAAGCCGCCTGCCAAGCGTATTTACCGTCTGATAACCCACGATGAGCACCGTGCATCTGGGGTCGCTTATATGATTCTTTAAATGATGCAGAATCCTTCCGGCCTCGCACATACCCGTAGCGGAAAGTATTATGCACGGCTTATCGTAATCATTTATCGCCTTGGACTCGGCGACAGACGCGGTGTATTTTACAAGTTCCAGATGAAACGGGTTGTTATTGTCAGCTATAAATTTCAGCATATCCCCGTCAAAACATTCGGCATGCTGTTTGAAAACTTCGGTCACCTGGACCGTGAGCGGCGAATCGACAAAAACAGGCATAGGCTGAATTTTATTATCAATAAAAAGCTTGTTGAGCACGTACAATACCTCCTGGGCCCGCTCGACCGCGAATACAGGTATTATAATTTTTCCTCCCCTGGCCGCGGTCTCGTTTACTATCACGGCGAGTTTGGCGTAGGCGGCGGCTATAGGTTTGTGGTCGCGGCCGCCGTAGGTAGATTCCATGACAAGATAATCAACATCATTTATCTGGTCCGGATCAAGAAGTATCGGAAGGCTCTTTCTCCCGAGGTCCCCGGTGAAGCCTATCTTTATTTCCCTGTCCTTCTCGTTAAGTTTTACAATTATCATATTGGAACCGAGAATATGGCCGGCGTTGAGCATATAGGCCTCAATATCGTCGCGGAATTTTATGGGTTCGCCCAGGTTTTTTGGGACAAAATGGTTGAGCGAAGCTTCGGCTTCTTCTATAGAATAAAGAGGCTCAAATAACGTCTTTTTCTGTTTGAGCCTCTTTTTATTTACATACTCAAGGTCTTTGAGCTGGACATACGCCGAATCAGGCAACATCAGCCTGCAGAGGTCCTTTGTGGCATAAGATGAATAAACGCTGCCTTTAAAGCCCTGCTTAATGAGCGTGGGAATGTTGCCGCTGTGGTCGATGTGCGCGTGGGTAAGCATCATAGCGTTCACATCATAAGCCGTAAACGGAAGGTTCCTGTTGCGTTCAAATGATTCCTTGCGCTTGCCCTGTATCATACCGCAATCAATAAGCAGCTTATATCCGTCCTTTTCAATCATATGCATTGAACCCGTTACTTCTCTTGCCGCGCCGTAAAATTTTAATTTCGTCAACACTGGCTCCTTTTCGCGCCGTAGTTTAATTACAGTGAAAGCACCGAGTTCATATTGTATAATTTCCGGTCTATCTTTTTTTCCTTATTCACAACATCCTTCATTTCGTGTACCGTGACAGCCCCCATTGATATACCGACCATCCGCGATTCTCCGCGCTTCAGTGATTTCAGTATGCCGACGGCATCATATCCAAAAACAAGCCCGAGTTTGCGCGAATAAGCGGTGGGTGTGCCTCCCCGCTGTATATATCCCAGCACGGTAAGCCTTGTTTCCATTCCTGTGGCTTTTTCAATCTTTTTGGCCATATCATGCGACGGGCCCACGCCCTCCGCCATAATGATAATAGAGGACTTTTTCCCCCGTTTTATCCCGTTATTAAGCACACCGGCCATTTTATTTATATTGATCTCTTTTTTCATTTCAGGAACAAGTATCAATTCGGCCCCTCCGGTAAGCCCGACTTCAAGGGCAAGAAAACCGTGTTCCCTGCCCATGACTTCAACAATAAAAATGCGTTCATGGGACGCGGCTGTGTCCCTGATTTTGTCAACTGCGTCAAGGGCCACGTTTACCGCTGTGTCAAAACCAATGGTGATGTCAGTGCCATAAACATCATTATCAATTGATGCCGGAATAAACACGGATGGAATTCCCGTTTCTTTTGTTATGGTATAAAGCCCTTTTCTCGAACCGTCTCCGCCGATTGATATAACGCCGTCTATTCCCCGGGACTCCAGGTTACGGTAAGCCGTATTCCTGAAGGACCTGTCGTGAAAGTTCTTCGACCTCACGGTTTTTAGTATTGTGCCGCCCCTGTTTATTATGCCTCCTACGCTTGAAAGGTTCATGGGAACAAACTGGTTATATATAAGGCCGTGCAGCCCTTCTTCAATGCCGTATACTTCCATTCCGCATGAAATGCCGGAACGGACAACGGCCCTGATGGCGGCATTCATGCCGCAGGCATCCCCGCCGGTTGTCATTACAGCTATTTTTTTTATCATTTGGCACCTCGCCGGACCCTGAATGGATTATTTTTGAAATTATACAAAATCATTGACGGCATACGCAAAAGAAACAAAAATCAGATAATGGACTGTTTTAAAGAGGCTTTCCAGAGCTTCACTTTTAACTGTTCAACATCCCGCGTTTCCCAGTAATATGAAGGGTCCATTACTTCAAGGTCGAAGATATATTTCTTTTTCACATAATCAAGAAGCTTCACTGCCTGCGCGTGGTAATCCGCGTCGCGCGTCAGGAGTTTTATAAAAGGGTAGTAAATAAATTCGTATTTTTTTACCGTGAGCTTTTTATTGAATCCGGGCGTATCCGTTGTGGAAAAAGATATCGTGGCCAGCCTGCCGTTTTTGTCAAAAGTAAGCCTGACCGGGTCGGCGTCGGGTTTTATATGTATTACTATCCCCTCAAGGTAAACCTCAGAGCTGGACAGCGTCTGAATGCCGTCATCACCGGCGTCGCCGGGATCTTCAAGATTATCCGTTTCCGGCAGGCCGCTTCCGGCGGTCATTGTCTGGAAATTCTCACTGATAATATTATATTCCCATCCCGAAATCCTGCTGATATCCACAAATTCATCAATCAGCCGCGAGGTGGCTTCCCTGTTTTCTATGGAGCCGCTGTATTTTAAATATATCATTATTATCCCCGTTATTGCCCTATGAAATGATAAAGACAATCCTGTAATTTTTAGGCACGCTGTTATCCTGAAGCGCTTCCATTTTGAAAAATTCTTTCGGGCATTTAAGTTTGTCGGTAAACAGCTTTGTAAGCGTTGTTATCTGGTCCGCCGATATGCCCTTGTCCTCGGAATAAACCTTTACGGCCACCGGGAAATTATTGGACATTTTCATGTAATCCTGAACTTCGTCGAGTATTTGTTTGCCCTGGTCCGTAAGGCGTTCTTTTCTTTTATCCTCAAAGAGAACCTTTGACGCGACTTCAATATAGAGCCTGTTGTCCCTTTTGTATTTTATAGCCGTAACTTCCTTGGGCGTCTCACGCCTTGCAGATCCCGGATTTCCCGCCTTATCCATATATGTGAGAACGTACCAGTACGGTGAGCCCATTTTTAAAATATTTCCGTCACGGTCAATCCCGTCCCATGTTATCTCATCGGGCAGGCTTCCGTCGCCCTTTAAAAACTTTACCGTGGATCCCGTGGCATCGGTCACCTTGAAATTCCATTTATCAATATCTATGCCCTTGGGCATTTTTGGCTGCAGCTTGAAAATCGGAGCCACTTCCATGAAAGATAAATCAGGGTGATAATTTGCCCTTTCTGAGTTTATCGAATCAGGAAGGCTTGCCTTGACGTCCTTTACATCCTCGGGAGCAATGGATAAAAACTGCTCCTCGGTGGTTACAATGGACTGCGCTACCTGATTGGTGTCTGTTTTTATCTGAATGTCGGGCATATCCATGTCAATTTTGACTTTAAGCTGCCCCTTTACGACAACTTCCTGTGATGAATCACCCTGTGACTGCGGCTGGTCGTCCGCAAGCACAAATGCCGCGAAAGCCGTCAGAACCAGTATGGCAATAAAAATATTTTTTCTCATTTCCCTGTCACCTCGAAAGTTTATATACAAAAACCGCCGTGCCGGTCTGGTCATCTCCTGAAGATAAAGGCGCGAACATAAACTGCAGCAGGGCTTCCTTTGCTAGATCGTCAAGCTCGGGATATCCCGAGGTCCTTGATACCATCAGGTTGTCCTTAACGCTTCCATCCCCTTTAACCGTAAAATCAATTGCTACTTCCGCCTGAATCCCCTGCTCCTCGGCCCAGCGAGGGTACTGCGGGGATGTTTTTCTCATTATTGACCTTCCTGAAAGCTGGCCCGTAATAAGAAGCTGCGTCCCCCTCTGCGGCGCTATATTTATTTTTTCCTCGGCTTCCGCCTTCTTTGGCGCCGGAGTCGGCACTACTTTTACAGCGACCCCTTTTAAGCCGGATCCCGCTTTTGCCATGGCATCGACGGATATTGCCGGGCGCTCCGAAGGCAGAAAACTGCTCCTCGCCGCGCTGGCATTAATATTAAGTTTCTGCGGGGCGTTGGCAAGCGTCCTTTGCTGCGCAAGCGCAAGCTTCTGCTGTTCCACCATCTGGGGAGATATTTTTTTCTTTCCTATTTCATTGT
Source organism: uncultured Spirochaetia bacterium (assembly GCA_964565765.1). Taxonomy (GTDB): domain Bacteria; phylum Oederibacteriota; class PGYV01; order PGYV01; family Palsa-1178; genus Bog-1181. Next base: position 9,204 of record CAZMGF010000013.1, read on the forward strand.
CAAGGTCCAGTGTCTTCATCGCCGGCTTTAAATTGTCCATTTTGTTCTTGTCAAGAGCCAGCGCCTGCGGCTTGTTAAGGTTCATCTCAGGTTTTTTTAGGTCCAGAGCCTTCGGCTTATCAAGGGCAAGCTCCATCTTCTGCTTGACCGGTATTAGCTGTTTTAAAATATCAAACATCTTTTTCGGTTTTTCGATTTCCGGCGGTTTCTTTTCGTCCGGGACCTCTTCAAGCATGGTTATTTCGGTAAGCTTATAGTCCTCCATCTGCTTTTTGTGCTGATAGCTCAAAAACAGCAGCAAAACGGAAACATGCAGAATTAAAGTAAAAATAAACGAGCCGCTTATGCCCTTTTTGTCATAATCGCTGGCAAACATTTTTATCTCCTTATTTTGCGCCGCCCTTTTTGGACATGGTGGCAAAATACATTTTCTTTGGTTTGGCTTTCTTTATTGTATCCATGGCGTCGGAAACCACGCCTTCTTTTACGTCTTCGTCTGCCTTTATAATAACGACTTTCTGGTCGGTTTTCATAAGCATCATTGTGACATTTTTCTGCAGTTCAGAGTCGTTCTTAATTTCCACCTGATTTACCGATATTTTACCGTCCTTATCGATGGTAACGGTGACATGTTCCTCGTTCTTCGACTCGTCCGTCATCGCCTTGGGAAGCGTGACGGTAAGCTTCGACTGTGTCATAAACGGCGTTGTTACCATGAATATTATAACAAGCACAAGCGAGACATCGACGAGCGGTGTAACGTTAATGTCTGTTATGGGCTCGTCTTCCCCGCCTCCGGTCTTCATGCTCATATGCTATTTCCTCCTTATTCCTGATCTTCGGTTGCTGCTTTCTTGCCCTTGTCTTCCCTCATTATTGAAAGAGATTTTGCCCCGGCCCTTTTTGTCTGGTCAAGCACCCAGACAAGCCTGCCGTGTATCGCGTCGGCGTCGCAGGTTACAATGGCCAGCTTTTTCTTGTTTGCGGCCATTTTCTGCTGCATGAGAGGATAAAACTGGTCCTCTGTGACCTTTACATTATCGACAAGTATCGCTTTATTGGTTATTTTCAGCTGAACAGCTTCGCTCTTGGTTGATTTCCCGAGCGACTCCGTCACTTTGGACGAAGTCACTATTATTCCCGACTGCACAACCATAGGCGCCGTCACCATGAATATTATGACAAGCACCAGCGAGATATCGACCAGAGGCGTTACATTAATGTCTGTTATGCCCGAGTCTTCATCCGCGCTTCCTGCCACTTGCGCCCTCCCCGTAATTTGCCAGTAGAACCAGCAATTTTTTGGAAACAGCATCCATTTCAACAGAGATTGTTTTTACCCTTTTCATAAAAAGGTTGAAAAGAATAACCGCCGGAATAGCTACAGCCAGTCCCGCAGCGGTCGCGATAAGGGCCTCGGCGATGCCGACCATGACAACTTCAGGGCCGCCGCCTGCCGAGCTTGCCAGGTCCTTAAAGGCCTTGATGATACCCATAACGGTTCCGAGCAGCCCGATGAACGGGCAGGTGTTTCCGAGCGTCCCGAGGATATCAAGGTACCTGTCCAGGTTGAGCCTTTCTTCCATCCTTTTGGCTTCCATTAACTTGTCGTTTTCTTCCCTGGGGAACTGCCTGTTTTCAAGGCCGAAGCGCACGACTGCCGCCACGTTTCCCTTGAATGTTTTTGAATAATCAATGGCCTCTTTGTACGAGCCGTCTACTATGAACCCTTTTATCTTCTCCATAAACGCGTCGGAATCGAGCCTGGTTTTCTGGAAGTAAATGAACCTTTCTATTGCGATTGTGATAACAACGATTGAGAGTAAAAGCATCAAAACAATGATCCAGCTGCTTCTTAAGACCTGAATTACGTCAATTGAATAAGCTCCCATGTCTTAAAAACCTCCTTTTAATAATGTATAGTCAGATTTTATTTCTTTGCTCCGGATGTGCTTGTTGCCGCCGCCGCGGGCGTATTTTCCGCCGCAGGCGCCGCTGTTGCGCTTACCGCTGATGCCGCCCCGCCAGCTTTAAATACATCGGGGTATGCTGCTTTTATATCTTCTTTGCGCTGCTTGGCTCCCTGCACATACTGCGCTGGGCCGTTTGAAACAGCCACAACCTCATATACGTTAACCGCGTTCTTCCAGTCGCTTTTTTCCTCGTAAAGCCCCGCCAGCGCTATCAATGCCGTTACCCTGAAAACGTTCTCGGGCGGCCCGGCTTTCATAAGAAGGTTGTATACCTCTATGGCCTTGTCCGGCTGCTCTGTCTGCGCGTAAATGTCACCCTGCCTGTAAAGGGCCTCGTCACGGGTCGCATCATCCTTTGCCACCTTGTATACTTCATCATAGGCCGCGACCGCTTCCTTGTACCTCTTGGCCTCAAGATACATTCCTGCTATCTGAAGGTCTATATCCTTGGACTTGGGGTCGTTCGGATAAGTCTTGGCGAATCTTTTATACGCGACGATTGAATCGTCCTGTTTCCCCGAGTCCGCGTAGGCAAGCGCCACGTTGTACATGGCGTTTGTCTCATATTCAGTTCCGGGATATCTTTCGATTATCCTTTCATAATAAAATATCGCGTCAACGTAATTTTTGGCCATATACGCCGCTGTGGCCAGCCTGAATGTAACATCCGGCGCCAGCTCGTGCTTAGGATAATTCTTGATGAAAGCCTTGTATGCCGCCACAGCGTCATCGCTCTTCTGCAGCCCGTCATAACAGGCGCCCACATAGTAATTCGCGTTAATGGCCATTGAATCGTTCGGAAACTGCTGTATAACCTTGTTAAAAGCGTCGATTGCTTCCTTGAACTTATTCAGGGTGTAATAAGTCTCCGCCGCTTTATACAGGGCGTTTACAGCCAGGTTTGAATTCGGGTATTTGTTGTAAAATTCAAGGAGCAGTTTAGGATCGTTCGCCTTTTCAGCTTTTCTGTAAGAGGCTCTCTGCATCCCCTCGTCCACGCTTGTGACCTTGTTGGAATCCGGGTATTTTACCATGAATTTTTTATACGCTTCCACTGCCTTTGTTTCCTGCTCCGAATTGTAATAAACTTCGGCTATTGACAGCATGGCGTCCTCGGCAGTGTCACTCTTGGGATATTTTTCGATAATAGACTGGAAACCCGCAAGGGCCTTGTCGTACTGTGCGGCTTTGTTATAAATGTCGGAAAGCTTGAATATGGCCTCCGGCGCCCTCTTTGATTTCGGATATTTTCCAGCGAGTATCTGCCACGATTTTATCGCGTCATTATAAAATTCCTGCACCTCAAACGCCCTGCCCTGCTCAAAAAGGGCCTCCGCCGTCATTTCAAAATCCTTGTCTTTTTCATGAGAGTAGGCAAATTCGCCGTATTTCTGCGTTGCCTTGTCATAGGCTTTCTCGGAGAAATATGTATTGGCAATCAAAAGTTCGCACTCTTTTTTCACGTCGGCAGGCGCGGTTGCTGTGGATATGACGTCGTTGGCCATTGTCCGGGCGCCCTTGAAATTTTCAACCTCATAAAAACACCAGGCCAGGTTTGCCCTGGACTCCACTGTAATATCGCTGTCATAATAGCTTTCCACTATTTGCTGGAATGATTTTGCCGCCAGGCCGTATATTCCCGTTTTCATATAAGAAGCGCCCAGGTAATAATATGCCCTTGCCCTTATATTCGGCTTTGGCGACTGGAACTTCTCGGATAATATATTCAGCGTCGCGGAAGCTTCGCTGGTCAGGATGGCGTACTGCCCCTGGTTGTAATAGCATAATTCTTCCATTAAAAGCGAGGCTTCGGTCAAATCTGAATATTTAAATTTATCAAGGATGAACTTGTAGGCTTCAAGAGCCGGGCCGTATTTTTTCTGTTCGTAAAAGGAATTGCCAAGCAGGTAGTAGCCCAGGGGCAGGCTGTCGTGGGTGGTAAATTTTTGCGTAAAAGATGTGAGCACTTCCTCAGCTTTTTCGTACTGTTTGAGGCTGACATAACACCAGCCCGCCTTGACCTGTGACGACGAAAAAGCGTCATAAACATCCGGATAACCGTCAAGAACCTTCTGGTATGAAGCGAGCGCCTCGGCAAACTTATTCTGCTTTAACATGCACTCGCCGACAAGATACAGCGCATAAGCCTTGACCCTTTTATCCCCTGATGAGTCCATGACCTGCTTATATACCAGCGCGGCCTGGTCGTATTTTTTATCCTTGAATAAAGCCGCCCCTTTTTTATAAACAGCGTATGGTTCAAGCGGGCTGCCGGGAAAAAGGGAAATAAAGCTTGTGTAATCATCCGCTGCGACCTTATAATTCTCGCCTTTGTAAAAGGCCTCCGCCTTGTTGTAAAGTGCGCTTTCCAGGTATTTTGAATTCTTCGCGTCATCGCCTTCGCTCACACTCTTGAAAGCCTCTGAAGCGTCAAGGTATTTCGGGGGCACCTGCCTTAAAAGGCTCTGGCCGTAATAATAATAAGCTGCGTCCGTCTTTAAAGTAGAAAGCTTGGCTGCCGCGTCGTCGTATCTTCCGAGGTAATAATCAATGAGGCCGCCTATAAATTTTATATTGTCATCTTTGGCGTAATAAGGGGATTTCGCGAGGAAGTCCGAAAGTTCCCTGTCTGCTTTTTTGAATTCCTTTGTATTAAGATAGGACAATGAAATTCCATATACAGCTTCCATCATAAAAAGGCTGTTTGAGTATTTAAACCTGAAAGCGTTCCAGACATCAATTGCATCGTCATATTTACCCATATTATACAGCGCCTCGCCCATCTTATAGTCGGCGCTGTCGGCGTACGGCGACGAAGAATACTGGTCAAGGACGCTCTTGAAAACATCAAGTTCTTCCTGGTATTTTTTCAGCCCCTGCAGGGTAACACCCTTCAAATAAACCGCCCTGGAAGCCTCAAGCCTGTTATTGTCCTTCCAGCGCGCTGCAAAATTATCCAGTTTGTCATATGTATCCTTGGCCGTCGGGGAGGTCTTATACGCGTCCATTACCATTGCCCAGTTCTTTGATATTTCCTTTTCGTCATCGGCTTTTGCGGTAAAGGGAGCGGCTGTAAAAACAATGGCCAACAGAAGAAAAACCGTAAATAAGTTGATTCTCTTTGTCATGTATTATCCTCACCTTTTTTATTAATTTACTTTATTCCTCAAGCTTTATCGAGCCCGGCTGCATAGGAATTGCAGACGATACCTTCACTGTTTCCTTGCCGGATTCTATGGAAGTGTTGTTCTTGTCCTTTACCTTCATGACGATTTTGTACTCACCGTCGGATACAGGGAGCCCCCTGTCGTCTTTTCCGTCCCATATAATTGATGTGGGCGGTTTTTCGTCGCCTGAATATGTCCTGACAACATCGCCGTCCTCGTTCATTATGTTAAGTTCCCATTCTGATATGGGGTATTTGGTTACTGCATAAATGGCGATTGTTGTGTTTTTCTTTACTCCGACCGGCGAGAATATATTCGGGTCGGCCTTCAGGTTTATGTCAAACCCGCCGAACTCCAGGGTCAGAGCCGCCCTGTTCGTGATTCCCAGTGTGTCAATAGAGATTGAATAATCAAGTTTGACTGGTTTTATAAGGTAGCCGGCGCCGAACGTGATTTCAGTCTCGTCATAACCCACGCGGAGCGCGAGGTCCTGTATGGGATAGGCTTCAACTCCCATCATAAATTTCAAATCCTGCTGGGTAAATTCTTTTTCAATATCAAATACAGGTATTATCCTGTCGCCCAGGAATTTAAAGGCGAATCCAAGCTTCATTGTTATCGGGAAAGATTCCGCGGTATCGCTAAGTTTTACAGTGGGAGGCACTATATTTATGATGTCAAGCCCGACGTTTATCATTTCGGTCGGCGTCCACAGCAGTGCGGCGTCAGCGCCGAACCCCATGCCGTTTTCCAAAAATACGGATTCATCAACAAGTTTTAGGTTGACTCCGCCGGCGAGCCACGGCGTCATATCTTTGGCGTAAGATAATATGAAAGCCTGGTCCGATATCCCGAATGTTCCGCTTGTGTTCCAGTTGTTGTCCCTTGAATCGTAGCCCGTGGAACCGAGCCTTAAATAACTTAAAGCAAATGTGCCCACGCCGGAGACCGGATAAGTAACCGCCGCAAAATCGAACATAGTATCATAAAATAAAGCCACATGCTGCAGGGTTATCTGCAGGGGATTTTGCTGGGCCAGGCCGGCAGGGTTGTAAATGACGGCCGAAGGGTCGTCAGCAAGGCCTGTAAAGGCGCGTCCAAGGCCGGAGGCTTCTCCGCCGATGCCCCAGGTCAGGTATTCTCCCGGCGTGCCGTAATCACCCGCAGCAAAGGCAAAAGCAGCCATGCCGGCGCATATTAATATTACAGAAACTATTCTTTTCATAAGTAAAACCTCCGTCGCGTTATTATACTTAATAACAATAACCCACAGTCAGGGTTATTGTTTTTTTAATTTATATAATATTTATTTTGCAACCGCGATCTTGCGTATCATGTTTTTCGTGGCATTCTGGATCACGGTGTTAACGACGCATATGTAGCCGCCGTTGCCCACTACCTGTCCCTTGTTATTTTTGCCGTTCCAGACGAATGTGTTCATCCCGGCCGTGGCTCCAGGGCTTCCGGCGTTAATGCTTGTATTGAAGACAAGGTCGCCGAATAGATTGTATATGGTTATCTTCACATTCTGGTTGGTATCCATTAAATATGAAATATTCGTGTTCTCGGCCCCTGCCTTGAACGGATTGGGGTAATTAGATACTTGCCCGAGTATCGGAGCGACAACAGATACCTCAATTTTAACGGAACTTATTTTTCCGTTGTAATTTCCCATGATAGTATCCACTTCGTTCTGATAACTGCCGTAGAACTGAACCACCGCTGTACCTGTGGCGTCAGTCAGGGCGCTTGCTATCTGTGTGTTGGAAACAGGGTCAAAGACTCCATTGCCTGACTGTATATTAAATGTAACGTTTACGCCTATTACAGGATTGCCGTTGCCGTCAACCACCCTGCCGTAAACATTAGTGGCGGTATTTGCCCTGACGTTCTGGTTCTGCGCCGAAACTGTAAAGGTCACAGAATTAGGGTTTGCGCCCATAACAATTATCGGCGAATATTTTGGGGAAAGGGCGTTTGTGGGATCAGAGACTTTTATCCTGAAGCTTGTCGCGTCAGTATAACTCTGCAGCATTGTAATATATGAACCCAGATTTGTGGTCGTAGCGCTTGGTATCCCGAGCGTGCCTCCAAGAACCGTTAATGTGTCCACTGAAACCGGGGTGCAGTTAAAGAGGTAAACCGCGCCATAAACCGGTATACTTGTTCCGCCGCTGTCTACAGTTACCTCAAATCCAAATGTATTCGGCGCCGCAGTTGTTATAACATTTACCGTATTTGTCCACGCGTCCGCGGATGTTGCCCTTGCATAAACAAGGAAACCGAGATTTCCTCCAGTAATAACATTTACAGATGTAGGATTCTGATAGCAGGTTACGTTCAATGCCCCGTTATCAATATCAGAAACATTGAGTGAAATATTGTCTGTCGCTGTAACATCAATATGCGCCGTCAGGGTAATCGCGCCAGGATACGCATCCCCTACCTGTCCCGTAAAACTGTTGGCGACTGTGGGAAATGAAGTAGCAAGCACATAGGAGTTCGGCGCGGGTCCGGTAATCTTGATATGGTCATTATTTCCTGTGGTAAAATTACCATATATATCAGATACCTGTATGGTTACAGGGAACGGCTGGGTTGAAAGCTCAGCTGAAGCAGTGCCAATTATACCATTATCCCAGTATGCGCCCGCTGTATTCCAGTTTCCCGCGCCATTATTGACCGTAAGCCCCGGCACGAGCATCTGTATACCATAGGGCGTTCCGGCTAAAGTTGTAAATGTCGGCGTTGTAAAATTCTGCATATTTATATTTGTATAATCAGCTGTAACGCTGACACCTGTCATGGCCGTGTGAAATATCAAATTAACTGTTGCCTGGCCAGTTGTCTCATTTATCGCCACAGGTGTTACAGGAATTGCGTACAAGTCATTTGTGGCCACAGTTACTGTCTGTCCGAGAACATCCGCGGAACCCGTTACTATATTTCCGTACGCATCGCATGCGTATATTGTAAATACATATCCTGTTGGAGTATGGGCCGCGTCATTAACAATGGTTGTGTTGCTTCCCCCTCCCGATGTCCAGAACGGCGGTTTTGTGGGATCATACATCAGGAACTGCATGGATACAGGATCCGTGAAAAATCCCGGTTTTGGGGACATGCCCGTTGTCGTCACAAACAGCCTTTTAAAATTATTTGGATTTATAGTTATTGCATTCGATATTCCGCTTGCAGTGTTATATTGGGCGGTTATATGGGTATTTGAAGAATGCGCCTCAAAAAGCTGAGTGCTGGCAACTGCCAGCCCTTTTGTCAAAGGATAGGTGTTGGGCAGCATTGTATTGGCTCCGCTTACTGAATCATCGGATAAACTCACGGTGCTGTTGAAAGGTACACCGCCGTTGGTGTCGTCACAAATGTTTCCATACGCATCATAAGCTGTAATAGTAATATTAAAGGGAATTCCTGCGGTCACAGCCGTTGTAGGCGCCAAAACCGTGAAGTTATTATATGTAGTATGCCTGACTAATATTTCCGGCGATGTGTCCTTTAAACTTCCATTTGTATTATCTGTCGCGGTTACGCTTTGCTGCCCTGTCAAACCTACTGTCCTTAATACAAAACCGGAGGCCGATTGAAATTCTCCGCTGACGATTGGAGCCAAATATAAAAGGCTATTACCATCAACCGTTGCATTGGGATCAGTTGAGGTAACCTGGCATGTTCCCGAAGCAATTGTCACCTGATTGTAATAATTATCAACATAAAAAATTGTAAATTCGTGTCCCGAACCGGCTTCCACAACATTAGGAGGTGTGCTTGCATATCCTATATAGCCCGGAATTCCAACATTATTTAAACCCGCCAAATTAGACATCCCATCCGGTATTACTTGAATTCCCGTGACAGGGCCTGGATTTACATTGAATGAATTTGATCCAAATTGTGTCGCGCCAAATTGTGCCCGAACAACATCATTGGCATATGCTCGGTAAATGGCTACCTGCATTACCGCGACGCCACCAGAAAACGCAATTGACGTGGTTGGCGCTATTGTGTTTTCCGATGTTGTATAATCTGACGGCGCAGAAATATTCACCGTTCCATTAAAACCGGTAGCCACAACTCCGATTGAAGAATAAGCTGTCATAGATATTGAAAATGCAGTTCCTGCATATACATCCGTTAAATTTCCGCCGCCAGGCGCTGTAATAGTTATATTCTTAATTGTATATATTGCTATATCTATTGGTAAATGTGCCGGTGGATTGGACGCTATGCTTCCCTGCGTTGCGTCGGAAACTATAAGATAAAAAGAGCTTGATTGAATTCCATAATATGCGTTAAAAGTCGCAGTGCCTTTTGCTAAAAAAACGCTCTGCGGTGTTACGGCAATTGAAACATCATTAATTTTAGTATTTGACTGGTCATTTGATGTAATATTTATCTGATCCGTGGCGTCGCCTCCACCGGTAACCACATTCCAGTAGGCGTCTGTCAGGTTGACAGTGCAGGGGAAATCCGTATTAACACCCTCGCCTGTCGGTGTGTTGTTTATGCCGTCGGCGGTTCCGGGCCTGGCCTGTACTCCAAGAGGCAAGATTTGCAATTTAACCGGCGTTGAAGCTATTACAGTTGTCGTAACAGAAATTCCAGTATGGCCTGTGCTTGAAGATGGAGTGTCATTGAAATTATCGCTGGCAAATGCCTGAACATTGGTTGTGGCCATTAAAAAATCAGCGGTCAGATTTTTCACTCCGTTGTCCGAAGCCTGGAAAACAACGGCCCATTTATAATTGTCCAGGGATGTGTTTGCCCCGGAAATTGCCATTGTTGTTTCATAAGGAAGGGTCCAGTCCGTGGTTGAAGAAATGTAAACCGTTCCGGTAAAATTTGTCTTTGTATTTTTATACTGGTCCGTGGCTATTACCTGAAGGGTAAAATTGGAGCCGGCAGTCGTCTGGCTTGATACGCCAAGAAGCTGAAAAGACGCCAGGTTTGACGCCAATACATTTATGGAGCATGAACCTGACGGGTTGCCGTCCACGACGTCGGTGGTATCAGTGCCGGTTACAGACATAACGCCTCCGGTTTTGAATGTTACGCCGAATGTGGCGGTCCCGCCCGAAAGATTTATTGACTGTGGCTGTGTAGTTCCGTTTATAAGCGCCAGAATGTCAAGCGAAGTAATATTCACCGCGTCATTATTAGCTATCTGATTGCCGTAATTATCAACCGCATAAACGACAATTGTGTAAGGAATTCCGGCTGTTGCGGCATTTGGAGTCCCCGATAATCCACCAGTATGATTGCCCTGGTCAAAGGTCTGTCCCGGGCAGACAAGGTCAAGCCCCACATAAGCTCCGGCGTTTACCGTAAAATTATTTGTTGTTCCTGATGCCGAACCTGTTGTTGACGATGTTATCTGGACATTGGCATTATTCAATATTGCCTGATATATCCTTGTGCTGAATGTAATCAAACCGCCTGATGATGACACGCCTGTCGGCGCGGCATAATGGTTTGCCGGAAGCGCCACTGCTCCGGTAAAAAACGAAACCGTGGGTAATGTTGAAAAAGTTGTCACAGTATTATTATACGCGTCCACTGCTGTCGCATGAACCTGGAAGAGCTGTCCCGCATTCAATGTACCGATTGTGTTCGTAATATTAAAATGGTCCACCGTGGCCGCGAATGTAAGGGGTATTGTATCTGTTGCCGCTGTTGCCCCGCCGCCGGTCCTTGAAGCTGTTACTGTCTGCGAGCCTGATGCGACAGTTTTTAGTGTGACGGCAAAAAGGGCCGACCCGTTTGAGGCTGCCTGGCTTACCGGCGTAAAAACAACATTAGGATCTGATGAAGCCATATTTATTGTTGTAGCTGTGGTCACTGTGTTCCATTCGGCGTCCGTGACGTAAACAGTGACATAAAACGGCGTCCCTGCCGTCTGCTGGTTTGGGGTTCCTGTCTTGCCTATTCCCCCGTTGGTCCCGCCCGCGTATGTCTCACCTGGCGCTACCATTAAAAGGCTGTTAATTGCTCCGGCTGCCACGGAAAAACCCGCGCTGTTTGCCGTTGCCGATGGTGTAGTTGAAGTAATTGTAAGTGTAACATTTCCGGCTGACGCGTCATATAATGTCACATTGCCCGAATAAATGCCGTTTACAAAAGTAACTGTTCCAAGCGATACCGCACCGAGGCCGATATAATTCGCTGTAAGCGTCGCCTGTCCGTTAAATCCTGTAACTGTCGCGTTAGCCGCTGTCTGTGCCGTTATGTAAATCGGGAAAGCAACTCCCGCTGTTATTCCGGGTGGAATTGTTGCAAAAGCAAATTTAGTCATTGCCTGGGCCGTAATTGTTTCGCTGCCAAACGCTATGCTGGGAGAGGGCACGTTATTTGCCGCAATAACAACATTTCCAGAATCTCCCAAGGTAAATGTTATTGTTACAGGATAAAGAAGGCAATTCGCTGTTGAGCCGATTGCCTGATTAAGCGTAAATGTATTTACCGGAGTTATAGTAGATGAATTATTTGCAGTCATTGATACCTGTTGATTGGTCGCTATCATTGGTGTAAATAACGCATCATCATAAGAAACAATTGAAACCGCAAAAGGCACGCCGTCAACCTGCGGCAGCGGCGAGCCAGTCTTCGCGGACGTGCCGCTGTATGACTCACCAGGCGCCACAATCAGGAAGCGCTGGGTTGCTGAAATTGAAACAGAGACTGCCAGCAGGCAGAATGAAATTAGTAATATTTTGCAGTTTTTTAAAGACATTATAAAACCTCCTGTAATTGGTTTCACTTAAACCTTTACTTTATTATGATAATAGAATTCCGTCAATAAATCAAGCATATTTTTATGTAAGTTTACACTTTTTTCACTATTATATAAACCGGTTCATACCACGGTATAACAGAAAAAATATGCCGATATTATTGCTTTTTTGAATTATTTAGTAAATTTTAAATGTGCGATATAAAAAAAGAGCGGATATTGACTTTATAACACAGGTATAATAAAACTGAATATATTGCCGTTTTGCGCCCCGTTTTGCGGGTCGTCTATCCATATTTTCCCGTTATGCGCCTCTATAATAACCCTGCTTAATGTCAAACCCAACCCCATTCCCCTTACAGCGGAATTAACGCTTTCGTCGTCTCCGGCGGGGTTTATGTTGTAAAAACAATTAAATATGCCGTGCCTGTTTTTCTGTCCTATCGCGTCCCCTCTGTCCCGGACAGAAACTTTTATATACATGGCATTATCATACATATATTTCCTGGCCGTTATTTCCACAGTGGAGTTTTCCGGGCCGAAGCGTGCGGCGTTGTCCGCAAGGTGCCAGAATACGCGCCTCATTTTTTTGCCGTCGCAGTACATCTCCCCTATTCCGTCAAAAAAATGTATTTCAAAATTTGTTTTCCTGCGTTTTATGACTGTTTCATCCCCCAAAAGCGCTTCATTTATTATTGCGGAGAGGTCGTACATTCCCGGCGAAAGGGGTTCGCGGGCGTGTTCCAGCGCGTAAAGCATTATAAGGTCGTCAACCACCATTTTAAGCCTGTCGCTGTTGCGGGACATATCCTTAAGTATCGGAATCTGCTGCGGAGGTATTTCGCCGAATTCTTTTTTCAGCAGAAGCTTTAGATAACCCGATACCGGGGTCAGCGGTGTGCGGAGCTCATGCGAAAGCCTGTAAAGGAATTTTTCCTTTTCATCCCTGACCATGCGGTTTCTGGTTTCGTCCGAGGAATTGTGTTTTTCGTTTATTATTGAATCCACCTTGCCTGCAATGGCCTGCATGTCAAAGGGTTTTTTTATATATTCAACAACACCGTTTCTGAGGGCTTCCACGGCGTTTTCAAGCTCGGGATAAGCAGTAATAAAAACAACGGGTATGCCCCGGTTGTCGCTTTTTAATTTTTTGATGAGGCCGACGCCGTCGAGCCTGTCCATGCGGATATCGGAAATTATGACCTCAAAATCCTCTTTTTCAAGGACATTAAGGGCATCCTCGCCGTTGGAGGCTGTTTTTACCGAATATCCCCTCCCCTTAAAAAGCATCTCGAGGGCCTCGCGAATGGAATATTCGTCGTCAACTATGAGCAGTCTTTTTTTTACCGCGGCCTGTATAGTCATCAGTTGTCTGTGTTTTTTTCAAATTTCTGAAGAAGATTCCTGTATTTTTCAAGAACCCCTTCGTATTTTTCCACTATATTAAGGTGCACTTCCAGCATTTTCCTGTCGCCGTGTTCCCTTAAAAGGCTCCTGAAAAATTCGGAAGTATTTTTTCCTTCCTCTTTTGCCAGTTGTTCCGCCTGCTTTTTCTCGTCGCGGTTCACCCTGATTAAAATTTTCTTTTCTTTCTTCATTTTGCCTTTTTCGCGCATTTGTAATTCCTCCGGGTTCAAAGTTATATACTATCTAATATATATACATTATATTTGAAAAAGTCAACCGCATTTGTCCTTAAAAAATATGTTCCGGAAAAAACATTTCCACGACCGCTCCTGACCCGCTGTTGCCCGCGCGGATAAACCCCCCGTGCGCTTCCATTATATTTTTTGATATGGCGAGCCCCAGCCCGGTTCCGTCCGCCTTGGTGGTAAAAAATGGCTCAAATATTTTTCCGAGCGTTTTTTCATCAAACCCCGGCCCCGAATCCCAGAAGTAAAGTGTGGAATAATTTTTCCCGTAAACCTCTTTTACCGCGCATGAAATCCCGAGCGTCCCGCCCTTTTCCATGGCCTGTATGGAATTCATAATGATATTGAGCACGACCTGCCTTATCTGTTTCACATCGGCCTTTACCGGAAGCGCCCCCGAATAATTTTTTATCACTTTTATATTTTTTGTCCTGAATGTGTGTTCCATAAGGTCGTTCACATTATCAAGAAGCTTTACCAGGTCAAGCTCCTCGATTTTCAGCGCCGAAGTGTGGCTGAGCGCAAGCAGGTTGTCGGTGAGTTTTTCAAGCCTCCTGAACTCTTCGGGAGCAATGTCAAGGAACCTGTCCATCGCGGCCTTATTGCCCCTGTCGGCGCGCACCATCTGGACAAATCCGTCGAGCCCTGTAAGCGGGTTCCTTATTTCGTGCGCCACTGCCGCCGACATTTTTCCAAGCATGGCGAGCCTTTCGGAATTTATTAGTTTGTCGTAAAGCATGATATTTTCCGCGATTACCGAAAGCTGAACCGCGATGTTTTTCAGCCAGGATACCTCCTCACGCTGGAATACCGAATTATTTGCCTTTGCGCCTATGATCCAGAGGCCTTTTATTTCGCCGCCCATCATGAGCGGTATGCATATTTCCGCGCCATATTCCCTGAGCAGTGAGAGCACCTCGTCGATATTTATGTTTATGTACTCCTTTTTCGGCCTGTAATAATATGTCACATCATCGACAATCTTTTTGTAGGCGACCGCGTCTTTTCTCGCGCCCACATATTCAAATATGGGGTGCTTTTCCGCAATGCATACATTTTCGTTCCTGCGCGGTGAATACAGGACAAAACACTTTTTTTCATTGTCATAAAAGAACATAACCGAACTTTTCAGTTTCAACACCTTTACCGCGTTGGTTATTGTGCGCTCAAAAAGCGGGCCGTATTCCTTTATCAGCCCTATTTCAATAAGGACATTCTGCAGAAGCACCTGAAAGTCATAATTTGATATAAAAAAAGCCTTTCTGGTCATCCTGTCCAGCATTTTGAATGTCGGGTCAATGGCCAAAATTATCATGAGGGTTATTATAAAAAACGATGTTACCCTGAAAACCCCGGGGGTAATGCCGGCGTAAAGCATATAAAAATATATTCCGTATATTACGGCTGCAATTGCCGCCGTAAAGGCGTATGCTATTGCTTTCTGTAGCAGCTCCCGCACGTTGAGCATGTCGTTCGACAATATGGCGTAAGTTGTAAGACAGAAAAAAACAAGGACACAGAACCCCGCCACAGGATAGATAAAATTGAAGCCAAAAATATTCAAAATATTGGTGAGGGCGCCGGTAAAACCAATGCCTATGCCGAGCACCATGTATTGTATCTGCGTCTTTTCCGCGGCAAGGCAGTCCTTTGAATAATATTTCTTAAGCATCAGATAAAACCCGGTGAGCATATTTACGGCCACAAGCAGCATATAAAGCCTGTAAATCAGGTCCGGGCTTGCCACATATCCCATTCCCTCCTTAAAAACAAAGCCTTTAACGCCGAAACCCAGGCTGTTTAAAACAACAAGTATCCCGGCGTAAATTGCCATAACACGTTCAAGCAAAAGCGCCCTGCCGCCTGTTTTTGTCAGAAGGATTGAAAACCTGAGGAATGCCACCGGCATTAAAAGCATGGCCGGCCTTAATATCCTGGATACAGAATTTGCCTGCTCCGCCGAAAAAGCCCCCTTGATAAAAAAAAGGTCAAGCTGCCACAGAGCCACCGCGATATAAAAAAAGGCCACCGAAATGTTCAGCCTGTTGCCGGGTTCTTTTATTACTGTAAGTATACCCAGCGCCATTATTCCCAAAAACGATATAATTGTCTGTATCTGGTACGCGTCCATCGCTGGAGACAAGTTCACCGCCGGTTTTTATCCAGCACCATAAAGTCGTCGTAACCCCTGTACATTGTCTTCCGCAGGGAAAGGCTGTAGCCTTTTGACTCGAAGTGGCTGATTATTTCTTCCGCGGCAGTAATTCCGTAAAGCCGCCTGTGTATCCCTGACACAACCAAGTTTATCACACCGACTTTAAAAAGCCTAAAGAAAACTTTGGCCATGCCGAAGAAACCGCCCTCCTCAAACTCCTTTTCCAGCAGGACTTTTATGGAAACCGGCCGCACGTGCGCGATTACAACACGGCCCCCGGGTTTTAATACCCTGTCAAATTCATCGAGTGAGGCTTTTATATCATGCAGCATAAAAAGCGCGTGGATGCTCACAACCGCGTCGAAGGAATTATCCGCGAACTCCAGTTTTTTATTCAGGTCCATATTCATTACAGCGCACTGCGCGGATATTGCGGGAAGCTTTTTGAGTTTTTTCCTGAAGAGAGAAAGCATGGAATCCGAGATATCTCCGGCTTTGACAGTAAACCCGTTTTTAAGAAGCCTCAGCGAAAGCTCTCCGGTGCCGCATCCCGCGTCAAGTATTGTCCCGCCTGCCTGCGCGCCTTCACGCGCGCGTATAAAGGCTTCTTCGGTAACCTGCGCGTATGGCGCGTAATAACGCGCCAGGTCGTCATACGCCGAAGCGTAAACATCCCACATAAACTTATCAGCGGCGGCGTTGCGCTCCATAGAAAGAAGGCCTCCTTTTAAAATAACCGGTATAACATGGAAGAATTATTGCCGCCAAGGCCGAAGGAATTAACCATGGCCGTGGATATTTTTTTTCTTATGGATTCATTGGGAACGTAATCAAGGTCGCACTCGGGGTCGGCGCTTTTGTAATTAATGGTGGGCGGTATGTAGCCTTTTGAACCCGCCAGAATTGTCGCCACCGACTGGAACCCGCCTGAAACCCCCAGTGGATGGCCAAGCATTGATTTTACCGATGATATTTTTAATTTCTCAGCGTGCGAGCCGAAAACTTTTTTTATAGCCCTTGTCTCGCGGATATCGGAAACAAGCGAGGAGCTGCCGTGCGCGCTGATATAATCGATTTCACTGCTTTTTATATTGGCGTCCCTTACCGCGTCCATCATGACCCTTGCCGCTTCATCTCCGGTGTCGTCCATTTTATACATTGAAATGGCCTCGGAAGTGCTGCCGTAACCCATTACCTCCGCGTAAATCCTGGCTCCCCTATTTATGGCAGATTCTTTTTCCTCAAGAACCAGCATAGCCGAGCCTTCGCTTAATATATATCCGTCGCGGTCCCTGTCAAATGGCCTGCTTGCCGCGCGCGGGTCGCCGTTGCGCTGGGAGAGCGAGCGTGTGGCGCAAAAAGCCCCCATTATAGAGGGTGTTATCGGGGCCTCGGCTCCGCCGCAAATCACCCTTTCGAGTTTTCCATATTTTATCAGTTCATAGGCATGGCCTATGGCATTGAGCGATGAGGAGCAACCCGTCGAGATAGTGGCGGCCCGTCCCTTTATGCCCAGCGCAATGGCCAGCATGCCGGCCGCGGCGTTGGGAAGCGCGCCTGTAACGGTAAATGGAGACATCCTGTGCGCCCCTTTTTCTTTCATTACCATCACCTGCTCTTCGATTATTTCAAGGGCGTTTATGGAGACGCCTACAACAATGCCGGTGTTGTATTTTTCATTTTCGTCAATTGTCAGTGAAGCGTCGCTGATTGCCTCACGGGCCGCGCATACGGCAAGCTGCGCAAAACGCGGCGTACGCCTTGCCTCGTTTTTCCCGAAGATTCCTGCTGCGTCAAAATTTTTTATTTCTCCGGCGATTTTTGTGGAATGATTTGATGTGTCGAATGAGGTGATTTCGCCGATTCCGGATACGCCGTTTACAAGGGAGTCCCAGAACTCCACGCTGTTAAGGCCGTTCGGCGCTATGATACCTATGCCTGTGACTACCGCATGCCGCTCCGTATAACTGATAAGATAGCCTCCTTCTTTTCCCTTTTGAAATTATATCCCGTATAATTTCAAAGTCAAGAATAAATATCTTATTGTATATACAAAATATGGACAAAATTTTTACATGCTGTTTTTGCTTTATTATAAAAAGCTTTAGGCGGGGTTTATTATTTCTATTTTCAGTATGCTGCTTGTACCTTTTTTTACCTTTACCTCTTCGCCTGCCCTGACTCCAGCCACCCACATCGCCTTTTTCCCTTTAATAAATACCGGAGTGTTTTTTTCAAGCTTGTTGTCTATAAAAAATTTTTTTAATTTTATGGCGGATGCCATGCCGAAAGGCCTGAACCTGTCGCCCTTTTTTTTATGCCTTACCGTTATTTTCCCCCGGATGCGGTTCAAATCCAGATAAGCGCGGTTTTTATCCCGCAATTCATGTTTTTTTACATTTTTTATCACACTGTGCGAGAAAGAAATTCCATCATAAGTAAACACGCCGGGTTTTTGCGGATCAAAAACAACCGCCCTTGCCTCTTTTTTTGCCTCATTTTTTGATACCAGGAAATGATTCCCGTGCGGAGCCGCGATAAATCCGTCAGGCAATGACGCCGCCTTGCCGCCGCTGATGCTGTGGTTCAGAAGCGAAACCTGTCCGAAGGTAACTTTTCTGCCGTTCGAAATCAGATTTTTCAGGATCATTGCGGAAACCCTGTAACGGATGGCCGTATGAAGCCGCAGAAACCAGCCTGTGTTTATAACCGCGCCGCCGCCGGCTGTCCTGACGCATCGTCCGTACGCCGCGCGCGCGTGGTGTTCCATAAAATCATTTTCATTTGTGATTATCGACACGGTCCTTGCGGCGGCATCCTTAAAGCCCTCGTTATATTCCTTCTCTATCAGGGGAATAAGCCCGTGCCTGATGCGGTTCCTTGTATAATCATTCCCCGCGTTTGACGAATCAAAAACAAATGGAATTTTTTCATTTTTAAGGTAATTAATTATTTCAGTTTTCTTTATACCCAGCAGGGGCCTGATCAGCCTTATTCCGCCGGAAATTTCCCTCTGTTCCGGGATTGACGATAGCCCGGCGGCTCCGGCGCCGGTAATAAGCCTGAATATAAGCGTCTCCGCGTTGTCGTCCAGGTTATGTCCGAGGGCGATGGTCCCAGAGCCGTATTTTTTTGCCGTTTTTACAAGAAATGAGTATCTGAGATCGCGGGCGGTTTTTTCCAGCCCGCCTTTTCCCGGAGACGCGGCTTTTTTTACATCCGCGCGCGAGCATTCATACGGGGTTTTGTAAAGCGCCGCCAGATTTTTTACAAATAATTCATCACGCAGGCTCTCGGCCCCCCGCAATTTGTGGTTGAAATGGGCAGCCACTATTTTTACACGCAATTCATCAGCAGCCAGGTTAAGCATATGAAAAAGTGCGACGGAGTCCGCGCCGCCGGAGACAGCGGCTATGATTGTTTTTTCACCGGGCCTGTTTAGCCTGACAAGTGAATTGTAAAAAGAGGCAAGGATTTCGTTTTTCATCGGGCAATTGTTCCCTTTAATAATGAGGTGTCCGGCGCTGATTTTTTAACGCCGGTTTTCCCGGAATTTGGTAGCGGCGGAGGGAATCGAACCCCCGACACTACGGGTATGAACCGTATGCTCTAAACCAACTGAGCTACGCCGCCACAAATTCGAAACGTTAATTTTATAACAGAATTATTGTTTTTAAGCAAGGTATTTTTAAGTTTTGCACCTTTTTCTGTATTGTGTTATAAATAAACTGTGAATTTAATATTGTATATAAGCAAACCCTTAAAGGAGCAAAGATGAAAAAAACAGCAGCTGTTTTTATCATGCTTTTATCGTTTTTTTGCGTTTTATCCGCTGAAGAAAAAAACGCTGACGCCGGCGGCAAAAAAGAGAATGTGCCGGTATTTAAATCGGTCGATAACGCTGTTATCGACGGAGCGCTTGACTCCTCCGTTAAAACTGATCCGTTGATTATTGGAACCCCGGATAAAAAAGGGCTTCCCTCCGGCAAAATTTACCTGGGCTATGATTCAGGCGACATATATATTTATGCCGACATAAACGATCCCCGCCCCGGAATTAATAATTTTAAGGGGGCCGACATCACAAAAGCGGATTCACTTGTATTCACCATAAGCACGGATCCCGGGGCGGCGCCGGGGAGAAAAACACCTGGTAATTTTGATTTTTATTTTGCCATAAAGGCCTCGTCCAACACCGAAACGTGGAGTTACACAAGAAAGGCCCCGCTTCAGAATCCTATTTTATTTTACAGGCAGAAGCCTTCAGGTTATGTAATTGAGGCCCTTATCCCCTGGTATAACTTTAATACCGGATGTTTTTGCAAGATAAAAAACAAGGCCATCTCTTTTGACGCGGCAATAAACAGCCTTAACGCAGGCGGCGCGCAGATTCAGACACGCTATCTGGGCGGAACGAATTTTACATCCGACCCGTCACAGTGGGGGCATGTTATTTTTTCCACGAAGTAAAAACGATATTATAGCGGATAAATGAAATACGACAGGCGGGTGTTTTTTCTCCTATCTCCTATCTACTCTCTGTAAGTTTTTGCTTTTTACCGGGCCGCCATACAAGACGGCCCCTGCAGATAAGCTCAAGTGTGTCCAGTTGACGTACGGTCAAAAAAAATACCCGCCTGCCGTATAATACCGGGCGGCCGCATCGGGACGCCCCTACAGGGATATGTTATTATTATCTTCCTTTATTCTACAGTTTTATTTTATTGAATACATCGGCGGGTTTGATGTTTTTCAGGCAGTTGCAATGGCCGAATCTGCATTTCTTTTCAAAGCATGGCTGGCAATCCTCGCCGCTGTAAAATATTTCGGCCCTTGAATTTACCGGCCCGCCCCACCCCGGCGATGTGGAGCCGAATATCACGGCCATCGGGACCCCGAGAGCGTCCGCAATATGCATTATCCCGGAATCATTGCCTATAAAAAAATCGGAATTTGCGGCTATCACGGCCGCATCATTAAGCGGCGCCCCGCGCATTTCCATATAATTTTTATGTGATGTGATTTCCCGGCCAAGGTCGAATTCCATGTCCTCTTTTGTCCCCGTTACATAAATCGCGGCTTTTTTATATTTTTTCATTATCATTTTAATTAGTTTCCTGTAATTTTCCAGGGGCCACATTTTTGACGGCCCGAATTTCGCGAACGGGGCAATAAGTATGGTTTTTGAAGCGCCTTTTTTCCGGTATTTTTTCAGCGCCGCGGCTCTCCCGGCTCCCGTAAATATTTTCTGCGCCGCGCGCGAAAAATCAAAAGAATTGTCAAGCAGATAAAACAGCTGCCTGTACTCGCCCATTACATGCTCCCTGCGGTGGCTCTTATCGCGCTTATAAACACGGTTTAAAAAGAACCTGCCAAGGTCGTCGCTGTACCCGGCCCTTATTTTAATTCCGGCGAGTTTCATGAGCAGGTAAGAAGAAAGAGACGGTGAAAGCGACACCCCAGCCCCTATCCTTTCCTTTCTTATTTCCGCGGCGGCTTTAAGAGTAGAAGAAAGGCTCTTGCGGTCATATTCAATCACTCTTTTGATGTAAGGGTTCCCTGAAAGTATCCCGCTTACGCCGGGGCCGGAGCACGCGGCATATATTTCACTGTATACCTTTTTTAATTCTCCGAAAAAGGCCGTCATCATGACGGCGTCGCCTATCCAGTTGGGGGCGCGCACAAGCAGTTTATCGCCGGAGCTCTCTTTTCTTTTGATAAATGCCATTTTGGCGAATTTTATGAATTCAGAAAAACCGCTGTAAACGCTCAGTACGAACCCCTGCTTCCCGTCCATAAATCCGGCTTTTAAAAAATACATTTTGAAAAACTTAAAAAACGGCGCGAAAATCATCATTAAAACCGGAAACGGCCTTTTCTTTTCAAGGGCCTGCATGGTTGTATAACGGTTCATTTTTTCAAAATATGTCCTGCTGTCAGGGTAGGAATAGTGAAGTATGGGTTCGTTGATTTTTCCCGCGCGGCCATTAAGCCTGACTGATTCGTGAACTTTCTTTCCGTCAAAGGCGCCTTTTGACCTCATAAAAAGCCTGAGCTGATAGTCACGGTCCCAGCCGCAGTGCGCTATCATCCTGCCGAGAAAAAAATCACTGCGTTTTATAAAATAACCGTCAAATTCTTCCGAGGAGGCCGCCCTTAAAACAGCCGCCTTAAGCTCCGGCGTCACCTCTTCATCGGCGTCGATTGAAAGCACCCAGGGAAAGCGCGCCTGCTTAAGGGCAAAGTTCTTGATATCGGAAAATCCGGTAAAATCCCTGTAAAATATTTTTTTGGTGTATTTCCCGGCTAGTCTGACTGTGTTGTCGGTGCTGCGGGAATCCACAAGTATGATTTCATCGCAAAAAGAAAGGCTTTTCAGGCACCTCTCAATATTGGCGCCCTCATTGAAGGCAACAACAGCGGCGGAAATCTTCATTTCAATTTCCGCTGGAAATAAAATTTTTAACGGCTTCAGTTACGCGGGAAACCGGAACCGAATCCACGTTCCCGTCTGAAGGCAGTATTATTTCATTGTTTGAACCGGAAGGTTTGTTCTCCTCGGGGTCGCCCGGCCCCCATATCGCCACTATGTTGGTGAACGGTGCGAAAATATGCATCAGGTCCGATTCGTTGGTGACAAAGCAGCACAAAAACCTTGAAACCGCGGCCATTTTCAGATAATCGGAAGTATCAACATGGACGGCCTTTTTTTTCGTAACCACCATATATTCCTTCAGCCGCTCCTGTTCGTCCCTGTTTGAGAAAACAAGCACCCTGCAGTTGTATTTTTCGATAAGATTTGAGGTAAGCTGCTGGAACTTCGACATGGCCCAGCGCTTTTTTTTGTCATTAATCGACGGATGTATACCTATAAGGTTCTCCGAAGGAGAAATATTGTTTTTCTCAAGGAATTTTTTGGCGAAATCCCTGTCCTCATCAGGAATTGCAAGCTTGGGGTTGAAATCATAGGTATTTGCGCCTATAAACCTTGTCAGATTGAGGTACTTGATTATTTTATGCTGCGGGTGGTCGAGCGAATGCAGCAGCAGGTTATGCAGCGAGTTATAAAATGATTTTTCATTCCTCTCCGAATATGCCACCTTTGCCTTTGCTTTCGTAAAAAATGCAGCAAGAACAGCCGGCAGTACGGCAGGATTGAAATTTACGACAAGCTGAAACTTCGCCTTCATCATAGAGAGAGCCGCGTTTAAAACCGACAACGGGTTGGCAGGATTCAGGTTTATTGCCGTGTCTATGGATTTCAATCCTCTTACGAATCCTCCGCACGAATCATTTACCACGGCTGTTATTTTTCCCCCGGCCGGCATAGCTTCCTTTAACGCCGTTATTGCCGGCGAGCACAGGATGAAATCCTCCACGCTATACGGCAGAATCACAAGGGCCGACGAAAAATCTTTCAGGTTGACCTGTTTGGCGTTTACTATTTTCTGTTTTTCCCTTGCCTTTACCGGGTCAAAAGAGCCGCCCATTATTTACCTCTGCTGGTTAATTTTTTTATTTCATCAGTTACAGCGGCTATCCGCAGGTTTTTCATACAATCAAAAGTTCCTATCGGGCAGGAATCCCCTCCGTGAATATGGCACGGCCGGCAAAGCAACCTCACGTCCTCTATCACGGTAAAATCCCTTTCCGTTATAAAACCGAACTGCCTGACTGTCGGCCCGAGAAAAACAAAACATTTAAGGCCGTAAAGCGACGCAGCATGCGCAGCCGCCGTATCATTGCCGATAAAGACATCGGCATTTTTTATAACCTTTAACAGGGCTGGAAAATCTGTTTTCCCTATCATGTTGATTACACCGCTTTTTTTATAATATAATAATTCCGTGGAATTTACAACCTCATCTTTGACGCCGGTCAGTATTATACCGGTGCCTTTGATAAGCCTCAGAGAGTCCAGGAGTTCCTTAAAATATGGCCAGCGCTTGTTGGCCCATCTAGCCCCTGCATGAACGGCTATTTTAAGGACGCGACCCTTTTTTTTCCGCTTCTTAGCGGTTTTTACTCCCGGTTTTATAAAATCGGAGCAGGCGTTTATATATTTGTCCGCAACCGCACAATAAGTGGAGCCTGAAATGAACCATTTGAACGCCGCCATCAGCCTGCGTTTTACCGGATCTTTTACCGCAGTCCGTACCTCGGCCCCCGGACAGGAATTTTTTACAATAAAAGACCTGTAATTTCCCTGCAGGTCGACTACGGCGTCAAAACCGGTTTTTTTAACCGAGCTTACAAGGCCCTGCAACGCGCCTTTCTTTTTAAAATCAACAGTTATAATTTCATCCGCTCCCAGCGCGGAGGCCGCGCCGTAATATTTTTCCCCGGCAAGAAAATATACGGTATGCCCCGAAGCTTTAAGCGCCGCAACCGGCCCGGCGGCCAGCAGGATGTCTCCGGCGGAGGAGAATCTTATGAGTAATATTTTCACTGGGAAACCTTAAGGCGCTTTTCCAGTTCTTTAACATTCTTTATAAAAAGCCCGATTTTCAGGGCGAATATCCTGTTGTCCGTTATATGCTTCCTGATAAGTTTTACCTCGTCTTTTTCCGTTGTTACAATCATCTGCGCTTTTGTCGCCTCATAAAGCCTCATAACAGCTTCCATCTCGCGTTTATAAAGCCTGTGGTGGTCCTTAAAACGCAGCCCGACCAGTATATGCAGCCCCATATTCTTTAAGGTTCTTTCAAAACCAAGGGGGTTGCCTATACTGGAAAAAACTATGGCTTTTTTGTCGTTTAAAAACGATGTGTCAAATTTTTCCCCCGTTGAAATATTGTAAAGCAGTTTTGGCTGGTGCTCACTTTCGAATATCTTAAGGTTCCTGTTGAATTTAAGTATGGCTTCCTTTAACTTTTCTATTTTTTCCGGGGCCACAAGGTTGACGTTCGTTAAAAGCACGGCGTCGGCGTTTTTGATCCCTGAAAAAGGCTCCCTGAGCATTCCCGCCGGAAAGAGCCTGTTGAACCCCGCCGGATTTATCGAATCAACAAGCACCACATGCATCGCGTCGGCAATATCGCCCCTTTTCTGGAAACCGTCATCAAGCAGGACATAATCGGGTTTAAAGGCTTCTATCCCTGCGGCGATGCCCTTTAGTTTGTTGTCAGCCACGATTACTTTTGCTTTGGGCACGGCGCGTGCCAGCATATAAGCCTCGTCGCCCGCGTTCTTTTGCTTTAAGAGTATCTGCGCCCCGTCGGATACGACATCAACGGCCTTTGTTTTTTCGCGGCGGTAGCCTTTGCACACTATCAAAACATTTTTCTCTTCCCTTATCAGGCGCTTTGCAAGCTCCTCAATAAAAGGGGTTTTTCCGGTGCCGCCGACCGTCATATTTCCGGCGCATATTATCTTTGAATTAAACTTTTTTGGTTTTATTATTTTTATAAAATAAAATGATTTTTTTATCAGCAGCCCGGCGTAGTAAAAAATAGACATTACGCGCAGAAGCATATAGAAAAGGGTTTCTCCGAATTTTCTCTTTTTCCTCGAAACACAGTTGAACCAGAATCCTTCAAGCATAAAATCTCCCTTTTGGCCTCCGGGCCGTCAAGCCCGGCCGCTTTTCGCGCGGTCAAGCAGTATCTCGTTTACGAGCATGGCGGTGGTGGCCGCCGAGCCCCTGAATTTTTCTATTATACGCCTGTTCTTTTCTCCGTTGTAAGAACGCATTCCTTCGTTGGAAAGCAGCTCAGTCAGCTTTGCCCCCAGCTCTTCCGCGGTTTCGGCCCTGTACGCGCCGCCTTCCTTTAAAAATTTATCGGCTGTATCCTCAAAATTATACATATTCTTTCCCATTATTAAAGGCAGCCCTGCCACAGCCGCTTCCATCGGATTGTGCCCTCCGTACTCTTTGAACCCTCCGCCTATAACCGCCACATCACCGATAGTATAAATATATGAAAGCTCGCCTATGGTGTCCACGATAACCGCGTCGTAATCAATTATGCCGGACTTATCAGCAAGCAAGCTCCACATACAGAATTTCAGCCCTTTTGAACCCAGTAATTCAGCCGCTACAGGCCCCCTTTTTAAATGGCGCGGGGCCAGAATCAGGAGTTTATCCTTTATTTTGGCCCTGATAAAACCGTCTATGACCAGTTCTTCCTCGCCCTCCCTTATGCTTCCGGCGATCACAATTTTTTTGCCTTTCTTATCAATTTTTGAAAGCGCCTCCAGCGAAACGGAATTTGCCTCAAACGAATATTTTGTGTTGTTCATTATTATTAATTTTGATTTTGCCACGCCAAGCCGTGAGAGTCTCTTTACCATTTTTTCACTCTGGACTATGAGGACGTCAAAAACAGAAAGAACCTTCTTAAAAAAGAACCTCATGGCATAATAGAGCCTGAAACTTTTAATTGAGATTCTCCCGTTTATCATGATTATCGCCGCTCCCGACTTTGACGTGTAAGAAAGCATATTCGGCCACAGTTCGGTTTCAACAATCACAAGCGCCTCTGGAGCGAGTGAGTCTATGAACGGATTTATTATAAAAGCGATATCCACTGGCATGAGCGCGGCGCCCGCAATGACACCTGCAAGTTCCTTTTCTATCTTTTTTCTGCCGTTTAAGCTTGTTGTTGTGACCACAAGCTCCACGGAGGCGTTCATTATCTTGAATTCCTTTATTACCGGCACAAGCGCCTGTACTTCTCCGGCGGAAGCGGCGTGGAACCATACCACCTTTTTACCGGTAAAGCGCCCGGGGACCCCGGGGAACCTGATGCTGAAGCGTTCCTCTATGCCTTCGGACCACTTGCGGTTGAACGCGAGTATTATTATCAGCACCGGAGACGCTATAATCAAAAGCAGCGTAAAGATCAGGTTGTAAAGGAATATCATATGCCGCCGTTCCTGAGGGCCGCGGCCGCGATATTTCGCAGGATACTGCCTGTTTTTGATCCGCCCATTCTCAGCGTGCCGTACCCGGCCTTTATCTTATTTGAATAATCCCCGTCCCTTAATATTTTAAGTATTTCAGCCGATACTTTCTCCGGTTTGAAATTATCCTGCATGAATTCCTTCACAATTTCCTTTCCCTTAATAATGTTGGGAAGGGAAACAAACCTGCCTTTTGACATGGCGCGTATAATCGCGTAAGAAACCGGGGATATTTTAT
Organism: uncultured Spirochaetia bacterium; assembly: GCA_964565765.1. Lineage (GTDB taxonomy): Bacteria > Oederibacteriota > PGYV01 > PGYV01 > Palsa-1178 > Bog-1181. The sequence continues at coordinate 36,039 of CAZMGF010000013.1, forward strand.
ATACGACAGCCTGCGGCACTCCGACAAGGGCCAGTTCAAGCGTTGTAGTGCCTGATTTGGCTATAGCGGCGGAAAGCCCGGCCCGTGAAGAAAGGTCCCATCCGTTGACGACCTGAATCTTTAACCCCTGGTATTTTTTGAGGTAAGGCGCAAGCATTTCATCGCTTATTGTATCTGACCTGAATAACTTAAATTTTACGCCGCCCATGTTCATTTTTACAAGGGCCGCGGATTTAAGTATCGTCTCAAAAAAAGTTTTTATTTCATTCTTCCTGCTTCCCGGGAATATTCCCACAACGGCGCCGCTCTTTTTCATTGTTGCTTTTTTCAGATACGGTGATATAGGATGGCCGAAATATCCCGCCTTTATACCCTCCTTTTCAAGTATCCGCTTTTCGAACGGAAGCGCCGTTATGCAGTAATCCGTATATTTTTTCAGGGTGAAAATCCTGTTGTATTTCCAGACCCACACCTGCGGGGTTATGTAATAAATTATTTTTTTTATCCCGAGTTTCCTGGCCTCTTTTATGAGCCTTAAGTGGAACCCGGGATAATCAATAACTATAAGACAGTCGGGTTTCTCGGAGATAATGGCCTTTTTGGCCGCGCTGAATATGGATATAAAATCCAGGAGTTTCAGCAATACTTCCAGGAAGCCTATGACAGCGTGCGAAACAAGGTCGATTTTTAACTCCACGCCCGCCGAGCGCATTTTGGCCCCGCCGAAACCTATTATTTTTACTTTGCCGGCCTTTTGCCTGTAAATTTCCCTGGCAAGCTCGGCTCCGTAAAAATCTCCGCTGGCTTCGCCGGCCGAAATCAGAATTTTTTTCAAATAAGCGTTCCTTTTATTTTTCTGAATTTATTCTGCACCTGTTTTTCTATTTCCAGCGTAATTCTGAGCGCCTCGAGGGCCTGCTGCGCGGTGACTTCGGTTTTTTTCCTGCCGCTTACAGCATCTATAAATGAACGCAGCTCGGTCGCAAGGGGCTCCCGTTTTACCAGCGGAAACGACTCGGTTTCCATCATGTCGCTCCAGGCCACCTTTCTGTCCATGGGAAGGCCGTCCTTTACCCTGTAAACTTTTATGGACTGCCTCATGTAATCTATAGACATATAAAGGTTGTTTTCAAAAACCCTTATCTTCCTGAGCCTTTTGGGCGATACCCTTGAGGCCGTGACGTTCGCGATCGCCCCGTTTTGGAATTCTATCCTTGCATTGGCCATGTCTATGGACTTCGTCAACACCGGCACGCCTATGGCGTCTATTCTCTTAACTTTCGATTTCACTATCTGAAGTATTATGTCGATATCGTGGATCATAAGGTCAAGTATGACCGAAACGTCAAGAGAGCGCGCCGTGAACGGCCCCATTCTTGAGGCTTCGATAAGTATCGGTACATGCTTGGATTCCTGCAGCTTTTTAATGGCCATATTGAAACGTTCTATGTGGCCTACCTGGAACACTATCCTTTTTTTCTTTTTCTTCGCGATGGCAATCAGGCTCTCCGCTTCCTTAAGCGTCGCGGTCATTGGCTTTTCAAGAAGCACATGTTTTTCGTTTTCAAGAAAAAATTTCGCCACTTTGTAATGCATCGTCGTGGGTACCACGATAGATACGGCGTCCACCCTGTCGAGCATTTTTCTGTAATCCGTCATGAATTCCGCGCCGTACCTGTCGGCTATTTCCTTTCCCTTTTCGGAAACATCGGCCACACAGGTAAGTTTTACGCCTTCTATGGCGGCGTAATTTCTGGCGTGGTGCTGCCCCAGGCTTCCCACCCCGATAACGCCTACCCTCAGTAATTCACTCATTTTTTATTCTCCTGTCCCGTCATTTTTTCAAACCGTTCAAAAGTTTTTTCCATGGCGCGCACCCTGTAGTACGCGGCTTTTTCACCGTACTCAACTGAGTCAACGATGCCTTCCTCGTAAAAAACACCGGCATATTTTTCCTGCCCGGGCCTTATCCTTATCTTTTTTTCGATAAAATTTACCGAGGCCATCCGGTCAAGTTCCTTTAAGAGCTCCGGAAACCCTTCCTGCGTCAGCGCCGATATAAAGAGCCCTCCGTCAGGCTTAATTAACTTTTTCTTTAATTCCGTCAGCAAATCCGCCTTGTTGAAAACTTCAAGCATCATGCCGCCTTCCCTGGCGCCGATGTCCCTTAATATTGAATAAACCGTGTCACGCCTTGCTTCCCACCCCGCGGCGCTTGCGTCAATCAGGTGGAGGACTATATCCGCTTCCCTTACCTCTTCAAGCGTGGCCCTGAAAGCGGCAATCAGATGCGTGGGCAAGTTCTTTATAAATCCCACCGTGTCCGAAAAAAGTACCTTATATCCCGAAGGAAGGATATACCGCTTTATCTTGGGATCAAGCGTCGCGAATAATTTATCTTCGGAAAGCATACCCGCTTTTGTAAGTGAGTTTAAGAGCATTGTCTTACCCGCGTTTGTGTAACCTACAATGGCTATCTGCGGCACCGGCACCGACCTGCGCCGCAGGCGCTGCCTTTCGCGTACGCCCCTGATTGATTCAAGCTCTTCCTTTATTTTTTGTATCCTGAACCTGACACGCCGCCTGTCCACTTCAAGTTTTGTTTCGCCCGGGCCCCTGGTGCCAATGCCTCCGGTCTGCTGCATAAAATCAGAACCGCGCCCTGAAAGCCTGGGCAAAAGATAATTTAACTGGGCATATTCAACCTGCAGCTTGCCTTCGGCCGTACGCGCCCTGGCGGCAAAAATGTCAAGGATGAGCTGGGTCCTGTCAATCACGCGCATTTCCGTAATATCCTCAAGATTCTTTACCTGTATGGGCTTCAACTCCGCGTCAAATACAAGAAGGGTAACGCCTTCTTTTCCATATTGATCGGCAATCTCCTCCGCCTTGCCTTTCCCTATATAATATCCGGGGGAAATGTCACGTTTGAACTGAACGACATGGCCCGATACTTCGCCGCCGGCAGTGGCAATAAGCCCTTTTAATTCATCTATGTCGGAAGCAATCCCGGCTTCATCCTGATTCTGCGGTACCTTTACAATAACAGTTTTTTCCATATATTATAATATATTATAGACCTTTTTACCCGGTGGTTCAAGGTTTTTTAAGACGATTATTCCGGGCGGTTTGTTTTTTCAAGGACGCGTATTAATTTCAGCGCAGCCTGGTTATCCGGATTAAGGGTAATGGCTTTTTTAACATATTCAACGGCTGTTGAATAGTCTTTTCTTGAAATATAGATATAGGCTATATTTAAATATACAACGGAATCTTTCGGGCCGGTCTCAAGTGCCTTTTGCCACATTTCAAGGGCCTTCTCCGGCATATTTGCCGTGTAATATGAAAACCCGGCATTTATATAAGCGCCGTGATTGCGGTAAAAATAGAGCCCTTTTTCATAAAAGTCAGCTGCGGCCGCGTTATTTCCTGCCGTCCTCAGGGCGTCCGCAAGGTTGAAATATGCCATTGCATAATTCTCAACAACAAGCCTGCGGGTAAATTCATCATATCCAGTCTTGTCGCCTGTGAGCCCGCGAAAAGAATAAAGTTTCATGTACCTATCCGTTATAACCGCCCTGTCGTAAGCCCCTTTTATCCTGTATGTTATGCCGGCCGGCGCCAGGGTTCCAGGTTCAAGAAGCTCTCCGGTGAATACATTTGAATAAAAGAAATCTTTTCCGCTGTTTGCCGCAATTACATCCGCGATATAGCCTTTGACCGTTGCGGCCGGCGCCGGAAAATTAACTATCGCGCCGTAGTTCCTCTTAAGCTGCGCTATATACCATGGATAGAGCGAAACAACCGGTATTACCGGCGCGAAATTTTCCCTGTCCACGAGGGTCAGGTAAAGAGCGGACCCGACGTTCATGTCCCCTTCAGTAAAAAAAATACAGCCCGGCGTCAGGGTTTTTGCCAGATTTCTTGAATAATCATATCCTATGAAATACCTTGAATAGCCCGGATTTCCGCAAAACAGGCAGGCGCATGTTATTAATACAAATGCGGCATACGCGGCTGTGTCCCTGATTTTTCCTTTTTTTATGGCATTGACCGGATAAAATATAACAAGTGCGGCAAAAAGCGCCGTAAAAATTCCGGACGAAACAAGGTATGGCTTTATTATCCATTCGGTATCAGGAGGCGGGGTCGCGAACGAGGCAACTGCTGCCGCAAGCATTATATAGGATATCAGCAGCGCGGCGCCTTCGGCTGGCAGCAGGAACACGGCCGCGGCCGCGCCAAAAAGCGAGGCAAGCGCTATATACCACGGATATTCCGACGTAAAAAGGTTTCTTATATAAAATTTCAACAGGCCCACTGTATCGGAAAAGCTGTGTTTTATTTCCATACCGGCGTACTGGGCCCGCGAAACAAGCCAGAATAGGCCGTTTACCGACTTCACATCTCCCCATGCGTAAACCGGGCTGCCGGCGTTTCTTACCGGCACATAAGCATAGGCCAGAGCGCCAAGCGCAAAAAACAGGAAAGCAACCGCGTAGTTTTTGGCTCCCGGCGCTTTTCTTCTTATAACTATATAATATATAAAAGCCGGGGCCGCGGCCGCCATGCTGGTCCAGTGGTTGCACATGGAAAGTCCGAAAACAAGCCCGAAAAGGTAAAAATATTTTACCGATTTCTCCATTTTAAAAAGTGAAATAAAGCATAAGGATAACAGCAGGCTGTTCAGGGCATAAATTGACCCCTTTGCTATCGAACCCTGCAGCCATGACGAGGCCGAAAATACATACATGGCGGCCGCCGAAAGCGCGGCCGCTTCAATAACGCCGGCGTTCAATTTTGTAAAAACCTTTCTAAAAATAATTCCGGCAAGCATATAAACAGCGAATGCCGCCAGTAAATTCAAAACAACAGCGGCAAGATTTGCCCTGAAAGCCGGGCTGCCCAGCGGCAGTAATGTGAATATTTTTCCGGTCATTGTGGCAAGCGGGTAGCCCGGCGGGTGCTGAATTCCGAGCGTCTGATATGCCACGGTCGTTTCCGGAGAATCATCGGAATTAAACGAAGGCGCCATATTTTCTAGATAAAGTATAAGGCATGCCGCGAAAAAAACCAAAACCAGGATTTTGCTTTTTTTCAGCACTCCGGACCCTTCTTCCGGGCGGTATGAAAAGCAAGAAATAACGCGGCCAGGAACAGCGCCGCAAAAGATGCCGTAAGTCCTGCCGCAAATTCCGGAGGCGAATATTTAAAGATTACCCTGTGCTCGCCGGCCTCTATATGCACCGCCTTAAACGTTGTGTATGCCCTTAAAAGATTTTTTTCCACGGAATCAACATATACCTTCCATCCCGGATAATAATTGTCGGTTGCCACAAGCCAGCCCGGCCTGGAATTCCTGACGAAAACATCAATTATATTTACATCGGGCGAGTTTTTTATGCTTACTTCGGCTTTATTTTCCGGCGCCGCCGCTGTTGCTTTAATTAACGGAGAGTGTTCATCAAGTATAAGGGTTTTAGCCGGGTCAAAATCATGTTTTAAAAGAAGTTCCCTGCCCCGGGCCTCATTAAGCCGCGCGGTATTTACGCCGTCATCAAGAAAAAAAGCGCGTTCAAAATAATTTTTTGTTTCATATATAATGCTGTATCCCCTGCTTGCCGTTTTTAATTCAGGATCCTTTATTATTGCGGAACTTGCTATATATCTTGCCGAGAGGAGCGCAAAAGCCCTGCTGCGCCATGGCGCCTTTGTCAGCATCAGCCCGGATGTAAATTCATGATAGCTTCCGAGAAAAAGCGAGTCAAAACCGTCGGAATTATAAATCCCGTATGACATAGGCGCGTTGGGTGTGAGCGTATCAGCTGCGTAATATGCCCACTGTTTCAATCCGTCAAGGTCCGGAACAAAGTCAAAGGGATTTATCACATTGGGCGCCAGCACCCGTATCCGCCCGTCCGTCGCCCGTCCCGAAAGGAACTTCATCTGGCTTGTATCCTGAGAGCTCCATTCGTAATTGCCGAACGAATCATAGCCCGTTTTGTTGAAGACAAGGACGCTTATAACGACAAGGGCGAGGGCCGTATACTTCATTACCGCCCCCCTGTACTTATCCATGGCGGCCAGCGTAAAGGCGGCGGCCGATACTCCGCAGAGCAGGACGAACAAAAAGAAATCGTTCATTACAAAAGCGTACTGTTCGACGCTGTCGTAAACATCCTGAAAATTCCTTTTGACATTAAAAAGGTCCATACCCAGGCGGAGCACGTAATTTTTATTGTACAAAACAGCGAAATATACAGCCGCGAAGAAAACAAATACAGCCGCCGCAAAATATGGGTATTTTTTTAACTCCGCGGCAGGCCTGGAAAAAAGAGAGTCAAAACCCGCGGCTATAAAATAACACAATATGAAATATCCGATTACAATTATCCTCGACGGGTAACGTATAATTCCTATGAACTTAAAATGTTCGTACAGGGGTATAAAAAATGGCATCGTGCCAAGATAAGCCAGAAATAGAACCGCGGCAAATACCGCCAGAAGCATTATCCTTAGTTTTTTATCCTTCAATGCCGATGCCCCAAGCGGCAGCAGCATGAGCCCGGCGATGCCGACATCTATCTTCCCGGCCCAATTCATAAAATTATCCCTCTCCGGCAGTGCCATGCCGAATATCGGACAGATAAAATTCAGAATCTGTGTGTAATTCATGTAGCTTCCTATTATCTGGGCCAGCTCAAAGCCGCGGTAAAAACGCTTTGAATTCAGAAGAAACCGCAGAGTGGGCACCCACTGGATAGCCGTAACCGCGGCAAATATAAGGTGAATTATAAAAAAATCAAGCGTGGCCCGCGCAGCGCCGTCCCTTTTTTTTATAAAAAACAGGTACGCATAAAATGCGGCAAATATGAGCCAGCAGTATATAAAAAACTGAGGGTGTCCGCCAAGCAGCGAAAGCGACAGGGCAAAGGCTGTGAACACCATGTCCGACGGTTTTTTTGACAAAAAATACTTTTTTATAAAATATAACGCCGCCGGCAGCCATACAAGAGTGCTTAATTCCGCCATTTCAGGCGCCTTTATGACAGTGTAGAACCCGAAGGCGAATACTGTGGCCCCGGAAAACGCGCCTTCCTTTGATATTCCGCAGCTTTCAAGAAATTTATACATAAAGGAAGCCATTATAAAATACGAGGATAAAATGAAGAATTTCAGGGCCGTTGGAAAGGAAAACAAATGGAAGAAAATATTAATAGGGTAAAAAACCGCGCTCTGCATGTTGGCGAGAAGCGGGTTTCCGCCGTAAATATAAGGGTTCCAGAAAGGCATTATATTCGCCCTTATTAGATGCGACGTCAGTTCGCGGAAAGGCAGAAAATAAAATGTCATGTCCAGCCACATCACTATTTTGTGCGAGAAAAAAACAGGATAAAACGATATTATTGTAAAGAGGACGAAAAGAGAAAAATAAAGCGCCTCTTTTTTCTTCATTTTTCCGCGGTGTTAAGAAGTAGTTCCCTTACAACTTTTGCGGCAAAAATTGACGAATTTCCCTGCGGGTCATATTCGGGGGATATTTCAAGGACATCCATCCCTACTATGTTTAATTTTGAGAGCCCCGGAAGAAGGTTTATAAAATCCCTGTAGAACATTCCTCCGGCCTCAGGCGTCCCCAGTCCGGGAAGGCAGGCAGGGTCAAATACGTCCATGTCCAGTGACATATATACCGGGTATCCCTTTATTTTTTCGGCAATCTCGTTGAAATGCTCGACTTTGTGGTCAACATAAATATTCTTCTTTTTCATATCAAGCCACTCATTTTTTTCAAACGACCTGATGCCGAACATATAGATATTTTCATTGCCGATAACTTCCGTGGTGAGCTTCGCGGCGCAGGCGTGAGAGAGCCTGCTGCCTGTGAACTCATCCCGGAAATCAGCGTGGGCGTCAAAATATATTACCTTGAGGTCATTGTACTTCTTGTGGTATTCTTTCATTATAGGATATGTCAGAAGGTGTTCCCCGCCGATATAAAGTGCTTTTTTATTATTTTCAAGTATCCATGAGCACAATCCTTCAACATGCGCCAGTGCCTCTTCGCTGCTGCCCATGGGTATTTCAAGGTTCCCCAGGTCGCAGAATTTATATTCATTAAGGTCCTTCTCCTGTTCATGGGAAAAAGTCTCAATCGCGTAAGAATAATTGCGTATTGACTCCGGAGCGAACCTGGAGCCGGGCCTGAAAGAAGATGTGCCGTCGTAAGGAAGCCCCGCGATTACGCTTGAGGCTTTTTCAAAAGGCGTGGTGCATGCGACAAAGTGGTTATTTTTTAGAAAATTCATTTTATGCCATCCTTTACAAATTGCGGGAGTTTAAAAGCGGCCGAATGTACCTCCGGCGTATAATATTTAAATCCCGTTATTTTTGATTTTTTATTCCTGATTACGCTGAGGTCGTGTTTTTTAGAGGCGCATGAAAAGCTCCACATTCCGGAGGGATAAATCGGGATAAAAGCAAGATACAGTCCGGAATAGGAGAAAATTTTTTTCAGCCTGGCCTGGACATCCCTTATTATGGGCGTGTCAAACCACGGGTCCTCGGACTGCATGCACATGATGCCGTCTTTTTTAAGGGCCCTTTTTACATCCTTAAAAAATTCTGTGCCGAACAGCCCGCCTGCTATATCTGAAGGGTCGGTGCCGTCGATAAGGATGACGTCATAAGCGTCCCGGGAGTCTTTTACAAATTTAATGCCGTCGCCGAATTTAAAATGTACCCTTTCGTCATCCTCCAGCCCTTTTACAAGCGCCGGAAAATATTTTTTTGAAACTGTATAAACATCCTCATCTATCTCCACAAAATCAATTGATTCCACCCCTTTGTGCCGTATTACTTCCCTTACAGTTCCGCCGTCTCCGCCGCCTATCACAAGTACTTTTTTAGGATCGGGATGGGCAAACATAGGCACATGTGTAAGCATATCGTGATAAACAAATTCCTCGGCCGTGGATACCATATAGCAGCCGTCCAGGGTCATAAGGTTGCCGTGTTTTTCAGTTTCAAAAACCTCTACCATCTGGAATTTGGAGCGTTTTGCGTAAAGCTTTTTCTTAATTTTAAACGACAGCGCCGTATCCTTATATACCTCGGTACACCACTTGCCGGTCATTTTTCCCATCTGGTTACCACCACAAAACTACGGCCGCGTAAGCGGCGCCGATTTTGTTAATCTTATGCTGGGCGCTTATGGAAATTACCTCTTTTAATTCGTAGCCTCTGGTCTTAAAGCCTTCCGCGGCCATGTGGCGCACTATCCGCTCCACTTCTTCCTTGTGTCCGGCCGCCGAATATTCCATTATGAGCCCGTTCTTCTTTTTATCTTTCGGTATTGCCACGGCAACAGCCGCGGATATTACCTCATCGGTCTGCGATGATACTTTGGATGCGTATGCCACGGGCACCAGCGCCCCGAGCGGCAGTTTCACCGGCTTAATCATGGTGCAGTTTGGAGGGAGTATTGAAGACATCTTTACCAGGTTTGTGTTCCCTATACCCGCGTCCATTAATGCGTTGTCAAAAGCGTTAAGGGGCGTCATCCCCTCGGAATGGCCTGCCACTAGATAAAATTTATTGGGAATAGTCGTGGTCATGCCCTGCGGAGGAATTGAAATAATACCGCCTTTTCTTGCAGCTTTCTTCTTTGCCATCTGTGCTCTCCTTGTATTGGGTAATATTTGTTTTGCGTTAATTTTCAGACGATGTTCTATTATAATAAAAACAGGGTAAATGTCAATGGGTAGACAAAAAAAGAAAAGGGCGGCTTTTTAGGGCCGCCCTTTCGTATCGCACTGAAAACTTTTTCTTATATCTTAACCTGCAGAACCGTCACTGAATACGGCGGGAAGTCATAAACGCCGTTCTCAAGGTTCACGTTAAGCTCCGATGGCCCTGAGTTCACTATCGGCCTGTAAAGCTCCTTGGACCAGACATATTCCCTGTCAGAGAGCTGCCATGCCTTTGCCGAGCCGGAAACTGTCTTTCCCTTTACGTTTATCTTCGCGCTGGAAATAGAGAGTTTTGTCTTGTTAATGGCCATTATTGATATAGTGGAATCATCGACCATTGCCGCGTAAACCGAGAGGTCCGCGCTCGATGAGGAGCATTCAACCATTTTTGTCCCGAAATAATTGTTGTACATGGAGAATACCCAGTAATGAGACCTCTCCGAGTACTTGTTTGTCGGGTCGTTTTCTTCGTCCATGGCGCCGTGTCCGCCTCCAAGCCCCGGTTTCTGCGTGAAAAGATCCCAGCAGAAAGCAAGGTCCCCGCCGGATTTCATAAAGCTTCCGAGATAATCCGCGCAGAAAAGGCCGTTTTCGATAAGGGCCGTTATGACGTTCTCGTCCCCCGAGTTCCACTCGGTAAGGGCTATTTCAACATACTTGTTGGGCTGCTTTGAATTTACATATTTTTTGATCCATTCCCTGAATTTTGGCATGTAAACCGGCCAGGTTGTCTGCGGCTTTGTCAGCAGCAGCCTGGCGTCGTTGTTTGCCCAGAAGGGGTATTCATGGACGGCAAGCGTGTCCATATACTGCCCTGATTTCTTGAGGAATTCTTCCACCCAGAAGGGCGCCTTGGATGAGGCCGCCATCCACGGGGAGCCTTCGAGCCTTTCCTGGTTCATTGGCTGCATTGGAACGGGCCCCATCAGCTTCAGTGTCTTGTCAAACACTTTTACTTTATAAGCCGCCTGATTAAATACGGCGCAGTAATTGTCGATTTTTGTCCACCAGTGGATATTTTTCATATCCGTAGGCGAATCTAACATGGACTTGCCTTCTTTGGCCCTTGCCGGCCCCGGCGAATCCGGTTTATTGTCAAGTTCGTTGCCGATTTCAACATAGCGGTATTTTATGCCCTTGTCCTTAAGATCCTGGAGCCACAATATCCCGTAATTGATCCTCTCGTTTATTGACTTTTTTGCCGGAGTCATTATATTAAGCGTCGGCAGAACTTCTGTCTGGTTGCCGTCAAGGACATCCATCCTCTTGACAAAAGGCACCATCCCGCCCAGGTAATTAAGCTCCGGCGTCCAGTTTACGGCCCCGTCAAATTTATAAACGTCGCCCGTTTTCCAGTCGTAAAGGTTTGCATAATCTCCGCCGGGTATCCTGAAGAAAGTGGCTCCCATTTTCTCTATCTTACCGAGAGCCACCGCGTCCCTGTAACCGTCGGGTTTGTGCCATGCCGCGATATTCTGGCCAAGCAGTTTGTGCTTGTCAATTGTCCTGATTATTTTCGCGGGATCAATGTTGATTGTTACCTCTTTTTTTATCGGTTCTTTCTTTTTTACAATGGCCACATTGCCGAGGTTCTTATCTTTGCCGGCATATACGACCACATCCGAACTCTGATCCTTGTATCCAAATGCCACAACAACCATTTTATACGCATCTTCCGGTACGGTCATCTTGAAATTGCCGCTATCGTCCGTAACCACAAGCGAATCTCCAACCACTACCCTGGCGTCCTTTATTCCGGCGCCTGTGTCCTTATCAGTAATTTTACCCTCAACAGTACCCGGTTCGCCCGCTATCCTGCCGACCATATTATCGATGTAAATCGGGCCGTTAAAAGGCTGGCTGTTGTTGGTGATGATATAGATGTGCCACATGTCCTGTTTAATTTTTGAATTGTCTATCTTAAAAACTATTTTGTTCTCACCCGCGTTCAGCGGGCTCTTTAGCTGGTACCAGGCGTTTGATTTGCTTGAAAATACTATATACATCTCCTGGTAATCAAGCCCCTTGACCGTCGCGTCGGGAACAAATACGTCAAAGGACAATTCCACCAGTTTGTTGATCGACGGATCAAACGGCCCGTCATTAACCATAATGTCCTGGTTCCAGTCCTTTGAGCCCGTAAGATCCACCTTGAGTGAATACTTGCCCTCGGAGGCGTGCTCCTTTGATACAGAGCATGATTTCGCGAATTTCGCGTTGCCGTGCCATCCTTCGGCCGTGCCTGACTCGAAGTTCCACAGCGTCACCCTGTGCTTTGCCGCAATATCTTCTCCTTCGGCAAACGCGTGCATGGCAAATGCGGTGAAAAAGAATACTGCCATTGCTGCCTTTAAAAACTTTCTCATCCAATTCCCTCCTTAAAAGATTTTTAATAACTTTAATTTTATTAAATTTTCCGTCCTAAAAAAGCTCAACCTGCGCCAGCCATATGTCGGCAAGCGATCCATTCCCGTTCTCATACTGCCATTTAAAAAGATGAACATTCTGAAGCACATTTTCTATTTTAACTTCCGACTTCAACGGAGTCCAGGAAGGCTGTTTTAAATCCCCCCTGAAATTAATTATGACAGTGGTCCATTCGCCGGTAACCTGCCCGGTAATGTCCTTCTCAAAATCTGCATAACCAGTAAGGCTCTTGCATGTAGCCTTCTGCGCGTCACATTCGCCTGATTCGTACGGCAGCACAAAATTAAGCCGCCCCGAAGGCAGGCTTCCCTTTATTTTAAACCTTATTCCGGAGTATTTTGAGATGTCAACACCCTTGCATACAGGGCACTGTGTGTCAGCGGAAAAGCGCACGAGAAAGCCCAGATAGTTATAGTTGAGCCCGAACCTGCCGCCCGTCGTTCCTGTAACATGTACAGCGTATTTTGAGGATCCGTAACCAGGGCTTGACATGATAAACGGGTTTCCGGCTGAGGTCGGCTCCGGCGGCCATACTGTCGAGTCCCCGCCCTCCTGATGGTCTGAATAAGTTGACCACATTCCGCCCTGCCTGTTAAATTTTGAGCCTGAATCCATATTATCCACAACATAAACTGTCATAACAGCCACCGCAAATGCCAGAACTGTTGAAGGCAGATATCTTTTAAGGAAAATATCCAGGAATGGCCTTCTTACGGCCGCGCGTTCTATAAGAGAAGCCTTTAAATAAGCCTTTTGACCCGGAGTTTCTATCTCCGGCAGCCTGGCCTCTTCAAGAATTTTTATTACATCCTTTTCTTCCATATTACTTAACCGCCTTTCTTTTGCTTTCATTATGTATAACGCCGCCGCCCGTCAAAGGTTGCGCCTTACCGGCTTTTTCAAAATAAATTTTCAACCTTGACACCCCCCTGGAAATGAGGGATTTAACCGTGCCTTCGTTTTTACCAAGTATTTCACATATTTCAGTTATTTTTTTATCTTCAAGAAACCTTAAGGTAAGCGTCTCCTGATATTTTAAAGGGAGTGTTTTAAGGGCCTCTTTGGCGCGGATATACCGGGCTGAATTGTCGATTTTTTCCTGGGTTTCAAGCAGTTCTTTTTCCATATCCTGGGGCGAAGCAGGCTCCCTTATAGAGCCGTCGTTCCCGTTGACATCATATGGCGCCGGTTCGTGCGCCCCTCTGCGAAAATAATTTATGACTTCGTTGCCGGCTATCCTGTAGAGCCACGCGGAAACAGGCACTCCGGACCATCTGAATCCCGAAAGCTTGCTGAGAGCCTTGAAAAATGTCTCACTGGTCACATCGTCAGCCGCGGCAGCGTTGCCGGTGCGGTGAAGCGCGTATCTGTGTATCGGGGAATAATATTCCTCGAATATTTTTCCAAAAGCTTTCGGGTCGCGTTTGGCCTCCTCGACAAGCTTTCTTTCAGTTTCCCTGTCCATATATCTCCGGTTTAATTTTATTACTCCGCTCTGATAACCCTGTTGCGC
>CAZMGF010000014.1:0-48242 GCA_964565765.1 uncultured Spirochaetia bacterium
AAATATCTGACAATTTGCAATTACAATCCCATTCTCTCCTCAAATCCAGTGCCTGGCACCAGATTTGAGGAGAGAATTTTTTGTTTCCTGATTTATTATGTTTTATTTTTTGCTGTATCTGATTCAATCTTATCCAGAATGGTGTTTAAGTCCGGATTCCTTAATAACTGCTCTTCAAACGTCGATATTATCCTTTTTATCCCTGACGGATGCTGTCTGTTAAATATACCCGCAATCTGGGCTGCTGAAAGTTTTGTATTGTTCCATAACATGTATATTGCAGCTTTTTTCGCCATGTTCCATTTTCCTTTTTTAACCAGCATCTCTTCCATATTTATATCAAACGCTTTTGCCGTCTGTAAAAGTATATCCTCCGGTTTTGCCCAGTCCCCGCGAAGTGGCGGTATTGGAACTTTTAACATGGCCTTTCTTGCGTTAAATAAAACTTTATTTGTGAATTCTTTTGTTCCAACAACCATTTTATCAAATAAATACTCCTGAGGCGTTACGTTGTTTTTTTCTCCCGGAGAACTTATAAATTGCATATATTCGCTTATTCCGTTATTCTTTTCATCCCCAAAAACTGTCTTTATGGCGCCTCTGTCAACCAGTCCGGCTTTTGAGATACCGATCAATTCAGCGTGGCTGCTCCATGGATAATCAGCAATATCCTTTGCCAGTTTGCTTTTGACCGGATTCATATTTATATACTTAATCAGCGCAGCTAGATATTCATTATTCTCTACAATAATGCTCTTATACCTTCCCTGAAAAAGATGACCCACCCTGCTGTGTTTCATATTAAAATAATGGCTGTAATTTGATTTGACGACCTGCATTATTCTTGATACCGGCGTTTCTTCCTGCTCTATGAGGATGTGGTAATGATTCTTCATCAAGGCATACGCGTGTATTTTGAACCGGAGGTCTTTTTTTGTTTTTCGAAGTATTCCCAGAAATGCTTTTCTTTCATGGTCATCTGTAAATATATCCATTTTTTCATTGCCACGGTCATATACATGATAATAATAACCGGGCATACAAATCCTGTCAGGCCTGCCCATAAAATCCCCCCCTTAATGGTTAGATATTACACACAAGGGGCGTCAATTTCAACCTCCATTCATAGTCTTTTCTCTACTCAAATCCAGTGCCTGGCACCAGATTTGAGGAGAGAATTTGTTGTTTACCGTTTTTGCAGTGGTTTTGGGGGTAAATCATGATACCAGCAGCGGCTTCCCTGCTTTTTACTTAATAAAAATCCACGCTATAAATATAAAATAAACCGCGCCGGTGGCCATGAGGAACCAGGCGTTTACCCTTTTTGTAACCTTTATCCATATCAGATTAAGCAGCGCAGCCCCAAGGGCGAATAGGGCGGAAACAAGTGTTGTCCCCTTTATGTCCCACGGTGTGAATATTATGCCGAATACAACAGGAAAACAGCTCTGGAAAACCATGGCCCCTGTGATGTTTCCCAGCGCCAGGGTGTCCTTTTTCTTCCCTATCCATATCACTGAATTGAATTTTTCCGGCAGCTCTGTGGCGATGGGTGTTATTAATATGGAAAGTATTAGCGGCGCAACACCGAGAAGTGAAGAGAGTTTTGAGGTGTAATTCACAAAAATATCCGCCCCCGCCACAAGCACGATAAGCGATAAAGCCAGCTGTATTATGATAAGGGGCATTGAATTCACGGCACTGAAGATTTTTGAAAAATAAAGCTCCTCAGGCTCTTCCAGCGCCTCCCCGCCTCCGTCTGAAAATGTTATTTTAATATATAAGCCGTAGGACAAAAGAAGCGCCAGCCCCACTGCTATTTTCAATATTCCATGGCCGTTTAACAGAGAGGCTGATATTGCCGCTGAGTAGACGATTATAAAAAAAATGAGGTCCCTGGCTATTACATCCGGTTCGGTCTTCATTTCCATCTTTCTTTTTCCAAGTGCAGCATAAATTGCAACTGCGGCGCCTGTGACAAAAAATGCCAGGGTTCCCAGCATGAATGGCGCGCCGGCAATGGCGCCCACGGCAATCTGCCCCGCTCCGGCACCTTTGAAAAAGAATATTGCAATAATGGGTATTATTGTCTCTGGCAGGGCAGTTCCCACAGCGGCAAGTACAGAGCCCACAGCGCCATGTCCCAGTTTTAGCCTGCTGCCGAGCCACTCAACACCGTTGGTAAATAAAAAACAGGCGGCAAGTATTGCGCCAAGGCTGACAAGCAGGATGATTATATCGACGGCCATTTTTGCTCCTTTAAAAAAATATCTTTCTTCACCCTTTTTTTAAGCGGGAAAATAATGAAACCCCGCCGAAAAGCAGGGTGGCGGTGACGACTATTGTGGCCCCGGAGGCCAGATTAAAGGCATATGATAGGGCAAAGCCGGCAACCGTGGAAATAACGCTTATAGCGGCTGAAATTGTTATAAGTTTTTTGATATCAGTGGTAAGCATGAGCGCCGTGGAGACCGGTATTATAAGGAAAGCCACCGCAAGTATTATCCCCACTATTTTTATTGAAATCACGATTGTTATGGAAACAAGGGTCAGCAGGAGAAAATATATGAAATCCGTGTTAATGCCCGAGACCTTCGCCCCCTCCTCGTCAAAGGCGAAATATGTGAGGTCCTTGTAAAAGAACCAGACAGCCAGCAGTACAAGGGCCGAAACACAGACTATTGTGATTACATCCATGGTTGATACGGCCAGAATATCGCCGAAGAGGAATCCGAATATATCGGCATTGTATTTCTTGTTGAACCCTATAAAAATCACACCGAGCGCCATGGTAAAGGCGAAAAATATCCCTATCAGGGCATCCTCTGATGTTTTGGAATTTTTCTTTGAAATGCCGATGAGCATTGCCGTGGCCCAGGCAAAAACCACGGCCGAGAGGGTTGTGTTTGCCCCAATCAAAAGGCCGAGGGCCACGCCGCCGAAAGCTGAATGTGCAATGCCGTCCCCTATAAAGGACATTTTTTTAAGGACCACATAAACCCCTATTACAGCAAGCAGAACCCCGGCAAAAACACCGGCAATAAGGGCCTTTTGCACGAACCCGAAATGGAGCATCTCAATCATGATGATGCTCCGTATTTATATGCGCCTTTCTTTTTTCGTGGAAAAGCACCTCTGTATCAAGGCCGCATATTTCGCATGTCTTCTCATCCTTTAAAACTTCCTCTGTCTCGCCGTGCATGTGCACCCCGTGGTTGACGCAGGTTACCTTGTTTACCTGTCCGCTTATCATGGAGACATCATGAGATACCATTATAATGGTAAGTCCGTAAGTTTTTTTAAGCTCCAGCAGCAGGTCGTAAAACGAGTGCTGGTTTTTGGCGTCAACGCCCGTTGTGGGCTCGTCAAGTATGAGCAGTTCCGGATTATTTACAATGCCGCGCGCGATAAAAACCCTCTGCTTTTGCCCGCCGGAAAGGGCCCCGATATGCGACCCGGCAAAAGCTTCCATGCCCACCCTTGTGAGCGCATCCATTGCCTTTTGCTCGTCTGCCTTTGATGGCCTGACCCCGGGCCCCATAAGGGCGTAGCGCCCCATGAGCACAACGTCTTTAACCTTTACCGGGAACGAGGTATCTATAAATGTCTCCTGCCTCACATATCCAATAAGGGAGCGCTCTTTTTGTGTGAATTTTTCCGGGTCAATACCGAATACCCGCACCTGTCCCAGCCGCGGCTTATGTACGCCCGCAATCATTTTCAGGACAGTTGATTTTCCGCCGCCATTGGGGCCTATTATCCCGACATAGTCACCCTTTTCAACGGAAAAACTTATATCCTCAACAACGTCGCCGGAATCATATCCGGCATAGACGTTTTTAAAGGAGATTATTTCGCTCACTTCATCGCCTCTTTCATGATATTAAAATTTGCCCTGATAAAATCAATATAGCCGTCGGGTGTATCTTTTGGCTCGCCCAGGGGGTCTAGGATAAGCACATTAATGCCCGCTTCCCCGGCTATGATATCCGCCGACTTCCTGGGAAGCTGCGGCTCGGCGAATATGGTCTTTATCTTATATTTTTTTATCTGCGCTATTATATCCTCGATTTCTTTCGGCGAGGGCTGCCTGCCCGGGGTAAGTTCTATGACCCCCACTTCATTCAACCCGTACCGTTTTTCAAAATAAACCCAGGCGGGATGAAATGAAACAAGATCCTTTAATCTGAAGGTTTTCGCCTCTTTTGCAATTGATGAATCAAGGGCTTTAAGTTTCCCCTCAAAAACAGCCGCGTTGGCGGAAAAAAATCTTTTATCAGCCGGGTCCTTTGAAATAAGGGCGCTTTTTATCTTTTCCGCGATTCCCTGCGCCAGCACCGGGTCGAGCCATATGTGCGGGTTGCCGAATTGTTTTTCATCCTCATCCGCGCCGGCAAAAAGTTTAACCCCGTCGGTGAGCCTTAATACGGCGAGTTTTTTATTATCAGCGGCCTGAATCATCTTGTCGGCGTAAAATTCCATTCCCGCGCCGATGATTAAAAATATATCCGCCTTTGCCAGGGAAACAACCTGCGAGGGTTTCGGGGAATATGTGTGCTCGCTCGCGCCAGGCGGCACCAGTAGTATTATATCGGCCTTATCCCCGGCAATTGCCCTTGTTATGTTATATAGCGGCGCAATAGATACCACCACGGATAATTTTTCCGCGCAAAGCCCCGCTGCCGCGAAAAGACCAAGAATCAATAAGATTATTATTTTTTTCACTGAACCCTCCTCATTTTAGCGGCCGCCCCTCTTTAAAATCATGCTCCCCAGCTTTGTTTTGAGCCGCCCTGCCACAACGCCGCACTTGGCCCTGAGCATAAAGAATATGGGCCCTTTTTCCCCGTCAAGCAGTTCAAAGTTCCCCATTCCCTTTGCTATTATTATATCAGCCTGACTGTATTTAATCAAAAACTCTTTTGTCCCGACTCCCGGGGCCGTTCCCGGAAGTGAAGAGCCCGATGAAATAATCTCCGCGCATGAGTCTATCCCGGCAAAAATGGCGTCTTCAATCATGGCGTCATTCAGGATCGGTTTTTCTTTTACCGCGTAAGCCACCCGGACGTTGTAAAGTTCTTTCATAGTCTCAATGAGCACCCTGTCAAATATAGTCTCGCCCGCGTTATCCGCTATATAAAGTACGTTTTTCGCTTTTGAAAGGGCCCTCCTAAAGGCCGGATAATCAAAAATGTCAGGCTTATGGCTGAAGGTGTTTTTTATTTCCCTGTGAATATCAAATTTCCACTCCGAGCCGAAATCAATGACATTGCCTGTTATGGCGATTTTTACCGCCGCCAGGAGCCTGTCCCGGGCGCTTAAAACCTCTTTTTTAAGGGCCGGATAAAATTTAAGGGCAAGCTTGTTATATTTTTTCTTTTCTTTTATATACGGGTCGGGGTTTTTGGAATATTTTTTTACCACAGCCTGGACCGCCCCGCCAAGATATGGCGGAGGCGTTTTCATATTGTGCGCCGTTATAAGGCGGGCCGTTTCTTTCATTATTTTTTCATGCGCCTTATCCGCGGCTCCAGCCATTTTACCCGCGCGCAGTGCCTGTGTCATAAAACAGGAGAAACATTCAACGCTTGTTTTCATCTTAAGGTTTTTCCACCACTTTGTAAAATTCCTTCGCGTTGAAAAAATCCTTACGCACAAATCCCCTATTTATGAGTAGATCCAGGGTTCTTGTCACTTCAGCCTTTTTCAACCCCAGGGTCTGTTCAAATTCTTCCGCTGTCATGGGCCTGCGTTTTAGGGCCTCCAGTACGGCGTCCTCGACAGAATCTATCGTGTGCAGGGTGCTGCCCATAAATTTTCCGATGACCTCGGCGCGCGTTCCCAGAAGCATTGCAATGTGCGCCATTTTTTCATCGCTCACCGGTTCGGCAAAATCCTCGGCCCTTGAGCGCACGACCGTATTTATCTGTATCCTTTTTATCCCGGGTATTGTGTCGAGCACTTTCCTTGCCTGAAGAATGTCGCTGTCGGAATCATTCATCCCGGAAACCACCATTATCTCCAGCCATATCTCGCCTTTGTATTCCGCGGCAAAAGCGCGCAGCCCTTCTATGACTTCGTTGATTTTAATGGAGCCGTGCGGCCTGTTTACCTTTATATATGCCTTTTCCGTAAAAGCGTCCATTGACGGGAGCACCACATTTGCCCCTGATAATTCCCGCCTTACATCCGGGTCTGATAAAAGCACGCCGTTGGTGATAACGGCTATGCGCCTGCTGCTTATCTTTTTTATTTCGCCGATGAGCTCTCCCAGGTTTAATGCCAGCGTAGGCTCCCCTGAGCCTGAAATGGTTATATAATCCGCTTCCCCCCCTTTTTCGAAGTACTGTTTGAGTTCGTCAATAATATAGGAGGTCTCGACAAAAACACGCCTTTCGGCCGTGAGTTTAAAGCTGCGCCCGAGTTCGCAGTATACGCAGTTAAGGTTGCAGCTTTTGCTCGCCAGCGGGTCAACGCCCAGGGACAAACCAAGCCGCCTTGATGGAACCGGCCCGAAAATATACACAGAGCACCTCTTTTTTGAAATATTTGGATTTCAAAGGTTATATATGATTATAAATGTATGCCGCCGCAAAGTCAAACAGGGTTATTTCTTGTATTTTACCTTTTCTTTGAGGGATTTTATCTTTCTCTCTATTGTGTGTTCCGTGTCCCTGCGGTCGTCTATCTTTATTGTGGTCACGACCCTGGCGACGTCGCTGGTGAAAAAAATCGATTCGTGCATTTTTTTCGCCGCGTCAAAGAGGATGTTGATATCCCCTTCAGCCACGGTGCC
Source organism: uncultured Spirochaetia bacterium (assembly GCA_964565765.1). Taxonomy (GTDB): domain Bacteria; phylum Oederibacteriota; class PGYV01; order PGYV01; family Palsa-1178; genus Bog-1181. The sequence continues at coordinate 6,797 of CAZMGF010000014.1, forward strand.
CATGGGATAAACCTGGTATTTTATCCCCTCATCCTCCAGCACCTTTACGGCGTCGACAATATATCCGCTTACCGATGTTTTACCCGTGCCCACAGGCACAATGCTTATCTCCATTATTGCCATGAAAGAACCTCCTTAAAAAATAGATACAGCTATATTTTACTACTTTTAACATGGAGGTCAATAGGGGGGCGGAGGTAAATTGGCGGAAAGGGCGGGATTCGGCTACTCCGCGCCTTAGTCGGCGCTGCGCAGCCCCTCCTCGGCCTGCTTACGCCGCGGCAATTATTCCTCCGGTCGTCCGCGGCTCTTCCTCGCTAATCGCTCGGCGCAGGCCTCGATTCGAATCCCGGAGAATCCGCAACGCATAGACTATATTTCCAGTTATGCTTGAGGGGAATTTTGGCGGAAAGGGCGGGATTCGAACCCGCGGGCCCCTTGCGAGACCAACTGATTAGCAGTCAGCTGCCATCGGCCACTCGGCCACCTTTCCGTTGCGAAACAACAGCTCAAAGCGCTCTACTCTTCAAGCTGCTCAATCTTATTAGTCCTAAGCCTTGCTGGCGGGATTCGGTCACCTTGGCCCTAACCGGGCCTCGTCGACCCCGTCGCCGTCCTGCCGCTCGCTCCCGCTCGCTTTTCTGACATTAAGTCAGCGGACGGCTCCCTTCGGCTGCGGCCTCGCCCGCGGGCCCCTTGCGAGACCAACTGATTAGCAGTCAGCTGTCCACGGGACTCTCATCCGTAACGCTCGACACTACCTCGCGTAACGGCTGAGCGCCATCGGCCACTTAAGCCGCCTTTCCGTTGCGAAGCAACAGCTCAAACTGTTCTACTGTTCAAGCTGCTCGATATTATTTCCATTATTCAAACGTTCTCTATCATCATATAAAATCCAATATTTTAATCTGAGCAGGGTGAACAGTTGAGCAGCTTGATTAGTTTTGGCGGAGGGCGAGGGACTCGAACCCCCAAGGGATTGCTCCCATCTGATTTCAAGTCAGACGCATTACCAATTATGACTAGCCCTCCGCTGCAAAACGGGCAAGGAAATATTTACAGCCTTTTTATATTATTCGTCCCAGCCGACAAGTATTCCCACAGCGACCATTATATAACCGCCAACAATAAGGATGGGCGCAACCGCTCCTGCCCAGTTTGAGGCGTCGGCATTGACTTTTGTAAGGACAAAGTACCCGAGCGCAAGTACAGCCAGCGCCCCGAAAACGATATAAAGTCCCGTGATGTTTTTCTTTGCCTGAGGCTGATTTTCCGCCATATTATCCTCCTTAAAAAATACCGTCTTTAAAGCAAGCCAATATACTACTTTTTGGATATCCTGTCAATACCGCCCATATAGGGGCGTAAAACTTCGGGTATTATGACTTCCATATCCGCGGTCTGGAAAGATTCCAGTATTGCGGGCAGCAGCCTGGATGTGGCCAGGCCCGAGCCGTTAAGGGTATGGACAAAACGGGTCTTATTATCCCTGTCCTTAAAGCGTATTCTCGCCCTTCGCGCCTGGAAATCCTCAAAATTAGAGCAGGAGGAGACTTCCCAGTACCTGTTCCCGCCTGCGTGCCATGCCTCAAGGTCAAATTTCTTTGACTGCGTGAACCCCAGGTCCCCCGCGCACATTAAAAGTATCCTGTAGTGCAGGTTGAGCCTCTGCAGTATGGTTTCCGCGTTTTTAACAAGAAGATCCAGCTCTTCATATGACCTGTCAGGGTGGACAAATTTCACAAGCTCCACTTTATTAAACTGGTGCATCCTTACAATGCCTTTTGTATCCTTGCCGTAGGCGCCTGCTTCCTTCCTGAAGCATGGCGAATAGGCGGCGTATTTTATGGGAAGATCCTTTTCCGGAAGTATTTCATCCTTGTGCATATTGGTTACCGGCACCTCTGCCGTCGGTACAAGGAAGTAATCCGGGTCGGAGAGCTTAAAGGCGTCATCCTCAAATTTCGGGAGCTGCCCCGTGCCCGTCATGGAATCCCTGTTTATGAGTATAGGAGGAAATATTTCGGTATAGCCGTGCTCCCTTGTCTGGACGTCGAGCATGAAATTTATAAGGGCCCTCTCAAGCAGCGCGCCGGCGCCTTTGTAAAAAACAAACCTGGCTCCGGTAACTTTTGCCGCGCGTTTGTCGTCAAGGATGCCCAGGTATTCGGCTATTTCCCAGTGCGGTTTCGGCTGGAACGCAAAAGAAGGTTTTGTGCCCCATTCAGAAAATACACGGTTGGAGCTTTCATCCGTGCCTTCAGGCACCGAATCATGGGGCAAATTGGGAATAAGCAGCAGCTTTGAATTAAGCTCCGTGTCCACTACGGCAAGGGTTTCATCCATTGCCTTTATGGAATCAGAGACTTTTTTCATATCAGCGATGACGCCGGACGGATCCCTGCCCTCTTTTTTCATTTTCGCGATTTCGCCGGAGACTTTATTATTCTCGGCCTTTAGCTTTTCAACCTCGCCGAGGATCTCACGCCTTTTTTTATCAAGGTTAAGCGCGTCGTCGACCATTGACAGATCCGCGCTTTTCTTCCTTAACCCTTCTTTTACCTTATCCGGGTTTTCCCTTATTAATTTGATATCAAACACTATGGGTCTCCTTTTATGCCGTAATTATTCAATTATAAATTAAAAAGGGGATTTTTCAACCTTTTATTTGGCCCCCTTTTTCCCGTTTGACATATATTTGCCTTCGTTGTATATTCAGATTGAAGGGTTTAAAATTCAAAAAAATAAAGCGGAGTTAATGTGAAAATACTCGTACTTGGCACGCGCGGCATCGGGCTGCAGGTTATCAAGCAGGGTCTTTCTCTGGGCCATCAGGTGTGCGCCCTTTCGCGCCGCCCGGGGGCGCTTTTGATCGCAGACGATAATTTTACCCTGGTTGCCGGCGACGCAGAAAACGCCCCGGACATAGAAAAAGCCTCGCATGGCATGGATGTTATAGTCTCGGCCATCGGCGCCCCGCCGTCAAAAAAAGAAATATCCATTTTTTCAGTTTCAGCCGGCCATATAATATCAGCCGTTAAAAAGAACAGTGTCAAACTTTTTATCATGGTCTCGGGGATCGGGGCCGGGGATTCGCGCGGCCACGGCGGATTTATCTATGAAAAATTAATATTTCCCTCCCTTCTATCCGGTATATACGCCGATAAAAACAGGGCCGAATCGCTGGTTTTTCAGAGCGATATTAACTGGATTATAGTAAGGCCGGGGTTTCTGACGGACGGCAAACTGACGGAAAAATACAGGATTCTAACTGAGCTTGCCGGAGTGAAGTGCGGTAAAATATCAAGGGCGGACGCGGCCCACTTTATCCTCACCCAGGCCGCAAGCAGGACTTATGTTAAGCAAACACCGTTGATTACATATTAACTTTACCAGCTCATTTCCCTTCAACTTCATGTTTCAGCGTAAAGAGCCCGTTTTCCATATCCTCACTGAAGAGCTTTTCATGCAGCAGGAGCATATAGCGGGTAAGCGGGTCGGCATTGGATTTCCCCTCGACCTTTTCCACCACAAAGACACCGAGATCCGACCCTATTACCATTACAGTGCCCTTTTCCACGGTTCCGGTCTGCTTATTAATGAGGCTGTATTTGATTGTATTCCCGGCCGCCGAAACAACGGTTACCTTTGAGATCCCCTGTTTTAGCGACCACTTGTTCCATTTCTTCCATGACGTTGGATCCGAAACATAGGGCATAACCCCCGCCGGCCTTGCGTTTATAAATATCCGCCTCTGCACCGACCATTCGGGCGAAATCGTCATTGAAAAAACAAAAAGAGCCGCCAGTACCGTGAATGTTGCAGCCATCAGAGCGCTGATCCTGTTCATAAGAGCCTCCTTTTTTATCCCGCTTTTTTTCCGGGAGCCTTGCTTTCTTCCTTTTCACAGTATAAGCATACAAAAATATATATAATTACGCCGTGCGCTTGGTCACACATGATTTGTGATTGGGATTACAGGATGGTTCTTGCCGGATTTTATTTCTTTTTTGCCTTTTCCCAGAGAGCAAGAATTTCTTTTTCTTTCATTCCTTTTCGCAGGTTTTTTTCCACACGCTTGAACCTGCCTATAAATTTGTCATCGGCCATATGAAGCGCCTCTTCCGGCTCAATGCCGTTGTAATACGCGAGGGCAGATATTGAGTAAAGCAGGTCGCCTATTTCTTCCCTGAGCTTTTTTTTATTTTTGCTTTTCAGCGCGCCTTTGACTTCGCGCAGTTCCTCTTCAACCTTTCCCAGCGCGCCAGCTGTTGAATTCCATTTAAAACCGGCGCTGCCTGCCTTGCTGACCAGCCTGCGGCTGCGCAGGAGGGCCGGCATTGATTTCGGCACCCCGTCAATGACAGAGTCGCGTTTCTTGACGGCCTTTTTATGTTTCTCCCAGAAATCGCGCACGTTTGCCGCGCTCCTTAACCCCTTTTTATCTCCGAAAATATGCGGGTGCCTTATGATAAGCTTGTTATTAATGGCCTTAATAACATCTTCTATATCAAACCCGCCTTTGTCCGCGGATATCTGCGCGTGAAATACCACCTGGAGCAGGACGTCCCCGAGTTCCTCTTTCATTCCCTCACGGTCATTGTTGCGCGCCGCCTCGATGTATTCATACGCCTCTTCTATAAGATAGGGTAATATGGAAAGGTTGGTCTGCTTTTTATCCCACGGGCAGCCGTCCTTTGCGCGCAGCCGCTTCATTATATTTACAAGGGCGCGGAAATTATCTTTTTTCATTTTGCCGTTATGGTTCCCTGCGACAGGGACGAGGATTTAAAAAGGGATTTTACCGCGTCAAATGTTTCCGCGGTATTTGCCCTGGCTATATAGACGATCATTGTGCCTCCGGGTTTTAAAAAATTGTCCCGTATTTTTCTCATATAATCAGAGTCATATTTTCCCGGCAGCGGCCTTACACAGCTTAAAATAACGCTGTCAAACACCCTTCCGGAATTTATAATTGACGGGTCAAGCGAGCCGTTCCCTGATATATAATTTACTTTTTTGCCCTCTTTTACAGCCGGCTTGAATATCTTATCCATTACAAAAGCCGTATAGGGGTCCTCTTCCACGGAGGTTATTTCAGCCACCCCTTTTATACCGGAGAGCTCCTCGATTAACCCGGCGCTTCCGCCGTTTATTACAAGGACCTTGGGCCCCTGCGCGAGCCACGCTGTCTTCATGTAATCCGGATTCGGCACGCTGTAAACAAGCCCGCCGTTCTCAAATATATAATAAACACCATCTTTTTTCGCCATGGTAAATTTCATGGTCGGGTATTCTTTATCGGCAATCACGGTGTACCCGAAAAATTGCGCCCTTGCCGTGGCCGTATCGGTCTTTTCCTTTATCCCGGCTATGTTGAATCCCATATACACTATAAGCGCGGCGATTGTCGCCAGCATAATAAAGCGCCCCTGGATCTCCCTGGAGCGGAAAAAAAAGTAAACCGTGGCAAGGTTTATTATACCGGCCACATATATGATATCAACAGAAGCGTGCGAATTTACAAGAATAAAAAAATAGAGCGCCGCGGCGGCGATAACGCCCGCGATTTCCGAGGCATAGAGCATTATCATGGCCTGGTTTGATTTTTCTTTTTTCGGCAGTTCGACAAGGGGCATAAACCCGGCTGTCGAAAGGGCCGCCGCGGGCAGATACGCCGCAACGCAGAGCAGCGGCCCCATCCATACCGGCCCGGCAATTCCCGCTGAAACAGAGAGGGCGGGCCTTATCAGTCTTATCAGGAAAATCATTGCCGGCACAAAAAAGGAGTTTATTACCGGTGCCAGGGCCGCAGTCATGTTGATTTTTCCCTCGTCTGCGTTTTTCAGCGCCGTGCGCCTTAAGACGGAAACCGCAATAAGTGAACCCGCAAGAAAGCTTACCACCACCCACTTCATCTGTGAAAAATATGGGCCCGTCTGGCAGCTTATTTCCCTGTTGAAAATGACCGTGTATAGCGCGGCTGTTGCGCCGTTTAAAAACGCCATTATAAAGATACGGAAAAAGATGTTCATAAAAACTCCTTTTGCTCTCTTATTTACTTTTTCACCGGTATTCCCTTATAAAACAAATCCGTCATGACAAATTTTTTCATTATCCTGTAGGTCATAAAATATCCCCACGGCCTGACGTTGTTCATGAGCTGGTCCGGTATCATGTGGACAAGATATGCCGCGGAAAAAACTATGGAGAAGGTGTAATTGTTCATAAAATATCCGGCAATCCAGGCCAGCGGCACATATTCAAAGGCATGAAATATCACGTATAAATGATGAAATTCTCCGGAATAAGACTTTACAAAAAGATCCTTCATGTCAAAGCGCCCTTCTTCCCTTATGTAATCAAATACATGGTCAAAATCAATAAGGACGCCAAGGCAGATTGTCATAATAAGATAAAACCAGTTATGGGTAAAATACCATGTCCCGGCCGCGACCGGAGCTGTCGCGATTATGTGGTGCTCCATTTTCATTTTTTCTTGGCCGGCTTTTTAAGGAATTTTTTTGCGTCTTTTATCTGTTTTCTAACCGATGCCGGTGAGGCTGAGCCCGCCGTTGCCTTAGACCCCAGGCTGGCAGCCGGCGTGAAAATAGAGTAATAATCATCCCCGAATTTTTCCGAGAATGATTTCAGCTCCTCTTTTTCAAACCTCTTAAAGGGCTTGCGTTTTTCAAGTGAATACAGGACCATTCCGCCGGTTATTGAATGGCTTTCGCGGAACGGCACACCTTTTTTCACAAGATAATCGGCTATGTCAACGGCGTACATAAAATGATCCTCAAGCTGTTTTGATGTTTTCTCTTCCCTGAATTTGACCGCGCCGAGCAGCTTTTCCGCCACTGAAAGTATGGCTTTTATCTCGTCAAGGGAAGCGAAGAAAAGCTCCTTGTCCTCCTGTAGGTCCTTGTTGTAAGAGAGCGGGAGCCCTTTTATCATTGTAAGCCCGGCCATGAGCCTTCCGGAAAATTTTCCGGCCCTGCCCCTGATAAGCTCCGCAATATCCGGGTTTTTTTTCTGCGGCATTATTGAAGAACCCGTGGCGAAAGAATCATCTATCTCAAGGAACCCGAACTCCGTTGTGTTAAATATGACTATTTCCTCGGCCAGCCTGGACAGATGCGCGGCTGTCACGGATGCGGCGTAAAGAAAATCAAGTATAAAATCCCTGTCGGAAACCGCGTCCATGGAATTTCCGGATATATTTTTGAACCCCGCGTATTTTGCGAGTAATTTCCTGTCAAGTTTGTAATTTGAACCCGCAAGGGCCCCGCTTCCTATTATGAGCCTGTCGGCGCGGTTCTTCACAAAATCAAAAAGGTCCCAGTCCCGCCTTAGCATTGAAAAATAGGCCATAAACCAGTGGCCGGCAGAGACTATCTGGGCATGCTGCATGTGCGTGTATCCAGGCATGTAAACAGAGGCGTTGTTCTCGGCGCTTAATACCAGGCGCGCCATCAGTTTTTCCAGCAGTTTTTTTACAGTTGCCGCTTCTTCCATCATATAGAGCCTGGTGTCGTTGGCCACAAGGTCGTTGCGGGACCTTCCGGTGTGCAGCTTTTTCCCGAGCGGCCCTATGGTTTTTACAAGCTCCCCTTCGACAGTTGAATGAACATCCTCATAAGCTGAAAAATCAATGGACTTTTCCTTTTTAAGAAGCGACTTTAACCCCGAAGTTACCCGTTTTTCCTCCGAGGCCGTGAGTATGCCCGCCTTTTTCAGCGCCTTTGCGTGTGAAAGCCCGGATACCACATCATGCTTGAAAAGCCTTTTATCAAAAGATACCGAAGCGTTAAAAGCATCAGCTTCCGGGTCCATCTTTTTTTTGAACCGGCCCTGCCAGGTTTTTTCCATTTTTACCCCTTTAAAAGGCTATTTTGCCCGTGCCTTTGTTTTTGTCTTTTTACGCACCTGATTGAATATTTTAAGCTGAAGGCCGAAAAGGTTTATAAAACCCTCGGCGTCCTTCTGGTTGTAAACTTCCTCTTCCTCGAACGTGGCCATTGCCTCGCTGTACATGGAAAAGGGGGATGTTTTTCCGGCCACACGTATGTTGCCCTTGTAAAGTTTCAGCTTAACCGAGCCTGTGACCGTCTCCTGTGTTTTGTCAATAAAAGCGGAGATTGCCTCGCGGAGAGGCGCGAACCACATGCCGTTATAAATAAGCTCCCCGTACTTTATCCCGACCTGCTGCTTATAATGGAAGGTGTCCCTGTCCATTGTAATTTCCTCAAGCTCCCTGTGCGCCGCGAAAAGTATCGTGCCGCCCGGGGTTTCATATAATCCGCGCGATTTTATTCCGACAAGGCGGTTTTCAACCATGTCCACAAAACCTATGGCGTGTTTACCGCCAAGCGCGTTTAGTTTGTTTATTATCTGCAGGGGCTGGAGTTTTTTTCCGTTTACCGCCACAGGCACTCCCTTTACAAAATCAATTTTTACATACTCAGCCTTGCCGGGCGCCTTTTCAAGGGTGTTCATCCTGCTTAAAATATCATCAGTTGGCTCGTTTGCCGGATCTTCTAAAATCCCACCTTCGTGTGAAATGTGCCACAAATTGTCATCCTCTGAATAGGGTTTTTTCTTGGTTGCCAGGACCGGTATGCCGTGCGCATTGGCGTAATCTATGGCCTGCGAGCGCGACTTTATGTCCCATTCCCGCCAGGGAGCGATTATTTTAAGGTGCGGGGCGAGCGCCTTAAAGGTCAGCTCAAAGCGGACCTGGTCGTTGCCTTTTCCCGTTGCTCCGTGGCAGACCGCGTCTGCCCCTTCTTTAAGGGCTATCTCCACCTGCTTTTGCGCGATTATAGGGCGGGCAATGGATGTGCCCAGGTAATATTTCCCCTCATACAGGGAGCCTGCTTTAAGCATGGGGTAAATATAATCAGTTACAAACTCCGGCTTGGCGTCAATTACATAAACCTTTGAGGCCCCCGAGGCTATTGCTTTTTTTCTTACTTTTTCAAAGTCATCAACCTGCCCGACGTCAACCACGCATGCGATTACCTCGCATCCGTAATTTTCCTTGAGCCACGGCACTATTATGGAAGTATCGAGGCCTCCCGAATAAGCCAGCACAACTTTTTTTGCCGATTTCTTCATTTTGTTCTCTCCTTGAAATTTTTTCTTATTTTTATTTGCCCATTAAAAGGGCAAGTATCGCCTTTTGCGCGTGCAGCCTGTTTTCAGCCTCGTCAAATACCACGGAATTTGCCCCATCCATGACTTCCGCCGATATTTCCTCGCCCCTGTGGGCCGGCAGGCAGTGCATTACAAGGCAGTCTTTTCTCGCGTGTTTTAAAAGTACTGAATTTACCTGATAGCGCGCAAATTCCTTTTTGCGCTTTTCAGCCTCGGCCTCCTGCCCCATGGATGCCCACACATCGGTATATATAACATCTGCGTCCTTTACTGCCTCTTCAGGCGATTCCGTAAGGAGTATCTGCGTCTTTGAAAGCGCCGCAAGCTCCCTGGCCTTTGATACAACATTATCCTTTGGAAGGTAACCCGCCGGCGAGGCGACAGCCATGTGCATCTCAGCCTTTGGCGCGGCGTATAGCCACGAGTTGCATACGTTATTTCCGTCGCCGATATAGGCCACTTTGAGCCCCTTTACGCTTTTTTTCCTGTCCTTTATGGTCAGTATATCGGCTATAATCTGGCACGGGTGTTCGTCGTCAGTCAGGCCGTTAATAACCGGTATCGAGGCGTTCTGCCCGAGTTCCAGCACATCGGAGTGGGCATAGGTCCTGATCATTATGCCGTCGACATACCTTGATAACACTTTTGCCGTATCGGCTATGGTTTCACCGCGGCCCAGCTGCATGTCCTGCGGGTTGAGGTATAAAGCCGCGCCGCCAAGCTGGAACATGGCTATTTCAAATGAAACCCTTGTGCGGGTGGATGATTTTGTAAAGATCATGGCAAGGCTCTTTCCCAGCAGCGGAAAAAACATTTCCCTGTTCTTGTGCTTTACCCTTATCATCTCCGCAACATTTATTATTGAGCCGAGTTCGTCGCTGCTTAAGTCAAGTATTGATATCAGGTCCTTCTTGCCCAGGTGCACGGTTGACATTTTGCTTTTCCTCCTAAAGTTTTGCGCGGCTTTCTAAGCCGCCTCCAGTAATTCTTTGAGTATAGCGAGCCCCTTTTTCAGCTCAGTAATGCTTATGTTAAGCGGCGGCGCCAGGCGGATGACTTCATGGCCCGTGCAGTTTATAATCAGCCCGCGCTTTAAAGCCTGTTTTACTATTTCAGCGGCCCCTTTTTTCAGTTCAATACCCTGCAGCAGCCCTGCCCCGCGTACCGCCACGGCATTGGAGCTTTTTACAGAACGCAGCGCCTTTTCTATCAGCGCCCCTTTTGCCCGGACCGACTTTAAAAAAGGTTTTTTCATGACCGTTGAAAAAACAACAACACCGGCGGCGCATGCCACGGGATTGCCGCCCATTGTGGTTCCGTGGTCGCCCGGAGTAAAGACATCCTTTAATTTATCCCCGGCTACAAGCGCGGATAACGGGAGCCCGCCGCCGATGGCCTTGGCGATTGTCATTGCGTCCGGCGTCACGCCGTATTTTTCTCCGGCGAACATGTAGCCGGTGCGGCCTATTCCCGTCTGCACCTCGTCAAATATTAAAAGTACATTTAATCTGCCGCAGAGCGCGCGCAGTTTTTTAAGAAAATCATTTTCCGGCGTGTAAACCCCGCCCTCGGCCTGAACAGGCTCCACCAGGACAGCGCACGTCCGGCCGTCTATTTTTTCTTCCACGTCCTTAATGTTATTAAACTCCGCGTAAACAATACCCGGATATTTCGGGGAGAGTATTTCATGGAATTTTTCCTGCCCGGTGGCCGTAAGCGTGGCTATTGTCCGGCCATGAAAAGAGTTTTTAAAGGTCACAACTTTATAAGCGCCGTTCTTATGGACTTTACCCCATTTTTTCGCGAGTTTAAGAGCCGCCTCATTGGCCTCGGCGCCGGTATTCGCGAAAAATATTTTTTTGCCGAAAGAATTGTCACATATCAATTTTGCCAGTTTTACCTGCTCCTCGCAGTAAAAATTATTTGAAAGGTGCATAAATTTTTTCAGCTGCTTTACCGCCGCTATGTTGATTTCAGTATTGTTATATCCCAGGGCGTTGACCGAGATGCCCGCGAAGAAATCAATATATTTTTTTCCTTCCTTGTCCACAAGGGTCGAGCCGTAGCCTCTTTCAAACACAACATCATAGCGTTTGAAAATACCCATATACTCCGCGTCAAGTTCCTTTACTTTTTTACTCTCCATTTTCTACTCTCCAATTATTGATTATGTAAATTTATTTTATTATTTCCGTCCCTATTCCTTCATGCGTAAATATCTCAAGCAGCATTGAATGCTCCATGATGCCGTTTATTATATGCACTTTCTTTACGCCCGCCTCTATTGCCGCCTTGGCGGAAAGTGTCTTCGGCAGCATGCCGCCGGATATTTCGCCTGATTTAATATGCCCGGCTATTTCCTTTGTTTTAATTGAATGGACGTATTTGCCCTTTATTTTCACCCCGTCTGTATCCGTAAGATATATCAGCTTGTCCGCCTTTAGCGCGGCCGCGACGGCTCCAGCGACCATATCCGCATTTATATTGTAACCGTTGCCGGACTCATCAACGCCGACCGGCGCTATTACCGGAACATAACCCTGTTCATCAAGGGTATTGAGAAGCTTTATATTCACCTTTGTAACCTGTCCCACAAACCCTATATCCTTTCCATTCTGCGACTTCTTTTTTTTGGCCATCAAAAGATTTCCGTCTTCGCCGGAGAGCCCTATCGCCTTAACCCCGTGCAGGTTCATATTTTTCACAATTTCCTTGTTAACCTTGCCCACAAGCACCATTTCCACCACATCAAGGGTTTCCGCGTCCGTGACACGGTGTCCGTCCACAAAAACCGGTTTTTTTCCGAGTTTCTTAAGCATATCATTTATATTTTCCCCGCCGCCGTGCACAAGCACTATCTTTACTCCCACGTAATTTAGCAGCGCCACATCCTTTATAAAAAACTCCTTATACTTGCCGTCGACCATGGCGCTGCCGCCGTATTTGATAACAAAAGTAGCGCCGTTAAAATTTTTGATATAAGGAAGCGCCTCGATTAGTGTGCGCGCCTTTTCAATAAACTTTTCCATAATTTTGCTCCTTTTATTTGTTTACTTAAAACATTGCCGTGCTTTACAGTATATACCTGCTTAAGTCCCTGTTTTTTACAAGATCCTTCAGCTTTTCTCCGACATATTCCCTAGAAACCCTTACTTCTTCCGGTTTAGGGAAGGGGGCGTTAAAAAGCACATCTTCAAGGACCTTTTCTATTATTGTATGGAGCCTTCTTGCCCCGATATTTTCCATCTCTTCGTTCACTTCAAAAGCGGTCTCTGCCAGCGCCGAAATAGCCGGATCATCGAAAGAAAGCGCCACGCCGTCTGTCTTTAAGATCGCCGTATACTGTTTTATAAGTGAATTCTCCGGTTCCTTCAATATGCGCTCAAAATCATCCTTTGTCAGGCTCTCCAGTTCCACCCTTATCGGGAACCTTCCCTGGAGCTCCGGTATAAGATCCGACGGCTTTGAAACGTGGAAGGCCCCGGCCGCGATAAAAAGTATGTGATCGGTCCTTACCTGCCCGTGCTTTGTCATAACAGCGGTGCCTTCGACTATGGGCAGTATGTCCCTCTGCACGCCTTCCCTGGAAACATCCGGCCCTCCCGCGGATTTTTCCCTGCCCGCTATCTTGTCTATCTCGTCGATAAATATTATGGAATTATTTTCCACCCGGCTTATCGCCTCTTTTACAACCCTGTCCATGTCGATAAGTTTCCCTGTCTCTTCATTTAATATAACCGACCGCGCTTCGCGGACGCGCATTTTCGTTTTTTTTGTCCTGCCTCCCGGGGCAAAACCTTCCATAAGCTCCTGGATATTGGCCCCTATTTCATCCATTGAGGCTCCCGGAAATATTTCCATCATGGGCGACTGTCTCTGCTTTACAGAAACTTCGACCATTTTTTCCTCAAGCGCCCCTTCTTTAAGCTGCTGCCTTATCTTTTCGCGGGTTTCCCTGAACTTTATAGTTTCCTGCTCCTGGCCGGCGGCTTCCTCTTCGGTAAGGAACGTTTTTTTCGGCGGCTTGACCGGCGGCACCAGAAGGTCAAGCAGCTTTTCCTCGGCAGATTCTTCCGCCTTTTGCCTGACCTGCCCCATGTATTCCTCGCGGACCATATTAACGCCGGTCTGCGTCAGGTCGCGTATCATTGATTCCACGTCGCGCCCCACATAGCCAACCTCGGTGTATTTGGAGGCCTCGACTTTTATAAACGGAGCATTCACCAGCTTCGCCAGCCTGCGCGCTATTTCGGTTTTTCCGACGCCCGTGGGCCCTATCATAAGAATATTTTTCGGGGTCACCTCGTCGCGAATCTCCGGCGGCAGCTTAAGCCTTCTCATCCTGTTACGCAGCGCCACTGCCACAGCCTTCTTGGCGGCATTCTGCCCCACAATATATTTATCAAGCTTTTCCACAACTTCTTTAGGAGTCAACTCACCGGGTTTTTCAGTCATATATTTTTACCTCTTTACTTTTTCAGCTACGGCCCGAAAAACCGTTACAATTCTTCAATAGTTATATTCTCATTCGTATATATGCATATCTCTCCGGCAATTTTCATGGATTCGGCAACTATTTCGCGCGCCTCTTTATCCGTGTGCCTGAAAAGCGCCCTTGCGGCCGAGAGGGCGTACGGCCCGCCGGAGCCGATCGCGATTATGCCGTCTTCGGGCTCAATTATCTCTCCGTTGCCCGAGAGCATATACATATATTCCCTGTCGGCAATAATCATCAGGGCCTCAAGCCGCCTTAATATCTTGTCAGTGCGCCAGTCTTTGGCGAGTTCCACCGCGGCGCGCTGAAGCTGCCAGTTGTGTTCCTTTAATTTTTCCTCAAACCTTTCAAAAAGGGTGAATGCGTCCGCCACGGAACCGGCGAAACCGGCCAGGACCTTTGACTTACCCTCGATGACCCTTACTTTTTTGGCGGTGGCCTTCATTACGGTCGCGCCAATTGTCATCTGCCCGTCGCCGCCCATGGCCACCCTGCCGTTTCTTTTAACGCATAATATCGTGGTACCGCGTATTTCAACCATAAAAACCTCCCTGAAAACCATCCGTGGCGCCGAGCCCTGCGCCCCTTGAGTAAAAATAATATAAACCTTTGAAAATAAATTATATCACAAAAAAGGGAGGTTTTTCAATTAAAACAAAAAGGCAGGCTAAAGCCTGCCTTTTTGTTTTACAACATATTTAAATAAAAACTTTTTATACTTTACCAGGCATATCCTATGCTTGCTCCGAGTCCGGTTCCACCCGAGCCTCCGGACATTGTATATTTCTGTCCATTTAAAGTCACGCTCGCCGAAATAAAAGTCATGCCAAGGGTTGCCGTGACATCAACCAGAAATCCGTTGTCCCATATCCATCTGTAACCGCCGTGCCCGTTGATATTATATCCCAGGATCGAAGCTGAAGATTTACCCAGTGTTGGATCATTAAAATTCACGCTTTCAAATACAATTCCTGCTCCCGGCCCGGCAAACCATCCGTTCGGCGCATGTTTTTGAAAGTAAAAATTATACTCGCCGCCCAATAGTATTCCGAATGTCGACCAGTCTGTCACTCCGTAAAATGTTGGTGTTGCGTTTATTGCCGCCGCCGCGCCTTCGTTAAGATTCATTTCGAAATGGAGCGGCAGGGTAGCGCCAATCAGCCCGAGCGGGTTGCCGCTGATGAACATGGATTTATCGGCCCAGTCTATACCGTCGTCCGAGCGGACCCGTTTTTTTGTGTTGTTTATCTTTTTCTCCAGCAAGGCTATCGTATCCTGAAGCTGTTTAGAGGGATGTTCTTGGTTTGCTTTTTTATAATAGGCAAGCGCCACCTTATAGTTTCCGGCCTTATACTCTTTATTGCCGTTTGCGACGTCCGATTTGTAATCAGCGAATGTCAGTGAAGCGAAGAGTGTGATCAGAAAAGAAAGAATCAGAAATTTTTTCACGTAAAATCCTCCTTTTAGTTTTATGTGGACAACTTTGATTCAGCTTTCATTTTGCCGGCGTGTAAAAAATGGGGTTACAAACCTTTTGTTTTCCGTGAATTTCCCTTAATATCCGCATCTAAATACATTTTACTTCCGGCTCTTTTTGTTGTCAACGCAAATTAAGGCTGCCGGCGGCAGACTGCGTTTTTTGCCGTTTTTTTGTTGCCCATTTCTGTTTTTACTATATAATACATAAAAACACAAAAGGATCCTCGATGAAAAAAAATAATGTCTTTTTTTTGAGAATAAGCCCGTCCGATCTTTTCGCGCTTACAGGAGTTTTGTTTTCCCTTGTATCCATTCTTCATTCCCATTTCAGCAGATTTGAAAATGCCGTGGCATTTATGTTTGTTGCCATGCTTATAAACCTGCTTGATCCTTACTTTGTAAGGATATTTAAATCAGAGAGGTACTTCGGCGGGCGTATGAACAGCCTCATTGAATTCCTGGCATATATTATCTCACCCGCTGTTTTTTTCTATTATTATGGTTTCGAAAGGCTTCATATAGTCTGGATTCTTCTGCTCTTCGGAGCATGCGGCATAGCCAGGCTTTCCGCGGATGATCAGGCGGGCGCGGAGCCCGGCGGCGGCGCCGAAAGGCCCGGCATGCCCCTTTTCTGGGCCAGTTTTATATCAGCGGTCTTTTACGGACTGGCATATGTAATCAAAGGGGACGCCGTTGTTTACCTCGCGGCGCTTGTTATATTAACCGCTTCGTTCCTTCTGGTTTTAAACAGGCCCTTTGTACAGCTTAAAGCGGATCCTTTTATGTTTGTTCTTGTAATAGGGCTGATATCATTCTTCCTCTGGCTTGGAATAAACAAGGGCTTTGTTATCTTCCAGATATAAGTTTTAAATGTTGCCGGCCCTACCAGCGGTTGTTCATCTGCTCAAAACTTTTGTTCAGTTCTTCCCTTGAGGCCTTTATTGAATTCTCGGTCATGCCGTAACCGATTTCAAATATATCCCCGGCGAGCCCTTTCATTACAGCCGTCACAAATTCATCCGGTTCCAGGTTTGCCTTATATCCACCCCTTGACGCCCTGCCTTCAGGGTTCAGTTCTGTATCAACCGCCGGAGGAATAACTTCAAATACCTTTATGCCGCTTTTTTTCAGCTGGTGCCTTAAGGCCATTGAAAAAACATGAAGCGCCGCCTTTGTGGCGCTGTAAACCGGCATCTTTGCCGCCGGCACAAAACCCAGCCCTGATGAAACATTTATAATAGCCGCGCCTTCTTTGCCCGTAAGAAACGGAATCAAAAGCCCGGATAAAATTATAGGAGCCTCAAGGTTTATGGCTATTTCACTGGGGCCGGCCTTGTATTCCCCTATGCCTTTCTTAAAGTCTATATCCCGCTGGATTCCGGCGTTATTTACAAGTATGTTTAGCCCGCCGAATTTTCCCGTTACCCATTCAACAAGCGCCAGGCGGTCGGCTTCAAGCGCCACGTCGCATTTTTTAATATGAAGTTTTGGAAGTTTCTTCTGCGCCTCAAGCAGCCTGTTTTCCCTGCGGCCGCATATTATCACTTCATTGCCTTCTTTTAAAAAATGTTCCGCCATGGCAAATCCTATTCCCATTGACCCGCCCGTGATTAATACCGTGTTGCCCTTTAAATTCATTTTAGAACCTCCACTTTTTATTATTTCCCTTTTTCCGGATATCCGATAGTCTGCCCGAACAAAACGCGCTGCCCGGGCCTTAAGTTCAGCTTTGAGGCAATTCCGATCCTGTCGCAGTTATGGAACCATGCGGCGAGCCCCTGTGACGCGGCATAAAGATAAACATTACCGGCAATAATACCGGTATCAACATAATAATATGCCTTTTGTATTTCCCTGTCATGAAGCCCGGGCTCCTGAAAACCTGCCTGGCTGAATTTGTCAATATCAGCAATATATACAAGCCTTAGCGGCGCGCTGCTTCCGGATGAAAGCTGTCCTTTTCCAATGGCAATTGCCCTGAAATCACCTTCAGCTTCCAGCACAAGGCGGCGTGCCGCGGCCTCATAAATATAAATTCCTTCCTCAAGGAAAGCGTAAACATCAACCTCCCTTGAATTGCTTGCTGATGCCGCTGTAAGGCCGGGGTCTCCAAAGGGACCCTTTACCCTGTTTACCCCGCATGCTGCCCATAAAATATTTGACAGCTCCTGCAGAGCAAGCTTTTTATCGCCGATAAAACGCGTTGTTTTCCTGGATTTAAGAGACGCAAAGGCGGATCTATCTTTTGCCGGTGCGGGTTTTAAAAGTTTTATAACTTTTGAAATTTGCGGCTTTTGCAGCGGATTTATTTTAAAGCTCTTTTTCGCCATATGTCCACCCCGGGAATTATTTATAAATAATTATTAAATATTATATCAGATTTTTTTGAATCCGGCAGTATTATTGCCCCGCTTCCTTCGCGTCCCTTATTTTAAGTTTTATCACACCCCTGTAGGGCATAATCATAATTTTCTTAAAATTACCTGTGACTTTTTTTGTCACCCATGGTATCCCTATAATGCCGGACATGACAGCCAGCATAAAATTTTTAAACGGTTTGTTCTGTGGAAAATCAAAGACACCGGTTTTTTTATAAACCCTGTGGTCCGCCCGGAATACCACCCTTAAATCAGAGTAAACGTCGTCGCGGAAGACTTTCATGCCGGCAAAGCCGAGAAATGTGACAGGTTTTAAATAACCTTTCCCTGAAAATTCAACCGCCTTTTCCGCCAGATTGGATATGGCCGCGTCTATGTTTTCCGGTTTTTCATCTGTCACTATATCCACAAGGTTGGCGTTCTGCCATTCGGCGTACGCGGTAAGTATTTCCCGCAAATTAAAATTTTGCGAGAGCGGGCCGCTTATAAGGAAAGCCAGCTGCTTGCCCGGCAGGGCCCTCTGGTGTGTGTTGAAAAAGCTCCTGTCAAAAAACATTTTCCACCTTGAGGAAAGGTGGCGCCCTTTCATGGCGCCCGCGTAAAAAATAATATCAGCCTTCATTATCTTTTCCCTGAACATTTCAATAAACGCGTCCTTATCCGTATAAGAGCACACATTCGCCGGCCCGCATTTCAGGCATCCCAGGCAGCCCCCCTTTATATCAAGCGCACTGATGTCAACCAGTTCAGGCAAAGGCTGAAACGCGGCAGAGAGCCTTTTTATCATTTTGCCGGTGTTTCCTTCATTACCGTCTGTTACTATGACAACTTTTTTGCCCCCTGAGTCAATAGCAGCCGGAAGCGCGCCGGGTGTATAAACAACCGCTTCACGCCTGATTGGTGAGTATGCATGAGTTACAGGAACCTGCGCCCGCGCCATTGATAAAGAGTTTTCAAAAAATAAAATAAGATTTTTCCTCATCTTAGCGTCCAGAAGGTCGTTCATATGGGCGGAAAACGACCCGGTAAAATTCATTCCGAGGTCGTCGCTTACCGCGCGGATGTAATTGTGGGCCGTGTGGTCAAAAAAATGTATTGATGTGGAAAGCGCCGCCGCGTATTTCCCGCGGAAGGATTCGGCGCGCCCGTTTTCCTCAATTAGTTCAATAAATCTCTGATACTGCGAGCATATGGTAAAAACATACAGCGGGAACGCCCAGAGCACAAGGCCCGCGTCACGCACATCATTCATAATCGGATCAAATTTGGTTTTTTCCTTTTCAAGGGCCGCGATATTAAACGCCGGCTGGTGTATGGCAAATTCATGTTCGGAAAAATTTGTTTTAAGAAACTCAACATACTGCATTGTCACGCTGGTTTCCCCCTTGGGGCTGCCGCCCAGAACGGTTACTTTCATTTTTCCACCCCTTTTTTATTCTTTTTTAGCAGAGCAAGTGTTTCATCACACCATTCAATTACAGCCTTATAATGTTTTTCACCATAATTAAGGGTGATTAGCGGGAAAAGATTTATGCCGTTGCACGGCGCTGAAGGTGATTTTTTCCTTATGTTTTTAAATTCTTCAAGAATATTAATTGCGGCGTTTCTTTCACGCTCAATTGCCGCTATGGATATATCCATGGGCACCAGCATGCCGAAAAAAAGTTTTAAAAGCAGTTCGATGCGCGAGTATTCAGCCGCGTGCGGCTCATAGAGCCATTTCTTGATGGCCCTGCCGCCCTGTTCTGTTATTTCATATACTTTTCTTTCCGGCCCTCCTTTTGCTTCCTTTTTTTTCTCCCTTTCCCGCAGTTTTATGAGTCCTTCCTTATTCAATTCCGCCAGCACAGGATAAATATGTCCGTAATTTTCCTTCCAGAAATAGGCGATGCTGTTATCTATCATTTTCTTGATGTCATAACCCGACATCGGCTGATAAGCCAGCATCCCGAGAATGGCAAAACGCGTTCTGTTTTTTTGCGCCAAATTGGCACCTCCTGTATCAGAGGTATATATATCAGATTGATATACGGTTGTCAAGTTTTTTTATATACTTATCACAAACCATGGGTTTTTTTCCGGCAATGTCCGCTTAAAAAAACAAGGCTCCGGCCCTGATATTTCAGGGCAGGAGCCTTGTTTATATTTAAATAATTTACCGCTGTTTTGTTATTTCGGCTGCGCCCCGGGTGTCTTTTTCGGTTTCGGATTTTTATTTGCCTTGACGTTTTTCGCCGGGGGATTCGGCCCTTTATTCTTATTATTCCCCTGCTTTTTGCCCTTTTTACCCTTAACCTGCTGGGCTGCCTGAGCCTGCGCGGGTGGTTGAACCGTGCTGCCTGTTGCGGGGGCGGCGTTTACCGCTGCCGGGTTCTGTGCTTTAACAGCCCCCTGAGCCTGCATTCCGACAGCGTTATTTGCCGGAACTGCCTGGGTCTGCGCGGCCTGCCTCTGGTTGTTTGCGTTAAATCCCACAGCTGCCGAGCCGCCGGCTCCTGCTGACTGAACCGGTGCTTTGCTGCCAACTACCGCGCCAAAACTTGCGTGCGCGCTGTATCCGACAGCCGCGGAAGCGCTAAATTGCGCCGCGGCGGGCCTCATCCTGTAATTGTCCCTGGCCATAGCCGTGTACCCTGCCCCGGCAAAAAATTCCGGCCTTGCTCCAGTCTGCTCCTGAAATCCTATTGAAATTGTACCGTCGCTCATGCACGAAAAATGACGGTAAACTTTTCCATTTTCATAGTAGTCATCCCAGTTCCCTGTCCTGACGCCTCCGTTGTAAAAGCCGTGCTCGCTAACAAGCCCGTTCCTGTAATAATAAGTACACTCTCCGGCTCTTATATTATTATTGAAATTCATGACACAGGCAACAACTCCCGGCTCATAAAAAACCTTTACCGGCCCGTTAATCACCACGCCGCTGCGTTCAATCGTGCCGTCGTCCATAAAGGTCCATACCGCCACGGGTTCGCCGTCGTTATAAAAAATATACCTGTTATCGGCCGTTACCATCGTATAATATGGAGGAGGCTGGGGCGGATTGTAGTAGCTCTCCCCTCCTGAACGCACTTCTACAGTGCATGACGCAAATATTAATGCGGAAAACAAAAGCATGGCAAAAAACAAATATTTTCTCATTGCCCACCTCATATCTTTAGTTTTATAAGGAACCTTATTTATAATGCCATTATAACATAAACCCTGGTTTTTACGCCATATTTATATATGCGGCAGTTCGTTCTTAAAGTTTAACAG
Organism: uncultured Spirochaetia bacterium; assembly: GCA_964565765.1. Lineage (GTDB taxonomy): Bacteria > Oederibacteriota > PGYV01 > PGYV01 > Palsa-1178 > Bog-1181. The sequence goes on from CAZMGF010000014.1 coordinate 27,563, forward strand.
GGGTTTTGCGGCCTTAACCGCAAAACCCCTGAAATCAAAAAAAATCTATTTTGCGGTCCTGTCATTGTGCTTTAGGTCATAAATCTTATCTGATTCCTGGTTCTGTTCCTTGTTAAGCGTCTCTTTGTCCTCGGTGGAGAGCGTTCCGCCGTTGGATGCCTTCATGTCCTGTTTCTCCGTCTGGATGTTTTTCTGGTCCTCTACAAGGGTCTTTGTCTCGCCTTTTGTAAGCTCGCCGCTCTTTACCCCCTGTTTGATCCTTTTGATCTGTCTTGCCTGCCTTTTGGCGACTTTACCCGGCTTCTTTGCCGTAGGCGTGCCGGACGGTGTTACGGGCGCCACTGTTGTTCCGCTTCCTGTGCCGGCCGTGGGCGTCGTTCCGGCATAAGAAAGGGCCGCCGAAAATAGCGCCGCCACTGCTATCACTATGATTTTTTTCATTCTTTCACCTCCTTTCAATAATAGATTTTTTACTATTTTTATTTCTGCCATTTGTTTTACTGCGGCATCATACCCGCGGGTAAATCGGGTTTTGGCTCCTCTTTCTTATTTTCTCCGCCCACCCTGTTGAAATCAATATCAAGATAAATATACCCGGCTTTTGAAACGGACTGATCCGTATATACCGTGGATACACCTTCAAGCTTCAGCCCCATGTCAAAATATTTGGAAAAATCATGAGTGTAGCCGAGCGTCACGTCCCACTCGTGTTCCGCGGCCACCTGGTACGTGGGGGTTATCATTTTGGTAAACTGAAAAGAAAGGTCAAGTTTTTCATTTCCAAACCTCTTTGAGATTTCACCGGTATAGTCATAGTCGTTAAAGGTAACAGCTGATTTTAACGCCGCGGCCCCCCTGTCCTGCCTGTTGGCAGTCAGCGTAGAGCCTGTGGCGTCAAGCACATCAGTTACATCAATGTCGTAATAATTCCTTGTCCCGCCAATTTTTATTTTGAAATTTTCAGGGAGTTTAAATGACATATCAACTCCCGGATTGTAGCCGTCAAAATACTGCTCGGAAATAGTCGTGGCGCGGTTTATTCCCGTGGCGTCCGGTTTTACTTCCAGTATCCCGGCAAGGTCGTTGAAGGCCACGTCGCATGAAGGCGAAATTGTAAAAAAACCAATCACGTCCGAGAGCCCCGGGGTTAAAGTAAATGATTTTTCCGACTGTTTGTATGAGAGCACATATTCTTTCAGCGTTACCGGTGCAGTATAATCATAGCCGAATACAGGATAGGAATTATTTACGTTATAAACCCCGTTTAATGTCAGGGAAAGGCTCTTTGTGGGGTCGAAATCGCACCCTGCGCCGGCTCCGAAGGTTGAATTATGGCCCGAACTTCCGGAGAGAGACAGGTTGCCGTTCACGGAGAACGGCTCGTCTTCGGTGGCCGCGCTCAGGCTGTATGAAAGATATCCCTGCGAGGCTGATAATTCATTTGAAATATCAGCAATAGCGAAAAGCCGTGCCGCGGTTAAAAGGGCAGCAATCGCAAAAATAATTTTCTTCATAATCCACCGGCTCCCTGGAATTTTATAAAACCATGCCTTATAACCTTTTGACGCAGGTAAAAGGCTTTTGGTTTACACAGTATATTTTAAAAGCGGTTTTTTATATGTGATAAATCTCACAATTTTCCCGGGAACGGCCATTTAAATTAAATACCCCCGGGGACGACCCCCGGGGGCTTTAATTAAATGTATTACTTCGTGTTCCTGTTTAAAATAATCTGCTTCGTTAGAAATAGTACCTGATAACAAGGCCGGAAAGCGTTGTTCCATTGAGTGCAAGCGATCCTGCCGTTCCAAAATAATTGGTGCGCGTTGTGGTGACTTCGTTTAAATGCGTGTCAAACGCCTGATTGCTGTTTACCGCATAGTTGCCCGCAAAAGAAAGGGTGACATTTCCTCCTATGCTTATATTCCCCGGAAGGAATGATATCAGGTTAGACAGGAAATACTCCACTTCAAGTTTGCACGCCGCGCCCGCTGTTATTGTATATCCGGAGCTTGTCAGGTTGTCAGTTTCTTCCTGTTTTGTCACTGAATTATACTCAACATCATTTGTGACCGAGAGCGTCCTGGCATAACCCGCGGTTAATTCAGGGATAAAATTAACATGGAGCCCTCCTATTATCTTCACCGGCATTACGATTCCAAACCCGGTTGATACGCTGGATGTTAACACATCGCCGGAATTTGAGGAGGTGTAACTCGCTGCCAGCGGAATTTCAAATCCGCTCCAGTCCTTTGATACAAACCTGAAAAGAAGGCCGTTGCTGATTCCAAGGCTGAACTGTCCGTCCTGGTTCACAATGGCCGGCTGTGATGCCAGCACCGGCTGTGCAGAAGAAGCTGACACGGCCGCCGCAGGTTCAATATTTATTTGCTTGATCATAAATTCTGCTTTTTCCACATGTTGAATGGCTTTTTTCTTAAGTTCATTTGCAAAAGCATTATCCTCTTCCCTGTTGATATCCGCATAAACTTTGTTAAGCAATTCCAGCGCCTTTGTATACCGGTCGGTTTTCCTGAGTTTTGCGTCGACGGCCTCGTGGTCGGCCGGATTTTTTCCGTCGTCAATGGCCGCATCCTTAATCTCTTTTATGGCGCCGTTGATTTCCTCAATCGCGGACATTTCAAACGAATTCAGCTGTTCGTCAGGCGTCAGTTTATCAAGATAGGCCCGGGCCATGCGTAAATCTGAGAGCGCATGAAGATAAGCGGGGTGATTCTCCGCGTCCGTCTTTACAACAACCCTGCAGGACGCGAATACAATCAGCAGAAAAAGGGACAATACAAGCAGAAACGTTTTTTTCATATTTCTTATCTCCTTTAAATTTTTAATAATTTTTTCACCCTTTTAAAAAAGAAGGGCCGGCGGGCCGATATAAGGGTTTGAAGAGGGGGGGGTAAACCCGCCGGCCCGGTCTCATTATTGAATTATTCCTTTTACTATGTCGCGCGCCCTGTCAATGTGCTTAAGGGCGCGTTTTTGCAGCCCTTTTGCAAAACCATTGCTTTCGCCCTGTTTTATATCCTTGTGCACCTTATTCAAAAGCTCAAGAACCTTTACATAACGGTCGGCCCTTTTAAGCCCGGCGTCAATTGCGGGATGATCGGAAATATCCTTGCCGTCGTCAATGGCAGCCTGTTTTATTTCGCCGATGGCCTTATTAATTTCATCTACCGCGCTTAAAGACATATCGTTTAATACTTCATCCGGGGTTATCTTGTCAAGGTAGCCGCGCGCAAGGCGCAGGTCTGAAAGCGCGTGCAGATACGCCGGATGCTGGTTTAAATTATCAAATCTGGCGATTATGCCCTTAAGGATATCGCGGGCGGCATCAACGTGTCCGATCGCGCGCGCCTGGAGCCCGTCGGCAAAAACGTTATCCTCGCCTTTTGTTATGTCATTATGCACCTTATTTAAAAGTTCCATTGCCTTGCGGAAGCGGTCGGTCTTGTTAAGCGCCGCATCAACCGGCGGGTGGTCCATTATGTCCTTACCGTCATCGATGGCCGCGGTCTTGATTTCTTTTATAGCCTTGTTGATTTCCTCAATGGCGTTGAGTTCCATTACATCCTGCTGTTCGCTGGCGGTTAGTTTATCCAGGTAGGCCCTTGCCATGCGCAGGTCAGTCAGAGCGTGAAGATAATGCGGATGGTCCCCCATAACATCGGCGAAACAAAACTGGAAAGCAAGAAACTGCATTGCGAGTAAAAACAACAAAGCTGTAAAACCCGAAAAAATTTTTTTCGTTTTCATATTCTCTCCTTTTTTTGTATTGTCCGGTTATCCGGGCACAAAATTATTACCTTGCTTTAAGCCCTATAATTCCTTTTTGTCCGCCAAAAATTTGGATTGTACAAACATCCGCTGAATACGGAAGTATTGTTTTTAATATTTTTACGCTCCTCACCCTTTTATATTTATAAATTTTAGACGTACGCGGCGCATTTTTTGTTCACGTGATTTTTGTAAAAAAATTAAATTTCCGTGGTTTTCGACCATTCGCTGACCTGCGGTCGGTTTTGTTCCTTTCAAAACCACTTGACGCAAAACACTCTTTTGTGTTAATATTTGTCTTGCTTTCAATTGTGCTATTTTGAAACGTAAATAGAGATGATGAATACCTGGGATGTTTGTGGGGAACTCTTAATTTGGTCCAACACCTATTAAATAGGGAGCCTTTTACCACACGCCGTGTGCATGCCTGCTTGCAGGAAGCCTTAAGCGTATGAGGGGGCGCCCACCTGTTTGATATGGTCCAAATTGTTGTTTTTCACGGCACCTCGGGGTAAAAAATTACCCGTTTTTTGATTAAAACGGGATAGCCGGTATTTAAGGCAAAAGCTTATAAAAGCGGTGGAGATAAAACCAATGGTTGTGGAATTAATTGAAATCAAAGTTATCAGCGGCATAAAAAGCCCTATCATATTAACAGATGATACTGAAACCCTCAGCGGCATCCGCCGGGTTTTCTCTGTTGATAAGGCATAACTTTATTTCCTGATTCCGCCATTTTTTACCTTCAACCCTGTAAGCTTCCGTAAACAGACCTAAACTTATTAACTTAAATTTGTGTTTTACGGGAAAAATTGACATTTTTTCAGGAGGTATTTTATGGTAATAACTATCATCGCGGCGTTTGCGGCGCTCGCTGTAGGAGCCGGTCTGGGGTTCCTGATGAGGAAGTTCATTTCAGAACAGCAGATCACCAGCGCCAAGGCTTATTCGGCGCAAATTATCGAAACGGCAAAAAAAGACGCAGCCACCGTAAAAAAAGAGGCCGAGCTTGAGATCCGGGACAAAAATCTGAGGGCGCAGTCGGAATTCGACCAGAAAACCCGCGAGGAGCGCACCGAAATCAGCAATCTGGAAAAAAGGCTGAGGCAGCGCGAAGAATCCCTTGACAAACGCGCAGAGGGCCTTGACAGGGGCCAGAAGGAACAAAACCAGAAAAAAAACGAGCTCACCGACCTTGAGAAAAAGCTCAAAAAGTCCGAAGAGGACCTTTCAAAATCGGTGGCCGAACAAAGGCAGAAGCTTGAGGTAATTTCCGGGCTCTCCGCGGAGAACGCCAAGAACGAGCTGATTAACTCGCTCGTCGGAGAGGCAAGGCAGGCTTCCCTGCTCCAGATTAAAAGGATAGAGGAAGAAACAAAAGAAAACGCGGAGAAAAAAGCGCGCGAAATAATCGTAACCGCTATACAGCGCGTGGCAGCCGACCACACCTCGGAAGTTTCGGTTTCTGTGGTTCCCCTTCCAAATGAGGAAATGAAAGGGCGTATAATCGGCCGCGAAGGCAGGAACATCAAGGCGCTCGAAGCGGCCACCGGCGTGGACTTTATAATAGACGACACTCCGGAAGCCGTTACAATTTCAGCCTTTGACCCTGTCCGCAGGGAAACCGCAAGGATGGCCCTTGAAAGGTTAATACAGGACGGAAGGATACACCCGGGGCGCATTGAAGAAATAGTGGAAAAAACCAAACAGGATATGGACCAGAAAATAAAAGAAATCGGGGAGAGGACCGTTATGGATGTCGGCATAGGCAACATACACCCCGAGATTATAAAGCTGCTCGGAAAGCTGCACTTCAGGACAAGCTACGGTCAGAACGTCCTGCAGCACTCCATAGAGATGGCCTATATCACGGCGATAATCGCAGCCGAGCTTCATATTGACCCGACGCTCGCGAAAAGGGCCGCCCTGCTGCACGACATCGGCAAGGCCATAGACCACGAGCAGGAAGGCTCGCACGTGGCTCTCGGAGTAGATGCTGCGCGCAAATACGGAGAGTCTGAAAAAATACTCCATGCCATAGAGGCCCATCATAACGATGTCGAGCCCAAGACCATCGAAGCCGTGCTTGTGCAGGCAGCTGACGGAATATCAGCAGCAAGGCCCGGAGCAAGGCGCGAGACTCTCGAGAGCTATATCAAAAGGCTCGAGAACCTTGAAAAAATAGCCTCAAGCTTTGAGGGCGTCCAGCGAGTATTCGCCATACAGGCGGGCCGCGAGGTCAGAATTATGGTTGAGCCGGATCAGATGGACGACCTTAAGAGCTACCAGCTGAGCAAGGATATTGCCAAAAAAGTCGAACAGGAACTTGAGTACCCCGGCCAGATAAGGATTACCGTTATTCGTGAAGTCCGCGCCGTCGAGTACGCAAAGTAACCAAAAATAATAAATCCCGCGCCGGCCGGCCTTTTGACACAAAAAGGGCCGGCCCGGCTGCGGATCAATAAGCGGTGTTTCATGATAAATGTGCTTTTTATCGGAGATGTAAACGGAAAGCCCGGCAGGAGCGCTCTTTTGGCCCTGCTTCCAAAACTCATCAGGGACAAAAAAATCGATTTTGTAATTGCCAACGGCGAGAATTCCGCCGGAGGATTCGGCATTACGGATAAAACCTTCGAGGACCTTCTGGCAGCCGGAGTTAACGCGGTGACCCTGGGCAACCACATCTGGGACAAAAAAGACATAATACCGGTTCTTGAAGCCGATTCCCGTCTTATAAGGCCGGCAAACCTTCCCGAAGGCAATCCCGGCAGGGGCCATTCTATATTCACAATTGAAAAGAATTCCGTAAAAATCAATATTGCCGTAATCAATCTCATCGGACGTGTTTTTATGATACCCGTTGACTGCCCTTTCCGTTCGGCAGACAGGGTCCTGGCCGGAATAAACGGCAACGCGAAAATAATTTTTGTTGACATGCATGCCGAGGCCACATCGGAAAAACAGGCTATCGGGTATTACCTTGACGGGCGCGTCACCGGTGTTTTCGGCACTCACACCCACGTAATGACCGCCGATGAAAAAATACTCCCCATGGGCACGGCATATATAACAGATGCCGGCATGACCGGCCCCTTTGATTCTGTCATCGGCGTAAAAAAAGAAATCATAATACGCAGGTTTCTTATGGCCGCCCCGGAAAAATTTGAGCTTTCGGAAAACGATGTGCATATAAACGCGGTGCTTACCGGCGTTGATGAAGCAACCGGCAAAGCCGTATCAATAGAAAGGATAAACATAAAATATGAATAAAAAAGCAATCACCGGCGCCGTAGGCGCGCTCATTTTTTTCATTGCCTACGCGGTTTACCTTTACTGCCTGGCCCCTGTTTTTACTTTTGGGGATTCCGGCGAGCTTATTTCCGATATAGCCACTCTGGGTGTGCCGCATCCAACGGGATTCCCCATATACGTCCTTCTCGGCAGGCTCTTCTATTTTTTACCGGCGGGCAATCCGGCCTTTAAAATAAACCTTCTGTCCGCGGTCTCCGGTGCGCTGGTGCCGGCGCTACTTTTTTTCGCACTGCATGTTTTTCTGAGAAAAAAAACCAACGCCTTCATTTCAAATTTCCTGCCGGCCGCCGTCTCAATGACAATAATATTTTCGTATACGCTGTGGTCCCAGTCCGTAATGTCAAGGATATACACGCTTAACGCCTCTTTCTGCGCGGCGGTTCTTCTGCTGTTCCTGCTTTATTCCGAAGAAAAAAAATCCCCGGGGCTCCTTTATCTCTGGGCCCTTATTACCGGCCTTGGCGCGGGGCTTCACCTCACTTTCCTTGCCTTTTCCATTGTCCTGTGGATACAGCTGGCATTTGACGACTTTAAGGGATTAAAAAAAGCCTCAGGTTGGGCGGTCTTCTTTTTCTTTACCGGGCTCTCCGCTTACGCGTTCATTATAATCAGGGGTTCGTCGGATATAGCCCTTAAATGGGCGGATCTTAACTCGCTTACAAAATTTTTCAGTTATATATCACAGGAGCAGTATTCCGTAAAGAAATTCGCCCGCGGCTGGGAAGGGATGGCCGTGTTTTTCTCTTATATCAGGGACATACTGCTGCGCGAACTTTCCCCGGCTGGTATAATAATCTTTGCAGCCGGCGTAGTTGCGGCATTTATCAAAAAATTCAGGTATACCGCTTCTTTTCTGGCCATCTTTTTTGCGGCCATCATTATGCTTCTATTTTATGGAAATTACACGGATCTAAAGCTTGCTTTCAGGTACATGATTCCGTCTTACATTATTATGGCTTTTTTTATATGCCTTCTTTTTTATTACATATATGAGATTACTTCCAACATTGCCGCGACAGCGGCTTTTGCGCTGATACTCTGCAGCCTTATGCTCTTTTTATCCATAAGGGTAAATTCATACGAGGCCTCCAAGCGCGACAATTACATGGCCTACAATTACGCTTCGGATCTTCTTTTGACACTACCGGACGGCAAAGCGGGGCTTTTTGCCACAGGAGACAACAACATATACCCGCTTGCGTATTTTAAGTATGTCCTGAACAAGAAACCGGAGCTTTCGATTTTTGACAATATCCTCACAGTTTTTAAGGATTCCCTCCCGATTATGGAAAAATCCAAATCCGAACAGACCGTGGAAAATGTTATGCAGGCCCTCTCTATGGGGTATTCAAATCTTTACACCGCCACCTCTTTGGGATCCCGGCTTTTTTCCGAAATCCCCTGCGGCCTTGTATATAAAATAGCCGACAAGCCGGCCGAACCGGAGAACAAATACTGGAAAATGTATTCCATGAAGGGGCTCATAAACGGCCCGTATATATACCATGATTATGAGGAACGGGAAATCGCCGGTACCTATTTCTGCAGGCTCTCGGGTTTTTACAAGAATCAGGCAAGGTTCGATGTTTATGAAGAGCTGCTGGCAAAGGCCGCCCAGGCCGGTTATGATTCCGTGCCCGTCCTGGGAAGCGTCGCGCTTATATATTCCCTTGACCCCTTCATAAAGGATTACTACACGCTGGCGCTGAATCTTTTCTTGAAATGCTATTCCCTTAATCCGGAATCATTTCCGCTTGTCTTTAACCTGGCAAGCTTTTACGGCAGGTTCGGCAATCCCCAGCAGGCCGCGTATTATTTTGAAAAAGCCGTAAAGCTCGACCCTTATAACTATAACGCCAGAATGTACCTGCAAAAGGCCCTTTCCGACTACAGGATACAGTCGGACAAGGAAATGGCCCTTAAGGAAAAAATGGCCCACTTTGACAGCGGCAGGGACCTGTTAAAACAAAACAAGCTGGACGAGGCGCTTGTTGAATTCAACAAGGATATTGAACTTTTTCCGAATGATCCCAGGTCATATTTTCATATAGGGCTCATTTATTCAATGAAGGGTGATTATAAGAGTGCGGTTTCATATTATAACAAAGTGCTGAAACTTGACCCAAACAGCGTTCCGGCGCTGGCAAACCTCGGCCTTTGCGCCATAAAACTCAGCGATTATAAGAACGCGAAAATTTATTTCAGGAAAGCCGTACAGCTGGACCCAAGCCAGAAAAGGCTGAAATCAGACCTTGACAGGCTCGAAAAGATGGGCTATTAGGCGGTTTTATCCGGCAACTTTTTTTCCAAAATTAAGATTATCCCACACTTCCCTGGATGAAGGCGCCTCGGAATAAATACGCAGCAGCGGCTCAGTTCCCGAGAACCTGAAAAGCAGCCATTCTCTTTCAGAAATTATATATTTTATCCCGTCAATGCGTTTGACCGAAGATATCTTTTTGCCGGCTATAAATCCATCTTTTTCAAATGAACCGGCCCGGGCAATTATTTCCTCCCTTTTAGAGGCGTCAAATTTTACGTCAATCCTGTCATATTCAAAGCAGCCGTATTTTTCATCAAGAGAGTCAAGCACCTGCGATATTTTTATTCCTTCCCTGGCCAGGAATTCCAGGAGGAGCAGATTTGCCACTATACCGTCGCGTTCGGGCAGATAATAGCCGAATCCCAGGCCTCCGCTCTCTTCGCCGCCTATTGTGGCGCGGTTCTTTATAATAAGGTCGCCTATATATTTGAAGCCTACCGGGGTTTCTATCAATTCCACTCCAAGTTCTTTCGCGATAATATCCAGCAGCGAAGTGCCTGATATGGTTTTTACAAACCTGAATTTCATGCCCCTGTTTTTTGCGTGATGCAGCAGGCTTATTACAAGGGCCTTGTGTGTCGGTATGAACCTTCCGCGGTCGTCAACAAAGGCCATCCTGTCAGAATCACCATCAAGGGCTATGCCAATATCCGCCCCTGTTCTTTTTACCTCATGTTCAAGCTCAAGCAGGTTTTTTCTTATTGGTTCAGGGTTGATGGAGCCGAAAAGCGGATCTCTTTTTCCGTGTATAACCGAGAAACACTTATTGTTCCCCATTATCAATTCCATAAAACGCGCGCCCGGACCGTACATATTGTCCAGGACAACCTTAATTCCGCTTTTTTTAATGGCTTCAATATCAACAATTGAAGATGCCGCCTTAATATACGCGGCATCCATATTTACAGATAATATTTCCCCTTTTCCTTTTTTGGGTTCAACTCCGCTTTCGATTGCTTCTTCGATAGCCCGCGTTTCCACGGCTGAAGCCCCGGCTCCGAAACGGTTTTTTATTTTAAAACCGTTGTATGTGTGCGGATTATGGCTGGAAGTTATCACTATTCCGTAATCAAGCTTCTTTTTAACCACGCAAAAAGATACCATGGGCGTCGGCACTGCGGAATCGAACAACAGCACCTCAAATCCCCATGCAGCAAGTTTTTCCGCCGTAAATGCCGCGTATTTTTCGGATAAAAACCTGTTGTCATATCCAATTGCCACGCGGGGTTTTTTTACGGAACTTTTCACATACGCGGCAAACGCCGCCGTAACTTTAAAAAGATTTTCAAAGGTAAAGCCTTCCGCTATTTCCGCGCGCCAGCCGTCAGTTCCGAACTTTATGGCGCCCACTTATTTGGTCCCGCTTCTTGTAAAACGGGTAAAAACGCTTCCGTCGCCGGCCACCGTATTTATTACCGTGCTGTTTGCGCCGATTGTGCAGTTGCTGCCGATGACTGAATTGGTTATCCTGGCGCCCTCTTCAATGCTTACATTGTCCCAGATTATGCTCCGCTCTATCCTTGCGCCTTTAGCTATTAGGCATTTTTTTCCTATTATTACCGGGCTGGAAATGACCGCGTCCGTGTCAATTCTTGTCAGGGATCCTGCCTTTACCCCGGTGTCGGCTATTTCATCCCCGAAGAGGGACTCAAACCTTCCCTGCAGCACGTCAAAATTTGCCTGAATATATTTGTCAATTTTGCCGATATCAAGCCAGTACCGGGAAGATTTAAAGGCCGCAAGGCGTGCTTTTTTTTCTATCATTAATGGAAAAGTCTGGCGCTCTACCGATACGTTCATTCCTGCCGGTATCATATCGACAGCTTTTTTTGAAAAAATATAGACCCCGGCATTTATCCATTTTGAAGTTATCTCGGATTCCTTGGGTTTTTCCAGGAACCTTGTTATCATGCCATCCCTGCCGGATAAAACCAGCCCGTACGCCGAAGGATCCGCCGCTTCATGAAGCGCAATCGTCGCGTCGGCGTTTTTCGACTCATGGTATTTGAGGAGCTCGTCCAGTTTTATATCGGTGAGTATGTCTCCGTTCATTATCAGGGTCTCTTTGTCCAGCAGATTTTGCGCGTTTTTTATGGCTCCGGCAGTTCCAAGAGGGGCTTTTTCAGCCACATATGATATCCTGACACCATATTTTTTTCCGTCACCCACGGCTTTCTTCACCCTGGCCGGCATATAACAGATAGAAAGAATTATATCTTTTATGCCGTATTTCTTAAGGAGCGCAATCTGATATTCAAAAAAATGCCTGTTTGCAATAGGAACCATGCATTTAAGTGTGTTAATAGTGAGCGGTCGGAGCCTGGTTCCTTCGCCGCCGATGAGAATCAGTGCCTTCATTATGACCTCCGCTTTAAGCCCTGTTTTTAAAATATTCGTAAGTATTTTTAATGCCATCCTTAAGCGATACCGCGGGTTTCCATTTTAATATCTTTGCCGCCTTGCCGGCGTTAAGATAGTTTGCGGGAATATCTCCCGGCCTGAACGGCCCCTGCGCCGCATCACCCTTAAATTCCATGGCATTTTTGATGCCGGCAAAAAGCATATTAACATTTGTTTTTACGCCGGTCCCTATATTAAAGGCCTCATTATCGCCTTTATAAATGGCCGCGACATTCGCCGCCGCCACATCGCCGACATAAACATAATCCCTCACGCAGGTGCCTCCGCCGAATATCACCGGCTGCTTGCCCCGCATGATTTTTTCAATGAAAATAGCGACGACCCCGGCCTCGCCGTGCGGTATCTGGCGCGGGCCGTACACGTTGGAGTACCTTAGTATAGTATATTTTATTCCGTACTGCGCCTGATAAAACCTCACATAATGTTCGCCCGTCACCTTTGATATTCCGTAAGGGCTCTCGGCCGTAAGCGGGTAGGTTTCCACAGCCGGAAGTTTTATTTTTGACCCGTAAACGGTCCCGCCGCTTGATACAAAAATAAACTTTTTTACTCCGCCTTCCCTGGCCGCTTCCAGAAGGTTCAGGGTTCCGCCTATATTTATATTCATGTCCTCCACCGGATTTTTAACGGAATCCGGCACCGATATCTGCGCGGCGTGGTGGTTTATAAGTTCTATCCCCTCTTTCTTCACAATCCCGTGTACTTTTTTGTCCCTGACATCCATTTTATAGAACTTCGCTTTTTTATTAACATTTTTCATTGAACCCATATAAAGGTTGTCAACAATAACGACGTCGTGCCCCTCTTTTATATAAGCGTCGGCCACATTTGAGGCGATAAAACCCGCCCCTCCGGTCACAAGTATCCTCATTTTACCCTCCTTTGGCGGCGTTAACGTTTTAGCGCCGTAATTTTATTTAATATGCCGTGTCGTGGTGGAATATTTCCAGCGCGGTCCTGACAATTATCTTCAGATCAAGCCACAGCGTCCAGTTTTCAATATAATAAAGATCATACTTGACCCTCTCGATAAGCGACGTGTCTCCCCTCAATCCGTTTATCTGCGCCCATCCGGTAAGCCCGCCTTTCACAACGTGCCGTTCCATATACCGCGGTATCTCGCCTGAAAATTTCTTTACAAAATGAGGCCTTTCCGGCCTGGGCCCGACAATGCTGATATCACCTTTTAATACGTTAAAAAACTGGGGCAGCTCGTCAATGGATGTTTTTCTTAAAAACGCGCCAATTATTGTCCGCCTCGGATCATTCTCTTTTGCCCAAACAGGCCCGCTTTCTTTTTCGGCGTCAGTCCTCATTGTCCTGAATTTAAGCATTATAAATGTCCTACCGTTCCTGCTCACCCTCTCCTGGCCGTATAAAGCCGGCCCCTTTGAGGTTAATTTTACAAGCAGCGCCGCGGCAAGAAAAACAGGTGAAAGTATTATTACGACAAGCAGTGAAAATAAAATGTCAAATCCCCGCTTCACGAACCTGCTTGCCGTCATGTTTAAGGGAAGTTCTTTTACCTCAAAAACCGGGATCCCGTGCATCTCCCCGAAATCCCTGGTTTTGGTCATTATCCCCAGCTCGTCGGAGGCTATCTTGAACTTCAGCTTTTCATTGCCCATAATCATCGCCGCCAGTTCTTTTCTCGATCCATCTGTCGACCCGACAAAAACCTCATCCACCCTGTTTTCTTTTGCTATCCTGGCGAAGTCCTTTGCGGCCCCCAATACCTGCGCGCCGTGAAATTTTGAATTTTTACGCGCCCTGTTGTCTATTACTCCCACCACTTTATATCCATTGCCCGTTTCGCGTGTAAGGCGGTCCAGCAGCACGGCCGAAGTTTCAGTCGCCCCTATTACAAGCAGCCTCTGTATTATGAGTTCTTTTCTGCTCATCTGGTGAAAAACAGTCCTGTATATCAGCCTCCATGAAGTAACCAGGACGGCGCTTAACACCCACATCTGCATAATTACAACCCTGGAATAAGAAACCCGCCTGAAAAAAAATGTCATGGCTGTGAGTATTATAATTGAAGCGCTTGATGCCCAGAGCGATGCCAGCGCCTCGTCAAACCTCGAACGGCCGTAATCCGTCCTGTAGAGCCCGGCATAGTTGAAGGCCAGCATAAAAACAGCGATTATGACAGGAAGCGCCTGATAATAAATGGAAGGGTCCGGAATGCCGTATTTTACCGATACCATGCCTGAAAAAAATCGCAGGTAATATGCCAGCACCGATGACGCGGCCACTAATGCGGCGTCGCCGAGCAGCAATGATCCTCTTAAAAGGCCCAGTATGGTTTTTTTATCCAAGTTTTGCTCCGTAGGGTATAAGCGAATTTTCCCCAAGAAACCGGGTGAAGTTTTCCCTGAAAGCCGCCAAGGAAAATTTTTCCGCGTTTTCCCTCATTTTTTTATCATCATACCTGTTATTTCCCGTTTTCTCAAGCGCTTTTATAAAGCCTTCCCTGGAGCCGTCGAAAAACGAACCCGTTTCCCCTTCTGTCACAATATCAAGGGCCCCGCCCCTGTTAAACGCGAGCACGGGGGTCGCGCACGCCAGTGATTCGGCCATTGTAATGCCAAAATCCTCCTCGCCCGGAAAGATAAACGCCTTTGCCTTCCTGTAATGGTCCCGTATTTCCGAGTCGCTCCTGCGTCCAAGCACGCTGATATTAGGCCCCGCCATGCCCCTGATTTTATCGAGCAGCGGCCCTGCGCCAATTATTACAAGTTTTTTATCAGCCATTGAATTGAATATTTCAACTGCCCAGTCAACTTTTTTATATTCGGTCATGGCGCTCACCATAAGGTAAAAATCTTCCTTGACTCCGCCCGGCGTGTAATAATCGGTATCCACCGGCGGATGCACGACTGAACTCTGCCTGCCGTAGCATTCCATGATTCGCCCTTTAACCGCGCTTGAATTCGCCATAAAAAAACCGACTCTTTTTGAGGCGGCCGTATCCCAGCGCCTTAATGAAGGCATTACGGCTGAAATAACCGCGTATTTAAGCGCCCCGTTTCTTTCCACCGAAAAATAATTATTAAACTGCCCGTAGGCATACCTCATTGGAGTATGGCAGTAACAGGCGTGAACTCCCGGTGAAGGCGGCTTTATGCCTTTTGCGGCGCAATGGCTCGATGATATTACAAGATCATATCCCTTAAGATTAAAACTTTCCACAGCGGCTGGAAAAAGAGGAAGAAAATTCCTGTATGATGAAAATATACCCGGTATTCCCTGTAAAAACGATGTGGTTATTTTGTGTCTTGTTATTCTTTCATCCATGGAAGCGCGGTCGCAGATTATGGTAAAAATGTCAGCGCCGGGAAACAGTTCAAGTATGGAAAGGAGCACCTTTTCACCGCCCCTCATTCCTGTCAGCCAGTCGTGAATAACCGCAACGCGCATACAAACTCCTTGTTGATATATTATAAACCTTTTATTTTAATGACTCCATTATTGCCCCGAATACTTTTTCCGGGGTAACGGCTTTCATGCATATATTGTCCGCGCAGTCCAGAAATTTTCTCTTATGAAAAGTTCCGGGCTCGCAGCATGGTGAATCCAGGCAGGCCCCGCTTTCCCGCAGATTGACGCTCTTTTTTCCGCGCGCCCCGAAATGTTCCGGCGACGTGGGGCCAAAAATACCAATTGCCGGTATGCCAAGCGCGGCGGCAATATGCAGCGGCCCCGTGTCGGAAGCAACAAAAGCGTCAAGACCGGCCGCGTATGACGCAAATTCCCCTATGGCGCGCGTTATCATTATTTTTGCTCCCGTGCCCTTCACCGCGTTCTCAACAGACGGCCTGTCCTGCACCGATCCAAAAGCGTAAACAGCGGCATTATTTTCCTCAAGCATCCTGATTAATGCATTAAACTTTTCAGCCGGCCATATTTTCGTCGGCATTACAGTCCCCGGATTGCTGCCGCCCGCCGGAAATATGCCGATTTTTAACCGGCCTGAGGCCCCGTCAAGCTCTGAGGGAACCGCTGATAGCTGTGTGTATTCATTATCTGTTTTGAAACCCAGGCCGCGCGCCACAGATAGATACCTCTGCGTTTCGTGAATGTCCGGATTGAACTTAAAAGCGCGGTCAACCATCCCGCCGGACCCTTTCCATTCAAACCCGGCCGTTAAACGCGCCCCGGCAAGTTTCATAAAGATAAAAGACTTCAGGTCCCTGTGGAAATTAACAGCAATATCAAATTTCTCCCGGCGCATTCTAAAAAGCGCCGCAGCAGCGCTTAAAGGATTCCCCGCGTCAATCACATGCGTTTTATCTATAAAAGGAACCATGCCGGCGATATCTTTCACCCATTTTGAGCACAGCAGGTGCACTTCAAGCCCCGCCTCATGAAAAGCGCGTAAAGCCGGTGTGGTCTGCACAATATCTCCAAGGCAGCAGAGTTTAATCACAAGTACTTTTTTTCTCTTTTCGCTTTCCACTTTTAAGCCTTCTCCGGAAATACTTTATCCGCGCCTTTAAACCGTTCTGTTAAATATCCCCCGCGCAGCCATATTATATATGCTGCTATAGCAAGTAAAATAAGCGGGCTGATAAGAGATTGCACTGTTATTGAAGCTAAGGCGCCATTGTAAAAAGCAATGTATCTTTTGCTTACCATGTATAATCCGGCAAGCCATGGAATTACATAATTATCGGGTTCACTTAATATCCACAATACCGCCGGAAGAGCAATAATAGGGATCATATAGTCGCCGGCTACCAGCGGAAAAAGCAGTACCCCTGATGAAATAAGCAGAAAAATATCATGCGCCTTCATTCTGGGAATAAAACATGCCAATGATACTGTTCCAATGAGTAAATATGCCAGATATTTTATTTTGCCGTGTATCACAAACAAAGCCGCCGCTATCTTATCATGCGAATTGCGCAGCAGAGCAACGGCAGGAATATCAAAAAGCATATATATGGATGTGTTGTGGGCAAGAAGGTCCACGGATGAATCCAGTCCAGCCGACTGGTGATAAGCCAGATTTTTTAACAGCATCTTTAAATTCAAAAAAAGTCCGCCCTGGAATTGCCCCAGGCAGAACAGAAAAAGGAAGGCTGCCGTCAGCGCAAAAACCAATGTTTCCTTCCATTTCCTGTTTACCAGGAATATTATTACAAAAAAAGCCGGATAATATTTGAGAGCCGCCGCAATGCCGAGCAATATTGCCGCCGTAAATGTTCTTTTTTTTATAAATTTAACAACAAACATGGACAGAATGGCCGCTGTTAACAGAACGTAATTCCCCCTGTCAACCGCGAAGATAACAGGATACGAAAGAATAAAAGCAATGTAAAACAGGAGCCTGTTTTTGATTTCTATTTTATAGTTGCTTAACAATTCATTAAAAGCTGCGGCAAATATTGCAAGCGAGAAGGCGATGTACCCCGCGAACAATATTTTGCCCTGGGTCATATACCTGAATTCTAACGGCGAATTTGCGGATGCCGGGAAAAAACCGGCGATATAATGAATTACGTATAAAAACAGCGGTGAATCAAAACCCGGCCCCTTGATATATGGATTTAAATCCCTTGCATACAGAATCTGGTTAAAGAAATCCATGTATTTGTCTTTTTCCGTAAATAATAAATTGGTTACAGCGTTCGGAAAAAATTCGCCGTATCTGGCCGCCAGAAAAAAATAAAAAAAGAAGATAAACGCCCCGAACAACAAAATACGCGTAAACAAATTGAATGTTTTCATCGCGGTCGTTTTTCCGGAATGTTTTTTCTGCACCATTCTATTGTTTCCGTTATTCCCTGCTTAAAAGGAATCAGCGGTTGAAAACCCGTATCATTTTTAATCTTTGATATGTCGGCTTTAAGATACATCACCTGATTATCACCGTATTTTATCTCTCCAAATCCAAGACTGAGTTTTGGGTCAATGGCGTCGCGCAGTGTTTTAACATACTTAACAAGTGGATATCCTTTTCCGCCGCCTATGTTATACACATTCTGGTCAACGCCCTTATCCGCGAGCAGCCACAAGGCCCTTGCCGCGTCTGTGGAATATAAATAATCCCATATCTGGGCGCATTTTGTGAGCCCCGGCCTTTTATTATTTAATAATTGCCTGATACAATACATTATCATGGTATTTTCGCCGTCGTTGGGGCCGTACACGCTGAATATCCTGGCCCATATGAATCTTATGCCGAGCTGTCTGCATAACGCGGCCGCGAGACGGCCCGCGGCAAGTTTTACCGTACCGCCCGCAAACTCCGGTTCTGTTTTATCGTCTTCCTTTATCGCCCTGTTAGACCTTGCGTATTCCGCCTGCGAGCCGGTTCCTATAAAAGCGCAGCATCCCATTTTTTTTGCTGTCTTTACGGCTTTCAGAGTGTATTCCAGGTTTTTTTTCTGCAACCCGCGGTTATTCCTTGTTTTTTTACCGGCATATGCCCATGCAAGATGAAAAAACGTGTCATATTTCCCTTTTATCATATCCGGCAGCCTTTCAATATCCTCAACGGGACAATCCACCACTTTGACATTTTTTATCCCGGTGATAGACTGTTTCCTGCCCGAGCCTGGCCTCACAGCAACCGTAACTTTGATTCCACGCCCGGATAGAAATTTCACCAGTGCGTATCCAACGGCGCCTGTCCCGCCGGTAATAATTACTTTTTTCAAAATATACTCCTTTTACCGTTCATTCACAGGCCCCTGTCATATATCCTCTTTTTAAGATTTTCATTGCTGGCATAAGGGCTGTCAATCATATCAATGGTAAGCGGCATGTCTTTTTTGCAGTCTTTTGCCAGCACTTCACCGGTAATTAATTCCCTGCAGGATAACTGCCCTTTTTGAAGCGGAATGGCAAGATAAACATCCTCTTCTATGGTGTCATGATTTAAAACTTCCCCTTTTTTCAGGTCCCTTTTTGCGTAAACCCCCCTCACCAGGCCGTCAAGGTACTTGATTTCGGGTTCCGGCGGTATTCGTTTGTGCTCGCCTGAAGCGCCGCACATTTCGACGGCTTTCGCGTACGCCTTGAACCAGACGTCAATTTGCTCCGGTTTCGAGCAGTAGGGAGAAACTTTCTGGGTGCCGTCGTCTATATCAACATGCCGTTCAAATACGCCCGCCCCCTTCGCGTAAGATATCAGCATTGAAGACTGCCAGTCGGTATATTCATGCGTGGATAAACCTATAACATTTTCCGGGTACCTTTTTTTAAGAAAATCTATCTGGTTGAGTTCCAGGTCCCTGTCCTCGCACGGATAGAGCGAAACGCAATGCAGCACCGCCAGCGGTATATTCCTGTTGTTAAAAAACTTCACCACATCGTCTATGTCCTTAAGCGATGAGCCTCCTGTTGACAGGACGGTCGGTTTTTTTGTTCTGGCTATTTTTTCTATCAAAAACCAGTCATTTATGTCGGAACTGGCTATTTTTATTATCTCAATCCCCACATTGACGCATAACTCGACAGATGTCTCGTCAAACGGCGTGGACATTGCAATACAGCCTGATTTTTTTATCGCTTCCACCATTGTAGCGTAATGGCCTATGTCCATTTTTGTGTCCATGGTCTTCTTAATATATCTTATGTCGGCGTTGTTTACAAAATCCTTGTGAATGAACGAATCCACATCACGGAACTGCAGTTTTATGGCGGCCCTTACATTATTAAACCTGACCACCGTGGAGAATTCTTTTATTATCTTTAATCCCCGCTCCAGGCTGCCCCAGTGGTTATTTGCCATTTCAAGAATAAACAGGTCCTCGAAAATTTTATTGTCCATGCGTTTCATCTCCTTAATATATTATATTGATTGTATTTTACCTGACGGCAAAAAGCACAAGTTCAAAAGACTGGTAGCAAAAAACACGCAAATAAAACTTGTAACCCAATCCCCAGCCTTTTATCAGTTCGGGTATGCGCCATATGTCTTCCGGCTTGTGATAAAGGCATACCGCGAGGTTCGGCCGGTATTTTCTTATCATGCGCTCCGCGCCTATCAAAGCGTCGAATTCCGCTCCTTCTATATCCATTTTTATCATATCCGGCCGGTATCCTGTAAGCGCCTCATCCAGGGATACCGTTTGTATGATTGTGTCGCCTTTCGCGTCTATGAAACTTCCCGACCCTTTATTTGCCGAGAACCGCAGCTGTGTTGTTGAAGAATATACGCCGCACGGAAATAATAAAATCTCATCCGCAGCTTCCTGCTCGTCCTTCGCCTCTGTCAATTTTTTAAAATTGCCGGTATCAGGCTCAAAAGCTGCTATGCGTTTTATCTTGCCAAACCGCTTAAAAAATCCTT
Source organism: uncultured Spirochaetia bacterium (assembly GCA_964565765.1). Lineage (GTDB taxonomy): Bacteria > Oederibacteriota > PGYV01 > PGYV01 > Palsa-1178 > Bog-1181. The sequence continues at coordinate 47,713 of CAZMGF010000014.1, forward strand.
TTATCGTATCCCCGTCATATGCTCCGCAGTCAATCAGGTTGTCGGGGCGAACCCATCCGGGCACGTCGCCCGGAAAATATTGCGTCCCGACTTCATCCGGATCGGGTGAATAGCGCAGATCGCCTGTATACCTGAAAATAAATGCCTGCTCATATATTTTTTTGCTTTTTTCATCTTCCCATATGCTTAATCCATTAATTACTTTTGCTTTATTGCCGGTGAAATATGCTTTTGTCTGCATGAAAAACCTTTCCCCGAGTTCCAAAGGAAAAATATGGTAAAATTCATAAAAATTAATCACATCATTAAAACCCATTTTTATCAGCATGCCGCTTATTTCTTTTACGTCATAATACGCGTTCATCATTCCTATGACAACACATATATTTTCTTTGTCCATTAAAGCTGCTTTTTCCGGCGAAATAACGGGGGTTCCGTTATAAACGCTGTTTTCTCCGGCGTTTTTATCAATAAAACAGCTCACCGGATATTGCTTTTCTTTCAAAATTTTCCATATATCCCTGCCGGCG
>CAZMGF010000015.1:0-47883 GCA_964565765.1 uncultured Spirochaetia bacterium
ATTATTAAATGATTTAATATTTATTGAAAAACAAATAAGGCGGGTGAAAAGATGGATGTAAAAGATGCAATCGAAAAAAGGCGGGCTTACAGGTCTTTTGAGCCGGTGGAAATAACCAAAGAGATGATGGACGAGCTGGCAAAGGCGGCGCAATTAACTTGCTCCTGTTTTAACAACCAGCCGTGGCGGTTTATATTCGCTCACGGGGAAGCTGCGTTATCAAAGGTAAAAGAGGGTTTGAGCGGCGGGAACGCGTGGGCAAAGGCATCATCAATGATAATTGCTGTGATTGGAAAAAAGGAAAAGGACTGCAATATAAAGGAAAGGGAATATTACCAGTTTGACATAGGCATGGCAACCTTCGCCCTTATATTAAGGGCAACGGAGCTCGGACTCGTCGCACACCCGATAGCCGGCTTTGATCCTGAAAAGGTAAAAGAGGCCCTTGAAATTCCGGCGGATTACCTGCTTATTACGGTTATTAATGTGGGAAAAAAAATGGCAACAATAAATCCGCTCCTTAGCGCGAAACAGGCTGAAGGCGAAGATGTCAGGCCGCCAAGGCGCGCACTTGAAGAGATTTATGCCGTGGATAAATATAATGCCGCTCTCGAAAAATAATAAAATTTTACAACAAGAGGTGAAAATAAAATGAAAACAATTTTTCAGGCCATGGCAAGGTACAACAAGAACGTGAATCTTGAAATTATCGGGCTGCTGGAAGGCATGCCTGCGGAAAAGCTGGCGGAAAAGACAACCGCGTATTTCCCGACGATAAACGACGCTGTCGGCCACGTTTTATTAAGCGACATAGGCATCCTCAAAAGGTTCAAACCTTCATTCGCCGGGAGCAAAGCCCTTAATTCTTCGCCCCTTATGTCCGCTGATACCGCCGTTATTAAAAAGGAAATGGAAGCCGACCTGAAAAAATATTTTCAGTACCGTAAAGAGGTTGACGCGATGATAATTGAGTTTACCGGAGAATTTACGGATGAAAATCTAAACAACGTTATGAAATTTACAAATTACAAAGGCGAGGCGGTTGAAGCCGTAGCGTGGAAATATATTTTAACTCTTTTCAACCACCAGACCCACCACCGCGGCGGCATATCTGTGATGCTTGATATGGCCGGTGTAAAGAATGATTTTTCAGGTACGCTGGCCAGGATTTGACAGGTGGCAAATTGAACGGCACACAGCAGGGCGGCCACAGGCAGCAGCTTGCTGCAATAGCGCGAAGGGCGATGTTAAGCCGCGGGCTTGCGGCTGATTTTCCGGCTCAGGTAATGAAAGAAACAGCTGATATAAAGGAAACACCTCCGGCGGTAAGCGCGCGGTTCCGCGATATGGGGGAACTGCCGTGGTGCTCCATTGATAACGATACCTCGGAGGACCTGGACCAGCTGACGGCGGCCCGGGCGCAGAAAGACGGATCCGTAAAAGTTTTTGTGGCAATTGCCGATGTTGACGCGACAGTATCAAAAAACACGGCAATTGACGGCTTTGCCGCCGTAAATACGCTTTCTGTATATACTCCTGCAATAATATTCCCGATGCTTCCTGAAAAACTTTCAACCGACCTCACTTCACTTAAATTCGGGCGTGAACGCGCGGCTGTTATAATGGAAATGACAGTGGCGCAAACCGGAGAAGTTACCGGCGGCGATGTTTATCAGGCTTTAGTTAAAAATAAAGCCAAGCTTGCCTACAACTCCACTGCCGCATGGCTGGAAAACAGTGCGCCGGCGCCAAAAGAGGTAACTTCGGTAAATGGGCTTGAAGAAAACATCAGGCTGCAGGCTCAAACCGCGAAAAAAATGAAGTGGCTGCGCCGTAAAAACGGATCCTTGAGCCTTGATACATTTGAAATAAACCCCGTGTTTGAGGGGGATGAGGTAAAGGCAATAGAGGCAGAGACCCACAATATGGCAAAGGATATAATAGAGGATTTTATGATAGGCGCCAACGGCGTCGCCGCGAGATTTCTTGTATCGAAAAATTTTCCTTCAATACGCAGGGTTGTACGCACCCCGAAAAACTGGGGGCGCATTGTTGAACTGGCACACGCAAGGGGATTTTTATTGCCGATAAATCCCGACGCTGTGCCGCTTGAGACATTCCTTACGGAGCAGAAGCAAAAGGACCCGGAACATTTCCAGGACCTATCATTAAGCGTTATAAAACTGCTCGGCCCGGGGGAATACGTTATGGATCTGCCCGGAGAGAGCGCTGAGGGCCATTTCAGCCTTGCAGTAAAAGATTACACACATTCGACCGCTCCAAACAGGAGATATTCCGACCTTTTAACGCAGAGGCTCTTAAAAGCGGCAATCGCCGGAGCGGCCGTGCCATATAAAACAGATGAGCTTGCGGCCTACGCACTGAGGTGCACGCAAAAGGAAGACGACGCGAAAAAAGTTGAAAGGCAGCTGGACAAATCTGTGGCCGCTTTATTATTGTCTTCGATGATAGGAATGGAATTTGATTCGATAGTCACCGGAGCATCGGATAAAGGGACATGGGTAAGAATAATGACCCCGCACGCCGAGGGGCGCCTGATGTCGGGAGAAGCAGGGTTAAAGGTAGGGGATGGAGCAAGGGTGAAACTCATCCGCACGGATGTGGAAAACGGTTATATAGATTTTGCCAAGGTTTAATACATAATTTTATAATTTAAAAATTTGTAATTGTAATTTTTGGTTTTGACTTTTGAGTTTTTAATTTAAAAGTTCTATAAGTTATTGCCATAAATCCCTAAAAATGATATATTATTGAATATTTGTTCAATCCAATTCCGGGAGGTTTGTTATGTTCATCAAAGAGAATCACAAAAAGTACCTGTTAACAGAAAAGGATATGCCCTCGGCATGGTATAACATTCAGGCCGATATGAAAACACCGGCGGAACCGCCGCTTCATCCCGGCACAGGAAAGCCGGCGGGCCCGCAGGATCTTGCGGCTATTTTTCCCCAGGCGATAATCGAGCAGGAAATGACGATGAAGAAACACGTGGATATTCCGGGTGAAGTCATTGATATTTTAAGGCTATGGAGGCCCTCGCCTTTGTTCAGGGCATACGCCCTTGAAAAGGCCCTTGATACTCCGGCAAAAATTTATTACAAATACGAAGGCGGCTCCCCCGCGGGCAGCCACAAACCCAACACCGCCATAGCCCAGGCTTATTATAATAAGAAAGAGGGAGTCACAAAGCTTACCACGGAGACAGGCGCCGGCCAGTGGGGCTCTTCCATATCGCTTGCGTGCGCTTTAATGGGGCTAGAAGTTGAAGTTTACATGGTTAAGGTTTCCTATGAACAGAAACCTTACAGGAAACTAATGATGAACACATGGGGGGCGAACGTTTACGCGTCGCCTTCAAACAGGACCGAGGCCGGAAAAAAAGTTCTCGCCGAGGACCCCAACTCGCCCGGCTCGCTTGGAATAGCCATATCAGAGGCGGTCGAGGCTGCTGTAAAAGGGCAGAATACCAAATATACACTCGGCTCGGTGGCAAACCACGTAATGCTCCATCAGACTATAATAGGTATAGAGGCAAAAAAGCAGATGAAGATGGCAGGGGATTATCCTGATGTAATACTTGCTTCCTGCGGCGGCGGCTCCAATTTCGCGGGGCTGGCATTCCCGTTTCTGGAGGATAAATTGCTCGGCAAAAAACCGAAACTTCGCGCTGTGGCCGTCGAGCCAACAGCATGCCCGACACTGACAAAGGGTGTCTTCGCATATGATTTCGGCGATACCGGTGAAATGACGCCGCTTTTTAAGATGTTTACCCTGGGGCATAAATTTGTGCCCAGCGGCATACACGCCGGAGGCCTGAGGTATCACGGAGATTCTCCGATAGTTTCAAGATTATATCAGGACAAGATAATCGAGGCTGTTGCAGTGGATCAGAACCCTGTATTCGAGGCGGCAATTCTTTTTTCCAAGACAGAGGGGATTATCCCGGCGCCAGAATCCGCGCATGCCATAAGGGGGGCCATTGACGAGGCCCTTGACGCGAAGAAAAAAGGCGAGAAGAGAACCATACTTTTCAATTTAAGCGGACACGGGAATTTCGACCTTATGGCTTACGATGATTATCTTAACAAAAGGCTCAAGGATGTGCCGCTGCAGCAGTCGGCAATTGACGAGGGCTTAAAGTCGGTTCCAAAGTTAAAATAATATAAAGAGGGGTAACTTATGAAAAAAATATTTACGGTTTTGGCTCTTCTCATGATACCGGGAGGCATGCTTCTCGCCGAATTGGGCGGTATTCCTTTTGAAACTTTATATAAAACCATCGGCGCGCGTTCCCTTGCCATGGGCGAAACAGCCGTCGGCAACCCGTCGGGCATTACCACAATATTATGGAACCCCGCATACCTTGATTCACTTATGAAAAATGAAGTTTACGCCGGCGCCGAGCTTCTTTACGGCGGGGCAAGTATGGAATATCTCTCATACACCACCCCGATAGGGAAATACGGCGGGCTCGGTTTTATGGCCGGCTATCTGGGATACGGTTCATATGAAGAAACAACAGTTGACTCAACAGGAAATCAGGCAGTCCTTGGAAATTCCGATTACAAGGATATATTTATTTCCGCGGCATACGGCAAAAATATTATAGCCGGCATCGAAGCCGGAATATCAATGAAAATGCTCCTTGAGTGCGAGGGGAGCGAAACTTTTCCGGCTTTTAACGCCGATGTTTCGTTCTTTAAATCGTTCGAACTTTTTGACCTGGGGCTGGCTTTTAAGAACATACTGCCGCTGACCATCAATTACGACACGGATTCGGAACAGTTTATTACCACAATGAGGTTCGGCGGGGTGTACAAGGCCCTTGACGGAAAACTGAAGATAGCGGCCGATATTGAAAAATATTTTATAAAAGAGAACCCCTTCTTTTATTTCGGCGCGGAGTATAACATATCGGATTTGATATTCATACGCGCGGGTTACAATACTTTCTCGGAAGTTTCGGGAGGCCTTGGCATAAACTTCAACAACATGGGCGTGGATTATACCCTTACGGACGGACAGGCGGCGGTGATGCACAAGATAGCGGTTTATTATGATTTCGGCGGGTATGACGTGGCCGTCAAGGCCGATCCCGAGGTATTCTCTCCGGTAGGCTCCATAAAGAAGACCTATTTGAGGGTTTCCGCTATGACGAAATATGAGATATTTAAATGGCTGCTCGAAATAAAGGATAAGAACGGAGCTGTTGTAAAGAGCTGGAACGGCACGGGCACGCCGGACGCGGAAAATGTCTGGGACGGGTTAAGGCAGGACGGCATGCCCATGGATGAGGGAGATTACAAAGCCGTGCTGACAGTGGTCGATGAGAATGACAAAACCATAAAATCCACGGAAACACTCATAAGGATAAAATCAACGGACGCCCATTCGATACCGCTCTTCGGCGAATAAATTAATTATAAAATAAAAAAGCCGGGCATGAAGCCCGGCTTTTTTATTTTAGGGGTTGTTGTTCAGCCGCGTTTGCGCCTGTCTATGGAAACATTTTTTCTTTCTTTTCTCCTGTCTTTTGTGTAAAGGACAAAAGAGGCGCCTGTTTTTTTATAAAGCTGGTGTGTGGCCGTATCAAAATAAAGTCCGGCTGAAACGAGCAGGTAGCCCTTCGGCATTTTATCGTCGTCGCGCCGCCCCGCGCCCGCCGCTGTTTTGGCTGAACCGCGCCTGTCATGGCGCAAAAAAACATACCTGTTTCCCATACTCTGAACGATTACTTTTTCCTTGTTGTCGTAATAAAGATGGCCCTTCAAGTGGGTGTAGCGCTGGTCGGACATGGCCGCCTCCTTATTAATTTTTTTTGAAAAACACTATGGATACTGCCTGCGGCCTGTTAATGGCCGAGCGTAAGGCATAAATATATTATATTATAATTTCTCATTATTTGTCAAATTTCAATTCCAGAATATGATTTTCAATACGTTTTAAATCGGACTTGCTTACGGAGAGTATCCTGACGCCGGCTTTAAATGACGCCGCCCCTTTAACCTGTGAGTCCACGTTTCTTACCTCGGCCAACAGTTTGACCGGCCTTGATACTTTTGGAAGAAAAAGGTCGATTATAACGAGCTGGCCCAGCGCAAGGGGTTTGTCCGTTATTATGGAAAGCCCGCCCTTGCTTATGTCGTCTGTCATGGCGTTTATGAAAGAATGTGCGGTTTTGTCATTTGAAAGCTTTTCCAGCGTTGTGTCCTTGTAGTCATCAGCCGATACAGCCTGTTCGGCTGAGCCTTCAACCGGATAATATGAAATCTTCAGTACGTCCTGAACGCGCTCATGCTGGCGCTGTTTTTCAAGCCAGCCTTTTTCCATATTCATTTTTTGCCCGTCTTTTCAAGGCGCCGCGGGAGATTTCTTGCGAAACCCACGGCGGTATATTTGCGCAGGTGAAAAACGCCGAGTGATATGACGGCCTTAAAACCGTCTTCCACGGACATATCGACAGGGTAGACATTCTTTCTTTCCACAAGTATTATAAAACCGGAGGCCGGATTTGGAGCGGTGGGTATGAGAACGTGGAACATGTCGGTATTTTTCCCCTTGTTGGAAAATACATCTATTTCAACGGAGGGGAGAAACCCTATAAGATAGATGCCGGATTTCGGAATATCAACAATGACCACCTTTGAAAATGTTTTTTTATCACCGGAAAATATCGCGTCGGAAATCTGCTTTATGCCAGTGAAAATAGTGTTTAAAATCGGGATTTTTTTGATAAGCGACTCGTATAGCCGTACAAATTCTTTTCCAAGATAGTTTGTGGTGACAAGGCCGGTAAGCCAGATTAGAACTATAAGTGTTATAAGGCCGAGGCCCGGTATATTAATGCCGGCAAATTTTACTATAAAAGGGCCTATTATGGAATCAAGCTTTGAAAGCAGGAATTTAATTATTGCAAAAGAAAGGAAAAGGGGAAGCAGGACAATGAGCCCGGCTATAAAGCGCCTTAAAAATTGATCCGAAACATCCTGAAAAAAACTTTTTTTTGCCATTTTGCCTCCGAAATTGAACTGAATTATACGCTAATACCATCCAAAAAACAAGTTATTTTGGCCCCTATAAAAAGGAATCAATTTGACAATTAAAAAACGATTTCGTATAATAATATTTGGGTTGCATAAAACCGGTTTAAAAGGTTTACAAAAAACCTTACCTTTTCAAAAGGAGCTTTTTTATCTTGGAGCGAATATTAATTAATGGGTTCCCGGGAAAAAAAAGATGGGTAAAAATAGCGGCCTGGATGCTGCTGCTTGCGCTTGCTTCTTTTCCGGTTTTTGCAATTAATACCCCCACGTTTACTCCTACTTTAACCCCGTTTGTAACTGAAACCGCAACCCCCACGGTAACGCCGACTTATATTATACAGTCTTCTCCGAAGAACAACCTGTTCCTTTCGTCAAATGTATTTAATCCGTCCACAGGCCAGAGCGTAACAATTAATTTCAGCATTGCGCAGGCCGGGAACGTAGTTATTAATATATACAATATAGCCGGGTTAAGGGTAAGGAGTTTTAATGAGCCCGGGCTGCAGCCGGACATACTTTACACTTCGCTGTCATGGGACGGCATGGCAGACGACGGTATGATTGTTGCTTCAGGTGTTTATTATATAAAATTAACTTCAGGAACGGCCTTTGATTGTATCAAAAAGGTAATTGTGCTCAAAAGGTAGCCAGACAAGGGGAGTTTTATGAAAAGGTCCGCGTTAATAACAGCTGCCATATGCTTCGGATTTTTTTCAGGGCTTTGCGCCATGGGCGGCGGGACCTCATATGCGGACTTTTTAACCATAGGCTGCGGAGCAAGGCCCTCGGCAATGGGTGAGGCGTTTGCGGCAATTGCGGACGACGCGAACGGCAATTTCTGGAACCCGGCCGGTATTACGGCCGTGGACAGGGTATCCGTAACCGCCATGCATATGCTGTGGTTTATGGGTGATTACTATGATTATTTGTCGGCAGCAGCGCCCATTGACGCTTATACCGCGGCCGCGATATCTTTGAACGCTATGATTGCCCCGTCTTTTGATTCCACCGCGGGAACCGGGGCTCCGGCACCGGCGTCATACGATATTGCCGGCACACTTACTCTGGCCAGGAACCTGGGAAATATTAATACAAGGGATTTTACCATAAGCAACATTTCGCTGGGGTTGAGCATTAAATACATATACCGGGAGCTTGCCGGAGAGGATTATGCCTCGTTCATGCTATTTGACGCCGGCTTCATTGCCGGTATAACAGACGACCTGAAGTTAGGAATCGTGGCATCCGATATGGGCTACGCCGTTTACGGAGAAAATTCCCCGTTCAATGTAAGAATGGGGTTGAGCTACAATTTCAGGATATCAAATGACGCGGGGCTTCTGGTCGACTGCGACGCGGAAAAGCCGATAGACATGACTGACAGCGGCTTTGGGCAGCTTTATTTTAATTATGGAGCGGAGTTAAAAATATTTTCCCGCTTCTTTTTAAGGGGCGGATACAAGGCAGGCAACACCGACGAGGGCCTTACGGCCGGCGCCGGATACTCGTGGCCGTCCGTATGCGACGTTGACTACGCTTATATGCCGCATGACGCGCTGGGAATCACGAGCAGGATATCGCTTTCATTTAAGTTTGGCAACGCCGTGGCCAGGCCTGCAACCGGAGCGCCACAGCCGCCTGCGAACATTCAGGTTAAGGCAGGGGATAAGACCGCAGCCGTTTCATGGGAGCCGGTCAGGGATGGCGGAATTACCGGATACAATGTTTATTACAGGGAAAAAGGCTCGGAAAAGTATATAAAGCTGAATGCGTCCCCGATAGCGGATGATTTAAATTTAAAGCTTATGCTTGCCAACGATATTACATATCAGTTCGCGGTGGCCTCGGTAAACAGAAGAGGCCTGGAATCAGGGTTTTCCGCGCCTGTTGAGGCGTCCCCGAAAAAATACGGGGGGGCAAAACCGCTGCGCGTCGACGGGATAAGGACCTCGGTGAAAGACGGAAACATCGTGGTCGAATGGAACGAAACAAAGGATGAGGCTGTGGCGGGATATAATATTTATTATAAAAAGAGCGGCGACGGCAAATTTAAAAAACTAAATCAGAAGCCCCTTACCGAAAACAGGGCCGCTCTCGGCGGGCTTCAGAAAAAGGCGAGGTATTTCTTTATGGCAACTTCTGTTTCCACGGAAGGCGTGGAGAGCGATTATTCGGAGATATCGTCCGAAGAGCTGCCGGAAGGGAATGCTGAATAGGTGGACAAAATGCATAAGGTAATGGACGAAAATGACGAGGTTTCCGTAAGGAAGAACTTGCTTGACGATATAATGCTGAGGTGGGCAGTTCTTGCCGTTGTGATACTTATTTCGGTGCTTTATCAGATACTTGTAAAAGGCGCCCATATTATTCCGCTAATAATCCTTCTCATACTGGCGACGGCTGTGAATTACGGTTATTTTTATTCCATGAATAAATATATAAAACTGTACAAATGGATTTTTATCGCAGAAGCCGCGCTTGATGTGCTGCTTGCGACAATGGGAATTTATTATACCGGAAAAATGGACAGCCCGCTTTATCTCATATACTTCGTGATGCTTGTGGACGGATGCTTTGATTACTGGTCCGGGAAAAGGTATTACTATTTCCTGGGCGGCACCGTACTTTCATATACGGCGCTCTTTTTGATCTCAAGCGGCTGGTCCGTGGTAAACCCCGCCACCTTTGTTTTCTGCGTAAGGGTGCTCTTTATGATTGTTGTGGGGCTGCTTGCAAGTAATTTTGCCCATGAGATACGCTTTGACCAGGACCGGGACAGGGAATCAGAATCGGAAAAAGAAAAACTTTACGATGAGATAAAAAAATCCAATGTCAAGCTTGAGGACAGCGTAAAAAAAGCCACCGAAAATCTTGAAAAAACAAACCTTATGCTGGTAAAAAAGAATATAAGCCTGCTTGCGGCGCACGAAATATATAAGACCGCGAACGAATCAAAGGACAAGGCCGAACTTCTCGAAATGATACTTGGAATTATAGTGCCTCTTATGAAGGGCCATGGCGGGGTGATATTTTCATCGAATGACGTAAAGAACAAGCTCCGCATAGAATCTGTCAAGAAAATAGACTGGGGATATGAATTCTCCGCCGGACAGGAAATGGAAATAACTCCGGATTCCGAACTTTACGGGACGCTTATCAGAAGGCAGGCTTTCCTGTATGAAGACGTCGAGGAGATGAAGGATGAGTTCATGAAAAAGGTAATCAAGAACGGATCCTGCATAGTCGCGCCGCTTATAGCCGGGGGCGAGGCCAACGGCATAATTGTGATCTTTAACAGAAATCCCTACATATACAACAAAACCGATTCGGAACTGCTTGAACTTCTTGGAGAACAGATAGGCACCCTGATATACAGCAGGGCCCTTTTTGAGGAAATGAAGGTAAAAGCTTCGGGCCTTGAAAAACTGGTCAAGGTGACCATTAATATTGAATCATCACTTGACGTCGATGAGATTATCAGCACGGCGTTAATTGACTCCATAAAAAAATTATTTTTCTACTCCACCGGGACCATTGCCATGCTTGACGATTCCAATATATTAAAAATACGCGCGCAGTACGGATATAAAGGCAGGCTGCTGGAAAGGGAGATACCCGCGGCCAGCATCGCCGGCTGGGTCTTCAAGAACAGCAAGGGGCTCATAATAAAGGAAGCCGAAAAAATAAAATTTTACAATCCCGAGGTTGACCCTCTTTATATCAGGGGCAATGCCATAATTGCTCCGATATCAAGCAAGGGCGGGGTTATAGGAACAATATGCCTCTCAAGGAAGGAACCTTACACAAGGGAGGATCTTTACCTGCTTACCATACTGGCCACACATGTGGGCTCCACCATTGAAATGGCGCGCCTGTACGAGGATGTAAAACGCGATTATATAAACACTGTTTACGCGCTTGCGGCGGCTGTGGACGCCAAGGACCATTACACGCACGGCCATTCAACGACAGTTATGAAATATTCAATGAAGATAGCCGAGGCGCTCGGCATGCCGGATGATGATGTTGAGACGATAAAATTCGCCGGGCTGCTCCATGACATAGGCAAGATAGGCATAAGCGAAAATATAATAAACAAGCCCGGAAAACTCTCCAATGAGGAATATTCCATAATAAAAATGCACCCGCAGCTCGGGGCGAATATTATTTCAAAAATAGATTCGCTGAAAAAACTTGTCCCTCTGGTGCTCTCGCATCATGAGTGGTTCAACGGCGCCGGATACCCGCTTGGACTACGGGGCGAAGAAATAATGCTGGGCGCGAGGATAATAAGCATAGCCGACGCCTATTCCACCATGACATCAAAGCGGCCCTACCGTGACGAGCGTTCCATGGATTATGCCATTAAGGAAATGACCAAGTATTCCGGGGTGCAGTTCGACCCGAAAATAGTGGCGGCGTTTTTAAGGGTCCTCAAGGAAGAGGAAGCCGTGGAAAAAAAGGCCCTTGAGGAAAAAATTAAACTTGAAAGCGCGGGCAGGACGGCGGAAGCGCCTGCCGCGGAAGAGCCCGCTGATAAAGCGAAAAAACGCATCAGGGTAAACATAGACGGGGAACTCTCGGCGCCGGAGATTAAAAAAAATGACGAGTTTTACAGCTGAAAAAGCCCGGCCCGTATGTCAGCTTACGCAATCAGCCTGCCATTTTTGAATTGAGAAAAAAGCGCCTTTATGATATTATCATTCATCTTTATAAAAGCGTTTTAACCGCGCTATAATTTAGCAGGAGGATATAATGATATTAAAACTTGGACTGCCCAAGGGAAGCCTTCAGGAATCCACATTCGGCATATTTAAAAAAGCCGGTTTTGCCATAAACGCTTCTTCAAGGAGCTATTATCCCGGAGTAGACGACCCGGAGCTTTCCCTTACGCTGGCAAGGCCGCAGGAAATGGCGCGGTACGTGGCCGAGGGGATATTCGACGCGGGCCTTACAGGCTACGACTGGATGATAGAAAGCGGCGAGAATGTAAAGGTGGTTGACAGGCTCGTTTACGGCAAGGTAGGGTTAAGGCCGGTGAGATGGGTGCTGGCTGTTCCGGAGGATTCAAAAATAAGGTCGCCGAAGGACCTGGCGGGCAAAAGGATCTCCACCGAACTGATAAATACAACAAAACAATATCTCAAAAAACACGGCGTTTCAGCCACGGTTGATTTTTCATGGGGCGCGACAGAGGCAAAACCGCCGTATCTCGCCGACGCCATTGTCGATCTTACAGAGACCGGATCGTCTCTGCGGGCGAACAAGCTGCGCATTGTTGATACAATACTGGAATCCACCACGGTCATGATAGCCAACCCCGGGGCCCTTAAGGATAAATGGAAATTGCAGAAAATCGGCAATATAATGATGCTTTTAAAAGGCGCCCTTAACGCCGAAGAGATGGTGGGGCTCAAGCTTAACATAAGCAAAAAAAATCTGCCTGCCATACTTAAAATACTCCCCGCCCTGAAAAGGCCGACAGTATCCGGGCTGCTTGGCGCCGATAAAAACTGGATGGCCATTGAAGTCATAATAGATGAAAAAAAGGTAAGGGAGCTTGTTCCCCGGCTCAAGGAAAAAGGGGCGGTAGACATAATAGAATATCCCCTGAATAAAGTGATATATTGACAAGCGGAAATGGAAATTAATTTGAAAAAAATGGCGCTGCCGGCACTGCTGCTCTGCGTTTTCAGCGCTGCCTTATGGGCGGCGGATGACAACGAGATGTCAACGCTTACCGATGACACGCTTTATTACCGTTCTTTGACCACTTCCGCCGAATTTACCTTCAAACCTGTTTATCAGCCGGCGTCATTTACGGCAAATGAATTATTTGAGGATATAAAGGTCACGGCCGTTGAATCCGTCCCCTTCGGATTTTTTCTTACTTTTGCGGCGATATGGCTTGATAAGGCAATCGAGGGGCGCACTATTTCCCCGAATATCGGGACGCTTCAGACCAATGAATCCATTTACATTCCCGCAATCGCGGCTTTTGCCGCGGTAAATGTCGCGGTAAATGTATTCACCTATTATGATTACAGCAAAAAACCGAAAAAAACCGATGCGGCAGTAAAAAAGGACGATAAGCCCTAAATTTAAACTCATAAGGAGCATTCATGGCGCAGATAAGCCCGTTCAAAAGCCTTCTTTACAATCAGGAAAAAGTGGAGCTAAAGAAGGTCATAATGCCGCCGTATGACATTATAAAAGAAAAGGATGCCGGCATATATTACAGGCGGGATCCTTACAATATTATCCGCATTGACAAAGGGGGCGCCGAAGAGGGCGACGGCGAAAGAAACAACAGGTATACGCGCGCCTCGGACATGCTGGGAGAATGGATGCTTGACGGCGTGATTGTCCCGGATGAAACGGAAAGTTTTTACGTCCACACCCAGGAATACAGGCTCCCGGGCGGCGGCAAAAAGGAAATGACGGGTTTCTTCGCGGCCGTAAAGCTTGAGGAATTCGATAAAAAAATTGTTCTGCCGCATGAGCGCACCCATTCAGGGCCCAAACAGGACCGGCTTGAGCTGATGCGGGCCACGCACGCCAATACCAGCCCGATTCTTTCACTATATATAGACAGGGATAAAAAAGTCCACGTGGTTATAAAAAAAGCCATGAAGGCAAAACCCTTTATTAATGTCACGGGGTACGACTCGCTTAAGTCAAGGATGTGGAAGATAACCTCGGAAGGGGACGTAAAAAAGATAAGAGGGCTCTTTAAAAACAAGCTGCTCTTTATCGCCGACGGGCACCACCGCTATGAAACGGCCATTAATTACAGGGATGAAATGAGGAAAAAGCTCGGAACCGGCGAAACGCCTTATGAAAATATAATGATGTGCCTGATATCGATGGAACATTCGGGAATTTCAATACTTCCCACCCACAGGGTTTTCGCCGATTTCAGGAAATTTGACCCGCGTTCACCGGGTATTTTGAAATTTTTCGACGTAAAAAAAGAAGCGTCGGCCGCGGCCCTGAAAAAGGCGATGCTGAAAAAAACTGCCGGGAAAAAGATAGGGATTGTTGTGAAGGAAGGGTGTTTTCTGCTGAAATTAAAAGCAGGGAAATATCCGGCGGGACTTCAGGGTAAGGAACACATAAGGCAGTATTATCTTCTCTCGGTATCAATACTGCACACGCTTTTGTTCGGGAAAATACTCGGCATAAAAGAGGGGGAAATACTCCCGGGCATCGGATATACGCAGGATATTGACGAGGCGGCAGCCGCCGGTAAAAAAACAAAAAAATCCGCGGCTTTTCTTCTGGAGGCGTCGACCGTTGAAGAAGTAAAGACAATGTCGCTGCACGGCGAAGTAATGCCCCAGAAGTCGACATATTTTCTTCCTAAATTGTCCACGGGGTATTTGATTAATAAGATGGGCTGAAATTAAATTTGCGCGGCATTTATTGCCGGGAGGTTCTTTTGGATTTATTCGGCAGTGAAGAAACACAGGAAAAGGACCTTTCCAGGGAGCCGCTGGCTTACAGGATGCGGCCCGGTACGCTCGGAGATTTCGCGGGGCAGTCAGACGCGGTCGGCGAAAAGGGCTACCTGAAAAAAATGCTGGAATCCGGGAAGATACCGTCCATTATTTTCTGGGGTCCTCCCGGAACCGGAAAAACAACGCTTGCCATGATAGTGGCCAAACATATTATGGCCGAGTTCATTCCGATGTCAGCCGTCTCGAGCGGTATAAAGGAAGTGAAGGCGGTGGTTGACAGGGCAAAGTTCAACCTGAGGGCCGGGAAAAAAACCATACTTTTTGTCGATGAAATTCACCGTTTTAACAAATCACAGCAGGACGCTTTTCTGCCGCATGTCGAAAACGGCACAATAATACTTATAGGGGCAACCACGGAAAACCCCTCTTTCGAGGTTAATTCAGCGCTTTTATCCAGGGCCAGGGTGATTACGCTAAAGGCCCTTGAATTTGACGACCTAAAAAAAATAGTTTTAAGGGCATTAAACGACAGTGAAAACGGGCTTGGTAAAAGGCGGATAAGCATAACGGACGACGCCTTAAAACTTATTGAAACTATATCAAACGGCGATGCCAGGAGCGCGCTTAACATACTTGAGGTGGTTGACGCGCTTAAAACCGGCGAAAAATATGAGATCTCCGCTGATGATATTAAGCAGGCGGCGGATACCAAAACATTCCTTTATGACAAAGCCGGAGAGGAGCATTACAATCTCATATCGGCCCTTCATAAATCAATGAGGGATTCCGACCCGGACGCGGCTCTGTACTGGGCGGTGCGCATGATGGAATCCGGAGAGGACCCGCTGTACGTGATAAGGCGGGTGATAAGGTTTGCCAGCGAGGATGTCGGGAACGCGGATCCCACGGCGCTGCTTCTGGCCAACGCGGCAAAGGATACCTATCATTTTCTCGGCTCTCCCGAAGGCGAACTTGCAATAGCCCAGGCTGTTATTTATATAGCCTGCGCCCCAAAAAGCAACGCCGCGTACGCGGCATACGGGAGCGCTGTCGAGGATGTGAAAAATTCAAAAGACGATCCGGTGCCCCTGGGTATACGCAACGCGCCGACAAAATTAATGAAAGAGCTGGGCTATGGAAGCGGCTATAAGTATGCCCACGATTATGAGGACCACATTGTGGCGCAGCAGCACCTTCCGGACAGGATTAAGGACAAAAAATATTATTTTCCTTCTGAGAACGGCCGGGAAAAAAATATAAAAGAAAGGCTTGCCGAATGGCGAAAAAAACTCTCCTCGCGGTAATTGTTCTGATTCTTGCGGCAGCCTGCTGCTACGGGCAGGATATTGCAGCCGCCGGATTAACAGATACTGCCGACTGCATAGCGTCCACATCAGCAGCCTGTGTAATCGATTCTTTTAACATGACCACAACTGCGGCTGTTTTAAATGATACGGGGTCGGTCACGGCCACAGTTTCGGCGGCCACCGAGGATGAAATGATGAAACTCAACGTGAAGGAACTGCACCTTGATATTACGCCCACTTTTAAAATAGTCCTTCCGGACACCAGTGTTGACCTGGGCCTGAAGCAGAAGATAGGCGACACAACACTGGAAGGCAGCACAAGTTACAATTATATTTACAACAGTATAAAATATATGCTCAAATATTCACTGGACCTTTACGTACCGGTCGGGCTTTCCCTTTATGATTCGGTGGATTTTCAGCAGATATACCAGAATTCACAATATATTCAGCGCGTCAAGGGGCTGGGATTAAATGTGGGCAGCCCGGCGATATTTTCGATTTTAAAGCTCGGGGCGGAATTCAAAAATGAAACCACATACCTTGCCAAACTTGACAGCCCGCTGGATGTGGAACAGGGGCTGGCGTCCCTTATAAAAGGCTGGTTTGAGATAAAATTTACCGGCAATTCAGACGGCAAAGACTATGAGCTGCTGAAATTATACGGGGATCTTGAAAAAGCCGTCCCCACAGACTATTCGGACTATAATTTTCTTTTCGTGAACTATTCCGCAAATTTTACTTACAAATTTAACCCGCAGCAGATATTGACCCTGCGCGGAGCAACCGGGCACATGTTTGTGGCGGATATGGTGCCGCTGTGGAAAATATACAGCCTGGGAGGGTACGATTCCCTTATCGGGTATCCCACGAACGCATTCCAGGATTTCTACATGGTGGCCGGCAGGATAAAATATGAACAGGAGATTTTCAGCTATATTAACTGGGAAACGTGGTGGATAAGGTTTGACAGGCTTAAAATTTTCGTCATAGCGGACAGCGGCAGGGCAGGAAATGTTTACCAGGTGCAGCAGTTCCCGGATTACAGGTACGGTGTGGGCGCGGGCATTTCACTGGATTTAACTTTCAGGAGAAGAACGCCGCTGCGGGCCACGTTTGCCGTGGGCCAGGCGCTTTACAGCGGCCTGCCGCCGGTGGTATATTTTGTCTATGAACTGCTTTAGAAATTTAAAAATTAAAATTCAAAACCAAAAAGTACAAGTTATTAAGTTTGTAATTATGGACAAAATGTTTTGTTTCAATTTTAGGTTTTCAAAGTTGTAATTCTTGGTTTTGAATTTTAAATTTTTACTTTAATGTTCTTGGTTGAAATTGCCCCCTGTTTTTGTTATATTAAACTTACTTAAATAATTACTGAAAAAATTCAACTGGAGATATTATGAGCCTTTCACTTGACGGTTATGTTTTCAATCCGATTTTATCAATGTCAGATTATGTGAAAAACGCGGAAATTGAAGGGCTTTTTGGCATATTTTTTTTAAAACACCCGGAGAAAAAAATGGCGGATTACGGCGTCGTGTACATAGGGGAAACAAAGGAAATATATGAAGACAATACCTTTCCTGCCGGGCATAAAAAATATCAGTGCTGGGCCCAGATGGGCAAAGGCGAAGACAATCTTTATATAGGCCTGTGCCCGACCCCCGGGTTGATGCCAAAACAGAAGGACCTCATAAGGAACCATCTTATTTATAAATACAATCCCCCCTGCAACAGGTAACCGTGAAAAAAATCATGCGCGCCATTTTCGCGGCCGCATGGCTAGTTTTTCCTTTCGCAATATTTTCCGACACGCCCAATTTCTATCCATCCGCGCCGGGCATGTCCTGGCATTACGCGGGCCGCTGGAAACAGGGCGATATGCAAAAAGTTTCCGTCGACGCTTCCATATCCTCGGTGAAGACAATCAATTCGCTTCAATACATGTATTATACAGCTCCGTCTGTGGATGTGCGCTTCATGGTGAGGATAGACGGCAAAGGGGCCTATATGAAACTTGTAAAATACCCCTTCCCGGTTCTTAAATTTTTGACCGTTGATGTTTATATGACCCCGGAAATACAGTTCCTTAAGTTCCCTTTATTTGAGGGGGAAACATGGTCGCAGGAATTAAAGGCCACGGCCGACCTTGTGCCCTTTAAGCTCGACAGGCGGATAAAAGTAAAATTCACGGTCGTTGCGAAGGAAAAGTTCAGTTATAAAGGGAAAACACTGGACTGCTATCATGTGAAAATGGAGCGCGACGAAGGGCAGGGGGCCCTGCGGGTGGAAGACAACTGGTTCGCGCAGGATATAGGCTTTGTGCGCGGGGAAACGCCGGAATATTTTATCGAACTGGACGGTTATAACCCGGCTCCTGCAGCTGCAAAATAGCACAAAAATGAAATTAAAAACAACCGTAATTATAATTTTTGCCTCGCTTTTATTCAGCGCATATTCCACCGTGGACAATGACAATATACGCTTCGGCGCGCCGCGCGGCGGCGGAGTGATTATTGTCAAAAACGGATTTGTTATTTCCTATGATAAGCTGCTTAAATCGCCGTTGTGGTCGTCTTACCACCTGAAAAAAGAAAATATATCCGCTGCCCCAAACAAGCCCGGAGCTTTTCTGGCGGATAATTCATTAAAGGCGGCGGACCGGCTTTCCCGCGGCGATTACCCTTCGTATTATGAAAAATGCCCGATGGCGCCCGTAAGGGACATGGCTTATGATAAAAAAGCCTGTTCGGACGCTTTTAAACTGTCGAATGTATGCCTTATGTCGCCCGGGCTGAAAAACGGTAAATGGAAGGAACTTGAGGGAAAGGTCCGGGATTTTGTTGAAGCGCGCGGCGGCGCGTGGATAGTGACGGGCCCGGTATTTGATCACACCGCAAAGAAACAAAAGAGGGCCGGTAAAGCCGGTATAGCCGTGGCAAAAGGATTTTTTAAAATAATCCTTTATCAGACAAAAGATTACGCGTTCCGCACAGCGGGTTTTTATATGGACAACACAGCCTGCCCGGAGCCGCTTTCATCATATATGACAAGCGTTGCCGATATTGAGGCAAAATCCGGACTGGTATTCTTTCCCTCTTTTCCGCCGGACGTTCAGGTTATAATGAAAAAGAGCGCGGCTGACCCTTTTTTTGGCAAATAATCTATTAATGTTGCAATAAGTTTCACCATGTGGTAAATTAAGTGACACTACTCTTGAAAGGAGAAGTCATGAAAAAATTTTTGGTATTAGCAGCTGTTCTGGTTTTTGTTGTTGTAATAGGATGCGCAAAAGGCGGCACAGAGGCCGCAAAAGTCAACGGAAAGGTCATCACAACGCAGGATCTGGATGACGAGATTGAATCACTGCCTTCGCAGTACAAGATGTTCGCGCAGTCGCCCGACATGAAGAAAAAAATACTGGACAACCTGGTTATAAGCGAACTTTTGATACAGGAAGCGGATAAAGAAGGGCTCCTGGCTAAGGCGGACATACAGAAAAAGATAAAGGATTATGAGGCTTCGATAAAGGCTGAAGTTGAAACGCAGATAATCAGCCTTCAGAGGCAGAAAGAAAAGGCTTCCGATATCGCAAAAAGGGAGACTGTTATAAAAGAGCTCCTGGCCACAAAGGATTTTAAGGACCAGCAGGTTTCAGACCAGGAAATCAAGCAGTCTTACGTTCAGTACTCGGCTTCCATGAAAAAGCAGGATCCCAATGCCAAGGTCGAGCCGCTGGAAAAAATACAGAACGATATCAGGACATCGCTGGCCAGGCAGAAATGGCTCGATTCGCTGAAGGCAAAAGCAAGCATAACCGTAAACGATTCTATTTTCGCGCAGTCGGCGCCCGGAATCCCGGCGATGCAGGCGCAGCCGGAAAGCGTAAAGATCGCCGAACCAAAGGCAAACACTGCGGCGGCCGCAAAGTAATTAATGCGTTTAATTTTATATATTATTATTGCCGCACTGGCCGCTTTCGCGGCCGGTTGCGGCAATAATATATTAAACGAACCTGTCGCCGGTGTTGACGGCCATAAGATTACCGCCGGAGAGCTGGAATTAAAGGCAAAGCTTTACGGCCTTTCCATCTCGACAAAAAAAGAGGCCGGGCAGTTCGTAAACCTTCTCATAAATGATTACCTCGTCCTTGAAGAGGCAAAAAGGCTGAAGGTTTCATTTACCGGCGATGAAATGAAAGCTGAAATGGAAAATTTCGCCCCTGATTATGATTCCGGCGAGACAAAAAAAGCGCTGAAAGCGGCCGGCATCGGATACTCTGAATGGCTCAATGACATCAAGGAAAAAGTCACCAGGAAAAAGCTTATAAATATGGTTATGAAAGATAAGATCAAGGCCGACCCCGAGGAAATAAAAGGTTATTTCTGGTCAAATATACTGGACTTCAGGACATTCAAAAAAGTCAGGGCGCGGCAGATAGTCCTTGATTCCGAGGACAGGGCAAAGCAGGTGCAGCAGCTCTTGATGCGCGGAGAGCCCTTTGAAAAACTGGCCGTTAAATACTCGGTGACATCCGAGGGAAAAAACGGCGGGGACCTGGGTTACTTTGGCGCGGGTGAAATGCCCTCCTTTATTAATGATACGGTATTCTTTATGAAAAAAGGAGAAATAAGCGGAATAATAAAGTCGCCATACGGCTGGCATATATTTAAATGCGAGGACATCCAGGAGGAAAAAACTCCTAAATTTGAAGAGGTAAAGGACCTGGCGTACCGGAAATATTACGAAAGCAAGAAGGACGAATACTTTAACGCGTGGATGCAGGATCTGCGCAAAAACGCGAAAATAACTGTAAACGAGGAGACTCTTTATAAACTCGTGGAATCCAAGGAGGCAGTAAAATGAAAAAGATTATCTTTACCGCGCTTGCCGCAATGTGCGCAGCCGCGCTTTTTGGCGCCGGCCAGGCTGATAAAATTATAGTAAAGGTCAACGATGAAATCATACTGCAGAGCGAGGTTGACGAAGCCGCGGAAATGGCGGAGGCTCAGGCAAAATTATCCAATCAGCCCTTTAATGAGGATGAATTCCGCAAAACAGCCGTAAAAAACATGGTGGAACAGAAACTTATAATTACCATGGCAAAAGACGAGAGCGTGGTGGTAAGCGACGAGGCGGTCGCGGATAAGGTCAATGAATTCCTTGAGGGGCTGCGCGCAAAGTTCCAGACAGAAGAGGCTTTTGAAGAAGCTCTCCAGAAGGAAGGGCTTTCCTATACTGATTTCCGCATTAAGATTGAGGCGCAGGTGCATGACAGCCTTATTTTTTCCAAGGTAAAGCAGAAAAAGCAGCAGGATTTTATCGCGAAGGCGGCGGTAAATGAAGACGAGCTGAAAGATTATTATGACAAAAATAAAGATTCGCTTAAAGTTGACGACCAGATGAGCCTGACCAAAATATATATCGCGAGGGGGCAGATAGAAGCCGCCGACCTTGACAAATACACCGCGGAAATCGCGGCAAAAATAAAAGCGGAAGGTTTTGAAAAAACGGCCCAGGAGCTCAAGGGAAAAAAGGGCGTGACCATATCTGACCTGGGCTGGGTTGAAACAGCCGACATGTCCAAGAATGTCAGGGACGCGCTGAAGGACCCGAAAAAAGGAAAAGTAACGGATCCGATTGACACACCGTCATCGTCTCCGGCGGACAACGGCGGATATCAGATAATAAAGATAACTGATTATAAAAGCGGCAAGGTGCCTGAATACGCGGATGTGAAGGACAAAGTAAGGGTCAAGGTTATAGAGGAAAAAGTTGATGCTTTGTGGAACGAGTGGATAGATACCGTTAAGAAAAAGGCATACATTAACTATATGTAACGCGGGAGCTTGCATCATGTTAAAAACCGGCATTATCGGCGGCTCCGGGCTAACCGGCCGCGAATTAATTAAGATACTCTTAAAGCACGGCGGAGCATGCCCGTCAATTGTAACTTCGCGCGCTTCCGCCGGAAAAAAAGTAAGCGATGTTTTTCCGGAGTTCAATACGCTCACCGACCTTGAATTTACCGATCCCGCCGACAGTTCGATTTTCAGCGCGGCGGATTTCTTTTTTGTGTGCCTGCCCCACACCGACGCCATGGAATTTGTTAAAAAGGCCCACGCGCGCGGGAAAAAAGTGGTTGACCTTTCCGCCGATTACCGCATGCGGAATACGGCAACATATGAAAAGTTTTATAAAACAAAGCACAAATACCCGGAGCTGCTGAAAAAAGCGGCCTACGGGCTGCCGGAACTTTTCCGTGATGAAATAAAAGGTTCTGTTATTGCGGCAAATGCCGGGTGCCACGCGTCGTGCACTATACTGGGCGCCGCGCCTGCTGTGAAAAAGATGCAGGTGGAATACGTGATTTCCGATTCGAAAACAGGGGTTTCCGGAGCCGGTATGAAGCCGGTTGCAGGCTCAATGTATATAAATATAAACGAGAATAACACGCCGTACAATGTGGGGTTCAAACACCGCCACGCTCCTGAAATAACCGAGGTGTTAAAGCGCTCCACGGGAAAAAGCGTGAAACTTATTTTAACCCCGCAGCTGATACCTGTTGACCGCGGCATGCTGGCCACCATTTATATAAAACTCAAAAAAAGCGTCACACTGGAAAAAGCGAAAAAAGCCTACTGTGACTTTTATGCCGGCGAACCGTTTGTAAGGTTCCCGGAAAATATAAGTATGCGCAATGTGCAGAACACAAATTTTATCGATATAAAAGTCGAGGATTCAGGGCGCAAGGATATACTTCTGGTCATCGCGGCTTTTGACAACCTTTTGAAAGGCGCGTCAGGCAACGCGGTTCAGAACATGAATCTTATGATGGGCTTTGACGAAACAGAGGGGCTGCTGTGAAAAAGGCATACATACTGCCGCGGGGCTTCGCAAGCGCGGGCATCCATGCCGGGATAAAAAAAAGCAATAAACCCGACGCAGGCCTGATTTATTCAAGGACCCCGTGCAGGGCGGCCGGATTTTTCACAAAGAACCGCCTGAAAAGTGTTCATATAATCAGCGCGAAAAAAATAATAAACTCACCCATACAGGCGGTTTTTGCCAACAGCGGCAGCGCCAATGTGCTTACAGGCAGGGAGGGTTTTTCCGACCTTAAGGAAATTCTTTCTTCAGCCGCCGGATACCTTTCCCTGAAACCTTCACAGATACTCGCTGCGGCAACCGGAAAAATATCGAAACGTATTCCTGTAAAAAATGTAATTTCCTCAATGGAGGCTCTTGCGGGTTCGCTCTCAACGCATGACAGCGCTTTCCCCGCGGCAATAATGACCACTGACACCACGGAAAAATACGCCTCGGCCGTCATAAAGCTCGGCGGAAAAGATGTGACAATATGCGCGGTTGGAAAGGGAGCAGGGATGATTTCCCCTGATATGGCCACAATGCTGGTCTTTTGCATGACAGACGCGGCAATTGAACGGGGGCTTTTAAGGCAGGCCGCTCTTGAAGCAATCGGCCCATCATTTAACAGGATAACCGTTGACGGAGACATGAGCCCTAACGACACCGTATATGTTCTTGCCAACGGCGAAGCCGGGAACAGGGAATTGTCGTCAAAAGGGGAGGATTACAAAAAATTTAAGGAAGCGCTTGCCGCAATATTCTATTCCATAGCCGATGATATGGTGATGGACGGTGAAGGCGCGACAAAATTTATCAAGGTTGTGGTATCAGGGGCGAAAACGCAGGAGCAGGCGGAAAAGACCGCCCGGAGAATAGCAAATTCGCAGCTTGTAAAGACGGCGTTTTTCGGGATGTCCCTGAATCCCGGGCGAATTATAAGCGCTGCGGGCCAGACCTTTGCGGAATTTGACCAGGAAAAGATAACCCTTAAGTTCAACGGAAAGGCCGTCATAAAAGGCGGCAGGATGCTTGCGGAAAATTACAAAGCCGCGGAAAAGGAACTGAAAAAGCGGCGCATTGAAGTGGAGCTGGACCTGGCAAACGGAAAGTGCGGCTGCTATGTGCTCACTTCCGACCTCTCTTATGATTACGTAAAGATAAATGCGGATTACAACTGATCTTCGCGGTAAAAAAAACAGGTTATTCCTCCTTGTTATAATATGCCTCGTATTTATAAGCAGTGCGCCGGCCTCAGGCATATCATCGCCTTTTATTGACTGCCGCACCGCGACAGTAACCGTCGTTTCAGACAATCCCCTTGCCAGGCAGGATAAGGGGAGGTTCACAGCGGGCGACGGCGCGGGAAGAATAATATTATACGGTTATCCCGCGGCGCCGTGGTCGTCTTTTACGACGGTTAATATTAATATAGATGCTCTGGTAAATACAATTATGGTTTACGGTTCAGCCGCCGGTTCATGGCAGGTGAACCCGTATGACACTTTTGACGAATTTGGCAACTCAATGAACACCTCCACCTGGGCATATCAGGGTATACATATTACGCAGGACCTTTCCATAATAAAAAACCCTGACACCAATGCAAATTACGACACCATAATGGTCAGGTACGCAGTTGAAAACAATAACACATTTACCGCGCAGGTGGGGCTGCGCATAATGCTTGACACACAGGCCAACGGAAATGACGCCTCGCCGGTTTACACATCTTCCGGCGGGCTTGTTTCGCAGGAAGAAAAATTCTCCGGCGCGGCTGTGCCGGATTTCTGGTACACCCAGGACAATCCGGTGAGCCCGGTTGTAACGGCCAAAGGTTACTTAAGCTCGGCTGGCGCGACAGTGCCGGACATGCTTATAATAGGACAGTGGGATTATATGAACGAAGGGGTGAATATCTGGGATTACGCGGTTCATGCCCAGCCCATAACCGACAGCGCGGTCGCGGCTTTTTATAACCCGGTTGTCATACCGACGCTTACAACAAACACCATAACCGCATACTTCGGCATAGCGGACTTTTCCGGGGCCAACCTTGCCATCAGCAAAAGCGCGAATGTTGCCGGGGCAAATTACGGGGACACCATAAGCTACGCCATAACTTATCTGGATAATTCCGCTTACGGCCTGACAGGACTTTCAATCTGGGACACTCTTCCATGGAACGCGGCTTTTCTGGACGCTTCGCCGGGATATGTTTTGTCAGGCGGCGTTTTAAGCTGGAGCCTTCCGGACCTTTCGAATTCATCAAACGCTTACAGCCTGTGGGTAAGGGTGATTGCGTCAACGCAGGGAGAATCGGTCACAAATACGGCTTACGGAGCGTATATTGACTCACGATGGAACACAAGGCAGCTCCGCCATTCAAATGAGGCGGCGGTTAGTTTGCCGAGTTTTACACCGACACAGACATATACTTCAAGCCCCACTTTTACAATAACACCCACTCTGACTATAACCCAGACTCCGACAATTTCACCGACATTTACTCCTACGCCTCCGGCGCTTGTATTCAAACTGGAGGGAAATTTTCCGAACCCGGCTGTAATATATTCAAATTTTGTTTTTACACTTACGCGGAACGCCGCGGTAGTTGTAAGGATATATACCATTTCAGGGGAATTCATTATTCAAAAACAGGGTAATTTCAATACCGGCAGGAATTCTCTGCGATGGGACCTGAAAAATTTAAACGGCGCTGACGTGGCCTCGGGAACCTATCTTTATAAAATGTCGGTGACGGATGACAGCGGGGAAAACGCCGGAGAAGCCGGTAAATTCGCGGTTGTAAGGTAAAAACAGGCGCCCGGACGCACCTCCTACAATTATATTGAATACCTGCTCTTGAAAATTGACAAACAATCCCAAAGATAGTATAATCTAGTTTAAGTCATGATTTTAAGGTAAAAAAAGTTAAACCATTGCGGCCAGCAATGAAGCGAAATTGACAAAAAATCTACACCGGGCTTAAAACAATATATGCCGTGCTTACAAAGCAATAATGCGGCTTATAGCGGTGTGATAAAAAATGCGAGAGGTAAAAATGGCGGATATTTCCAGCCTTGTAAACGGCAATAAAGAAATTTTTTTCATAGACGGAAACCAGGCAGCCGTATGGACAACCGACTCCGAGGGAAATGTCAAAAAAGAAGGGGAGAAGATTGACGGCGAAATAAAACGTATTATTGTCGATGAATTTGGCGTTGAAAAAAGCGAAACAGTGGAGATAAGGGGAAATGAACTGAAAAAAGGAGTTGCAAGGATATATTTCAATGACGGAAAGGTGATGCAGGAGGTACAGCACAATAATTTCAATGTAAACGGTTTTATAAAGATATATTACCCCGGAGGGGCCATAAAGCTTGAGGGGGCATATTTAAACGGCATCGGCCAGTGGCCCATGAAAACTTATTTTGAAAACGGGAAACTGAAAACAGAAAAGACCTATGTGGAAAATGTCAGGATACAAAAGACATATATTGATACCGGGGAGCTGGAGGCCGAGGAAACCTATGATAACGGAGTTGAGAACGGTCCGTTCAGGCTTTTTCATAAAAATGGAAAGGTAAGGGCCGAGGGGTCATATAAGGACGGAAAACGCGACGGAATTTACAGGGTTTTTTACGAGACGGGCATGATAAAACTGGAATGCGAATATAAAAGCGGCGTTGAAGACGGGACGTTCAGGCTTTATTATAAGGCCGGGAGCGTTGAAACCGAGGAAGTTTATAAGAACGGGAAACAGGAAGGGCCCTATATTCAGTACTTTGAAAGCGGCGGGGTGAAGCTCTCGGGCCATTATGAGAACGGAAAGAAAAACGGGGAGTATAAGATGTATTATGAGTCGGGAAAAATAAAGATAGAGGGCACCTTCAAGGACGGGAAAGAAGACGGCCCGTACAAGCTTCATTATGAATCGGGCGGGATAAAAATTGAGGGCGAGTACAGGGACGGCGCCGAGGACGGCCCCTATAAACTGTATTATCAGGACGGCGTTGCAAAGGTGGAAGGCCAGTATAAAAACGGGCTTGAGCACGGCACGTACAGGCTTTTTTACCCTTCGGGAAAATTGAAAGTTGAGGAAACATACAGGGAAGGCAAAGTCGAGGGGCTCTACAGGGCTTATTTTGAATCGGGAAAAATTCAGGCTGAAAAAATGTTTAAGGACGGCCTCGCCGAGGGGCCCTGCAATATGTACCATGAAAACGGCAAGATAAAGCTGGAATCTGTATTTGAGGCGGACAAACAGATTGTGTCGATAGAATATGATGAAAAAGGCAGCAGGATAGGATAGAAAAAATATTCCGGAGGGGATATGGACTCTTTAAGCAGGCGGCTCTTCAGGCTCAAGGACCTTAATATTATGATGTCGGAGACGCACGAAGAGGGGCACAAACTGAAGAAAGCCCTGGGGCCGCTTGAGCTTGTTTTATTCGGCATCGGCGTTATAATAGGCGCCGGAATTTTCGCGACCGTCGGCACCGCGGCCGCCGGAGACGCGGCAAGGCCGGGAGCGGGCCCTGCGCTCATACTCTCGTTTGCAATCACCGCTGTCGCGTGCGGTTTCGCCGCGCTCTGCTATGCGGAACTCGCCTCACTTGTACCAATATCCGGAAGCGCCTACACATATTCATACGCCACCTTCGGCGAGCTTATCGCGTGGATAATAGGCTGGGACCTTATGCTTGAATACTGCGTCGGCTCAATCGCGGTATCAATTTCCTGGTCCGGTTATTTTAACGGGTTCCTTCATTCCGTGGGAATAAACCTTCCTGCATGGGCTACTGTGGATTACAGGACCGCCATGCAGGGATTCACAAAAGCCGCGGCGCTTTTAAGCGGAGGAACGCCGCTGGCCTCGCTTGCCCCGAACCTGCGCCACGCGTTTGAAGCTTACAACGCCGCCCCCCATATTTTCGGGATAGCCCTGATATGCAACCTGCCGGCAAGCCTCGTGGTGCTGCTTTTGACCGTTCTGCTTGTCCGCGGAATAAAAGAATCTTCGGCTTTCAATATAATAATAGTGGTTATAAAACTTCTTGTAATAGCTTTTTTTATATTTGTGGGAGGCCATTATATAAAACCGGAAAACTGGCATCCGTTCGCTCCGAATGGTTTTGCGGGCATAAAAGCCGGCGCGGCCATTGTTTTTTTCGCTTACATAGGCTTTGACGTGGTATCCACCATGGCCGAAGAGACCAGGAACCCAAAACGCGATATGCCGGTGGGCATAATCGGGTCGCTTGTTGTCTGCACAATATTATATATGCTCGTGGCCGCTGTTTTTACCGGTCTCATACCTTTTCCCGCGCTCAAAGAGGCAATGGCCGCACAGAAGGCCGAGCCTCTGGCTTACGCACTTGAAAGCGTCAATCTGGGATGGGCAGCTATGATAGTGGCGGTCGGATCCGTGGCCGCTCAACTTGCGGTGCTGCTCGCGCTTTTACTCGGCCAGTCAAGGATATTCTTTTCAATGTCAAGGGACGGGCTTCTGCCGAAGGTATTTTCAAAGGTGCATGAGAAATTCAAGACTCCGTATGTGACCACAATTGCCGTAGGGTTGCTTGTGGCGCTTGTGGCCGCCTTTACGAATATAGACGAAATGGTGGACTTAACAAACATAGGCACACTTTTCGCCTTTGTGCTTGTGTGCCTGGGCGTCATTATTTTGAGGGTAAAGGAACCTGACAGGCCAAGGTCTTTTAAGGTGCCATTCAGCCCTGTTTTTCCGCTTCTGGGTGTGGCTGCGTGCATATTTTTGATGACCGGGCTTCCGGCTATAACATGGATAAGATTTATTTTATGGCTTATACTGGGGCTTATTGTATATTTTACATACAGTTACGGCCATTCCATGCTTCATCCAAAAAATTCAATAAAAAGGCACGCCAATAAAGATAACTGATTGCAGCGGGGCGTTTGCTTATCGTGAAACGCGGTGTCAAATTTTCCTTGAAAAAAGAAATAAACTGTTGTAATATCCTTTTTGACTTTTTAATATCATAAAAACGAGCCTTACTGGAGTCTTGCATCATGATAGAAATGAAAGTTAACGGACTGGCAATAGACAGCGCTTCGAAAATGCCGGTCGTAATTTTAACTGATAAGGATGAAAAAAGGTTCCTGCCGATATGGATAGGGGTTTATGAGGCTGACGCTATACTTGTCGCGCTTGAAAACATTGACGTTCCAAGGCCGATGACGCACGACCTTATAAGGACCATGCTTGATACATTGGAGATCGTAATTGACAGGGTTGTAATTCATGATATAAAGAATAATACTTTCTTCGCGAAAATACATCTTATAAAGGACGGCAAGGAATACGAGATTGATTCCAGGCCGTCCGACGCCATAGCGATGGCCCTGAGGATGGATTCATCCATATTTGTCTCGGAACATGTAATAATGGAAGCCACCATAATGGACAAGGACAAATATGAAAAGGAAATGAAGGAATTCAAGGAGTTCTTGAAAGATATAAAGCCCTCTGATTTCATCAATTACAAGGAATAGGGCTTTTGAAAGAGGATGAAAAGCAGATCCTGCGCAGGGCGGCCGAATTAAGTTCGCTCGGGTTTACACTGGTGCTCACGACATTTTCGGGGCTGGGCCTCGGGCTGCTGCTGGATAAATGGACAAAATTAAAACCGCTCTTTACTATAATAATGCTGCTTGCGGGAATTGCCGCCGGCTTTATGTACATAATATACAAGTACGGCGACCATGGAAAAAAGTAAGGCGGCGATACTGGCCTCGGGAGCCGCGGCGTTTTTGATTTGCGGCGGGATTTATTTTGCCGACAAAAGGCTCTCCCTCGGGATGTTTGCCGGATACCTGACGGGGGTTCTGAACTACCTGCTGATAGAATCGCAGGTAAAGAAAATTCTCGGGGCGGCCGGCAACACCGCGGTAAAAGTAACCGCGGGCGGATTTTTTTATATCTTAAGGCTGCTCGTCGCGGCTGCTGTAATAGCCGCGGTGCTTATTAACAGAAGATATTTTTCAATAGCGGGATTTTTGGCGGGATTTACTTTATGCGTGGCGGCTGTTTTCACCGCGCACAAAATGAACCCTTAAAACTTAAAGACATAAAAAACAGGTGACCCGATGGAAGAAGCGCTGAAATTAAACTTTACAATTTTTGGCCTTGATGAAAAAGGCACCATGACAGTGCTCATGATAGTCCTGGATATGCTTATTGTGGCCTTTATTGTATGGCTCGGGTCTCTTGGCAAAAAAAGAAGGCCGGGCGGGCCGCAAAATCTTATTGAATGGACCGTAACATATGTATGCAATTACGCGGATTCAATAATAGGAGAAAAAGACGCTCCCCGTTATTACGCTCTGCTCGTAATGCTTTTCCTTTACATCTTCGTTGGCAACCTGATAGGCCTTGTTCCGGGGCTGGTCTCGCCGACTTCATCGCTCTCTGTGACCGTGACGCTCGCTGTAGGTGTATGGCTCTATACCTGGTTTGAGGGGCTCACACGCAAGGGCTTTATTAAATTTTTTGCACATTACGCGGGGCCGTCTAGCGTGCCTATATTCATAAGGATCCCCCTGTTTTTTATCGAACTCCTGTCCGACTTTTCAAGGATGATATCGCTCTCTTTCAGGCTCTTTGGAAACATTCTCGCCAAGGAAGTCCTGCTGACAGTGCTTGTGAGCCTTATCCTTATATTCGGGCCCAGTACTCTTGACTCTTTAAGGCACGCTGATGTCCTGGGTTCCACCATAAACGGCCTGATATTTTTCATTGTGGCAATATTGCGCCCACTTATAATATGGCTTGGCGTGCTTGTCAGCCTTATTCAGGCCGGGGTATTTACGCTGCTTACGGCGACTTACATAGCCGGCGCGGCGGTTTCACACGAGGAACATTCAACAGAAGATGAGAAACATCATATTAACGTATAAAAAAAATAAACCAGGAGGTGAATGAATGAAAAAGTTCGCAAAGGTATTACTGGCAGTGATCGTTGTGCTTTCAATCGCGTCGTTCGTAATGGCGGCTGAGGCGCCGGCGGCGGCAGGCACGGCAGCGGTAAAAACAGCCACTGACGCGTCAACCCAGTTTTTTGCTTTCTCGGCGCTCGCTGCGGCCCTCGGAGTAGGCATCGGAGCCTTGGGATGCGGCATCGGGCAGGGAATGGCCACGGCAAAAGCATGCGAGGGAGTCGCCCGCCAGCCTGAAGCCACTTCAAAGATTCAGGGCGTTCTGATCTTAGGACTTGCCATCATCGAGTCGCTCACGATTTATGCTCTCGTTATCGGCCTGATCCTTCTTTTTGCAAACCCGTTCGTAGGCCTTTTCGTAAGATAATGTTATTTGCGGGCCCTTTAAAGGGCCCGCACGGACTTATATCAATTTTAACTTTTTAATAACAGGTTTTAACTTAAGGATTTACCCGGGCTTTAAGGAAGACAATAAATACCTGGAGGTAACAATGGTTAATGTAAACGTTCCAATAGTAATAGTGCAGGCGCTGACTTTCCTTCTGGGCATGTGGTTCGTATGGAACTCCATGATCAAGGCGCTTATCAAGACATTGAAAGAGAGGGAAAGCTATATAACCTCCACCCTTGATAAGATAGAAAAAGACAAGGGCGAAATTGAGGGGATAAAAGTTGAATATGACAAAAAAGCGCGCGAAATGCAGGCGCTATCCGCGGCCGCCCTTAACAAAGCAATAGCTGACGGCGAAAAGATAAGGGAATCGCTGGTTGAAGAGGCAAAAAAAGAAGGGGCAAAGCTGATAGTTGAGGCCAAAGCCGAAATAGAGACGGAGAAACGGAAGGCAATCGAGGAAGTAAAGGACACTATAGTTGAGATATCGATGATGGCCGCGGAAAAGGCCATAAGGAAAAAAGTTTCAAAGAAGGACCAGCTGTCAATGGTCGACGGATATATCAAAGAAATCGGCAAGTCCTCAAACTAAGGAGCTAAAATGGCAAACCTGGTACTGCCCTCGAAATACGCGCAGGCGCTTTATAACGCGGCAATGGAATCCAACAGTTTAAACGCTGTCACGGAAGAGCTCAGGTCCATAAAAAAGATTATAGACACGACGCCGAAATTCAAACAGGTGCTTTTTCATCCGGGAATAAATAAAAGCGAAAAAGCCGAGCTTGTTACAAATGTTTTTGGGGAAAAAGTGACAAAGCTATCGCTGAGGCTCATGCTTCTTCTGATTGACAAGAAAAGGGAATCCATTTTCGGGGATATCTGCGATATTTTCTTCGACAGGGTCGAGGAGGCCAGCGGCTTAAAGAGGATAACCATAGAAACGGCATTCCCGCTCGAGCAGGAGGAAAAGGCAAAACTTATCGCGAAGCTTGAAAGGGCCATGAATAAAAAACTCACTGTTGACACAAAAGTGAACCCGGAAATGCTGGGTGGAATTATAATCAGGGAGCGCATGAAGCAGATAGACGCTTCCGTGATGCAGTTTTTGAGGTCCATGAAAACAAATCTTAATTCGGTCAGGGCAACGGGGCCGAAGCAGGCTGTGAAGAAAAGCGCGGCAAAAAAAGCTGCGGTTAAAAAGACCGCAGGGAAAAAAGCCGCCGGCAAACCGGTTAAAAAAACGCTGAAAAAGAAAAATAACAAAAAAATATAATACTAAATTATTCAAGGAGGATTTATGCAGATCAGGCCGGAAGAGATAACGAATATCATAAAGAACCAGCTGGAGAAATACGAGTCAAAAATCGAACTCACCGAGGTCGGCCAGGTAATCCAGGTCGGCGACGGAATAGCCAGGGTTTACGGGCTCGAGGGATGCATGTCCCTTGAACTGCTTGAGTTCCCAGGGCCGGTTTACGGCGTGGCGCTCAATCTGGAAAAGGATAATGTCGGCGTTGTTTTGATGGGCGATGATAAAGGCATAAAAGAAGGCGATACAGTAAAACGCACCGGAAGGATTATATCGGTTCCGGTTGGTAATGAACTTATAGGAAGGGTTGTCGACCCGCTCGGGCAGCCCCTTGACGGCAAAGGCCCTATTGCAACTTCAAAGCTGCGCGCGGTTGAAGTAAAGGCGCCGGGAGTTGTCGACAGGAGCCCGGTA
This sequence comes from uncultured Spirochaetia bacterium, assembly GCA_964565765.1. Lineage (GTDB taxonomy): Bacteria > Oederibacteriota > PGYV01 > PGYV01 > Palsa-1178 > Bog-1181. Next base: position 32,793 of record CAZMGF010000015.1, read on the forward strand.
AAAGAGCCGCTTCAGACCGGCATCAAGGCCATTGACGCCATGATACCGATAGGCCGCGGCCAGAGGGAACTTATAATCGGTGACAGGCAGACGGGAAAAACAGCGGTCGCCATTGACGCCATCATCAACCAGCGCGACTCGGACGTAATATGCATATATGTCGCAATCGGCCAGAAGCAGTCCACGGTCGCCAAGGTTGTAAAGACCCTTGAAGAGCACGGCGCCATGAAATACACAATTGTGGTTTCCGCAGGAGCCTCAGAGCCGGCGCCGCTTCTTTATATAGCTCCTTACGCGGGATGCGCCATGGGCGAAGAGTTTCAGTTTGCCGGAAAACATGTCCTGTGCGTTTATGACGACCTTTCAAAACACGCCGTAGCTTACAGGCAGATGTCATTGCTTCTTCGCAGGCCGCCGGGGCGCGAAGCTTATCCGGGCGATGTGTTTTATCTCCACTCCAGGCTCCTGGAGAGGGCATCCAAATTAAACGAGAAACTCGGAGGCGGATCGCTTACCGCGCTTCCTATAATTGAAACGCAGGCCGGAGATATTTCGGCTTATATACCGACAAACGTCATCTCAATTACCGACGGCCAGATATTCCTTGAATCAAACCTTTTCTTCGCGGGAGTAAGGCCGGCCATTAACGTGGGGCTTTCAGTTTCGCGCGTCGGCGGCAACGCCCAGACAAAGGCCATGAAACAGGTCGCGGGTAAAATGAAGCTTGATATGGCGCAGTACAGGGAGCTTGCGGCATTCGCGCAGTTCGGCTCGGAGCTTGACAAGACCTCGCAGGACCAGCTCAACCTCGGCCGCAGGATGGAAGAAATATTAAAACAGGGGCAGTACATGCCCTTTGACGTTGCGGACCAGATACTTATTATTTACGCCGCCACAAACAGATTTCTTGACGATGTGGCCGTGGCAGATGTGGCGAAGTTCGAGGATGGTCTCATCAAATTCACCGCCGCGGGATATCCTAATATAAAGAAAGAAATCAAGGAAAAGAAAGTTCTCGGCGATGAACTGAAAAAGATAATGGATAAGGCGATAACAGAGTTCAAGGCGGCTTTTAAAAAGTAAGATAAGCATAAGCGGCCTTAAAAAAACCGGGCCTTCTAAAGGAGCTTTTATGGCGACATTGAGAACAATCAAAAAAAGGATAAAGAGCGCCGGAAATATACAGCAGATAACGAAGGCCATGAAGATGGTCTCCGCCGCGAAACTGCGCAAGGCGCAGGAACGCATCCTGCAGGCCAGGCCGTACGCGGCAAAAATTGAGGAAGTAATTGACGAGCTCATAGTGAACGTCAGCCCTGGAAACGGCAGTTATCCGCTGCTGCAGGAGAATAAAGGGGCGGCGAAAGAGGCCATAGTCCTTGTTTCCGCGGACAAAGGGCTGTGCGGGAGTTTTAACACCAACCTTTTTAAGTACGCGATGAATGAACTCAAGGAAAACCCGAACGCCTCTTTCTTCATAATAGGCAAAAAAGGCATGGACAACATGAAAAAACTCGGGCTTGAGATAGAAAAATTCAAGTTTAACGACAAAAATATAAGCTGGATGGATGTAGAGGAAATAAGCTCGCTCATGCTTAAGAATTACGCGGCGAAAAAGTATTCAAGGATAAAGGTGATCTACAGCGAGTTCCAGACATCGCTCCAGCAGAAAATAGTGACAAAACAGCTTGCCCCGGTAATATTCGAGTCAAAGGGAGCAAAAGCGCGGGATTTTTTATACGAACCAACGGAAACAGAGGTTTTAAATTCTCTGTTGCTGCGCTATGTGAAAACGCAGTTATACAGGGCCATACTTGAGAGCCAGACCGCGGAGCAGGGCGTAAGAATGGTTTCCATGGAAATGGCAACCAACAACGCGAAAGACATGATAAGGTCGCTTACGCTGCTGGCCAACAAGACGCGCCAGGCGCAGATTACGACTGAAATATCGGAAATTGTTTCAGGCGCTGAAGCCATAAAATAAAAAGCCAAATACCAGGAGGTATATCCATGAATGAAGGTAAAGTAGTCCAGGTCATAGGCCCCATCATAGACATTGAGTTCGAGCAGGGAAAACTGCCGAACATTTACAACGCCATAAAGGTTGAGGGCGAGTACTCGGTGGGCGCCGATAAATTCAAGATTGACCTTGTCTCGGAAGTCGCCATGCATACAGGCGACAACACAGTGCGCACGGTTGCCATGTCATCGACTGACGGAATATCAAGGGGAATGCGCGCCGTTGACACGGGGGATCCTATAAGGGTGCCCGTGGGAGCAGGGGCCCTTGGAAGGGTAATGAACGTTTTGGGACAGCCCGTGGATTATAAAGGGCCCATCAAGACAGATAAAACATCGGTCATAAGAAAAAGGCCGCCGGCGTTTGAAGAGCTTTCGACCAAAACAGAGATGTTTGAGACGGGCATTAAGGTGCTCGACCTTCTCTGTCCGTACCCGAAAGGAGGCAAAGTCGGATTGTTCGGCGGCGCCGGAGTCGGGAAAACAGTCGTCATAATGGAGCTCATCAATAACATAGCAAAGCAGCACGGCGGGCTGTCGGTTTTCGCGGGAGTAGGCGAGAGGACAAGGGAAGGAACCGACCTGATGCTTGAAATGCAGGAATCGGGAGTTATATCAAAAACAGCGCTCGTATACGGCCAGATGAATGAGCCGCCGGGGGCCAGGCTGAGAATCGGCCTTACGGCCCTGACGCAGGCCGAGTATTTCAGGGACGAAGAAGGAAAAGACGTCCTCTTGTTCATAGACAATATATTCAGGTTTACACAGGCGGGCTCCGAAGTTTCCGCGCTTCTTGGAAGGATGCCGTCGGCAGTGGGATACCAGCCGAACCTTTCGACTGAAATGGCCGAACTGCAGGAGAGAATTACGTCGACAAAAAAAGGCTCCATCACTTCAGTGCAGGCGATTTACGTGCCAGCCGACGATTTGACGGATCCGGCGCCGGCCAACGCATTTGCCCATCTTGACGCGACAACGGTTCTCTCACGCGCGCTAACTGAGCTTGCCATTTATCCCGCGGTTGACCCGCTTGATTCAACATCAAGGCTGCTCGACCCGCAGGTTATAGGACAGGAGCATTACGAAACCGCGAGAAAAGTACAGGGAATACTCCAGAGATATAAGGACCTTCAGGATATCATCGCCATCCTCGGCATAGATGAACTGGCCGATGAGGACAAGCTTGTCGTGGCAAGGGCAAGAAGGATACAGAAATTCCTTTCACAGCCCTTCACGGTCGCGGCGCAGTTTACAGGCAGGGAAGGAAAATATGTCACGATCAAGGAAACCATCCGCGGGTTCAAGATGCTTGCGGACGGAGAGCTCGACAATCTGCCTGAGCAGGCCTTTTATATGGCGGGCGGCATAGATGAAGTTATCGAGAGATCCAAGGCAATGGCATAAAAGGCGGTATAAAAATGGCAAAATTATTAATGCTTGACATAGTAACACCGGAGAAAAGGGTATTTGAAGGAAAGGTAAAAGAGCTGACCGCGCCCGGTATTAACGGGGAATTCGGGGTTCTTCCCGAACACGCCCCTTTTGCCACGGCGCTGGAACCCGGTGTTGTTTCTCTTATAAAAGAATCCGGAGATCGGGAGCTGCTTGCCGTATCGGGCGGTTATATTGAAGTGACCGGCGATAAGGTGACGCTGCTTGTTGAAACCGCCGAGCGCGAAGGCGACGTTGATGTTGAAACTTTAAAGCGCAGGAAAGACGAGAAGGAGAGCATGTTAAAGTCAAAGTCAAAAGAGGACATTGATTATGACATGATCCAGGCCTCGCTCATGCGCGAAATGGCAAGGTTGAAGGCTGTGGAACTGCTGCAGCGCAGGAAAAAATAAAGTATTTAGCCGGTAATAGAATACAGGGGCCGCGGGTAACGCCGCGGCTTTTTTTTGCCCCTCCATAAGAAGGTTTGAAAAACATCAGTGTATATCCCGCATATATGGAATGTTTTCCATAACATCCTGTTTTTTTATTTAAATAAGGGGGAAAAACCCGGCACAGATATTGCTTTAATTATACCTGTATAATTTTTTAACTACATAAATACCAAGGAGCCCTTTTATGAGGCCATTTGATAAGCCGGTTTATCTGACAAGGCCGATGCTGCCGGATCTCGGCCTGGTGCAGTCAAAGCTTGAGGAAATCTGGGAAGCGCAGTGGCTCACAAATAACGGCAGGCAGCACAGGGAGCTTGAAAAGGCACTGTGCAAAGTTCTTAAAACGCCGTGCCTTTCCCTTTTTAACAACGGCACAATAGCGCTCATTGTGGCAATCCAGAGCCTTAAATTAAAGGGCGAGGTAATAACCACGCCGTTCACGTTCCCGGCAACGCCGCACGTATTAAGCTGGAACGGTATAACTCCGGTATTCTGCGACATAGACCCGTACTCTATGAACATAAACCCGGAAAAGCTTGAGGAATTAATTACACCGGCGACTTCGGCGATACTGGGCGTCCATGTATTCGGGACGCCGTGCGATGTTTTTAAGATACAAAAAATCGCGGACAAACACGGGCTGAAAGTGGTTTACGACGCGGCGCATGCCTTCAACACTGAAATAGACGGCGAGGGCATCGGGTCGTTCGGGGATATTTCCATGTTCAGCTTTCACGCCACCAAACTTTACCATACGCTGGAAGGAGGGGCCCTTGTTTTTAAGGACCCTGAACTGAAAAAGCAGATTGACCTGCTTAAAAATTTCGGGATAAAAAATGAGGAAGAGGTAATACTTCCGGGCATCAACGGTAAGATGAACGAGGTACAGGCGGCTATCGGACTCATCAATCTGGGTTACATCCAGGCCGAACGCGAAAAGAGGCGTGCCATAATTGATATATATATGGAAAAGCTCTCCGGAATACCCGGCATCAGCCATTACACCGTGCCCGGGAACATCACCAACAGCTACCAGTATTTTGTTGTGCGCATCAACGGCGAAGAATACGGAATGTCAAGGGACGAGGTTTACTCAAGGTTCAGGGAATACAATGTGCTGACAAGAAAATATTTTCACCCGCTGTGCAGCGATTATGACTGTTACAGGCACCTGCCCTCGGCGGACCCGGCGAAGCTGCCTGCCGCAAAAAAAATAGTGGACGAGGTTTTGTGCCTTCCTTTATACGGCGGGCTTGAACACGAGCATGTGGAAAGAATCTGCGAAATAATTAAAAACAAATTTTCTTTTGTTTATTCCTGCGCAATCTAAAAATTCAGGGGGCCTGACACTATGGATGAAAGGGCTGCGGATCCAAAAGTAAAACTGCACGTGGGGTGCGGAACCAATTATTTCAGGGGCTGGGTAAACATCGACAACAACAGCGATAACAATATAAAAAACATTGATATCAACCATGACATGAGAAACCCGCTGCCTTTTGCCGGAGAAAGCGTTGATTTTATTTATAACGAGCATTTTATGGAGCACCTTACCGTGCCGGAAGGTTTAAGGGTCATCAAAGATTTTATGCGGGTGCTGAAAAAAGGCGGGGTGCTGAGGATTTCTGTGCCGGATCTTGAAAAAACAGTGGATAAATACCTGCACGTGGAAATAAAGGATGACCCCGTAGTGCGGAGATTCGGGTTAAATTTTATAAAGACCAGGGCTGAGAGGATAAACATCGCTTTCCGCGGCTGGGGACACCAGTGGCTTTATGACCGTGAGGAACTTGAAAGAAGGCTTAAGGAGGCGGGCTGCGTAAATATAAAGAAATGCCCTTTCATGCAGAGCGATTTTGACGAGCTTAAGAATATAGAAACACGCGACGAATCCAGCCTTATTATGGAAGTAATAAAATGAAAAAGGGATTTATAATTTTCTCGGGATACAACCAGAGGGCCGTTATTACGTTTTTAAGGACGCTTGCCCGTGAAAAAATAGAGTTCGGAATAATAGCGTCCTCGACATCCGACCCGATTTTTGACACCGCTTACGCAGGCAGGGTTTTTGATATCAGGCGCGGCCCGGAGCTTACTGTTAAACTTGTAATAGAGTCGATGAAAAAAGTGCGTAAGAAAATTATGGCGGACAGCTGCGTTATTGCGCCTTCAACGGAGGCGCTCAACAGATTCCTTTTAGAAAACCGCGGCATTATTGAAAAGAACGGTTTTGATATACCGCTGGTCGGGAAAAAACTTTACGGAGCCATTTCGGACAAGCTTGCCTTTACCCTGCTGTGCAGAAAAAACAGGATAGCAGTTCCTGGGGGATATCCCGCATTAAAAGCGGCAAAACTTCCGTTTGCGGCAAAACCAAAAAAATATTTTTCGGCCGGCGGAAAAATATACGAACCCGTACTGGTCCTTGACAAAACTGAAAGAGAAAATTTTGAAAAGAAATACCGCGCATCTGACTTTTATTTTCAGGAATACGTTGAGGGGAAAAGCATTTACCTGCTTTATTATTTTTCCAAAGACGGCAGGGTTTACAAATATTCACAGGAAAATCTTGCGCAGCAGCCGTTTGGAAAATCAATAATAGCCGCAAAATCTTCGGCCTGGCACAACACCGCGGAATCGTTTAAGTACGAGAGGCTCTTTAAAAAACTGGGTTTTACCGGGCTTGTAATGGTGGAGGTCAGGAAGCGGGGAAACAAATTTTATATGATAGAGGCCAATCCGCGTTTCTGGGGGCCGTCGCAGCTTTTTGTGGATGCGGGGATAAATCTTTTTGAGCCGTTTATATATGATCTCGGAATGAAAAAGGAAGAACCGCGCTTTGGGAGGCAAAAAAACGCAAGGTATTTCTGGTATGGAGGCATGAAAGCCGCGCGGAACACGGGCAAAGACTGCATATTTTACGGCGGCCGGGGAAAAATGCTGCCCGGGGATATTTCCGGATGGATATCAAAAGATATATATAACAGGGCCGATACAGCCGGAATTTTTAAAAAGGAAACACTTACAGGGGGGAGCGTATGAGCGCGGAAATGGAATTATTATCTGCGCTGGCGAAAAAAAGCAAGCATTCCCAGTACCAGGCGCTGCCGGATTATCTGCGCGCGCTCTTAGGCGGGGGAAAAGCGCAGGCAAAAGGAAGGTATGAAAAAGAAAGAATGGAATATATCCTCGGAAAAGTTGATTTTTCCGGGAAATCTGTTGTGGATGTAGGGGGAAATACAGGTTACTTTACTTTTGAGCCGGCAAAGGCCGGGGCCAAAAGTGTTGATTATTACGAAGGAAACAGGGAGCACGCTGATTTTGTGGCCATGTCGGCAGAACTTCTTAAAATGACGGATAAAATAAAAGTGCACAGGGAATATATGCTCTTTGAGGCCGGGGCCGCGGAAAAATGTGATGTAATGCTGCTTTTAAACGTGCTGCACCACCTGGGAGACGACTTCGGCGACCGGTCGCTTTCGATTGAAAAAGCCAAAGAAATGATATTGGAAAAACTTAACGGCCTTAAAGAGAGCGCCGGGCTGCTTGTTTTTCAGCTCGGCTTTAACTGGAAGGGAAAGAAAGGCCAGTGCCTTTTCGAAAACGGGACAAAAACAGAGATGATAGAATATATCAGGAGCGGCACATCCGGCAGCTGGGAAATTGACGCGATTGGCATAGCAGTGCGGGAAGGCGGGATGATACGTTATGAGGATCTTAACCGGACAAATGAAGCCAGGAACGACGCGCTGGGAGAGTTTTTGAACAGGCCTATATTTATTATGGGGTCAAAAAGAGGTTTCAGACGTGGATAAACCCAAAGTATCGGTGCTGTGCCTGGCGTTTAACCAGATAAAATTCATAAAGCAGGCGCTTGACGGATTTGTGTCACAAAAAACAAATTTTGATTTTGAGGTTATAATCAATGACGATGCCTCCACCGACGGAACGGCTGATATCATCAGGGAATATCAGTCAAAATATCCGGATATAATAAAACCTTTCTTTCAGAAAGAAAACCAGTATTCAAAGGGCGTAAGGGGGCTTGCAGTAAGGTTCCTGCTGCCGCGCGCGTCCGGGGAATATATTGCGTTTTGTGAAGGGGATGACTATTTTACGGATGAAAACAAACTCCAGATACAGGCTGATTTCCTCGACAAAAACCGGGATTATTCCATCTGCTTTCATCCTGTGCGGGTCGTCTATGAAAATAAAGAATCGGCTGATTCTGTTTTTCCGGAAGAAAGGGATCCGTCGCTGTTTACCCTGAAGCGGCTGATAAAAGCCAATTTTATCCAGACAAATTCCGTAATGTACAGGCGCTGTGAATATAAAAATCTTCCGGTGGACATACTGCCGGGAGACTGGTATCTTCATTTATACCACGCGCAATACGGAAAAATCGGGTTTATCGACAGGGTAATGTCGGTGTATAGAAGGCATTCGGGCGGCATCTGGTGGAGCGCGGGAAACAACCGTGATGATTTTTTCAGGAAGAACGGCCCGATGCACCTGTCAATGTTCCTTGAAACCCTCAGAATATACGGCCATGACAGCGGATTCAGGAATATAATAATGAACAATATTCTTGATATGGCAGGCGCCGTGCTCGCTGTGGCCTATAAAGATAAATGGCAGGGTGGCAGCGAAGCGGTAAAGCTGGTTAAGAATGCGGCTTCAGATTATAGCGCCATTGGCAGGGCGGTTATTTCAATTGACGGGCGTTATTCAGCTGACGGAACAGAATGCGGCTCTCTGGCTGTCGCGGGAGCCGGGGATAATATTATAAAACTTGCCGCCGAAAGCCTTAAGCGCCTCGTAGAGACAATATGGGAAAACAGATTTAATACCGGCGGAAAATTGTTAAAAGAAATGGAAAACGGGAAGGCAATAAAACTTGAACTGGATACGGACGCGGCGCAAAAAAACGGCGTTGAAATTTCGGAATTCTGCGCAGCCGTGTCGCTGGCTGCCGGCGGAATAATTTCCGGCATAAAAATCATGCCGGATTCAAGTGAAATTATAAAAATAACAGCCGGCGGTGCGGATGTCTTTAAAACAGTTGAAAATATAATGAAGGCAGGATGCGTAAATAAAAACGGCGGTCAAACAGGACTGCGTGATTTACTGAAAACAAATAACTGCAAAGCCTGTATTGCGGCTGAATCGGATTACACCCTGACGCTTCCGGCGTACGGCGGACACGCCGCGGTGGAAATACCGTTTAAAATTAATTTATACATGTCCAGGATGATACAGAAGGCTGTTAAGGAAAAACTGAAGGACCTTACGCTTATATCATGTTCTTATAATACCCCGCTTGTTGTTGAGGTGATGCTCAGGTCGTTTGCCGCCTTTCACGGAGAGGGGCCAAATAATCTTATATTGTTCGAAAATTCAACCAATGAAGACACGGCAAAATTCCTGGATGAAAACAGCGTGCCATATATAAGGAATGCCGGCGGGACACATCCGAAATCGGTCGATGAGGCCCTGAAAATATGCCGGACAAAGTACGCTCTTGTTGTGGATTCCGACATTGTGTTTAACAGGGATATTATACCCCTGTTTGACGCTTTTCAGAGAAATGACGGGGTAATAATGGGTGAAGTCTGCGGCGACAGGGGCGGCTATTTTCTCCATGAAAGAATTCATCCGTGGTTTATGTTCGTAAATACCGAAAAGATCAACAGGTCCGGCATATCGTTTTTTGACTGGGACAGAATAGTGAAATCAGGCTCGGAGGGTTTTTACAGGAACATACCCCTGCAGCTAAACGACGGCAAATCAAAGTATTATGACGTCGGTGCAACATTCTTTGAAGATATAAAAAAGGCAGGGTTTAATGTTTTAAATTACAAAGCCGATCCGGCATTCTTCACCCATTATGAAGGAATGTCGTGGAAGAAAAAAAGCGGAATAAAAGGGCTTGTAAAGTCAGGAATTGAAAATATGGAAAAGTACGCTCTGGAAGCGGAAAAGTATTCCGGGATAAAGCTTAACCGGATTTTTATTAATGGTTTTGAAAGCAGGATAAGCGGCGCGCAAAAAAAGCAGGAGACACCCGCCGGTAAGAGCCTTTCAATAAGCGTTGTAGTACCGGTGCTTAAAGGCACGGACACGGCCAGGCAGGCCGTGGAAAAACTGGCGCTTGAAATGGGAAAAGGCGACGAGGTTATCGTTATTGCCGCTGACAATGAAGGCGTCCTGAAAATGACGCGAGAAATACGGCCAAAAACCGGGTTGAAAATACTGTGCGCTTCAAAAAACGCCAATCTTGCGGCCATGTACAACACGGGGATTGACAAAGCGGCCGGAGAAATAATAATATTTACAAGAGAAGATATAATATGCGGAGGCGGATTTTTTGAAAGGCACAGGATGGGCCATTCAAGGCATCCCGGTGTAAATACGGCGCTTATAGGCAATATAATTCCCGGGAGTAATAACACGGGGAATACAATGAATTCATATTTGAACGGCGGCGGGATTGAACAGGTTGATTTTGGGGCCATAGGGCCGCATGAGGGCATAGTCGGCCCCGGCTACTTTAATTCATCGAATGTTTCCGTAAAAAGGGAATTTTTGGACAAACATCCCGTTTTTGATGTTTTTTTTGGAGATACAGTAACACCGGCAGCCGAATTGGGCCGGAGGCTCTTTGACAGGGGAATGGAGCTTTTTTATGACCCGGAAATAAAAGTTGAATGGGAACATGGCCTGAAACCGGAAGAATTTGCCTGGATAAAATATTATGAGGGAAGGCATTATCCTTATTATCTGGATAAATTGCACCATGTACGCAACTGGGCGGACCTGCAACAGCCGCTTTACGGAGATTTAATTGACCGGAAAGAACTGATGAATGAAAAAGCCGCCGCTGCGGAAAAACTTATAAAATCTGGAAACCGGGAGAAAACCGGAGAATATATCTCTTCAATGCTGGCACTCGTATTCCTGCGCGGGGCCAAAGACGCGGTTGCGGAGAATCTTAACGGAGAAACCGTCCTTTTTGAAAGCGGGAAATGGGGAACGTATAAAAAAGGTAAAAACAACGCGTATGTGAGCCTTACCAGCGAATATGATCCGGAGCGTGAGGTGAAATTAATATTGTCAGCCATACCGCCCGGACGGGACGTTGTTTTTATCGGAGCGGGCATGGGGCGGCATATAGAAGAATACCAGAAAACCCGCGGTGAAGTAAAAACGGCGCTTTATGAACCCCATGACGCATTGTTCAATTATCTTAGCAAGAAAATTAATATGGAGGGTATTACAAGAATTACCGGCCATTCCAGCCTTGAGGATCTGAAAAACAGGGGATATTTTCCCGTAATACTTCCTTCCCTGAAAAGCACGCAGGGCGCTTACGCAGGGGCCTATAAAATATTTCAGGCTGAGGCGGCGCCGGTTCCGGGATAAGTAAAAGCGGTTTATCAGGTATTGAATTAACGCAAATTTTACTGTAAAATATTCCGCAATACATAAACCGGAGGATTTCTTTATGGGAAAAATATGCGTTTTATCAGTTCTGCTCTCCCTTGCGTGCGGATTGGTTTATTCCGCACCGGTGGATTTCAAATACCTTTATTCAATAACAAAAAATATTGATAAAATAAGCGCCGCGTCCGTGATGCAGGATGGGGCAAAATTAATTGCGTGGGAAGATGGAAAGATAATTTCAAAGGATGTATTTGACAGCGGATCTTCCTGGGGGAAATACATGGATTTTGACCCGGAGAATTTTGGAATCAGATTTGCCCAGGATGACGGAAGCGTAAAACTCGTAAAACCGGTGAACGTTTCGGCCATATGCTATAATCCCGCGGCGAAGAGAGCCGCGCTTCTTATGCACCTGAATAACGCCAACAGCGTAATTTCAATTTGCGATATGTCTAAAAACAGGCAGATTTATACATGCGTGGTAAGAACCCACCCGGCGGTTCCCGGGCGTAAAGTTGAATTTATGGCCATAGACAGAATCAACCTTGTGCCGTTTCTTTCCGATGAAGCGCTGACAGCCGCTTGGGGAGTTTACACTTATCTTTATAAAAACAGTATTGAACTTGTTGACATTCAATCGGGAAAGGTTTCAGAGATTAAAAACGCGGCCATACCTTTTATATGGAAGGACAGGGTTTATTATCTTGATATGACAAATCCGGAGAAGAAAACATTCCTTCTGAAAACAGCGCTGCTCGACGGGACAAAACAGGAAAAATTCACACGCCTTGATTTTGAACCCGGCATGTTCATGATGCAGCGCGGCGTACTGTATACGATAAACGGGACAAAAATATACGCGCTTCGCATCGGGAAAGATGAAAAATTCACTGAAATAGCTGATTCAGCCTCCATTCTCGCAGGGCCCGGCTCGCCGGCTCTGGTCAGAATATTTCCTGTGGTGCATGAATCAAAAGAACTCATGATATTTATTGTAAAAATTACAAAAGAAAACAAGGAACAGCTCCTTGTATATTCAAAGGAACTATAGCGGAAGAGCCGCAAAATAAACGCAACCCGGGGTCATTTTAACCGTTTAAAAGAACGGATGATTTTGGCCCATTTATTATCCTTATTTTGCTCACGAAATAGGGTTTCACAACGGCGAAACACTCTTGCTTTTTTGTTGTCAAAAATAAGGGCAAAATGTAAAAAACGCCCGCTATTATTAAGGAAAATATTCTTGACACTATTGGCTGAAAATGATATATTTTTCTGGAGAGAGGTGAATTAATGAAAGTAAAAACATTATTAATTATGGTTTTTACGTCGGCTTTACTGTCTTTATTTTCTTCATTCCTGCTGGCGGACCAGGGAACGACCTCTGCTGTATTTTTAAAGCTTGAGCAGGGAGTAAGGCCCATAGGCATGGGTGGAGCTTACACCGCGGCGGCCGATGACGTAAATTCAATAATGTGGAACCCGGCCGGGCTTGCGAAGGTTCCGGACATGCAGGTTACTTTCATGCATTCAATATGGTTCGCTTCGATATTCTATGATTATCTTGCCGCTGCTTATCCTGCCGGAGAAATAGGAACATTCGGCATCGGGCTTGTTTATGTAAATTCAGGGCCAATTACATCCTGGGACAATTTCGGAAACCAGGGCGCGACTTTTACGGCAAGCGACCTTGGAATTGACCTGGGCTACGGCACCCATATAAGCAAGGAACTGGACCTTGGCGTAACAATAAAATTATTTAATGAAACTATTAAAGATTCGGGAGCTTTCGGTTTTGCCGCGGATATCGGCGGATTATATAAACTTCCCGTAAAGGATCTGACGCTGGGAGTTGCCGTCCAGAACCTCGGGCCTAATTTCGGATTTGGCGAGGCTTTCATGCTGCCCATAATGGCCAAAGTCGGCTTTGCTTATACAGGAGTTAAAAATCTCGTAGTTGACCTGGACTACATTCAGCCGATAGAAACGCGCGGAATTCTGGCGCTTGGAATGGAATACTGGTATAAGGATGTTGTGTGTTTAAGGATGGGATACCAGTATCAGGGAGAAATCGACCCGCAGGATCTTTTTACAGATGTGGCTAGCCCCGGAGTTATGGCCGGATTTGTGGCCGGATTTGCCGTAAAAATAGATATTTATGAGATAGATTACGCGTTCAGGGAATATGGAGTTCTTGATAGCACACACAGGATCGGGCTCACGCTTAAATTCAAGTAAATGGAAAAGCTTGATATCAACAGCTCGAAAAGGTCGCAGTTCATCGATATTACGGACGCGGTCCAAAAAGTTGTGGATAGAAGCGGCGTAGAGAACGGAATGGTTTTTTTATATGTGCCGCACACGACCGCGGGTTTGACGATTAATGAAAACGCGGATCCTGCGGTTATTTCCGATATTAGCTGGAAATTATCGCGGCTCGTGCCGGAAGCGGACGGATACACCCACAATGAGGGTAATTCGGACTCACATATAAAATCTTCTTTATTCAGCAATGAATTGTTTGTTTTTATAGAGAACTCTTCGATAGCGCTCGGAACCTGGCAGGGTATTTATTTTGCCGAGTTTGACGGGCCGAGAAAGAGGCAGGTTTTAATAAAAATTACCACATGACTTGCATAAAAACGGGAGGCTAAGATGGCAAGAGTAGTCCTAAAAAATGTAGGAAAAAAGTACGGTAACGTAGTGGCCGTAAAGAACGCGAATATAGTGTGCGAGGACAAGGAATTTCTGATACTGGTAGGGCCGTCGGGATGCGGAAAGACGACGACGCTGCGCATGATAGCCGGACTGGAAGAGATAACGGCGGGAGAGATATTCATAGACGACGTAATGGTGAACGACATACCGCCGAAAGACAGGGACATAGCGATGGTGTTCCAGAACTACGCGCTGTATCCGCACATGACGGTATATGAAAATATGGCATTCGGGCTGAAACTGAGGAAATATCCCGCGGCGGAGATAAAGTCAAGGGTGAACGAGGCTGCGGAGATACTATCGATAGAGAAATATCTGAAGAGGAAGCCGAAGGAACTGTCCGGCGGAGAAAGGCAGAGGGTGGCGGTGGGGCGCGCGATAGTAAGGAAGCCGAAGGTGTTCCTGTTTGACGAACCATTGTCGAACCTTGACGCGAAGCTCAGGGTGCAGATGAGGGCGGAGTTATCAAAGCTGCATACAAGGCTGCAGGCGACGATGATATATGTAACGCACGACCAGGTAGAGGCCATGACAATGGGAGAGAAGATAGTGGTAATGAAGGCGACGGAAGTGCAGCAGATAGCCTCGCCGAAAGAGATGTATAACAAGCCGGTGAACAAGTTCGTGGCGGGATTCATAGGGAGCCCGTCGATGAATTTCATAGAAGGGACGCTTGAGTCAAAAAAGGGCGGGCTGTATTTCAATGAGGAGAATTTCGAGGTAAGGGTGCCGGACACAATGGTGGAGAAGCTGAAGGGAAAAAGCGGGTCGGAAGTAACAATGGGAATAAGGCCCGAGGACATATATGACAAGGTATACGCGCCGAACGCGAGCGCGGACAACACGATAGTGGCGACGGTGGAGGTAGTGGAGCAGCTGGGAAGCGAGTCCAACGTATACCTGACGACGGGAAAGACGCCGTTTATCGCGAAGATGGATTCTGAAGCCGAGGTTGAAGTGAACCAGGAAGTGGAGCTTGTGCTGGACATGAACAAGGCCCATTTCTTTGACTCCCAGACCGAAGC
>CAZMGF010000016.1:0-47602 GCA_964565765.1 uncultured Spirochaetia bacterium
CCGTAACACCTACAGTAACTGAAACTGTCACTCAAACGGTAACGCAAACGGTGACCCAGACAGTAACGCAGACGGTTACTCAAACAGCAACGCAGACGGTTACTCAGACAGCGACACAGACTGTAACGCAAACAGTAACGCAGACTGTGACACAAACAGTAACTCAAACGGTGACACAGACCGTCACGCAGACAGTGACTCCGTCAGTAACTTCAACAATTACGCAGACGGTAACACCAACAATAACTTCAACAGTAACTCAGACAATCACACCCACAATAACTGAAACTGTAACGCCGACTGCCACACAGACGGTAACGCAGACAGTCACACCGACAATAACTTCAACCGTGACGCAGACAACCACGCCTACAGTAACTGAAACTGCCACCCAGACTGTAACGCAGACAGCAACACCAACAGTAACTTCGACAGTAACGCAGACAGTGACTCCGACAGTAACTTTAACAGCAACGCAGACAGTAACGCCAACGGTAACTGAAACGGCAACGCAGACCGTGACACAGACTATAACGCAGACAGCAACACCAACAGTAACTTCAACAGTAACGCAGACAGTGACTCCGACAATAACCCAGACAGTGACGCCGACTGCAACTGAAACAGTAACACAAACAATAACCCAGACAGTAACACCGACAGTAACGGCAACTGATACCCAGACAGTGACGCCGACAATGACCACGACTGATACGCAGACAGTAACACCTACAATAACAGCTACAGTAACCCAGACCGTCACGCCGACGGAAACTGAAACAGCAACTGCGACAATAACTGCGACCGTAACGCAGACAGTAACGCCTACAATAACAGCGACAGTGACGCAGACTGTTACACCGACTGTAACTGAAACAGTAACCGCCACCGACACCCAGACAGTAACACCGACAATAACGGCCACAGTGACTCAGACAATCACACCGACAGTAACTGAAACAGTAACTGTGACAGCGACGCAGACAGTGACGCCTACAATAACCGCTACGGTTACGCAGACAGTCACACCGACAATAACGGCGACGGCAACGCAGACAATAACACCAACAATAACAGCTACAGTGACGCAGACAGTCACGCCTACTGTAACAGAAACAGCAACGGCGACAGTAACGGCAACTGACACCCAGACAGTGACGCCGACAATAACCGCAACCGATACCCAGACAGTAACGCCGACAATAACAGCTACAGTTACGCAGACTGTAACGCCTACTGTAACAGAAACAGCAACGGCGACAATAACCGCAACCGTGACTCAGACGGTGACGCCTACAATAACGGCGACAGTAACCCAGACAATTACACCGACTGTAACTGAAACAGTAACGGCCACAGTAACACAGACAATGACGCCAACATACACAAATACAGTGACGCCGACGGTGACAAGCACAGTTACGCCTACAGTTACAGAGACAGCAACGCCGACAGACACAAGCACGTCGACGCCTACAGTCACGAGTACAATAACACCGACAGTGACAAGCACGGTGACGCCAACAGTGACAGAGACATCAACGCCGACATTCACGAACACAGTGACACCGACCGCTACAAGTACGGTAACACCAACAATAACAGAGACTGCAACGCCGACAGATACACAGACAGTTACGCCTACGGTAACAAGCACGGCAACGCCTACTGTAACATCAACCGTAACACAGACGATAACCCAGACGGCAACGCCTACAGTCACTGAAACTGTTTCTCCTACAGTAACCCAGACAGTGACCCCCACGGCAACCCAGACAGTGACACCCACGGTAACCCAGACAGTGACACCCACGGTAACCCAGACAGTAACGCCTACTATAACCGAGACAGTCACACCTACTATAACAAGTACGGCAACTCCTACAGTAACAAGTACGGTAACTCCTACAATAACAGAGACTTCCACATATACATTCACAAACACAATAACACCGACGTATACACCCACATACACATCAACCCTGACTTATACTCCCACAGTAACGCAGACAGTCACTCAAACCGTGACTTCCACCGTAACTGAAACAGTAACGCCGACAGTGACCATGACGGTAACGCCGACAGTGACCATGACGGTAACGCCGACAGTAACCATGACTGATACCGAAACAATTACCAATACAATAACACCCACATTTACTCCATCTGTTACACAGACAAATACCCCTACTTCGACTTATACCGCAACATTTACAGTGACACAGACAGTAACGCAGACAGTAACCCCGACGGTTACTGAAACTTCAACTCCCACAGACACCCAGACAGCAACACCTACGGTGACGCAGACGGTAACACCCACGGTTACACCTACATTTACTTCAACGGATACGCCCACATTTACACAGACAGTCACACAGACTTTCACCCCGACTGACACGCGTACCTTCACGCCGACAAGCACGCCGACATATACGACAACAGCAAGCGCGACGTTTACATATACATCCACATACACACAGACAATAACCCAGACAAATACGCCGCAAAATACGCGGACTTTCACCCCGACATCAACTTACACGGTAACTTCGACATTTACCCCGACATATACGTCGACTATTACCGCGACGTGGACGGTGTCACCGACGTTCACTGTTTCACCTACCGTTTCGCCGACGCCTATTTTTGAAATGATAATTGGCGTGTATAATTCAGCCGGCGAAATTGTTAAGCACCTTCTCATAGGAGGGGCTTACGGAGTGCCGGATAATTTCACAATAAATAATTCAACGTTCAGCCCGGATGACGGCGGCAAAGCCCAGATCATAGTTGACCAGACTACAGTATACTGGGATGGAACTTCAGATCAGAATGCGGTTGTACAAAATGGCATATATTATGTAAAAATAGAGGTACTTGATAAATATGGCATCAGCCACACGCTTGTACAGCCTGTTACAGTACTGACAAACAGCATAAGCGCGGAATTCAGGATATACAACAGCGCCGGAGAAGTGGTAAAGACAATACCTGTAAAGCTTGCGTCAACAGGTTCCAGCGTACTTACAGCCGCTTCATCGGTATTCTCGCCAGGAACCGGAAATGGCGGGGCGCTTAATACCCTGGACTTCACATATATGGGACAGACAATAAAGTGGGACGGCACAAATGATGAAAACCAGATTGTGGGCAACGGCGTCTATACCGCGTCCCTTGTAACAACCGATAAGACGGGTTATACGGCCGTAGCAACCACAAGCGTTACTGTCCTGCATGACGCGTATGAACTTATCGGTAATTTGAGGATAATACCGAATCCAGTAAATAACGCTAATAATACAGTAATGCATATGAAGTACGACGCGGTAAGCGGAGCAAAGATAACCGGCAAGATATATAACATGGCAGGCGAGCTTGTGCGCACACTGCAGGATAACACAAACGCGGGAGAACTGGTATGGGATCTGAGCGTGGACCGCGAGATTGCCGGAGGCCTGTATGTGGCTGTAATCTATTGCGAGACTGATACCGGACTCAGGAAAATACTGATTGGAAAGTTTGTGATACTGCGTTAAATGCAGGGCCTTTTTAGGGAAAGGCACGGGCCGGAACACGGTAATGAGCCGTGTCCCGGCCATTTTTACAGGAGGATAAATTGAAAATACTGACGGAAAATTTTGAAAATTATATGGGCGATGAATCCAATACAAAAAGCGCAGGTATAGAAGCTGTATATATACCGGACAGCGACTCGGAAATTTTTGAATTACTGAAAAAAAATACTCCCCTTACCGTATATGCCGGGGGAACCGGGATTGTTGCCGGCGGGATTGCCGAAGAGGGCTCGGTGATATCGGTTGAGAATTTTAAATTTCTTCATATTGATCAGGATTTGCAGGAGGTTTCAGCCGGAGCAGGAGTGACTTTAAGCGAACTAACCACAGCTCTTTCCGGGAATAATCTATGGTATCCCGCCGATTCAACGGAGCAATCGGCCACAATAGGCGGAAACGCGGCGACATGCGCCTGGGGCACGCGGAGCTATAAATACGGCTCAATAAGAAATTATATTAATGCCGTCCATGTAATAATCCCGGGATTGGGCAAGCTCCGCCTGGCCAGGGGCGAGAACAAGGCTGAGAACCTGCGTTTTCCGGGTGAAATTAAAAGCGGGGGAAAGACATATTGTTTTCCGGGGGCCGGTAAAACAGCCATTAATCTTGCGGATACTGTAAGTGAATTCCCGAAAAAAAACAGCGCCGGATATTATATGAAAAAAGAGATGGACCTCGTGGACCTGATTATAGGAAGCGAAGGAACCCTTGGAATAATCACCCTGCTGGAATTTAATGTGCTGAAAAAGCCGTGCGACATTACCGCTTTTATGTCGTTTTTCAGGAATGAAAATGAAGCGTTTGCTTTTGTGAAAAAGGTGAAATCATTAAAGGGGGATTTTTCGCCGTGTTCTGTGGAATTTATGGACCTGGAATCCTTAAAATTATTAAAAAACCATTCTTTTAATGTCCGGGAAACAGGTCCGGCGGTATTTCTTGAGATAGAAACACCGGCATCAGGGAATCCTGACGGAGCCGTTGACTTTGCCGCTGATGTTTTCAGGGCATCCGGGATACGTGAAGAAGATGTGGTCGTATCATCAACAAAAGAAAAAAGGGATTATATTTATTCCATAAGGGAAGGGCTGCCGAGGGCGGTAAACAGCCAGATAAGGCTGGCCGGACAAAAAAAAGCGGCAACTGACTTTTCGGTAAATGACGGGGAAGAAGGCGAATTGTTGGAAATATACATGAAAATGAGAAGCAGTTCCGGAATTAAAACTGTTTTGTTCGGCCATGCCGGGGACAATAATTTGCACCTGAATTTTATTCCTAAAAGCGCGCAAGAATACGCCAAAGCCCGTGAAATATGCGAAACAGCCGCCAGGGAAGTCGGGGCGCTTAAGGGCTCAATCGCGGCGGAACACGGGGTGGGAAAAATGAAAAAACATATGTTGAAATATATGTACAAAGAGGATACTTTGTCGGCAATGCGAGAAATAAAACATAAATTTGACCCGGAGATTATTTTGAACAGGGGAAGCGTTATCTGATGAAAAAGACAGCTCTGGATACTATTTCAGGGAAGGCCGCCGCCATGGATGTATATGACCAAAAAGGCAGCATGTTGATAAAGGCCGGCACATGTGCCGCGGAATCATCCATTCAGAAGCTTAAAGACTCCGGTATCCCGTTTATTTACACACGGGACGCAGATATAAAAGTAAGCAGTATTTATGAAGGCTCCACAATTGCCGAATTGCTGAAAGTGCTCTGGTATTATAAATCCGCGGGCGGGCAAAAAAGCGAATTATTAAAAAGATACAGCATTGAAGAAGTAAAACGGTTCATCTCATATTCCAAAGAATCTTCAACAAAACTTGCCTGGGGACATATATTCGGCTATTTTGCCGCCAGGATAATAAAGGAAATGAAAAAAGGGGGAAAACAATGTTATGATTTTCAGGATTACCGGTCTTTGGAATCGTATAATAATTTTCACGGGGTCAATTGCGCGTGCATAAGCGCCGCAATAGGATATAATATGGGGTTAAATGGCGGCGAATTGTCAGAATTAATAACCGGCGCGCTTCTTTCAGATGCAAAAATGGAACTGTTTGGTTTTGTTGATGAAAAAAGGGAGTTGAGTCATTCTGAAACTGAAGAAATGAGGACGCATACCTTTGCGGGTTTTGAGGCTGTACGCGGAACATATGGAATTTCATCCATGTCGGCGGCTATAGTTTTAAGGCACCATGAAAGGCACGACGGGAGCGGCTATCCAAAAGGGTTAAAGACAGCTGAAATACCCCTCCCGGCGAGAATCGCCGCAGTGGCGGACGTCTATGATTCAATGACGAGCCACAGGCCGTTCAGGGAAGGGTATTTACCTGAAGAGGCATGGGAATTCATTGCCATAAATTCAGGAAAGCTTTTTGATCCTGATGTAGTATCCGAGTTCAAACGGACAGTCCCGAAATTTATGCCGGGTGATACAGTGGAAACAAAAAGGGGGGACAAAGCCGTGATAGGGAAAAATTTTTACGGCAGGGCGGAAGACCCCGGGATAATAATAATTGAAAAAACAGGGCAAAGTGTTATAATTTCTTCCGGCGAAAGGGCTGAAAATCCCGCCGTTAAAACAACCTTATCAATACGCTAAAGGAGCATTTATATGGCAAGAATAATTTCCGTGGCAAACCAGAAGGGCGGGGTCGGCAAGACCACGACCACGGTCAATACCGCCAGCGCGATCGCGGCGCGGGGTAAAAAAGTGCTTATAGTCGATATCGACCCGCAGGGGAACTCGACTATAGGGCTTGGCATAGACAAAGAAAGCGAAGATGAAAATGTATATCACCTGCTGGTTTCGGGGGTTCCGGCCATGAATGTGATAAAAAAAACCTCCTATGAAAATCTTGATATAATGCCGTCAAATATAGACCTTACCGGGGCCGAAGTGGAACTGGTAAACGAGGAAGAGAGGGAAACAAGGCTAAAAAAGGGCTTAAGCCCGATAAAAAAAGATTACGATTATATATTCATTGATTCGCCGCCGTCGCTCGGACTGCTCACTTTAAATTCTCTGGTGGCTTCCGATTCGGTAATGATTCCGATGCAGTGCGAGTTTTACGCGCTTGACGGGCTGGGGCAGCTTTTGAGCACAATAAGCCTTGTAAAGGAATCATTCAATCCCGGCCTGACCATAGAAGGCGTAGTTATTACAATGTTCGACGGCCGTACAAGCCTTTCACTGCAGGTAGTGCAGGAGATAAAAAAGAAGTTTAAGGACAGGGTTTATGACACCGTAATACCCAGAAATGTAAGGCTCTCGGAGGCGCCAAGCTTCGGGCAGCCCATTGATATATATGACAGGAATTCCAAAGGAGCGGCCGCGTATGACAGGCTTGCCGCCGAGATAACGGGAATAAAAGAGGCGCTAAAAAGCGCCGTGAGAAAGGGGTAAAGCATATGGCAAGACAGGCGCTTGGAAAAGGGCTGGAGGCACTTATACCGGGTTCGAAATCAAGGGTAACGTCAGGCGGCGTGCCGCAAAAAGGATTTCTGGAAATAGCCTTAAATGACATCAGGCCGAATCCTAATCAGCCGAGAAAACGGTTTGCCCCGGAAAAACTCGAGGAACTTATCAAATCGGTAAAAGCAAAGGGAGTAATTGAACCCTTGATAGTCAAGGAAAACGGTGGCCGGTACGAACTGATTGCCGGCGAGCGCAGGTTTATAGCGGCCCAGCGCGCCGGATTAAAGGCCGTTCCTGTTATAATAAAAAACGTATCAAGCGCCGAACAGCTTGAAATAGGGCTCATTGAAAATATCATGAGGCAGGATTTAAACCCTGTTGAAGAGGCGACGGCTTTTAAAAACCTTATGGAAAGTTACAAATGCACTCAGGAAGAACTTGCCGACAAAATAGGCATCAACAGGGCAAACCTTGCCAATACAATAAGGGTGTTGAGGCTTCCCGCAGAAGTTCAGCAGTACCTGGCAAACGAAGAACTCTCCCTCGGGCACGCCAAAGTCTTGCTGGGCGTGGAGGATAAAACAAAGGTAAAAAATCTTGCCGACCAGGCTCTCAGAAGGCAGCTTTCGGTGCGGGAGCTTGAGGCGCTTATTGAAAAAAACGGGCAGAAAAGGCAGGCTTCCAGGCAGCAGCAGGGCGCGTCGGCAGAGATGAAAAGCGTTGAAAATAAATTAAAAATACGTTTCGGCACAAAGGTTGCCATTAAAGGGAACTATAAAAAAGGCGCAATACATATAGAATATTATAATCCCGAGGATTTTGAACGGATAATTGAAATACTGAACATAAAGTAGGCTTAAGGCAAATAAAAAAAGCCGGCTTAATGCCGGCTTTTTTTATTTATATAATTTCACTTTGGCTTTTTAATGGGGGCGTTGGAGGCTTTCTGGACCTCTGCGGAGAGCTGCTGGACCCAGGCCTGATATTCCGGCGTAATTTCCTTCAGGCGGTCCTTTGATTTCTTGAGCCATTCAGATTCCGGCGCGTAAAAAAGGTCGACAACCGTCTGATATTCCACGTAGGCGTTCTTCAGGGCGTTGTCGTCCATGAGCATTTCATATTCTATCTCTGTTATCTCTTTTTTCTTCAGCTTGTCGTCGTAATACTGTTTTTTTGCCTCGGGAACCCTGTAAAAATTAAGGTATTTTTCCCCTTCTTTATACTCGCGCTCGGCGCGGCGTACAACTTCAAAAGCGGCCATTATGTATATAATAACCCCTACTGCCGCGATAAGGCCTATTGTTATAAGCACGTCTTTTGTTGATGGTTTTTTATCTTCCATTATGCACGTAACCTCCTTAAAGTAAATTTTTTAAATTATAAGATGAAAAAAGAGCTTTGTCAATTGACATTTTTTCCCGTGCCAGGTGAAATGTAATATTGACTTAAAACGTAATATACTTATAATATGACCTTACATATAATAAGGAGAGTAACATGGCGAAAAAAGAGACATCCGCAAGGGAATTCGGCCTTAAATTGCTGGGGATAAGCGGCCGCACAGAGGCGCAGCTCAGGCAAAAAATGCAGGCAAAAGGTTTTGAAGATGATGAAATATCCGGGGCAATTGAATATTTTAAAACAAGAAATTTTATTAACGACGCTGACTTTGCCGCCAAAGCCGTTGAAAAATATATGGAAAATTCATATTTTTCAAAGGAAATGATAAGGGAGAAGCTCGTTGAAAAAAGAGTGGCGGAAACTGTGATTGAAGAGGCTCTCTCCGGTATTTCGGACCATGATACGGCGGTTGCGGCGTTCAGGGCAAAATTCAAGGGAGCTGAAAAACCTGAAAATGTCATTAAACTAAGGCAGAAAGCGGCTATTTATTTGCAAACAAAAGGTTTTGATTATGATATAATTGAGGAAATTCTTGAAAGCGAAATAAAAGGAGGAACTTCATTTTGAACAGTAATGAACTTAGGAAATTATACCTGCAGTTCTTCGCGGAGAGGGGCCATTCTGTCAGGCCGTCATCTTCGCTTATACCTGACGACACCAGCCTGCTGTTCACGGTGGCCGGCATGGTTCCATTCAAAAATCATTTTCTGGGCAAGATACCCCTGACTTTTACAAGGGCCGCCACTTCCCAGAAATGCATAAGGACGAATGACATAGAAAACGTGGGGCGCACCCGCAGGCACCATACATTTTTTGAGATGCTCGGGAATTTTTCATTCGGCGATTATTTCAAGGAAGACGCGATAAAATGGGGCTGGGAATTTTTGACAGAGGCGGTCAAGCTGCCGAAAGAAAGGCTTTATGTTACAGTATACCTTGATGACGATGAAGCCTATGAAATATGGAACAAAAAGATAAAAGTGCCGGAAGAGCGCATATTTAGGCTAGGCAAAGATACCAATTTCTGGGAAATGGGAACGGTCGGCCCATGCGGCTATTGCAGCGAGATATATTATGATTTTGAAAGCGGCAAAAAAGAAAAAGTTACGGCCGAAGAGATAGAAAAAAATGATGACAGGTTCCTTGAAGTCTGGAACCTTGTTTTTACCCAGTTTGACAAACAGGCCGACGGCTCGCTGGGGCCGCTCAAACAGAAGAACATCGACACCGGCATGGGGCTTGAAAGGCTCGCGGCCGTATCCCAGGGAGTTTATTCCAATTTTGAAACCGACCTTTTTATGCCCGTTATAAAAGATGTTGCCGATAAAGCGGGTATAGCGTATGGAAAAGCGCAGGCAACTGATGTCTCATTAAGGGTAATCGCGGACCACGCAAGGGCGGTGACTTTTCTTATCGGCGACGGCGTGCTTCCGTCAAACGAGGGGCGCGGCTATGTTCTGCGCAGGCTCATCAGAAGGGGCGTAAGGCACGGCAGGCTGCTCGGGTTTAAGGAAGCCTTCCTTAATTCAATAGTTCCGGTGGTGCTGGATATTATGGGCGGAGCGTACCCGGATACCGCGCAGAGAAAAGAATATATCATGCAGATAATAAAGCTTGAAGAGGAAAAATTCCAGGAAACAATGGACAAAGGGCTTGAAATACTGAACCAGGAAATAGCGGCATTGAAAAAGTCCGGATCCGACGTGCTTCCGGGCGGCATAGCGTTCAAACTTTACGACACTTTCGGATTTCCTCTTGAGATTACAGAAGAGATACTTAAGGAAAACTTAATGTCCACAGACAGGGATTCCTTTAAACGCAATATGGAAGCCCAGCGTGAAGCGGCAAAAAAGGCGTGGAAAGGCGTAAATGTAAGCGCTCAGGACACCGTGCCCGAGGAGATATTAAAAAATATTCCGGCCACAAATTTTACGGGATATGACACCTTTGCCGGAGAAGGATGCCGTGTACTTGCCATTGTAAAAAACAGGGCAAATGTTGATTCAATTCAGCAGGGGGAGCGCGCCCTTGTAATGCTTGACAGGACCCCGTTTTACGGCGAAGGCGGCGGGCAGTCAGGCGACCGCGGGGAAATATCTTCCGAAGGGCTGCTCCTTGAAGTGCTTGACACGCAGAAAAGCGATGACAGGTTCATACACCATGTAAATGTGATAAAAGGCAGGCTTGATAAAAATTCTGTGGTCAAAGCATCCGTTAACGCGGCTTCGCGTTGGGCCATCATGAAGAACCACACGGCGACCCATCTCTTACAGGCCGCTTTAAGGTCGATTCTGGGGGCGCATGTTGAACAGGCCGGCTCTTACGTCGGCCCCGACAGGCTGCGTTTTGATTTTACCCATTTTGCGCCTCTGACAGATGAAGAAATAAGGCGCGTTGAAAAAACCGTCAATGACTGGATACAGAAATCTATTCCGGTCAGCGTAAAGGTAATGACTGTAACAGAGGCAAAAAACACAGGGGCAATGGCCCTTTTTGAGGAAAAATACAGGGGAGAAGTCAGGGTGGTTTCAATGGGCGGCGTATCAAAAGAACTGTGCGCCGGCACCCATCTGGGAAATATCGGAGAAACAGGGCTCTTTAAGATTGTATCGTCTTCATCAACCGCGGCCGGAATCAGAAGGATAGAGGCGCTGACGGGAGAGGCTTCCTACACCATGGTGCTGGAAAACGAAGATTTTATAAAAGGCATGAGGGAAACTTTCAGGACGGGAAGCCTTAAGGAGCTGGAGGAAAAAATCGGAAGGCTGATTAAGGATAACAGGGAACTTGAGAAAAAGGTCGAAGAGGTAAAAAAAGCGGGAATAATGAAAAATATCGACGAATATATAAATTCAGCCGTGGATGTGGACGGCGTAAAGGTAATAACGCTAAAGTTTAATAATGTTGAAAAAGAGGCGGTAAGGCAGCTCGGCGACGTGCTGAGAGAAAAAGTAAAAAAATCGGTAATTGTGATTGCTTCGGCAACCGAAGGTAAAATAAGCTTCCTTTCCATGGTTACCGACGACCTGACGGAAAGGCTTGACGCCTCAAAAATAGTCAAACAGGTTGCCGCAATATGCGGCGGCGGCGGCGGCGGAAAAAAGAATATGGCCGAAGCAGGCGGCAGGGATGAGTCAAAGATAGACGAGGCGCTTTTAACCGTTGTTAAGGCGGTCAAGGGTTGATGATTTGAAGATAATTTGTTTTGACCCCGGCACAGTGAGGATCGGCGCGGCCATCAGCGACGAATCGGAATTTATTTCAAGGCCGCTGGGTTTCATAAAAAACGATGAACGGCTCGAAAGGCTCTTAAAAGAGCTCGCGATAAAAGAGCCGTTTGGCCGCATTATAGTGGGAAATCCGCTGAACATGGACGGCACCAAAAACCCGCGGACAACGCACGGGGACATTCTCGCGGAAAAGCTTAAGGCATTTTTCCCCGAGGTTCCACTGGAAATGTGGGACGAAAGGCTTTCCACAGCCGATGCTGAAGAAATAATGATAATGACCAATGTAAGCAGAAAGAAAAGAAAAAAGAAAATTGACAGCCTCGCTGCGGCGCTTATTTTACAGTCTTATCTTGACAGCAGGGGCCGGAGGAAATAATGGGGCAGGACCAGAAAAAGAAAAAAAACGGCACAGGACAGGGGGCATTTCTTGCCTCTGTGGCGGCATTCCTTCTGGTAGCATTCTTTGTATCGCTGCTGCTGCCCGCGTCATATTCGAGGAGCGAAAGCAAAAAAATATATTTTACCTACGGGACGGGTTTCAGGAAAATATCCGCCGAGCTGCGGCGGCAGGGTATGCTCAGGAATCCGCTGGCTTTTAACACGTTTGTCCTGGCAACCGGAATACACAACAAATTCAAGGCCGGAGAATACGAGTTTTCCACGTCGGATTCAGCGTTAAAGATAATAATTAAAATGATAAAAGGCGAAGTTCTCCAGCATAAAGTGGTGCTTCCGGAGGGCACGGATATTTACGGGGTGGCGGCCGCGCTTGATGCTGCAGGGCTTGTGAAAACAGCGGACTTCATGGCGGCCCTGCGCGACCCGGCTGTATTAAAACAGTGCGGTATAAATTACCCCACGGCCGAGGGGCTGCTTTTTCCTGACACCTATAATTTTGTACTGGGTGAAACGCCGTCAAGGATAATTCAGGCCATGCATGAAAGGTTCCTTGAAAAATCAGCTATTGACCCGGATAATACCTATTCAGTGCCGGGGTATAAGATAACCGGTTACAAGGCGCTTATTCTTGCATCGATAATAGAAAAGGAATCCAGGCTTGACGACGAGCGGCCGCTTGTGGCATCGGTTTTTTACAACCGCTTAAAATCTCCCGAGGCATACCAGCGCAGGCTGGAGTCGTGCGCGACAGTAAGATACGCTCTTAACAAAAAAACAGGAATCGTGACTTATAAGGATCTTAAAACTGATTCTCCTTACAATACCTACATCAGGATAGGCCTGCCGCCGGGGCCGATATGCAATCCAGGCATTAAGAGCATGCAGGCCGCGCTCAATCCTGCAGCCACGAAGTACAGGTATTTTGTTTTGTACGAGAACGGTGAGCATACCTTTTCGGAAACGCTGGATGAGCACAATAACGCAAAAAGGATAAATAAAAAAATAAGGGATGACCAGGAATGAAAAGAATTTTAGCCGTTATAATACTTCTGCTGGCCCCCATGACGCTTCTTGCCGACTCCATATACGATCTTGCTGGCGACACCCTGCCTGCGGGCAAGGTGCAGATAGAATACAATGAAAAATTTTTTGAGTATGGAACTATTCAGGCTGTTGCCGGGGAGCCATACGGTACAAATATAACTAATGTAATAACCAACGAACTTTTTACAAATACCAGCGCAGCGACAATTTCAAATACCGGCATGTACCAGGATTTTGTCCTGAAATTAGGGCTGCCGGGAGGATACGGATTAACAGCTGATTTTGATTATATTTATCAGAACCTCGGCGATATTTATAATTATAATAACGTGCAGTCAATCGGATTTATATTTTCCAAAGGGGCTGCAAATTCGCTCGGGGTGCTTGCCGGGATGCGCTTTCCAATGAAGCTAAATATTGCCTATGACCCCCGATTGATAACACCTTTTACGTCGCCTTCTATAGTGGCCGGACTATATTCAAAAGGTTCTTTTGATGTGCTGAATTATAACGTGCAGGCTGCCTTTGAACAGCCGCTGGTCCCTGATGCCGTTGTTCAGCCGTCGTTGCCGGACTTTGTCCAGGGAGGGCAGGGAAACCTGAATGTATCAGGATCGTTGGGATATAATATTTATGGTAATAAAGCGACGCAATCCATAGAGCTTGCCGTAGAAACGCAGTTCCTTATGCAGGAGTATACCGGATATGAATCTGTGGCATTAAGGGTTGTGCCGGAAGCAAAAGTATATTTTTATAATGATTTCTATTTTATACTAGGCGTGGAGAAGCTATTATATACTGCGAACACATTTTTGAATGATCCAAATACAGTAATTTATCTTGTAAAGGTCAACTACATGATAAACAGCGACAACAGGATTATTGCCGCTCCGGCCGGGAACAGCAGGAACGGTTATTCATCTTATGGCGTATCGCCCACGGCCTCTTCGATTCCCGGGCAAAGCATGCCATGGCAGGTTACGGCAACAGCTACGGTCACGCACTAAAATAGTTCGTGTCTTAATGGGGAGGATTTGTGCTGACTTTAAAAAACGAGCTTTTCAGGTCAAATCTTGTTAAAAACGGGGTCTTTAAGGAAGAAGATATAAAAAATTATATTGAAGAAGGCAAGGATAATATGGAAGGCCTCATGCTCCGTTATAAGGTTAAAGAGGACGATGTTTTAATAACTGAGGCGCAGACACTTAACATTCCTTTCGTTGATATTCTCGCAGCGAATCCCGAGCCTGAAATAGTAATACTGATTCCACAGGAAATCTGCATGTTAAAAGAACTCATCATTTTTTCAAAAAATGGCGATTCTTTTGATGTCGCCATGGCCAATCCGACCGATGTTGTCACAATTGACCAGCTTGAAAAGGCCCTTAAACTCCGTATAAAGCCGCACCTTGCTTCCCGCGGCGCGATTTCGCGCAAGATAAATGAATACGCCGACCATTTTAAATCGAGCATGGTCAGAAAACTCCTTGCGACAGTAAGCGATGAATCATTTCAGCTCACCCGCAAGCTTGGTTTTGATATAAAGGGAATAGAGGAAGTGGCGGCACAGGCGCCCGTGGTAAGGGCGGTAAACCTCATTATTTTGGGCGGGCTGCTTAAAAGGGCGAGTGACATTCACCTGATGCCCACCAGGGACAAGCTAAAATGCCTTTACCGCGTCGACGGCATACTTGTCGAGGACCAGGTATTCCCGGCAATAATGGCCCCTTCAATAATATCAAGGATTAAAATAATGGCGCAGCTTAATATTACGGACAAAAGGCTGCCTCAGGATGGAAGCTTTCATATAGGTATAGAGGGCAGGGAAATAGACTTCAGGGTTGCGGTGGCCCCGACGATACACGGTGAAAAAGTCGTCCTGAGAATTCTTGATAAAAGCGCGATAATACTCGGCCTTGACCACCTGGGAATTTCCACGCACAACCTGGAGCTTCTCAAGGAAGCTGTAATAAAGCCCAACGGCATAATACTTGTATCCGGCCCGACCGGCTCCGGAAAAACCACCACACTTTATTCGGCCCTTGACGCCATTAACAACGGCGAAAAAAACATAACCACCGCGGAGAACCCGGTGGAATACGAAATTCAGGGAATCACCCAGATACAGGTACACTCTGAAATAGGGCTTACCTTTGCCAGTATTTTGAGATCGGTCTTAAGGCAGGATCCTGATGTAATCCTTATCGGCGAGATCAGGGATCTTGAAACCATGGAAATTGCCCTGCGAGCCTCGCTTACCGGCCACCTGGTTTTCGCCACAGTGCACACAAACGACGCCTCAAGCGCCGTCACAAGGCTGCTCGATATGGGGGCCGAGCCATACCTGATTACGTCATCGCTCAGGGCCGTTATCAGCCAGAGGCTTGTCAGGAATATCTGCACCAAATGCAGTGAAGAATATCCCATAAGCAGGGAGACGGCGTTAAAATATTTTAAAGACGACAAGGTGACAAAATTGTACAGGGGAAAAGGGTGCGTTTACTGCTTTAATACAGGCTACCGCGGCAGGACGGTGATTTCGGAATTTCTTGAGATAAAGGATAATATACGCGATATGATAATTTCAAGGCAGCCTTCGGTAAAAATCAAAGAGGCGGCTGTGGCACACGGAATGAAAAGTATGTTTATGGATGGTATGGACAAGGTAAAAAGCGGCATAACCACAATTGAAGAAGTTTTAAAAGTATCGGAGGACGCGGATGAAAAACAGCGGTAATCAGGGGGTTGACAGGAGAAAAGTTGAGGAACTTGTAAAAAATTCCGGTTTTGCGATGGATGTGCGCGGGGTTATGCAGGCCCTTAAACTGCCGAAAAAATACAGGGGCACCGTAAAGCATATATTAAAGGACCTTTCACGCGGCGGAGCGATCAATAAAAAAGGGAGAAAGTTTAACCGTGAGGCGGAGCAAAAAACAGTTACCGGAAAGATAGACATCCGTAATGACTTCGGCTTTCTGCTGCGTCCCGAGGGTGAGGATATTTTTATAGGGAGAAATTCAGCAGAGGACCTGCTGCCGGGAGACATAATAGAGGTGTGGCCGAAAAAATCAAGGTCGGGCGGCGTAGAGGGAGAGTTAAAAACCATAATACAGAGGACCCAGTCGCCTGTAATGTGCAGGGTAAAAATAACAGGCAATGAAGTGTGCGCCGTGCTTCCTTTTAAAACCACCCCGCTTATAAAACTTATTGATCCGCCGGAAAAGCTTGAAGAAGGGGATCTTATACTGGTAAAAATTGAAGAAACCATGCCGGCGCTTACCGCGGTGGTTACATCCCATATTTATGATAAAAGTGATGTGAAAATGTATGTTGATTTTATCCTGGCAAGAAACGAAATACGCAGGTCCTTTCCCGACGCGGTGCTTGCCGAGGCAGACAGGATGGCGCTTGATACGGATAAAATTTCCGGCCGGCTCGATTTAAGGGAGCGTACCATATTTACGATAGACCCTCTGGACGCGAAGGATTTTGACGACGCGGTTTCCCTTGAAAAGAACGGCGACCATTACATGCTGGGTGTTCATATTGCCGATGTTACCCATTATATGAAGGAAGGGGCACCGCTGGATATGGAGGCCTATCAGCGCGGGACCAGCGTATATCTACCCGGAACGGTTATTCCCATGCTGCCGGAAAAACTTTCAAACGAACTCTGCTCGCTTAAGGGCGGCGTTGACAGGATGACTTTTTCCATACTTATGGATGTTGACGCCGAAGGAAAGATTGTTTCTTATGAAATTAAAGAATCCATAATTAATAGTAAAAAAAGGATGACATACGAGGAAGTTGACGACGTCCTGCTGGGCAAGGGGGATGCCGGCGCGTCCGAAGAGGTTAAAAAATCCATATTTCTCATGAATTCTTTGAGGGATATACTCAGGCGCAGGTTCATTGACGGAGGTTCCATTGATTTTACACTGGGGGAGCCGGCTTTTGTTTACAATGAAGACGGGAGCATAGCGAATATAATAAGGAAGGAAACCACTGATTCACACAAGCTCATTGAATATTTTATGGTATCCGCGAATGTCTGCGCAGCGGATTTTATTGAAAAACACTCAAAAAAGGCCGGTATTTACAGGGTGCACGAAAAACCATTTATGAAAGATATAGAGGAGTTTAACCGGTATATGCGCGGCATGGGAATTGAAGTAAAGTTAACCGCCGGGACAAACAAGGAATTTCAGATGGTACTTGAAAAGGTTAAGGGGAGCGAAAAAAGCGATTTGATTGAGAAAAAACTTTTAAGGGCCATGAAGCTTGCCAGGTATTCCGAAAAAAATCTCGGCCATTTCGGCCTCGGGCTGGAGCATTATTCCCACTTTACGTCGCCGATAAGGCGCTACGCGGATGTGCTCGCCCACAGGCTGATAAAACATTTTTCGGGATTTGAGGCCATGAAGGACGCGGACAGGGCTTACTTAAAGACGGCTGCGGAAAATATTTCATCCTGCGAAGAAAGGGCGGAGAAGGCTGAAAATGACATCTTCAGGCTCTATTGCCTGGACTTTTTAAAGGGGCGCCTTGGCGACGAAATGGAAGGGGTGGTCAGCAGGGTGACCAAAAACGGGCTTGTAATAGAGCTTAAGGAATACCCCGTGGAAGGGTTCCTTAATTTTGACGCGCTGCCGGGTGATGAATACGTATTTGACCAGTATTCCCAGACGGCAAAAGGCAGGCGGTCCAAAAAAATAATTAAAACAGGCATGGATTTTTCTGTTATAATAACGCGGATAGATCTTGAATCACTCAAAATCGAACTGGAGCCCTAATAATGAAAAAAATTATTCCGGTGCTTTTATTGCTTATGGCGCCGGCGCTCTGTTTTTCATCTTCGGCAGGCGTTACCAGCGTCTTTGACATAGGCACATCTGTCAGGGCGCAGTCGCTGGGCGGGGCATTTACGGCGGTCCCGGACGACGCGGCGGCCGTTTATTATAATCCGGGGGCATTAAACACTCTCACAAAATTCCAGGTTCAGACAGCTTACATGCCGTTATTTTACGACACCACATATGATTACGCAGCCGCAGCATTGCCTACTGTGGACATAGGCTCTTTCGGGGCATCTATTGCCATGATAAATACCGGCAGTATATTTTTGAGGGACGAAAACGGTATTATTTTAAGCGAGACAAACCAGTCGCTGATGGAAATAATCGGGGCGTGGTCAAAAGAGCTGCCAATTGAGAGCCTTTCAGCCGGCCTGAGCATAAAGCTTGATTATAACGACCTGGCCAATTACGCCGACAACCTTTCTTTCGGCATGGATTTCGGGATGTATTATAAGGCAATATCAGAGACATCGCAGGAATTAAATACCGGATTTATCATAAAAAACATAATTGAACCCGACATTAAACTTTCAGCCACTTCGGACAAACTGCCCAGGCAGCTCATAGTGGGGCTTTATTACAGGCGGCCGCTTACAGAGGCGATAAACGCCGGCATTATGGCGGACATTGTGACGCCGTTCGGGTCGCCTTTTGACATTAAAGCCGGGGCGGAACTTGGTTTTTTCAATACGGTAGATATCAGGGCCGGATTTTCCACACAGGGAATAATGTCAATGGGTGCGGGTATAAAATTATTCGGGGATTTCAGGGTGGATTACGGCATATTTTTTACGGACCTCGGAACCCAGAACAGGTTTTCCCTGACTGCTGATTTCGGCGAAAACGTTCCGGATATGAGGGCGCGCAAGGCGGAGCTTGAGGAAGCGCGCATTGAAAGGAAGGCCAAGGAAATCGGGGCCAAAGAACTCGCACAGCTGCGCACGCAAATCGACCAGCTGGCCGGAAAGGTCAAGGAAAAGGAGCGCTTTAAGGCAGTCCATTATACCCGCGGGCTTGAGGCTTATTTTGACGGGGATTTGAAAGGCGCGCTGCTTGAATTTAACACCGTCTATGACATGGATAAGGAATACATGAGTGTTGTATATTACAGGGGGTTTGTCGCGGGGCTTATAGCCAGCAAAAAACAGTCAAATTACAGCGATGAAATAGTCGCGCTTTACCGCGACGGCGTGAATAAATATCTGGCGCAGGATTATAAAGGGGCAAAGGAAAGCTGGGAAAAGATATTAAAAATAGACCCGTATAACAGGCTTGCCATTGAGAACCTCAAGGAAGTAAATCCTCTTATACGCGACGTTGATAACATGAAGGAGACAAAATAAATGGGGCTTTTCACAAACAAGATTATCAAGGAAATTGCATTTACCCTCCCCGCACAAAAACAGTATGTCTCCGAAATAAAAGAGAGAATAACCGGAATATGCAAGGAATACAATTTTAATTATAAAGACGTAAATAATATAATGATAGTCATTGACGAGGCCGCTTCCAATATAATCCGCCACGCTTACAAGGACAAGCCCGAAGGCGGGGATATAACCATTGAAATAAAGGTCAGGGAAAAATCCATCTGCATTACACTTATTGACCAGGGGACCACATTTAACTGGAAAAACTTCAAGACTCCCGACCTCAACCATTATGTTGACATAGGAAAAAAAGGCGGACTGGGCGTCTGGATAATAAGGAAGCTGACTGACAGGAGCGAATATGTGGTTACCGACAGGGGCAATGAATTAAGGCTTGAAAAACGCCACTCAAAGCAGCCCTTTGTGGATATGGTGCTCAACACGCTTACTTCGGCAAGAAGCACCAAGGAACGCTTTGTCCTTGCGGCCACGGTATTCGTGCTTTTACTGGTGGCGGGTACATATGGTTATTTTGTTTTTCACGAGAGGGATAATTTAAAGGAAAAATATCTGCGTTATACCGCGGACCTTGCAAAAAGTCTTTCGGATTCCAGCAGGGAAAGGATAATAAAGGATAATTACCTTTCACTTATACAACTTTTAAAAGAAATTAAGGCTAATAATGAGAATATAAGCGAGGCCTTTGTAATAAATACTGACGGCCGGATAATAGCCCACAATGACGCTGCAAAACTTTATACCGAATATTCCAGAAAAGACAGCGACCTTATAGAAAAGAACAAAATCAACGGCGCCCTTGTATTAAAATGCAGGGACGCTTCCGGCTACAGGTATGATGTGGCGTATTCAATAGACTTCAGGGGTATTGATATGGGTGAGGTGCACATTATTCTGGATAAAAAGGGGATAGACAGGATAATGTCGGCCAAAAGTATAAATCTTATTCTTGCTATAATGCTGATTTTTGGCATTGCCGCGTTTGGAATATACCTGCTCCTTGGTATGATAACCAAGCCCCTTGACCGCCTTAAAAACGGCGCCATAGCAATTGGCGAAGGCAGGCTGGACCACAGGATAGAGCTTGAGGGTGAGGACGAGTTCTCGCAGATTGCCCGGGCTTTTAACGACATGGCGAACAAGTTCAAGGGAGCGCAGGCTTCGCTTGTTGAGCAGGAAAAAATGCAGAAGGAAATCGCGGTCGCCAAGGAGATACAGCAGACACTGCTTCCAAAAATAGTTCCGGACACAGAGGGATTTGATATAGCCTCGCTTTACCGTTCCGCCAAGGAAGTCGGCGGGGATTATTATGACATTATAAAAGTGGCGCCGCATATGACCGGAGTCATTGTGGCCGATGTTTCCGGCAAAGGCGTTCCGGGCTCGCTGGTCATGACAATTACAAGGACGGTCGCAAGGCTCGTGGCGTTAAAGAACAGGTCGGCAAAAAGCGTCCTTTCAAAGGTGAACGCCTTCGTAAAAGAGGATATGAAAAAAGGGATGTTTGTCACGGCGTTTTACCTGGTTCTTAATTCCGTGAACAGGAGGATAAATTTCGCCAGCGCCGGCCATGACCCGCTCATTCTTTACAGGGCAAAAGAGGATAAATGCTATTATATAAAACCAAAGGGATTTCCGCTGGGTATTTCTCTCCCCGACGATGAATTGTTCAAAAAAATAATGGTTGAGGAAAATCTGAAGCTGCAAAAAGACGACCTTATTGTAATATACACAGACGGAGTGACAGAGGCGATGAACGGCAGGCGCGAGCAGTGGGGGGAGAAGCGTTTTGTTGAATTTATAAAAAGCAACGGAAAGATGACCCCGCATGACTTTATTGACAAGCTTTCACTTGAACTAAAGGATTTTACCCAGGAATACCCGCAGAACGATGACATCACAATTGTGGTCATTAAAGAAAAACAGAGCGGCACCGAAATGTTAAGGAAGCTTGACAGGCAGATAGCCGCCCTCCGGAAGAAAAGGTATACAACAAAGGAAATAGAAAAAGAGCTCGGTATTGACGTGGAAATGCTGAAAAAGTTAAAAACAGGCGGCGGCGAGGGCGATGAAATGAAGTTCCTGGCGTTTGAACACAAAAAAGCCCTGACCGTGATGATTATGGAGAATCCGGAAAAGCAGCCGCACGAATACGCCGCGGAACTTTCAACGAAATTCGCCATGGAAATAACCGAAAAACTTATAGCAAACGAGTTAAAGAGGATAAATCTTTTGAAGACGGAACAGCGCTTAAAATATGTCAGTGAAAGAAAAAAATAGGAGAAGGCAATGTTTAAAATATTGAAATATGGAAAAACCGCGTACGCGGCCATGGACAAAATGAATAATTTTGACGCGGCGGCGGCAGGCGTCGACGGTATAATAAACGGCGTTGAAAAGAACGGCGACAGCGCGGTAAAAAAATACACACTGAAATTTGACGGCATAAAATTAAAATCGCTCAAAGTCCCGGAAAAGAACATTAAAAAAGCATGGGCGCAGGTGGATCCCGGGCTCTTTAAGCCGCTGCTCAAGGCCGCAAAAAATATAGAAAAATTCCACGCCATGCAGCTTAAAAACATCAGGGGATTTGTGTTTAAGAACAAAGGATACACAATAACCCATAAATATCTGCCGGTGGATTCAGCGGCGCTTTATATACCCGGCGGACAGGCCCCTCTTTTTTCCACGGTGCTTATGGCGGGGATTCCGGCGCGCGTTGCCGGGGTTAAGCGCATTGTTGTAATCTCGCCGCCGCGTTTTAACGGCGATGTAAACCCTTATATACTTGTGGCAGCTGATATGCTCGGCATAACAGAGATATACAGGATTGGCGGGGCGCAGGCCGTGGCCGCGCTTGCGCTGGGAACGAAAACCATTCAAAAAGTGGACAAAATAGTCGGGCCGGGAAATATCTATTCAACATCGGCAAAAAAACAGCTGTTCGGCAGGATAGGCATTGAATCAATAAACGGCCCCTCCGAGGTCACAATAGTGGCCGATGATACCGCAAATCCGGAGTTTGTAAAATATGATTTGCTTGCCCAGGCAGAACATGTTAATGGCCACGCGCTTTTAATTACAAATTCAAAAAAATTTCTCGCAATAATGGGTGAAAAACTTAAAGATATTAAATATGACATAACGGCTGTATTAACCTCAAACCTTGATGAGGCTGCCAAGCTTGTAAATTATAAGGCTCCGGAGCACCTGACCGTTGCTTTAAAGAAGAGCGCGGAGTTTATTTCGCGCGTCAGAAACTGCCCCGCAATATTTGAGGGGAATTACACGCCGGTAGCCTTCGGCGACTACATGGCAGGTTCAAACCATATTCTTCCCACAAACGGCACAGCCAGGTTCTTCTCAGGTTTGTCTGTGCTAGATTTTTTGAAACACACCCATATAGTAAAGGCGTCCAGGGAAGCCATGGATAAATTCGGGCCGGACGCGGAAACACTGGCTGAAATAGAGACACTTTTGAACCACAAAAAATCAATAATGGCAAGGAGGGAGCTGTGAATATAGGGGCTCTCCAGAAAAAAAGCATAAGGGGCCTGAAACCATACGACCCCGGGCTCCTTGTCAGTTACAAATACAAGCTTGACGCCAATGAAAACGGTTTTGACATAACGGCCGCGGCAAGGAAAAAGCTTTTAAAAAAAATTTCCGCGCTCCATTTCAACAGGTATCCGGACCCGGGAACGGCTGATATCAGGAAAATTCTGGCAAAAAAAAACGGGATTAAAGCCGGAAACATCGCGGTTGGCAACGGTTCGGACGAAATAATCCATTATATAATACAGGCATTCACCGACAGCGGCGACAGTGTTGTATTCCCCCATCCCACGTTTGAAATGTACAGGATCCTTTCCCTTGCAAACGGCGCAAAACCTGTGGCATCTCCGTTGGACGAGCGCTTTGATATTGACCCGGATGATATCCTGAAAAAGTCCCGCGGCGCGAAGATAATATTTCTGGCCTATCCGAACAACCCGACCGGCAACTGTTTTTCAAGGAAGAGCGTCGAGCGGGTGATAAAAAA
Source organism: uncultured Spirochaetia bacterium (assembly GCA_964565765.1). Classification (GTDB taxonomy): domain Bacteria; phylum Oederibacteriota; class PGYV01; order PGYV01; family Palsa-1178; genus Bog-1181. The sequence goes on from CAZMGF010000016.1 coordinate 23,357, forward strand.
AGCCGGGTGCCTGGTGGTGGTTGACGAGGCCTACTATGAATTCTCAAATAAAACATTTATTAATTTGCTCGGGAAGCATAAAAACCTTATAATACTGCGTACTTTTTCAAAGGCTTTTTCAATGGCCGGGGCAAGGCTTGGTTATATGCTCGCCGGTAAAAGTGTGATTGATATTATAAACAAGGTAAGGCTGCCTTACAATGTAAACGCCCTGTCGCAGGCGTGCGCGGGAGTAATGCTCGGGGAGAAAAAGAACCACGCTGTGGAAGAAATCCTGAAGGAAAAGGAAATAATGTATGACCTGCTGAAGGCGGATTATCCGGTTGTAAAAAGCGACGCTAATTTTCTTCTTATAAAGGTAAAAAACGGTGGAAAAGCGGTTAAAATTTTCGCTGAAAACGGGATATCAATAAGAATATTCAGGGACGGGGTTTTAAAGGATTTTTTAAGGCTGACCATAGGCATGCCCGAGGAAAACAGGGCGGCATTGAAGATACTGCGGAGAGGTGTTTGATGAAAAAGAAAAGCGGGCGCACGGCTACCATCATAAGGAAGACAAAAGAGACGGATATTATTATGACCGTCAATCTGGATGGCGGCGGGAAATATTCAATAAAGACCAACGAGCCGTTTCTGACTCACATGATGGAACAGCTTTCAAAGCACAGCTCAATTGACATAACCGTCAGAGCCGAGGGCGATGTGGATGTTGACGCGCACCACCTGACCGAGGACCTGGGAATTGTGTTAGGCCAGGCCGTTTTAAAGGCGCTCGGGAACAAAAAAGGGATAAAAAGGTTCGGCTCTGCTGGCGTGCTTGACGAGGCTCTTTGCAGGGTGGTACTTGATATTTCAGGCAGAACATACCTTGGATACGGACTAAAACCAGGTTCGAAAAAGATAGGGAGCTTTGACACAGAACTTGTTGAGGAATTCTTTAACGGGTTCACGCGAGGCGGGATGCTTACCCTGCACGTGGACCAGCTCAAGGGGAAAAATACGCATCATATTTTTGAAGCGGCTTTTAAGGGGCTCGCGCTTGCCCTTAAGGAAGCCGTTAAAATAGAGGGCGGCAGCCTGCCAAGCACAAAAGGAAAATTATAGATGAAAAAACGCCTGGCTGTCATTGACTATGGCATGGGAAACCTGCACAGCGTAATTAAGGCAATGCAGCATGAAAAAATCCCGGCGGTGCTTACGGACAGGCCGGAGATAATCGCCGCGTGCGCCGGAATTATACTGCCCGGGGTCGGCGCTTTTAATGACGCCATAAGGGAAATTAAAAAGAGAAAGATATTTTCTTTTATAAAGGAAGAGGTAAAAAAAGGAAAACCCATAATGGGTATATGCCTGGGAATGCAGCTTCTTTTTACAAAATCTTACGAGTTCGGCGAACATGCCGGCTTTGGCTTTATAAAGGGAACAGTGAGGAAGTTCAACAAAAGCACGAAGGTTCCACATATCGGCTGGAACAGCGCGGAACTGGCGAAAAAAAAGAGCGCAATAATGAAGGGGATAAAAGACCGTTCGTTTTTTTATTTTGTCCACTCGTATTACGCCTCGGCCTCTGATAAAAATGTGGTATTGACAAAAACGCGCTATGGTAATACTATTTTCACTTCGGCGGTGGAGTCTGGAAATGTATTTGGATTTCAGTTCCATCCGGAAAAATCAAGCGAAAAAGGGCTGAGAATATACAAAAATTTTTATGAAATATGCGTAAAAAGCGGTTCCGTGAAGGAGGATTAATGCAGATAATTCCGGCAATAGATATAAGGAAAGGCAAGTGTGTAAGGCTGATTCAGGGGGATGTCCGGGATGAGACCGTATATTCAAAAGAACCGGTGGATGTCGCCAAACTCTGGCAGGTTCAGGGGGCAAGGCTCATTCACGTGGTTGACCTTGACGGGGCGCTGACGGGCACGCCGAAGAACATGGAAATCATAATGAAGATAGTCAAGGCCCTCAGGATAAAAATAGAAGTGGGCGGCGGCCTGCGCGACGAGGAAGACATAAAAAAATATATTAAGGCTGACGTGAAAAGGGTGATTCTTTCCACCTCGGCAATATCAAAAGACGGCTTCCTTGAATCCATGATAGAAAAATACAGGGATAAAATAGTTGTGGGGGTTGACGCGAAAGACGGGTTTATCGCTGTAAAGGGATGGAAAGACGTGACGCAGATTAAGACCATTGATTTTATCAAGGACCTCGAGAAGAAGGGCGTCAAAACAATAATTTACACCGACATTAACAGGGACGGCGTGCTCAAAGGGCCGAACATTAAGGGGATAGTGAAGGTTTTAAAGCATACAAGGATGCGTGTTATAGTTTCGGGCGGAATTACCAGGCTCAATAACATAGAAAAAATAATGGAACTCGACAGGAAGTACGGCAATATCGAGGGGATTATTATTGGAAAGGCCCTTTATACGGGCAGCATGGACCTTAAAGAAGCCATTAAAATCGCCAAGGACAATTAGTTAAAATGCTTACAAAACGCATTATACCCTGCCTGGATGTAAACAGGGGGCGCGTTGTCAAGGGTGTGAAGTTTTTAAACCTTGTTGACGCTGGCGATCCTGTCGAGGCGGCTTATGAATACAACCTGGCAGGGGCGGATGAGGTGGTTTTCCTTGATATTACAGCCTCCCACGAAAAAAGAAAAACAATAGTTGATGTGGTCCGCAGGACGGCGGAAAAGGTATTTATCCCGCTTACGGTTGGCGGCGGCATCAGGACGACGGATGATATGGAACTTATCTTAAAAAACGGCGCGGACAAGACTTCGGTCAATACCGCGGCCGTATTGAATCCAAAACTTATAAAAGACGGGGCAAAAAAATTCGGCAGCCAGTGCATTGTGCTGGCAGTTGACGCCAAACGCGACGGCAGGGGATCATGGGAAGTATATACCCACGGCGGAAGGACCGCAACCGGTCTTGACGCTGTGGAATGGATAAAGAAGGCGGTCGGCCTGGGAGCCGGTGAAATACTGCTGACATCCATGGACGCGGACGGCACAAAAGCCGGTTATGATATTGAATTAAACAGGGCGGTCTCAGAGGCCGTAAACGTGCCGGTTATAGCCTCCGGGGGAGCCGGCTCGCCGGAGCACATGCTGCATGTCTTAAAAGAAGGCAAAGCCGACGCGGTGCTTGCGGCTTCAATATTTCACTACAAAGAATACACTGTAAAATCGGTAAAGCAGTATCTAAAGAAACGCGGGGTCGCTATAAGGCTGTAATTAAGGGTTTCAGATGCTGCTTTTTTTGAAATATATTTAAAAATTTTAAATATTGAAAATCCTTTGTCCCGCCGCAACCGTCTAATCTATGGCATATTTTTGCCTTTACTTTTGCCCTTTTTAGTTTATGATTAGTAGAAATACTCTAAAGAGAGGCTTATACCATGGAAAAATTCGATATTAATAAGGTAAAAACAGACGAAAAAGGGCTCCTGGCCGCCATTGCCCAGGACAACTTGACCGGCGACATATTAATGATAGCGTGGATGAATAAAGAGGCCCTTGAAAAGACCCTTGCCACGGGAAAGGCCCATTACTGGTCGCGTTCGCGCAACAAACTCTGGTTCAAGGGCGAGGAATCAGGAAACGTGCAGGAAGTTAAAAACATTTATATTGACTGCGACAACGACGCGATACTAATGAAGGTAAATCAGCTAGGCGGGGCAGCCTGCCACACCGGATACAGGTCATGCTTTTTTACCGAGATAGAAAAGGGCGGAACGCTGAAAAACATAGGCGGCGAAAAACTTTTTGACCCGGAAAAGATTTATAAGAAAAAGTAAACAAGAGCAAAGGTGAAACATGATAAAACCTGAATTAAAAGAGGTTCTTAAACTTTCAAAAACATATAATATTATCCCTGTTTACGGCGAGACGCTTGCCGACCTTGAAACCCCGCTTTCCGCCTACATGAAAATAGACGATCCTGAAAACTCGTTCCTCCTGGAATCCATTGAAGGGGGCGAAAAGACAGCCCGCTATTCTTTTTTGAGCAGAAAACCTTATGAGATATTTTCTTACGCGGACGGAAAAATAACACGGGAAATTAACGGCAAAAAAGAAATAACCGCCAGTTGCGACCCGCTGGGGGAGTTGAAAAAGATATTCGGCGGTTTTAAACCGGCTCCTGTAAAAGGGCTCCCGGATTTCACGGGCGGAGCGGTGGGGTATATAGGTTATGATGTCATAAAACTTTATGAAAAAGTTCCACATGAAAATAAACTCGACCCCATGGGCTGGCCGGACATATACATGATGTTCAATGACGTCCTTATGATATTTGACCATGTTTATCACAAAATACAGGTTGTAAATAATATTTTTGTCGCCCCCGGGGAAAACACCTCGGTTGTAAGGTCGAAATACAAAAAAGCGGCAGCCTCAATCAAAAAAATAATTGCCGGGCTCAAGAAAAATCTTAAACCCGGAAAAATGAAGCCGGTAAAGATTGGAAAGATTAAGCATCTTACTGCGCCGGCAGAGTATAAAGATTCCGTAAAAAGGACCGTGGAGCTTTTAAACAACGGCGAGGCAATTCAGGTTGTCATATCGCAGAGGTTCTCGGCTGATTTTAAGGGAGATCCCATAAATATGTACCGCAGTTTAAGGACGGTGAACCCCTCGCCATACATGCATTTTATGCGGATGAACGGCAGGTTTATAATAGGGGCGTCGCCTGAACTCATGGTGCGCGTCTCGGGTTCCACTGCCGAGGTCAGGCCGATTGCGGGCACAAGAAAAAGGGGCAGGACACAGCAAGAGGACCTGGCTATGGAAAAGGAACTTCTTTCGGATGTAAAGGAACGCGCCGAGCATGTCATGCTGGTTGACCTTGGCCGCAACGACCTTGGCCGCGTAAGCGAGGCGGGTTCGGTAAAAGTAAACGACATGATGATAGTAGAACGATATTCCCACGTTATGCATATAGTTTCCGGAGTTTCGGGAGTGCTAAAAGAGGGGTTAAACGCCTTTGACGCCCTGCTATCGACTTTTCCGGCAGGTACGGTTTCCGGAGCGCCGAAGGTGCGCGCCATGCAGATTATTGACGATATGGAAAAATACAAGAGGGGCCCGTATGCCGGGGCCGTCGGGATCATTAATTTTTCCGGCAATATGGAAACATGCATTTCAATCAGGACCATTTATTACAGCGGCGGCAAACTGTACATGCAGGCAGGAGCGGGCATCGTGGCAGATTCAAAGCCCGAATTTGAATATAAGGAAACATTAAGCAAAGGCATGGCTGTCTTCGAAGCGGTAAAGCGCGTAAACAGCCTGGAGGAATGAGTATGATCTTAATGATAGACAACTATGATTCTTTTACATACAACATAGTGCAGTATATCGGGGAGTTCACAAAGGATGTGGAAGTTTATAAAAATGACACTATTACTATTGAAGCAATTAAAAAAATGAATCCCGATAAGATCGTAATATCCCCGGGGCCCTCCTGGCCCGAAAATGCCGGGATATCGAAAGAAGTCATAACTGTTTTTATGAAAGATATACCTATACTTGGAGTGTGCCTAGGGCATCAGTGTATAGCCGAGGCGCTCGGCGGGGTTGTCAGGCGCAACTACAGGATAATGCACGGAAAGACTTCCCCTGTTTTTCATGACGGCAGGGGAATTTATAAAGGGATGAAAAATCCGTTTATTGCCACAAGATATCATTCGCTGGTGGCGGACAAAAAGAGGCTGCCGCAGGAGCTTCTGATAAGCTCATGGACTAAGGAAGGCGAAATTATGGGTTTAAGGCACAAAAAATATCCCCTTGAAGGGGTGCAGTTTCATCCGGAGTCAATTTTAACGGAAGACGGAAAAAAAATAATAGGAAACTTTGTGAAAAAATGAAAAAAATCATTCTAGCATCGCTGCTGCTGTTTTCAACGGCCGCATGTTATGGAATTACCATAGAAAATACGGCTGTCGCGGCCACACCTGTCCCGTCACCCACTTTTATTATAATTATGGCAACTGCGGTTCCGTCCCCGGTAACTCAGCAGGCGCAGCCACAGTCCTTAACAATACAGGCGGCCGCGGCTTCTCCGGCATCTTTAACATTTACAGCCGCTGCAGGTGTAACAACAACGTCCGGAAGCGGGCTTACCGCCGCGGCAGGTGTAACAACCACAGCGGGAAGCGGACTTATAAACGCCGCGTCCATTACATCAACCGCGGCTTCGGCAGTAACAGGAACAGCGTCGGAGGTTACGCCGTCCGCAAAAACATCCCAGCCCAAGCAGGTGTTTTATATCTGGGTGCCATACGCGCCGGAACTGGCGGCTTCGCTTATGTACAACAATAACAGCGGCGCCGCCGTAAGCGGTTCGGCGCAGGGTGTGTCAGGCACAGCGCAGGGCGTTTCCGGTACTGCACAGGGCGTGTCCGGAACGGCGCAGGGTGTGTCGGGCACAGCACAGGGCGTTTCCGGCACAGCACAGGGCGTGTCCGGAACGGCGCAGGGTATAACAGGCACAGCGCAGGGTGTCAGCACAACAGCTTATGGAACCGGCGGCAGCGACGAACTTCCAACTGGCCTGACAATAACAGCCGCGGACGGCGGGACTATCCTTTACGCGTTTAATACATATATTGCCGACAGGGTTAAAATTTACTGGCAGCCAAAACAACCCGGAGATTATACGTATAATATTTACAGGGCCACCGATGATAAATTTGAAAAAATAAATCCCAACAAGGTGACCGAAACGGTTTACGCCGATTCGAAAATTTTAAGCCTTACGTCATACACATACAAAATAGAATCCGTCGACGCGGCGGGTAAATCATACAGCTCGCTTACCTTTACGGTAAAAACTCCGGCTATAGTGCCGCCTCAGCCTCCGGGCGATTTTAAGGCCTTTCAGGACATAGTCTCGGTATCCCTGCGCTGGTCAGCCGCACCCCAGGGATCCTTCCCGGTATCGGGTTATAATATTTACAGGGGAAAACTTTCGGACAAGCTTGATTTCTGTAAATTTATACCTGCGTCCAAGCTTCTTTATACGGACGAGAATGTCGAGGCGGCAATAAAATATTATTATAAGATTACAGCGGTGGATACAAGAGGGCTTGAGTCAAAAGCGGCGACCGCCCCTGGCGTTATGCCGTTTCCGCCGCCGAGGACAAATATATGCCTGATGCCCACAGCTTACAGGAATAATATTTTTGACAACACCGGATTCAACGTGGACTGCGGTTTTGCCTATTACATAGGCACGGTTTACGGCGAGCACAATACCGATTCGCTCGGGCAGGGTACGGATACATTCAAAAAGAACGGCATATGGCTGCTTTCAATTGACGCAAAATACACATATTTTTCCGGGCTTGAGGGCTGGTGGCCCGCGCTGGGCGCGGGTTTGATGTACTCGCTGCTGCTGCAGGATTCCATAGGCGGGTCCACGACCAATCCGCAGCTGGGCACGGGGGCGACTTTCGGCACCAAGGATTCTGTGCTGGGGCTTCAGGGCCTTTACCTGACGGCCACGAAAAAAGTGGTATGGGATTTTACGGCCGACGCCGGTTATGTGTTCGGTTTTAAAATGTATAACGGGGACCAGGGTGAGGGCGTGGGCGGATACATTCCGTACCTTGTAAGCTCGATTCTGGGAAGCAGCGACCCCGTCGGTTCCGGGTCAGCGGATTCGAACACAAATTATGACAGCAAAGACGTATATTATCTGGGATTCTCCAGGGAAATATTCAGCAAGGCATATATAAAAGTGGAACTCATGGTGCCGGTTGAGATGAATGTGAAGGCGTATATGCCGGATACATATATAATAAACACCCATATGGACAAACTTTTCAACTTTGACGTCGCCTACCTGCACTACTCGGGCGGATTCGCGTGGATAGGATACTATAATTTAAGATTCTCTATATTCCCGAGCCCATATAAATAATCCATGATATGCAAAAATTGCGGCGCTGAAATGGGTACGGCGCCTGATAAATGCCCTTTATGCGGAGCGCCTGTTGATAAAGAGGGGCTTTTCAGGGAATTTTCTGAAAAAGGTGACGGTTATTTTTTTACCGGAGATTACGGCAGGGCCGCGGCCTTTTATCAGGAAGCCCTCGACACCGGGCATCCTGCGGATACGGAAATATATATAAAATATGGAACCGCGCTCGATAAAAAAAACGACCGCCGCGCCGCGGCAATGTATCTCAGGGCCATTTCGGCGGATTTTTACAATGAAAGGGCGCACGCGCTGCTTATAACCTGCTATGACAGCCACAACAAACTTCCTGAACTGAAAAAATGGTATGAAAAAAGCGGAGCCGGATATGACGCGGGTTTTGTGGAAAAGCAGGTAAAAATAATTGACGCGATGATAAATTTCAGGGCAAATCCATCCGTTACCGTACCGGATAAAGTCAGCGCCGCGCCGGCAGGGCTCATTAAAGCCGCAGGCGGCTGGTTCAAACGCTATATTATTATCAATATTGTGCTTTCTGTAGTTTTTTTGATTCTGGCGGCCGGCGCGGCCATGTTTTATTTTCTTAAGGTAAATATTATCTTTTCGGCCGCCATATGCGTTGTTTTTCTTCTTGCCGGAGCGCCTGTTGTCCTGTGGATAAGGCGGAGAAGGGCGAGGGACGCGAAAAATAAAACGGCCCGGCTTCAGGAAATACTGGATGAGTTTAAGGGGGACAAATAAGGAGAGCCAGGGCTATTTCAAAAGCCTGTCCACTACCGCAAAACTTTTCAGCAATGGAATTTTAAATATAAATTCCACATAATTCTTTAAATATGGAAATAGCGTGGATTTTGCCAGGTCTTTATGGAAAGGCAGCAAATCAGAGCCTCCCAGGTTCCTCATTATCAGGTAAAGCGGGATGGCAAGCAGCGTGATAAGAATTGCCGCCCCGAAAATTCTGTCAACGAAGGCCATATTAAAAAAATCAAAAACCCGCGAAAGCGCGAACCCGCCCGATACAATTATGCCGCATGCCAATGCAAAAATAATGGTATATGAAAGCAGGGTGCGTTTTGAATCGTCCTTTATATATGAGGATAGCAGTGCGGAGAGCGGATGATAGAAAAAATTAGCGGTTATAATTCCTGCTATAAACGCCACGGGTATTATAACGACCAGAACGCCGCGCATCTTCCACCCGATAAAAAAACCGAAAGCCGCGATTATGATAAGAATGATGTCTATGTAGTTCATCAGATCTCCCTTTGTTAATATGAGAATAATAATAACACAAAAACCGCCGCAGATAAATAATTATCTTAAAATTAGCGCCGGGTATTGCAGGACGCCGCAGGCGCGGCGTCCCTAAAATATCCTTGTAAAAATCCACATTTAATATATAATAAAAAAGTAATTTTTTAAATCACACCGAGGTGATATCAATGGCAAAGGTAAGGATACACGTCACTTTTAAGGACGGGGTGCTTGACCCTCAGGGGAAAACCGTGGCCGCGGCCCTGGACAAGATGGGCTATAAGAATGTCGAAGGCGTAAGGATAGGCAAATATATAGAGATAGAGACAAAAGGCTCAGGCAAAATGCTCGATAAAGAAGTCGACGAAATATGCGACAAGCTTCTGGCAAATCCCAATACGGAAAAATACAGTTTTTCAATAGAATAGAAAGGCCTTTGTTTTCCGGACTTGATGTCCTAATTTAAAGACAACCAGGAGCGAAAAATGGTAAAATTCGGAGTTGTTGTTTTTCCCGGCTCTAACTGCGACAGTGACTGCCTGTGGGCGGCAAAGGACGTAATGGGTGAAAAAGCGGACTTCATCTGGCACGAATCAAAAAATATCGATAAATATGACGTCATAATACTGCCCGGAGGCTTTTCATACGGCGACTACCTGCGCTCGGGAGCCATAGCCAGATTTTCAAAAGTTATGGATTCGGTGCGGAAGTTCGCCGCAAAAAAGAATAAACTTGTGATCGGCATATGCAACGGTTTCCAGATACTTCTGGAAGCCGGGCTCCTGCCCGGCGCCATGCTGCATAATAAGAACCTTAAATTCATCTGTAAATATATCAACATGAGGGTGGAAAATAACAATACACCTTTCACCGGAAGCTGTGAAAAGGGTCAGGTAATAAAAATTCCCATAGCCCACGGCGAGGGCAACTATTTCTGCGACGAGAAAACCCTTAATTCACTTATAGAAAACGACCAGGTTGTTTTCAGGTACTGCGATGAAAAAGGGGGGGTCAACGAGGCTTCAAATCCTAACGGCGCCCTTTATAACATCGCCGGTATTATGAATAAAAAAGGGAATGTGCTGGGGCTCATGCCGCATCCCGAGAGGGCCATGAAAAAGGAACTCGGCTCAACTGACGGGAACTTCATCTTTAACTCAATGGTGGCCCATGTTAAAAAGTACCTCTAAAAGGAGCGCTTAAATGTCAAAATATAACAAAGCCAACGACCTTGAAATAACGCCGGAGATAATAAAAGAACACGGTTTTAAACAGGAAGAATACGGCAACATATTAAAAATATTAAAGCGCCCTCCGACATATGTCGAACTCGGAATATTTTCCGCAATGTGGTCGGAGCACTGCTCGTACAAACATTCCAAACCGACATTAAAAAAATTTCCGCACAAGGGTAAATATGTGATACAGGGGCCCGGCGAAAACGCGGGCATAATAGATACCGGCACTGATATGGCCGTTGCATTTAAGATTGAATCGCACAACCATCCTTCGGCTGTCGAGCCATTTCAGGGTGCGGCAACCGGTGTAGGCGGCATTTTAAGGGATGTTTTTACAATGGGGGCAAGGCCGATTGCTTCGCTTAATTCGCTAAGGTTCGGGTCTCTTGAATCCGCCAATACGCACAGGCTGCTGCCCGGGGTAGTTTCCGGCATCGCCTTTTACGGGAACTGCATAGGAGTTCCGACTGTGGCCGGTGAAACTGTGTTTGAGGAAACATACGAGGACAACTGCCTGGTAAACGCCATGACCATAGGAATAGTTGAAAAGAAAAAAATAATAAAAGCCAAGGCTTCAGGACTGGGGAATTCCGTAATGTACATCGGCGCAATGACCGGACGCGACGGCATACACGGGGCGACATTCGCCTCGGCAGAGCTTTCCGAAGAAACCGCGGAAAACCGGTCATCCGTGCAGGTCGCGGATCCGTTCATGGAAAAACTGCTCCTTGAAGCGACGCTTGAACTAATAGATAAAAAAGTCATGGTGGGCATCCAGGATATGGGAGCTGCTGGACTCACTTCATCATCAACTGAAATGGCTTTCCGCGGAAATGTCGGCATGGAAATTGACATGGATAAGGTGCCGCAGCGCGAAAAGGGTATGAACGCCTATGAAATTATGCTTTCCGAGTCACAGGAGAGAATGCTCCTGGTGGCGAAAAAAGGGAAGGAAAAGGATGTCGAAAAGGTACTTAATAAATGGGGGCTCCACGCGGTTGTAATAGGGAAAATAATAAAAAAGCAGCATATTATAGTGAAGGAAAAAGGGGCAATTGTGGCCGACCTTCCGATAGAGCCGCTGGCTGACTCAAACCACCCGCTTTTCCCGTTAAAGCACCAGAAAGGGATAAAGCCGGCGTACCTGAGTGATATTAATATCAAAAAAAGCGAAATAAAGGAACCGGATGACCTTGAAGCTGTACTGAAAAAACTCATGGGATCGCCCAACGTGGCGTCCAAATCAAATATATGGGAACAATACGACCACATGGTCCAGACGAATACAGTGACCCTGCCGGGCTCTGACGCGGCGGTAATTGACGTAAAGAACAGGGATTTCATGATAGCCACATCAGTGGACTGCAACGGCAGATATGTCTATCTTGATCCATTTAAAGGCGGGCAGATAGCAATGGCCGAATCAGCCAGGAACGTGTCCTGCGCCGGAGCCGAACCGGTGGCGTTTACAAACTGCCTTAACTTCGGGAACCCCGAGGATCCTGAAATATTCTGGCAGTTTGAAAAAGCCGTGGAAGGCATGTCGGCGGCGGCAAAGGTATTAAAAACTCCGGTAATTTCAGGAAATGTTTCCTTTTATAATGAGGGGCCCAAAGGCGCGATATATCCGACGCCGACAGTGGGCATGGTGGGGTATATAACAGGAAGCGAGAAAAGGTACTGCAAGCAGTTTTTTAAGGATAATAACGATGTTATACTTATGATAGGCGAAACACTGGAAGAGTTAGGTGCCTCAGAATACTTAAAGGAAGTGCACGGCCTTATAAAAGGGCCAGTGCCCGATATTAATATGAAAAAAGAGGCCCTTGTGCAGAAGACCTGCAGGGAAGCCGTTAAAAAAGGGCTCGTCAAATCGGCGCATGACGTTTCAAAAGGCGGCCTTGCGGTCGCGCTTTCCGAATGTTGCATTACAGGGACGCTGCACGGGGAAAAATCCATCGGCGCGTTTGTGGAGCTGCAGTCGGATTTAAGGCTCGATGCCCTGCTCTTCGGCGAGACCCAGTCGCGCATTATAGTTACCGCTGAGAGGGCTTCTGTCGCGGCGCTGAAAAAGCTCGCGGTGAAAAACAAGACTATAATATCTGAGATAGGCAAGGTTGGAGGTTCAAGGCTCATTATTAATGTTGACTGGGCCTCAAGGAAGAACCCGAAAAAAATCAACCTGGCAATCGATGAATTAATTGAAATATGGTCCAAAGGAGTAAACAAATATGTTTAATTTTTCCGACAAGATAAAAGAAGCGTGCGGCGTATTCGGAATATTCGGCCATCCGGAGGCCTCCACCATGACTTACCTGGGGCTCTACGCCCTTCAGCACAGGGGGCAGGAAAGCGCCGGAATTGTGTCCCTCGACGACCAGGGTAAAATGCATGACAGGGTGGATATGGGCATCGTGGCGGATATTTTTGACGAAAAGAAACTTGCCCTGCTTGTGGGAAACGCGGCAATCGGACATGTGCGCTATTCCACAACGGGTTCATCAAACCTTCAGAACGCGCAGCCGGTAAGGATAAATTACATAAACGGCGACCTGGCAGTGGCGCATAACGGGAACCTTGTAAATGCGGACGAGATAAAACGCACCCTTGAAGAACGGGGTTCTATATTCAAATCGACCATTGATTCCGAGGTGCTGGTGCACCTTATAGCCATGCACAATAAAATGAGTTTTATTGACGCGGTTAAAGAATCGCTCTCCAGGCTCAAAGGGGCGTTTTCTTTTGTCATAATGAACAGTGATTGCCTGATAGCGGCCAGGGATCCAAACGGGTTCAGGCCGCTTGAAATAGGAAAACTGGACGGCGCGTACGTATTTGCCTCTGAGACATGCGCTTTTGACCTTATAAACGCCGAACATGTCGGCACTGTTGAGCCGGGTGAAATGGTTGTAATTTCAAGGGACAAACTGGCCGGCGGCGTGAAACTGGACCGGGTAAAATTCGCGGAGCGCGCACGCAGCGCCATGTGCGTCTTTGAATTTATATATTTCGCCAGGCCGGACAGCTACATTTTCGGCAGGACGGTCAATGAAATAAGGCGCGGCCTGGGAAGACAGCTCGCCGAAGAATCGCACGTTGACGCCGATGTTGTGATTCCGGTGCCGGACTCCGGGGTTTCCGCCGCCATTGGCTACGCCGAAGGGGCCGGAGTTAAATATGACATGGGGCTAATCAGGAACCATTATATAGGAAGGACCTTTATAGAGCCTTCCCAGTCAATACGCGATTTCGGGGTAAAGATAAAGCTGAACCCGGTAAAGGGCATCATCAAGGACAAAAGGGTGGTTGTTGTGGATGATTCCATAGTGCGCGGCACCACAAGCAGGAAAATAATAAAGATGATAAGGAACGCCGGGGCAAAAGAGATACATTACAGGATATCCTCGCCGCCAATTTTTAATCCCTGCTTTTACGGCATGGATTTCCCGACAAAGACCGAACTAATCGCCAACAGCCACAATCTGGAAGAGATAAAAAAGTACCTGCGCGTGGAGAGCCTGGCATACTTAAGCATGGAAGGGCTTATTAAGGCTGTGGGCGGAAAGAAAGAAAAGTACTGCATGGCATGCTTTGACGGGGATTACCCGGTGGATTTCAAGGTGGACCAGACAAAACTGATGTTTGAGACGAAAAATAAGTGCTGACACTATAGGAAGATTTTAATACAAGCGGTTAAAAAAGCGGCCCTGAAAAAGGGCCGCTTTTTTTTTGACGGAAAATTGACTTGGCTTTTTACCGTTCCGGGGTATATTTGACATATAAGAAAAACAAAGGAGATTCCACATGTGGATCATAACTTTTGCGGCGGCTCTGTTCCTGTTCGTATATCTAATTTTTGCGTTTTTTAACAATAAAGAATAGGAGGCTTAAAATGAACCTTAAGATAATGACTGAAATTTCTTTCTTTTTTGTGCTTGTTCTTGTGGCGGCAAGGCCGCTCGGCGAATATATGTATCTGGTATTTGCCGGCAAAAATACCCTGCTGACGCCTGTATTTACTCCGGTGGAAAATATCATTTACAGGTTATGCGGCGTAAAAAAGGATGACGAACATACCTGGATAGATTATGCCGTTTCGCTGATGGCCTTTAATATTGCCGGATTGCTGTTTCTGTTTGCCATAATAATGCTTCAGGGATTTTTGCCTTTAAATCCGCAGAAACTGGGGGCGCCGAATGTCTGGCTTGCCATCAATACTGCGGTATCTTTTATCACAAACACCAACTGGCAGGCTTACACTCCGGAGACAACAGTAAGTTATTTTACACAGATGGCCGGGCTGGCGGTGCAGAATTTTCTTTCCGCGGCAACCGGCATTACCGTGGCAATAGCCCTGACCAGGGGATTTACGCGCAAAGAGACCAAGCTTCTGGGGTCATTCTGGGTTGACCTTACGCGCACAATCCTTTACATACTTCTGCCGATATCAATTTTTGGGGCCATATTCCTTGTTTCCCAGGGTGTGCCGCAGAACTTTTCCCCTTATACGAACGCAAAAACAGTCGAAGGGGCGCAGCAGGTAATAGCGCAGGGGCCGATTGCGTCACAGGAGGTAATAAAAGAACTCGGAACTAACGGCGGCGGTTTTTTGAACGCCAATTCCAGCCATCCATATGAGAATCCGACGCCGCTTTCCAATATTTTTGAGATGTTTATGATAGTATTAATTTCCGCGGGGCTTATCTTTACATTCGGCAGGTTTTCCGGGGATATAAAACAGGGCAGGGCACTTTTTTACGGGGTTTTTATAACCCTGGTTTTACTTGTGCTGTGCGCGGCATGGTCCGAGACAACCCTCAACCCGCTGCTGGCAAAGAATGCCGGGACGAAAGTTTCTTTTGAAAACGGCAATACCGAGGGTAAGGAGACAAGATTTTTCGGGGCGGCTTCGCCGCTTTTTTCCGTGCTGACAACAGTGACATCCTGCGGAGCGGTAAACAACATGCATGATTCAGCCATGCCGCTGACGGGCTTAATAGAGCTCTTCGACATGCAGCTTGGCGAGCTCATTTTCGGCGGCGTAGGAACCGGTTTATACACCCTGCTGTTATTCGCGGTAATTACCGTATTTATCGCGGGGTTAATGGTAGGCAGGACGCCGGAATATCTGGGTAAAAAAATAGGCCCTACTGAAATACAGCTTACAATAGCTGCGGCTATTTTTTCTTCTATACTGATGCTTTTAAATTCGGCTATAGCCGTCTATATACCTGATGCGGTAAAGTCGGCCGTAAACCCGGGGCCGCACGGATTCTCCGAGATACTTTACGCGGCCACTTCAGCCGCGGCAAACAACGGCTCCGCGTTTGCCGGTTTAAACGCGAATATTGATTTCTGGAACATATCGCTGACAATAGAAATGTTTTTTGGAAGGTTCGTGCCTATTATACTCGTGCTCGCGCTGGCCGGCCGGCTTGCCGTAAAAAAGGCCACACCTGCGTCGCTTGGCACCCTGCCGACAAATGACGCGCTTTTTGCCGTTATGCTTGTAATGGTCATATTGCTTGTTGGCGGGCTTACATTCCTTCCTGCGCTTTCAATGGGGCCCATTGCCGAACACATGAACCTTTTTGCAGCCTTAAAATAAGGAGAGAAAAAATGGACAACAAACAACTCAACAGAATCAGCGGAAAAATGATGCTTGAAGCTGCGGTAAATTCAATAATAAAGCTTTCCCCGGATAAAATGTGGGCCATACCGGTAATGTTCACGGTGGAAATCGGGGCGATTTTGACCACAATCAGTATGTTCTTCGGCATCTTTACCAAAACCGACGCAGCCGGTATTACCCTGACGCTGCATATAACAGTGTGGCTGTGGCTAACCGTTATATTCGCGAATTTTGCCGAAGCTCTTGCGGAATCCAGGGGCAAGGCAACCGCGGATTCAATGAAAAAGACAAAAAGGGACCTTATGGCAAAAAAAATACCGGATTCCTCTTCACGTGAATTTACACTTGTCTCCGCGTCCACTCTTGTAAAAGGCGACCTTGTAATGGCTGAACCCTCCGATGTGATTGCGCTTGACGGCGAAATAATTTCCGGAATTGCCAGCATAGACGAGTCCGCGGTAACGGGTGAATCGGCCCCTGTAATAAGGGAAGCGGGCGGCGACCGCTCAAGTGTCATAGGCGGAACCAGGGTGCTTTCGGATTTTATTGTATACCGCATTACATCAAATCCAGGAGAGAGTTTTCTTGACAAGATGATAGCCCTTGTTGAGGGAGCAGTCCGCAAAAGGACGCCAAATGAAATTGCCCTGAACATACTCCTTATTGCCCTGACCTTTATATTCCTGCTTGCTGTATCAACGCTTCAGCCCTATGCCAATTTCTTAAAGTCGACCTTTACCGTCACCCAGCTGGTATCGCTATTTGTGGCCCTGGCGCCTACGACAATAGGCGCGCTTCTTTCCGCAATAGGAATTGCCGGAATGAACAGGCTGCTCAAGATAAATGTACTCGCGTTTTCCGGAAGATCGGTTGAGGCGGCGGGCGATGTTGACGCGGTACTCCTTGATAAAACAGGAACAATAACCCTGGGAAACCGCCAGGCAGACGCGTTTTTGCCGGTAAAAGGGGTCGGGGAGCAGGAACTTGCCATGGCTGCGCAGTATTCCTCGCTTTCGGACGAAACCCCGGAAGGCAGGTCCATTGTTGTGCTGGCAAAGCGCAAATTTAACATAAGGGAGCATGAATTCGGCTCCACAGATAAGGTTAATTTTATCCCGTTCAGGGCCGAGACGCGGATGAGCGGGGTGGATTTGAACGGCGTAATGATAATGAAAGGCGCCTCTGAATCGATAATAGAATATGTAAAGTTAAAAGATAAGAATGCGTCAATTCCCGAAGATCTGCAGGCAATAGTGGAATCGGTGGCCGTAAAAGGAGGAACCCCGCTTGTGGTGGTAAAAGAGGCCAGAATACTCGGTGTCATATATTTAAAGGATATTTTAAAGGGAGGAATAAAGGAAAGGCTGCAGCAGCTCAATCTGATGGGCATCAAAAGTGTGATGATAACCGGCGACAATCCGGTAACCGCGGCATCGATTGCGGCTGAGGCCGGTGTCAACGATTTTTTATCAAACGCAAAACCAGAGACAAAACTGGCGCTTATAAAAAAATACCAGGCTGACGGGCATATGGTGGCCATGATAGGCGACGGAACCAACGACGCTCCGGCGCTGGCGCAGGCCGATGTGGGCATAGCCATGAATACAGGGACGGCGGCTGCCAGGGAAGCGGGGAACATGCTGGATCTTGACTCGAATCCCACAAAGGTCATTGAAGTGGTTGAAATAGGAAAGCAGATACTTATAACCCGGGGTTCACTAACGACATTTTCCATAGCCAACGATGTGGCAAAATATTTCGCGATAGTACCGGCCATGTTAATGGGAATGTTTCCTTCCATGGCCCCGCTTAATATAATGGGGCTGGACTCGCCGTCTTCGGCCATACTGTCCGCGATAATATTTAACGCGGTTATAATACCTTCATTAATTCCGCTGGCGCTGCGCGGGGTACCGTATAAGCCGCAGTCGGCAGCCAGCCTTTTAAGGGTCAATATTTTTATATATGGACTGGGCGGAGTCATACTTCCGTTTATAGGAATCAAGGCGATTGACATGCTGCTAGCCATTCTTCACGTAGTTTAGGAAAAGGAGAAAAATAAATGAAAAAAATATTATTCACCTCGGTAATTATGCTCTTGTGTTTTACATTTCTGTGCGGATTTATTTATCCTGCGTTTATATGGGCGGCCGCAAAGCTTGCGTTTCCCGGACAGGCAAAAGGCAGCCTTGTCACAAAAGAGGGCGTTATTGTGGGCAGCAGCCTTCTGGGTCAGAAATTTACAAAACCGCTGTATTTTCATTCCAGACCGTCCGCGGTGGATTATAATGCCTCGAATTCGGGAGGGTCAAATCTTGCACCTACAAATCCGGACCTGATTACGGGGGTTTTAAAGAATGCTGATGCCGAAATGAAGGATAACCCGCAGCAGACGGAAATGGTGCCAGAAGACCTTGTAAGCGCATCCGCCAGCGGGCTTGACCCGCAGATAACAAAAGAAGCCGCTGTGTGGCAGATAAAACGCGTTGCCGCCGCCCGTAAAGTTGATGAAAAAATGATTATGGCAGCTGTCGATAAATATACACAGGAACCTTTGTTGGGGTTTGTCGGGCCAAAGATGGTAAATGTGCTTGAATTGAACATTTATATCGATTCCATAATTTCGGACAGTCCAAAAAGCAGTGTTGCGGGGGGAAAAAATTGATATAATAAGGTCAAAGGGATTTATTAATAGGAAAAAGGATGCGTATGGAAAATAATTTTTTTAACAGGATAAAAGGCGGGGAATTTATATTAAGCACCCTGCTGGTGGCGTTTGTCACTGCCATAGGTTCGTTATTCAGGGGTGTAATAGACGCGTCAAATTTTACAGTTCTATATCTGCTGGCAGTTGTGATCAGCGCGCTTTCATGGGGGATGGCGGCTTCTGTTTTTACCGCATTCTTCGGTGTTCTGGCCTTTGATTTCTTTCTTGTCCCGCCTTACAATTCTTTTTCGGTCAGCGACCTGAAATATATATATACCTTTGTGGGTTTCATAATAACCGGAGTGATAGTGAGCCTGGTCGCATCACGCGCAAGAAAGCAGGCCGTTGATACAAAGCAACGTGAGGCGCGCACAGCTGTGCTTTACAGGCTCAGCAATGAAATGGCTGAATGTGAAACACTGGAACAGGTTGTCGGCGCCCTCAGGAAGAATGTCGGCGAACTGCTTAACTGCTCTACGGCGGTTTTTATGCCGCTGACCGACGGAATCACTACGGCGGGAAACGACGCTGATTTTCCGGTTGATGCTCACGGAAATGCAGTGGCCCAGTGGGTAATGTCCAACAAAAAACCCGCGGGCATAGGGACATCAACGCTCAGCGCGGCAAAAGCTTTTTACGTTCCCCTTGAAACCTCCAGTGAGGCCGTCGGCGTTCTGGGTATAAAAACAAACGACGGGCGCGTTATTTTTAACACCCCGGAAATGGAGCTTGTGACAGCCCTGGCGAACCAGTCGTCGGTCGCCATCCAGAGGGCAATGCTGGCGGCCAGGTCAAGGGATATGGAACTCGCGAAAAAGACGCAGGCGCTTCAGGCTGCGCTGCTGAATTCGATATCGCATGATTTAAGAACGCCCCTGGTTTCCATCACCGGAGCCCTGAGCGCCCTGACGCAGGATTTTGAAGCCGTGGACGCGTTCGACAGGAAGGAACTTTTACAGGCGGCATATGAGGATTCACTCCACTTAAACGAGATAGTCGGCAACCTGCTTGATATGACAAGGGTGGAATCAGGAAGTTTAAGGCTTAACTTAAGACAATGCGATTTAAGGGATCTGATCGGGGTTTCCCTGAAGACCCTCAAGGATAAAATTGAAGGCAGGCCGGTTATCGTTGATCTGCCCGGTGAAATTTTTGAAATACCCATGGATTTCGCGCTTGTGATGAGGGTGTTTATTAATCTTATTGATAACGCGGTAAAATATTCTCCGGCCGGCTCCGGCATAATGATAAAAGCCCGGGCCGAAGGCGGCGGAGCCGTTATAGAGATAAAGGACTCCGGATTTGGCATACCGGAACAGGATCTGGAACATATATTTGACAAGTTTTTCAGGGCGCAAAAACCCAGACAGGTTTCCGGCACGGGGCTGGGGCTTTCCATATGCAGGGGCATTGTTGAGGCCCACGGCGGGAAAATATGGGCCCAGAACAATCCGGATCACGGGGCTGTTTTTTTTATCAAACTGCCTTTAATGCCGGCTGCCGCAATCAATACCGGCAAAGGGCGTGGTTGATATGGAAAAAAACAAGAGCGGCCTGCGCATACTTATTGTTGATGATGAAAAGGGAATACGCCGTTTTTTGAGGGCGGCGCTGAATTCAAACGGTATCTCGGTAATTGAGGCACCCGACGGGGCGCAGGGTGTGGATATGGCGCTGAATTCACATCCCGACGCGGTCATACTGGACCTGGGTCTGCCGGATATGGACGGCATTGATGCGGTGAAAAAAATAAGGGAAAGGTCGATGGCCCCCATAATAATTCTTTCTGTCAGGGATGATGAATCAGACAAGATTGCGGCCCTTGACGCCGGCGCTGATGATTATCTTACAAAACCATTCAACGCAGGCGAATTGCTGGCCAGGATAAGGACCATAATGCGCAGGCTTACCACCGGGCAGGAAGAATCAGTTTACAGATCCGGGGCGCTTGAAGTTGATATAACAAGGCACATTGTAACGGTCAAAGACAGGGCCGTTAAATTATCGCCGGTTGAATTTGATTTGATAAAGATACTGGTCATGAATTCCGGAAATGTATTGACCCATAAAAAGATACTTAAGGAAATATGGGGAAAAAAAGAGGAACCCGAGGATGCGCTTCATCTTTTAAGGGTGACTATAAGCAATATAAGGAATAAAATAGAACCTGACCCGAACAGGCCTGAATATATATTGACAGAGCCCGGCGTAGGTTACAGGCTCTTTGAGGAGTAAAAAATGGATGATAACGAAACGCTAAAGCCTGATTCACAGGCGCTTCTGGATGAATTAAATAAATCAGCCGCAGACGGAAAGAAGGGGCTGATAAAACTCTTTATCGGCTACGCGCCCGGTGTTGGCAAGACATATTCCATGCTTGAACAGGCCAGGGCTCTGAAAAGCAGGGGTGTGGACGTGGTTGTCGGGGTTGTCGAGACGCACAGGAGAAAAGAAACAGAGGCCATGATGGAAGGCCTTGAAGTCATTCCCATGGCGGAAATAAATTATAAGAATGTTATGCTAAAGGAACTTGACACACCGGCTATAATCAAACGCAGGCCAAAAGTGGTGCTTGTCGATGAACTGGCGCATACAAACGCGCCGGGTTCAACCCATTTAAAACGTTACCAGGATGTGCTGGAACTTTCGGAAAACAATATTGACGTTTATACAACTGTTAATATACAGCATTTTGAGAGCGTCAATGATATAGTTTCCGGCGTTACAGGCGTTAAGGTACAGGAAACCGTCCCGGATATGGTGCTTGACCAGGCCGACGAAATAGAAGTTAAGGATATTCCCATAGAAGAGCTGCATCAGCGGCTGAGGGAAGGCAAGGTATACATACCGGAACAGGCAAAAATAGCTGTGGATAAATTTTTTAAGCGTTCCAACCTTCTGGCGCTGCGCGAAATAACCCTTAGAAGAGTCGCAACAAAGCTTGATTCGGAACTTGTCAACTACATGAAGGCTAAGGCCATAATGGGCCCATGGCCGGTTTCGGAAAGGCTGCTGGTCTGCGTGGCCCCGTCGCCATACGCAAAACAGCTGATACGCAAAGCGTACCACCTTGCCAGCGAAATAAAGGCGGAGTGGTACGCGGTTTATGTGGAATCCATATCCCAGCTGCAGATGGACGACAATGACAGGGCAAAGCTCGCCTCCACCCTTGAATTCGCCGAGGAACTCGGCGCAAAGGTAAGGACCCTGTCCGGCAATGATGTGGCGGAGGAACTGCTCCGTTTTTCATCGCAGGAGAAAATAACAAGGATAATGATCGGGAAACCAACTTCCGGGCAGGGTTTCGGCATTTTCAGTCCGTCGCCCGTGAGAAAACTTATCAGTTCCAGCAAAGAAATAGATATTTATCTGATAGAACCCAATGTAGAGGGGCAGGAAAAGACAGCCGGTGAAAAACGCAGGCGCATGGCACCGGGTTTCAATATTATGGATTATTTGTACAGCCTGCTCCTGCTTTTACCGGTAGTGGGGCTAGGCGCGCTGCTGCATTCTGTTTTTGGCATAGAGAATTTCGCCGTCATTTTTATTATTTCTGTTGTGGCGAGCGCCTACCTCTTCGGGACATACCCTTCAATATTTGTTTCTGTCATGAGCATACTATTTTACGACTACTTTTTTGTTCCGCCTTATTTCAGCTTCACCATAGGCAGGCCGGAATACGCCGTCGAAGTTATAATATTTTTTATAACCTCTGTGGTCGTCGGCGAGATAACCCGGCTTTTCCGCAGGCAGAAAGAGGCTCTCAGGATGAGGCTGGAAAACATCAGGATACTCGAGCAGATGGGAAGGGAACTGCTCGGGGTGCCGACCATTGAGCAGGTTATGGAATCGACGGCGGAGAATAAAAATCCCGAGCTTGTGGAAACCATACAGCTGATTAATATAGATATAATGGAGCAGGTGGCGGGGATAATATCCGGATATATGTCAAAGGTCCTGAAAGTACCCAATATGATAATTTTTAAGGACAGGGATAAAAAAATAAAGGTCTGGGCGCGCTCTGACAATACCGCGGTTATATCCAAAAACGACATGGGAATTGCCAACTGGGTATATGAAAAGGGAGATATTGCGGGAAAAGGAACGATGACCCTGGTATCGTCGGAATTTGTATTTTTGCCGATGACAACAAGAAACGGTACGGTAGGTGTCATAGCGCTGAAAACAGATTATGCACTGGTGCTACCGCAGGATAAATATTTTATTACGGCAATAGCGGATTTTGCGGCTATTTCCGCGGAGAAATGCGCAAAACTAATGATATAGTCCATAAAACCCCTTATTTTAATCTATCTTTATATTTTTTCCTTGATTTCCCGCGGTTTAAATGTATAATTATCCCAATATTTTAAAGCATACGGCCGGTATATATAAACGGCTTCGTATAAGGAAAAAATATAGACGCACCAAAGATAAGTTCCGCGGGCAGTTTCAGCCGCGGGCTTTAGACGGTTTTTTCAATCCTATCCAAAAGCAATACAAATCCCTTTAAACTCACGTTTCGGGCTATGTGCATATAAAACAGGAGATAAAATGGAAGAGAAAAAGAATATTTTCCAGCAGACAAAAGAGGTTTTAATCGGCACGGCCAGGAGCGTCCGTGACCCTAATATATTTCATAAGGTGTCCCTTATAGCCCTTATGGCGTGGATAGGGCTCGGCGCCGACGGCATGACATCGTCATGCTACGGCCCTGAAGAATCCTTTCTGACCCTGGGGCAGCACTTCAGCCTTGGAATTTTTGTGGCGCTGGCTTCCATGCTTACCATTATTATAATAAGCGCGAGTTATTCGCAGCTAATCGAGCTTTTTCCCGCGGGCGGCGGGGGCTATCTGGTGGCCAGCAAACTGCTTTCACCGGCCGCCGGCGTTGTATCAGGCTCGGCCCTTATAATAGACTATGTGTTAACCATAAGCCTTTCAATTGCATCCGGCGCGGATGCCCTGTTCTCATTCCTGCCTGTGCACATGCAGGTATATAAATTCTGGGTGGCAATAGCCGGCGTCATTCTCCTTATGATAATGAACATGAGGGGGGTCAAGGAATCCATCGCCGTCATTTCGCCGATATTCGCGATATTTGTAATAACGCACATTATAATAATAATTTATGCGTTCGTGATGAATTCGGGAAGCGCCCATTCTGTCGCGGCGCAGACCGTGACCGATATAAAAAGTTCCGGAGCCGCGCTCGGGCTGGTGGGTATGATAGTACTTGTTTTGAAAGCCTACTCAATGGGGGCGGGAACATTTACCGGCATAGAAGCAGTCTCGAACGGATTAAATATATTCGCGGAACCAAGGATAAAGAACGCTAAAAAAACCATGCTGTATATGGCCGCTTCGCTCTCTTTTCTGGTTGTCGGCATAACCTTTGCGTATGTTCTTTTTAAAGTAACCCCGCAGGAAGGCAAAACCCTGAACGCAGTGCTTTTTGAA
>CAZMGF010000017.1:0-45925 GCA_964565765.1 uncultured Spirochaetia bacterium
CGGTTTGCGGTGTGTAGTAAGACCGCTCCAAAGCATGCAGGGTGGTAGATAACATAAAATTTGAAAGGGTCCTTCTGTCATTTTTAGCCCCCTTTAATATTGCCTGATAATCCTCATCCGACATCCTGACCGTCAGTGTCTTCATTTAGCAGCCTCCTCAAAAATCATTCAAATATATTCAATTATATTCTATAATATTATTTTGTGGTTGTCAAGTTAACACAGAAAGATCCCGGCTCCCCGTTAAAATTATACTGATTTGGATTTTAATTTAACAGCTTTGTTGTTTTTTAACATTGTGAGGTTATTGTTTTTCTTGATTTTTTTCTACAATTTCCAACAGAGCCGATATATGGATAGTCTCAATAATACGTTTTCGTCCATATCTTTAGCCGCAGCAATCCATTTTCACAAATGCTTCAACGGGCACGGGCAGCGGCTCTACATAAACAAAAAAATTGAAATTAATTATTTTCCTGCGTTGTATTTATCCACTGCCTTTTTGACCATTTCGTACGGCGGTTTTTTGCCTGTCCAGAGCTTGAAGGCTTCTATCCCCTGGAATATCAGCATGTCCAGCCCGTTTATTATCTTCGCCCCTTTTTTCTCCGCGTTCTTCAGGAATGCGGTTTTGGCCGGGTTGTATATGAGGTCAAAAACAACCGCCCCTTTTTTTAACTTTTCTATATCATACGGCGCCTCATTACCGTGCATTCCAACTGATGTGCAATTAATGATAAAATCCGCCGACACTATTGCCAAATCCTTTTCAGTTGTCTTTTTAATATTCCCGGTAATCACGTTTTTAAGTTTCAGCTGTTTTATTAACCTCTGCGTCATTGGCATGTCTATGTTATAAATGCGGAATTCTTCGGGCTTAAAAGTATTAAGCGCGTACGCTACGGCGTGGGCCGCGCCTCCCGCCCCGAACATTACTATTTTTTTATCCTTCAGATTTACCCTGCTTTTTTTCAGCGACTGCAGAAAACCGAGATAGTCGGTGTTATAACCCTTCAACTTTCCCTTTTTATTCACAACAGTATTCACCGCGCCGATTGTCGCCGCCGCCCTGTCAATGGAGTCAAGGAACTGCATGACATGGTGCTTGTGCGGAATAGTAACGTTAATGCCTTTGATACCGTTGGTTTTCATGCTTTCAATAAAGCCGCCGACCTTATCGGCCTCCATCTCGAAAACGCCGTATTCCCAGTCCATTTTAAATTTTTTAAAGGAATTATTATGCATTGCCGGCGACATTGTATGTGAAAGCGGAAACCCTATTATTCCTGTTATATTTTTTGCCATTATTCTCTTCTCCTTTGAAATCTACCTGCCGGCCACTGTAATGCCGGTGGCTATGACCGTTGGCGATCCGAAATTCATATAAAATTTCAGGTCATCGCAAACCGCCGTTATTTTTTTCAAAAAGTCCTTGATATTGCCGGTAATGAGGACTTCTTTTACCGCCCCTTTTTTTTCTCCGTTTTCAAATATCCAGCCGTTCATTCCCAGGGAAAAATTTCCGGAAACAGTATCCGTCATGTGCAGCCCCATCATTGAATTGATAAATATTCCTTTTTGCTTTTTTAAAATATTTCCTGTATTTTCCTTTCCCGGCTCAAAATAAAAATTTGAAACCCCGGGCTCCGGCAGCGCTTTGAACGAGCTCCTTATTGAATTTCCAGAAGACGCTTTTTTATAAAAGGCCGCTTCTTTCATATCATAAAGGAATCCTTTAAACCTGCCCGCGTCGATTAATTTTTTCTTTGTCCCCTCAAATCCTTCCCCGTCCGCCGGGTAACTGCCAGCGCCGTAATCCATGCACGGGTCGTCAACAAGGGTAACATGCCCGGAAGCGATTTCATCACCTTCAGCGGCGCCTGCGAGCAGTGTCTTGCCTTTTCGAAGGTTGGCGGCTGAAAACATCGGTGAAATAACCTGAAGAAATTCCACAGCTGCGTATGGGGGAATTATGAGCGTGTATTCCCCGGTTGGAACCTGCCCTCCTGTTAAAAGCGAAGCCGCGCGCAAACCCGCCTGCTTTCCAAGCTCCGCCGGATCAACGCCCTGCCACAGAGCGCTTCCTTCCATAACATCAGCTGCCTCATCATGAACTCCGTCCGAGGCTATTGCGGAAGTAAAGGCGTATGAATATGTCTTCTCGTAATCATACTGCGCCCCTGAAGTATTAAAATATGAGGTGCTTGATAGTATATCAACACACGTGGTATCGCGGACAAATTTTACTTTGGGCGAAGCTGCCTTTGCCGCGGCTTCGATTTCAAGTGCGCGCGCCTTCTTTTTTTCAAGCGTTACGCTTTCAAAAACCGGATCATTCATTTTAATCCCGCCTGAATTCTTCAGCGGCTTAAAATCAAGGCCGCTATACCCGTCCACAAACATCGTGTCCCGCGCCTTTTCGATTATTTTCACCGCTTCTTCGGGGTCCGGCGATGTTGTCCAGGCAAAACCCATCCTGCCGTCCTTAAACACCCTGACAGCCGCGCCGAATGAATCCGACTCCTGCACTTTCTCAATGGCTCCGTCGTTTGCGCCGATTTCGCTGCGGACCGAGCGCTCCAGATAAATATCGGCAGTAAGCCCGGCAGACTCTATTTTTGATTTAAGCTTTTCTATAAATTTTTCCACTTGCTTCTCCTTAATGCCTGCGAGAGCACAGTAGCCGCCGCAATTGAGGCGGTCTCGGCGCGCAGGATTGTGTCGCCTATAGAAACAGGCTTAAAACCTTTACCGGTTATTATATCAGCTTCGCTCTCTTCAAAACCGCCCTCGGGGCCTATTATAAAGGAGGCGTTGTCTCCCGGTTTTAATTTTACGGCTTCATCTATAAGATAAACCCCGTCTGCTTTTTCAAATATGAAAAAATTTGCCCCGCCTTCGCAAGGATTTATCCCGTCCACGCCTGACAGGGCGGGCTGAAGCACCGGTGTTGTCATCCTTCCGCTTTGCTTGACCGCGGAATAAATTATTGTTTCCCATCTTTTTTCTTTTTTCGCCTCGTCCTTTATTTTTACAACGCTCCGTTTTGCCGTAACAGGAACAATAACATCCACCCCTGTCTCAGTAAGTTTTTCCAGGGTGAATTCAAAATTTTCTTTTTTTATCAGGGATATACAGGCTGTAATAATCGACTTCTTGCCTTCACGTTCTTTTATTTTGTCACCAGTAATTACCGTCATTATATTATTTTTTTGGTCAATGGCCGCGACGCTCGCCATAAATTCGCCGTGCTCATTATTAAAAACTATTACTTCCCCGCCTTCTTTGAGCCTTAAAACATTTTTGGCGTGGTTATAATCACTGCCTGTTATTTCGGCGCGTCCTTCAGATATTTTATTTACGAAAAATCTGTGAAGTGACATTTTTGCGGCTCCTGATTCCCGGTCTTTTTAAGGCTGAAACATTTTTATTGTATTGGCAGTGCCTACAAGTATGGTGCCGTCAGGAAGGGCGTCGCAGGGTCCGGGCTGGTCAACTTTTCCGCTCCCCTGGCCGTAATTTGCCATAAGCTGAGCTTCTGTAAGGGAAGGATAGTTTATTTTGTGCAGCCCGCCGTTACTGGGTATATAAATATAATTTCCGGATATGGCAAATCCTATTATATTGAAAGAATATTGAAAAGCGGAAACGAATGCTCCGGATTGCGTATAGACCATGATATCATTAGTTGATGAATCCGCTATGACAACATCTCCGGTCTGGTCCGTTTTAATGTCGGATATCGTGGCTGAAGCAGAAACGGCCCACGTAACCCCTGTCATGGCATTTGCTGTAGGAGTGGTGTCGAATTGATATACATTTTTACTGTCTGTAAGATAAATATATTGGCCAAATGCAGCGCATTTGTTCAGGGCAATGGAAGCATAAAGAGGCGGCTGCGTCACTGTTGTGCTTGTCACATATGTGGGATCGAAGCGTTTTAAATTATTATATGTTATATTCTTGTCAACAACGTAAAAATAGGGTGCGACGGCGCATATCCCGCTGGGTGCCTGAAATTCCGGGATTGGTGTAGGGGTGGGATATGGGGCAGTTCTGTTAAACAGCGTGAAATCCAGATTTCCGTTCTCGTGATATTTATAAACCATATTTGCCACGGAATCAGTGCACCATATTATATCAGGGGCCTGCGCCTTTATATCTGAAAGCGATGTGAAGTTTCCAACTGACCCGGTATAATGCAGCCCCTCATAATTGCCTGATTTCGGGTCCGTAGGATTGACTCTGTTTAAAGCCGAGCATCCGGCGATAAAGAGCAGGACAAACGCGGGAATGACAAATTTTTTCATTTTTCACCAGCTTGTTGACGCGGTAAGATAAACCGCGTTTTCTTTTATATTAAGGGAGAGCCCGCGCGCCTCGTCGCAGTTATAATTGGCGCCGGCGTCATAAACATTTGCCACGTAAACAACGCCTGTAATAATCCCCCATATAAGCGTTAAGTTCCAGGCGTCCTGCGCCTCCTGAAAGGCAATCTCCTGATTTTCATTCGCCACCACATATTTGGAGTATTTTGACCTCTCATCAGCGGCGTTATAAAATGTCATCCCGAGCGCGCCTAAGAAAGCGCCGCCATAAAGCGTCCCTTTGGCGTACTGCTGGTTATAAAACTGGCCGAACCCGGGGAGAACAATGGAACGCCAAAGGGGGTCGAACATTTCCTTTTTTTCAAGGTTCTTTTTTGAGTTCCCTATTATTGTTTTGTAATATTCCATAAAATCAAGGGCGTCCCTGTCTTTCGGGGCCTTTTTTAACACCATCTGAAAAGCGTAATAGGCGTAATTGTGTTTTTTCAGCTGATAGTAGCAGAACGCTGTTTTTTTCCACGCTTTTACATTGCCCGGGTCTATCTTTGTTATATAGTAATAATACTTCAGGGCAAACGCGAAATTATTTATTTTAAAGTACTTATCGCCTTCGGCCATCAGCGCTTCGCTTTTTGTTATTGGTTTTTGCGCAGGGGTTATCTCTTTTATAAGCGCGTCAGCCGCGCCCGGGCTTGCCGACGCCTGGTTTTCCTGCGGCGGCATGCCTGCCGGCTTTGAAATATTAACGACGGAATGAGGGCTGTTAAAATCCTGGTCCGGCCCTGTATCCCCGAAAAGCAACGGCGCCGATAAAACGATTAAACTAAAAATCAAAAAACTTTTTCCCATTTTATTCCCCGAAACGTTTTATAGTCTGGCCGTCAAGAAGGTATGTGTCGCCTGTGGTCTGGTCGCAGGCGATCAGCTCCCCGTTAAATACCATTCCCGGGCCGACCCCGAAGTTACCCCATTTTAAACTTAATACCATGTTTTCGTCAACATTATAAACTGCCCCGGAAGCGATTAATTCCAGAAGCCCGCCGTTTACAGAAGCGTCATATATATTATCCTGCATATCATATAGACCGTCCTGGCTGAGGTTCGGGGTAAATTCCACTATCTGATTTTTGGAGGCGTCATTGACTACATAAATATGGTTTGCGGATTTAAATATCCTGCCCGGCGTAAAAGGGCCGTAAGCCGTAAAGCTGAGATTAACAGAATCAATGAACGCTCCTGTTGTTGAATATTCGAATATCTGTTTGTCAATATTACTTGACACATATATGTGGTTGCTCAGATACGTTATTGAAAGTTTGTCAACGGTCGTGGTAACATTTGTCATTGTCCAGGATGACATGGCGTCCGTTGTCGGGGTTATAACCTGCATGATATTTTTATTATCAACGGCGTAAATGTCACCCGAGTCGTCCGCGCATATATCCTGGATATACCTGAAATGGCCCGGTGTGTCGCCGGTCGAGCCCACATAATCAGTTATTGTCCCTTCAAGCCTCATAACGCAGTACCCGCTTGCGGCGCTATAGCCGGCAAGGCACAGTCCGGTGGTGCCGTATATCATGGCTGTAATTGAAGTTCCGGCGGGATAGTTTATGTCCCCTTTGTACGTGACTCCTTTATAAGCGCTCCCGTCTGGATCATACGGGTTGTTCCTTTTCAGGCCGGAACATGCGGTCAATACGACAACCGCCAGCACGCATATGATGTACAGTAAATTTTTTTTCATGGCTTTAAAATTCAACCCGCGCGATGTTCCACGCTACGGTTATCCCCCTGTCATATTTTATTTCCACTGCTTTCAAAGCGGAGGAAGGTTTCCCGTCGCTGCCGCTGATGTACGCGTC
Organism: uncultured Spirochaetia bacterium; assembly: GCA_964565765.1. Taxonomy (GTDB): domain Bacteria; phylum Oederibacteriota; class PGYV01; order PGYV01; family Palsa-1178; genus Bog-1181. The sequence continues at coordinate 6,194 of CAZMGF010000017.1, forward strand.
AAGCACAGATATGGACCATATGCCGACCGCGACCGCTGCCGGTACTATTATTTTTGACTGGGCATCCTGGGCCGCCTTGTATTTGTCCGCGTAATCGTAATTGGTGTTATTGTATGCCGCCACCGCGTCATTTTCGTCCAGGGTGTATTTTATAAGGGCGGCGATGCTCGCTATAAAACCAAGCGAATAAATATACCCCTTGGCAATTTCTCCGTTATAAAATTGCCCCATTCCGGGCAGGCAGGCCGAACGCCACATAAGATCTCCTTTTGACTTTGGCGTATTCAGGGCGGCCGCGTTTTTTCTCGACCCCGGCGACATTATATCATAATATTTTTTTGCGGTGGGTTCGCCGGGCTTCAGGGAAAGGACATAGGAAAATATCAGCCTGGCGTTCCTGTATTTTGCCATTGAATAATAACAGATGCCGAGCCCGAGCCATGCCTGCCAGAATTTCCTGTCTTTTTTTATCGCAGCGTTATAATACATAAGGGCGTTATTGAAATCCTTTTTTTTATGGTAAGAAACACCTGTGGAGTAATACTTGACCGCCTGCTGGTTGTCTGAAAGGCCGCCATATATAATTGAGGCAAAAAAGGCGATCAATAAGAAAGTTATAAATAGTGGCTTTTTCACTGCTTACCGCCTCTTTCTTTCAAAATTTCCCTGCTACCTTAAATTTACCAAAAAAACTCCAAAAAATAAAGGTTTTTTTTCGTTTTTCGTAAATAGCCTTTATTTTACAGCTATTTTACTTGGCGGTATTATTGTTTTACTTTTGAAATTACTTTTTTTTCCTGAGTAGTATGAAGAAAATCACAACGAACCCTATTGCCATAAAAAGCAGGGCAACAAGGTTCAATCCGTGGCTCTTCACCATTATAAGGTATATCAGCGCGGCAAGAAGTATGAGCACCTGGACCACCAGCCTGCCGGTCACGCTTGAAAAGGCCTGCTGAATGGCCTGCATCCTGCGCACAACGGGCGGAAGGTCCCTGTCTGAGTTTATTTTATTCATTCTGTATGAAACACGCTCTCGGAACGTTTTCGGGATATATGAAGCGAACCTTTCGTTTGCTTTGCGTGTTTCGGTCACTTCCTGCCATAGCAGCAGCTCCCGTTTGCATATTTCGCAGGTTTCAATATGTTCGGCCATTTCCCGTTCAACTGCTTTGTCAATTATCATGTCCTCGGCGTACTCTTTAAGTTTTGCCCTTGTTTGCTTGTGGTCCATATATTTATCCTTCCCCCTGAGCGCCTTCGAGCCGTATAATGAGTTTTTTTACCTCTTTTTTTTCTATATTGAACCTTCTGATATACGACCTGTCTTTTTCAATGCGCCCGACAAAATTTTTCAGCTCTTTTTCATTTACCTTAAGGCGCTTTATATAATATATGAATTCGGGCATATTTGAAAATACATATTCAAGCTTTAAGGACCTGTTAAAAAAATCCTCCCTGCCCTTAAGGCTGCACGGGGTTTTGTCGCAGACGATCTGAAAGCTGGATGCTGTTTTTTTATCCTTTTCAAAATGCCAGCGGACAAGCGCGTCAATTGAGCGTGTCTTTTTTTTGCAGATATCGCAGTCGAAAGGCTTCATATCATCTTAAGTTTTGAAAGGACCTGGCGTATTTTCATAGCGTCTTCGGACCTGCCGTGTTTGTCGTAAAGGGAAGCAAGTTTTGTATATTCGTCAATTACCTTTACCTTCATCCCTTTTTTTGTGTATATCTCAGCCATTATTTCATGAAGTTCCATGTTCTCCGTCTCTACATTCAATACCTTGTTTGCCATGATTATGGCCTCGTCAAAATGGCCGTCCTGCTTTTCTATCTTCAGGGCCTTAAGGTAAAATTCAGCGGCGGTCTTGTATTCGCGCATTTTAAGCAGGGAGTCGCCGATAAGCTCCAGTATTTCAACATTCTGGTTTACTATTGCAGGGTCAAGCGACATCAAAACAGCCTTTGCCCTGTCATATTCATAAAGCTTAAAATGTATCTTTCCAAGAAGGACCTTTTCCTCCACGGTAAGGTCTATTGTGGATTCAAGTATTTTTTTCGCCTCGTCCATTTTATTTTCCTTAAAAAGAAAATAAGCGTAAAACTGTTTGCCGTACTCTATGTTGAGGTCCATCGCCCTTTTTGCTATTTCCCTGCCCTCGGTTATTTTTTCTTTTTCGGCCAGGGTGATAAGCAGGTCCTTAAATATCTCCTCCGCCTTATCCTTGTGCCCTTTGCTGATAAGATCGTCCGCTATCATGGCCATGGCGTCGGTGTTTTCCTTGTCCATTTCAAGTATTTTATTGGCGACTATAATGGCCTCGTCCTTTTTTCCCTTTTCAACAAGCACCCTGATGCCCTTTGTATACGCCTCGACTGACTCGCCGATCATATTTTTTTTCTCATAAACTTCGCCGAGCTTTATAAGTATCTCGGCGTTATATTTGTCATATTTCTCGGCGTCCTTTAACGCTGTTGCCGACGCCTCAAGGTCGCCGCTGTCATAGCTGGCAATCGCGTTGACTATTTTTGAAAGTTTTTCATGGTTGGCCTTTCCCTCAAGGTCAAATTTACGGGGGTCAAGCTTTGCTATTTTTTTATACATGAACATTATTTTTGATGAATTTCCCTTTGCCTGATAATCATTAAGGACTATAAGGAAATGCTCATATGCTTTCCTGAACTCTCCTAGCTTTGCCAGGGCCTCGCCCATTGAATTGTGGAGGTTTACGTCGTGCGGGTCCATGGACATAAGTTTTTCATATTCCTTTACAACCTTTGCCCATTCCCCGGCCTGCGCAAGCCTTGTGACTGTCTTTAAAATATCCTTTTTATCTTCCATTTTTCTCCGCTCTCTTTATTCTATGACCCTTACCGGCTCATATATCTTTATGGGTTCTTTTTTGCCCTTGACCATTATTGACTCGAGTTCCTGAAATTCTATCTGAGCCTTTGTGTCGTTATATGTGGCTTCACTTACATAAATCCTGCCTCCCGGCGCGTTGGCCTCAAGCCTGGCCGCGAGATTAACGTGGTCGCCGATCACAGTGTAGTCCATTTTTTGCGGGGAACCCATGTTGCCGGAAACCACTTCACCGGTATCAATTCCTATTCCTATCGCGACTGTTTTCTGGTTGCGGCGTTCCCTTATTGAATTAAGCTTAATGAGCCCCTCTCTTATATCCATCGCGGTTCGGACAGCTCGGTAAGTGTCGTCCTCCTTGGGAAACGGAACGCCGTAAACGGCCATCATAGAATCGCCGATAAATTTATCAATAACTCCCTGCCATTTTACCACCTTGTCTGTCTGCAGGGTGAGATACTCATTTATAACTGATACGACCTCCGCCGGATCCATTTCCTCCGACATTGAGGTAAAACCCCTGATATCTGTAAATAACATGGTTGCCCTGACTTTTTTGCCGTGCAGCGAAAGCCTGGTCGGGTCCTTCAGGATTTCTTCCATTATACTTGTGGATACATATGTGGAAAAAGCGCCTTTCAGCAGCTCTTTTTCCTTTAAACTCTTAGCCGTGGAATTGAAAGCTTCGGTAAGTTCTCCAAGCTCGTCGCGGCTTTTCATTTTTATCTGTACGTCATAATTGCCTTCCCCGATCGCGCGCACGCCGGTTACAAGATATTTGATGGGATTTATCATAGTGGTGACTACAATTATAGAAATTATTATTCCTGCTATCAGGGCGGCAAGAGTTATCAAAATTACCTTGACAGTGGCCGATGTCACCACTTTTGTGATTATATCCTGCGATACCTTCAGGTGTACCTCTCCGAGCACTTTGTCGCCGATTGATGTAATAGGGACGGCGATGTCAAAATATCTTTTTGAATTCTCGGAATATTCCTGAACAAGCACGTCTTCCCCGGGGGAGAGAGGCTTGATGCCCTGCGGCAATACATAATCCTCATCCTTGCGTTTAACATCGCTTGCGGAGACTATTTTTCCCTTATTCACAACCATGGCGTCAAGAATTCCCTCATTCTTGACGGGCTTTTCATTTTTATTAATTCCCATCATATCGTCTTTTATATTATTGACAACTCCCATCCAGAAGTTTTCCGTAGCCGCTTCGGCTGTCATGGGATCCTGCACGGCCTGTTTTGCCAGGACAAAAAGTGTAAGCTCCTGGTTTGTGGTCATGGCCTCTTCAGCGTTGTTCGCGAGATTTTTCGCTATCGCGGTGCCGCGTTTTTTTACCTCATTGGAAAGCGCAAGTTTTTCCTGGTTGTATATGAACATGGTAAGGGCCACCATTATCAGCGTCAGAAGAAGCGCCGTAAAAAAGCTGAACTTTACGGAGAGAGATATCCTCAAACCTTTTTTCTTTTTCTTTGCCATTTTATACCCCTCCTTCTTTATTCAGCAGGCCGACAAATATCTCTGTTATATCCGGATCAAACTGTTTGCCTTTGTTGCTCCTGAGTTCATATATTGCCTCATCCGCGGAAACCGGCTTTTTGTGTCCGTGCTCGGTTATCATAGCGTCGTAGGCGTCGGCTATCGCCAGCACCCTGCTCTCGGTCAAAATATCCCCGCCTTTTAAGCCGGCTGGATATCCCATGCCGTCGTAGCGCTCGTGGTGCTCCATAATTATAGGAACAACTTCCTTCAAATCGGGTATGCTTTTTAAAATTTTTGCGCTGATTTCCGGATGCTTCTGAATCTGGATAAAATCCTCGGCGGTCAGCAGTTCCTTTTTGTCAAATATGCCGTCCTGCACGCCGATATTGCCTATGTCCATAAGTATCGAGGCTATCCTTAAATTTTCCAGCTGCGCCGGGCCAAGTCGCATTGCTTTTCCAATCTTCACCGCTGTACGCGCGACCCTCATCGAGTGGCTCGGGGAATATTTATTCTTGGTGTCCATGGCTATCATAAAAGCGTTCAGGATCCCCTCGTAGTATTCGTTAAGCTTGTTGGTCATCTGATTAAAAGAATTGGCCAGGGCCTGGAATTCGTTTTTTACATTCACCTTGATTTTAAATTTCAAATCTCCGGATGCTATCTTCTGCGTCCCTTCAAGGAGCCTGTTAAGCGGTATTATTATCCTTCCGGTAATATAAAGGGTCATAAAAATACTTATTATTATCAGCCCTGCGGCTATGGCCGCGCTTTTTATATAAATATCATTCAGGGTATTATCTATAAACCTTTTATCGAATCCGGCGTAAACCCTGCCGACCTCAAAATTCTTGTCCTTTGATTTCACGTAAACCGGCGAAAGATAGCTTATTATATCCCTGAGCACGCCGTTTAATTTTACCCCGCCGATATCTCCGGTCTTTGATATGGCGGGATACATTACAGAGAGCTCTGCGCCCTTGTCTGCCTGGCTGCTGCTGGCGACAATATTGCCGTACCTGTCCGCTACGATTATATAAGCAAGGCCCCCGCTTAATGGCGTCTCCTTTATGTAATAATTCAGGGACAGGAGGTCGTTTTTTACAAGAGATTCACCGGCAACGCCTTTTACCGAGTCAATGAGGAATTTTATCCTGAGGTCTATCTCCTGTTTAAGGATGCCGCGCATGTCATTTACTGTCACATAAGCGGCCGATGAAATCGACAGGACTATTACAATTATGATAGAAATTAAAAACTGCGTTTTTATTTTCAATCTTTCCCTCCAACATCGCCATAACTTGGACAAACTCTATTTTTCAATTTTATCATATACTTATACCGAGGTCAACGAGCCAATTGGTCCGGGTTGTTGCTATATTAACTTTGTTAATATACACTAACTATTTTGAAACAACCACCCCGCTTGAAACTTCAAATTCCCTTGCCGGCGCAAAGCCCTTGAGATTCTCTATATAAGTGGTTGTAATAATTATCTGCTTAAAAAGAGAAAACTTTTTACCGATAAAACCCCTGTTTGGCTCGTCAAGCTCGGATGAAAAATCATCGAGAAGTACAACCGGAAAACTTCCTTTTTTCTTTTTTATAAGCAGCCCCTCGGAAAGTTTCATCAGTATCGCAGAAATTCTCTGCTGGCCCTCAGAAGCGAAATTTTTCGCGTCCATATCATTATAAAATATTTCAAGATCATCCCTGTGCGGCCCGATGAGTGTGGCGGCGCGCGCAATCTCGTCCTCCAGACGCGAGGAAAAATGTTCCTGGAATGCCTTTCTCAGGGACTCTTCATCAAACGCTGAATAAAATTTTGAGGAATATGCGAGCCTCACCCTGAATTTACCGGAAGCAAGCTCTTCTTTAAGCACCTGGTTAAGCTCTTCAACCGCTTTAACCCTTGCCATAATTATTTTTATCCCGTTATTCATAACCTGTTCGTTCCAGACCCCGAGGTTCTCCCTTTTTATTCTGCCTTCCCTTATGCCTTTAAGCAGATAGTTCCTGTGGGATACCTCTTTTTGGTACTTTCCGAGCGTTAAAAAATACTCTTCTTCGAACTGTGAAAGCATATCGTCCAGGAACCTGCGCCTCTGGGACGGTTCTCCCTTTATCATCATGATATTTTCCGGCGAGAACAGGACCACAGGAAGCCTTCCTACCACCTGTGAGAGCCTGCTGACCCTGTTTCCGTTGATCATAACCTTCTTTTTTCTTATTGCCATGTCATATTCAACACCGAAATCCCTCTCTATATCATTTTCCACAGCGTTTAAGGCGATAGAAAAGGCAATTTTGCCGTGTTTTACCATTACTGAATCCTCAAAAGAACGGAATGACCTGCCAAGGGCGGTAAAATATATGGATTCAAGCACATTGGTCTTCCCCGTACCGTTCTCACCGTAAAAAACATTGATGCCGGGGGAAAGCTTCACCTTCAGGCTGTCATAGTTCCTGAAATTGACGAGTTCAACAGATTTTAGATACATAAGCTCCCTCAACTCTTAATTTGTTCCACGTGGAACATTCCCTCGCGCCGCGTTTTCTTCCATCAAAAAAATGTTCCACGTGGAACTTTTTACAGCGGCTTCTTTTTTATCATGGAGTAAAGCCTTGGATATTTTATATGCGTAAGGCTTTGCTTGCATGCGGTTGCGATACAAAATTTTCCGGAGCCTTCAGGCAGTTCATACTCAAAAATTTTATCCAGCCGGCAGCCCAGCTTGCCGAGCCATGTGTTATTTTCCTTAATTTCATGAAGCTGTTTTAAACTCGCAAAGTAAGCCAGCGACCCGCCCGGTTTTACAAAACCCGCCGCTATTTCCATGGCGATAGGATACGGGGCAAGCGCGCGCATAACGGCAATGTCAAAAAATTCCCTGTATTTTTTTTCACGGCTTAATATCTCGCTTCTGCCCTCAATAATTTCCAGATTTTTCAGGCCAAGAATTATTTTTATATGGTTTAAAAAAGAGATTTTTTTTGAATTGGATTCCAGCAATGTAACTGCTGATGAAGGCGATACTATTGATGCCGGAATTCCTGGAAAGCCGGCTCCTGTTCCTATATCTACAATAGTAAGATTGTCCAAACTTTTATATGTTTTAACTAACATTAATGAATCAATAAAATGTTTTATGATTACTTCACGGAGGCCCTCCACCGCGGTAAGGTTGAACTTTTTGTTCCATTCTTTTAGTTCTTCCGCGTAAAGCAGGAATTTTCCGGTGTGTTCCGCCGTACAAAAATCACAGCCCGCTTCTGTAAGGTATTTATCGAAAAGTTCAGTGTCTGTCATTCCTGAATTATCACATGTATACCCCTTCTCTTCAAGTTATTTTAACGCCCCCTGTTCCCCGCTCCCGTCATCGCCGAAATATTCACTTGCCCGCCGTATTCAATGCTGTTAAAATTTCATCTATGGAAAATTACAAACTTGAAGATTATGATTATGAATTCCCCAAAGAGCTTATAGCGCAGCACCCTGTTGAAAAACGAGATTCCTCGCGCATGCTTGTTCTTGACAGGGCCTCCGGCTCCATAAAACATTCAGTTTTTAAATCCATCACCGGGTATTTATCGCCCGGTGACTGCGTGGTAATCAATAACACACGGGTGCTGCCGGCCAATATAGAGGGACGCTCGGAAAAGAACAACGCCGCCATATCAATATTGGTCCTTGAGCATCTTTCCGGATGCAGATGGGAAGTGCTTATGAAAAATTCCCGCCGTGTAAACGAAGGCGACGGCGTAGCGTTCAGCGGCGGCATCAGGCTGACGCTGGTCAAAAAAAAAGGAAGAACCGTTGAAGTTGAATTTAATTTTGACAGGGACGAACTTATAAAAAAACTTAAAATTTCCGGATCAATGCCCCTCCCACCTTACATAAAAAATGATTTAAAAAACAAAATTCACCGTGAAAGATACCAGACTGTTTATGCCTCAGAAGACGGGGCAAAAGCCGCGCCGACAGCGGGCCTTCACTTTACCCCGGATATAATTTCAGAGCTTGAAAAAAAAGGCGTTAACATAGCCCCCGTTACCCTGCATGTCGGCATAGGGACCTTTGCCTCTATTGAAGCTGATGATATAAGGGAACATAAAATGCATTCAGAGACAATTGAAATAACCGGAAATTCCGCGGATAAAATTAATGCGGCCAGGTCGTCCGGCAAAAAAATTGCCGCGGTAGGCACCACTTCAATGAGGACCATTGAATCAGCCGGTGATGATAAAGGCAAAATAAAGGCCTTCAGCGGCGAGACCGGAATATATATATATCCGGGCTACAGGTTTAAGGCCGTTGACATGCTCCTTACAAATTTTCATCTCCCCCATACGTCCCTGCTGGTGCTTGTAAGCGCTTTTGGCGGATACGATAATATCAGAAAGGCGTATGCCGAGGCCATCAGGGAAAAATACAGGCTTTTTTCCTACGGGGACGCGATGCTTATAAAATAAACGCAATAATCCCGCTTCTTAAAATAATGTTGACTTAGGCCAAAAAACCATATAAGATAAAGAAAAATTTGAAGATTGAGGTAAAAATGGGCCCAAAGCGGCAAATAATCAAAATTATCCTTTTGCTTTCATTAATAATAACCGCTCCATTTATAATACTGCCGGCCTCTGATGCGCCGCGGGCCGCTGCCACGCCCCAGCAGACCTATGTCAAAAAAATAATTTATGTTCTGGAAGACAGCCGTTTCTTATACCAGGTGGGTTCCATGGATCTCGGCGGTGAAAATAAAAAAACACTTACAAAAGAAGGCAACAACTGGTGCCCGGCAGTCTCTCCAAAGGGCGATAAAATAGCCTTTTTTTCCGACAGGACCGGTTTTATAAACCTCTGGGAAATGGACGCTGACGGAGAAAACCAGCAGCAGCTTACCCTGAACAAGGAAATCCCGGGGCTAATTGACCTGCAAAACCGCGGGCAGTTGGAATGGTCAAAAGACTGCTCGATAATTTACTTTTTAAAAGAAAATGATATATGGCAGATAGACCGCGATGGAGAAACCCCTTCGGCCCTTACAGAATACCACGACGTCACCTCATTCAAATTATCCCCCGATAAATCAAAGGTTCTTTTTTCCCGCGAGAAAACAAAAAAGCACAACGGCCTCTGGACAATGAACCTGGACGAGACCAACCCGCGCCAGATAACACAGTCCATCATAGCCATCCCTGCTTTTGACTGGGGGGATAATAATTCCCTGGCCTATTTTCATAACCGCGGCATTACCACCACCGAATACATCGGCGTCAATATGAAATTTATAAAGGAAACCTATTATCTTGATAATGACATAGAATGGTCAAAGGCCAATCCTGCCGACCGCATGCAGAATTATATAGCGTATATTTCAGACAAAAATAACGGCCCCAACGTCTGGATAATGAAGCCCGACGGGAGCGAAGAAACTCAGATAACCGATAACGGCGGGGCCTCCCCCTACTGGTTTCCCGACGGCACAAGCCTTGTGTATGTGGAAGGCAGCGATATTTATTCAATCAATATAAAAACAAAAAACAAAACAAGGCTTACTTTTAATTTCAGCGCCTATTCGCCTTTAATTGCGGAGATTGTATCGACCGCCAGGGATATAAAATGAAAAAATTAAACTTTTATAAAACAGCGCTGATAACAGCGGCCGCGCTTGCCTTCGTTTCATTTTTTACCGGATGCAATAATAACTCCAAAAAAAATGCCATTGCCGTAATTGCCACAAGCACCCCTGTTCCGCATCAGGAAAAAATAATTTCTACCTTTAACGGCAATATGTACTGGATGGATACGGACGGGAACAACAGGCAGGAAATTTTTCCCGACGCAAATTCAAAGTGGTTTCCCGCGGTGTCGCCTGACGGATTTTATATCGCGTACTGGGTCCAGAACAATAAGAATTACAATATATGGATAGCCGACCTGCATAAAAAAACCGCTTACCCTGTCACGTTTGACGAAGACACCGTGGACGGGGACCTTCAGAATTTTAATTTCAGAAACGCCCCGTGCTTCAGCGCTGACGGGCAATTCATAGTATATGGAAGGCGCGGCGATATCTGGAAGATGACAAAGGACGGCTATGATCAGACCGCGATGACCTCAACACATAACTGCCTCTCACCGGTGCTTTCAAAGGACAACAGGCTTGTTTTTGTCATGAAAGAAAATGATGATACCTGCAATCTTTATATTCAGGACTTAAACGGCAGGCAACCTGAAAAACTTACAAGGCAGAGCGGTAAAAAAGCCGGTTCTCCGGCTTTCTCGCCTGATGGAAAAAAAATTCTTTATACCGTACAGGATAATGATTCAATAAATATATTCATAATCGACACCACTGATAAAAATGAGGACCAGCTGACCTTTGACGGCAGGAGCAACGCGCCGTCTTTTTCCATAGACGGTTCCAGGATAATTTATTCCAGCTTCCTTAACAACAAATACCAGCCCGAAATATGGGAAATGAATTCTGACAAGACGAACAAAATAAAATTAACATCAGCCGGGGGCGTCTCGCCTGTGTGGCTCTATCAGGTGCTTGCCGAGCCGCTTCCCACGCCAACCGCAGCTGCCTCTCCGGAAGCCGCAAAAAACACAAAACAGGAAGCTGTTTTTGACGTGAAGGAAACAACATCCTCTGCCAAATCATCCATAGCACCCGCTCAACCAACCTCCGCCGAACCAACTGTAAATCCGCTGTTATATCCGGCGGCTGAAACAGCCGAGACTCTGAAGGTCACCACTGTCCAGCAGGGGAACAAGCTTCTGCTTTATCCAGTTATTCATTATGATTCATCTCTCTCAAATATAAAACCGGAATTCAAACCGGCGCTTGACGACATGGCCCGTATTCTTAAATCAAGCAAGTCTCCTGTAATTATAGAAGGGCATACGGATAACGTTCCCATAAAAACAAAAAAATTCCCGTCAAACTACGAACTTTCCCTGGCCAGGGCCAATGCAGTAAAATATTACCTGGTAAAAAAAGACGGCATAGACCCTTCGCGGATAACAGTAACAGGTTTCGGAGACACCAAACCGGCGGTGCCCAATGATTCCAGCGCCAATAAATATATAAACAGGCGGTCCGAGGTGGTGGTTATATCTGTTGTCTCGGAGCCGGCAAAAGAGACTGCTGTGAAGGTTATAAACCAAACGGCTGACAGGCCTGCGGTTCAGCAGGCCCCAAAACCGGTCAGCATAACAGTGGCGGCGCCTGTGAGCGTTTCTACCGCGGCGGCTTCGCCTTCAACAATTACGGCGGCAACACCCGGGACAGCGGCTCCAGTCAAGGTGCAGATAAAAAGCGGCCCGTCCAAATCAATCAGCTGGTAATTTTTATCATATAAGCCGCCCATAAAAAGTATGATTATCCCGCCTTTAACAAATTTAATTTCATTTTTTTTGGATATCTGCTAAAATATGCCTGCTTTGCAGTTTAATTTTTTTTATTGAGGTGGCTCATGGGAAGCGTAAAGGAAGTTGAAATACTTAAAAAAGCTGATGCCGGCGCCGAAGGGGAAGGGGAATTTATATTTTCAGACAGGTACTCGGTCTTTGACTGGGGTGAAATGCCCGATCTGATAGAAAAAAAAGGAGCCGCATTGTGCATGCTCTCCTCATATTTTTTTGAACTTCTTGAGAAAAGCGGAATCAAAACCCATTTTCTCGGGCTGGTTGAGGACGGGCAGCTGAAAAAATTCTCCATGATGAAGGGTTACTCAAATAAAATGCGCGTTAAAGTCGTGCGTGTCATCAAACCCGTCTATAACCCTGAAAAAAATATATATGATTATTCAGTTTACGGCAAAAAACAGTTTAATTATCTTATACCGCTGGAGGTAATATACAGGAACTCTCTTACTGAAGGGTCCAGCATATTTAAAAGGGTGCAGGGCGGACAGGTAACATTTAAGGAGCTGGGTTACGGCCATGATCCCAAACCCGGCGAAATTCTGGAAAAACCTATTCTTGACGTCTCAACCAAGCTGGAACATACCGACAGGTATATACTATGGCCGGAAGCAGCCTCCATATCCGGCCTTGACGCGGCTGATATGGAAAAACTTAAGGCCGCTGTCCTCTCCATTGATTCAATAATTTCAGAAGCGTGCAAAAAAGCAGGCATAGAAAATGTGGACGGAAAATTTGAATTTGGCATGGGCCTTGACGGCTCCATCATGGTGGTTGACGTTCTGGGCACCCCGGATGAATGCCGGTTCCTCTCGGGAAGTTTCCATATAAGCAAGGAGTTCGCGCGCAGGTGGTACCGCAGGACCGCATGGTATAACGAAGTCGAGGCCGCGAAAAAAACCGGCGGAGCCGGCTGGAAAAAACTTGTTAAAACGCCGCCTCCGCGGCTTCCGGCGGAATTAAAGGGGCTCCTGTCGCAGATGTACCTTTCTGTAGCCAATGAAATTACAGGAAGAAAAATTTTTGATTCGCCGCCCCTTAAAAATGTGATCCAGGAACTGAAAAAATATGACTCCTGATATCGCGGCTAATGTCACACAATACAGGGAAAGGGTAATTTCAAAAACAAAGAAATATTTTTCCGGCGCGACGCTCCTTGATTCCGGCTGCGGCGACGGAGAGGACCTGTTTTTACGGAAAAAATACTTTAAAAAAATAACCGGGGTTGATATAGCGGAAAGCCCCAGGTGGAAAGAGCTTTCAGGCGGCGGGATAACATTTAAAAAATGCGATTCCCAGAAACTTCCGTTTAAAAATTCCTCTTTTGATACGGTCCTTGAAAAGGATATGCTCCACCACGCTGAAAATCCCGAGAAGGCCCTTAAGGAAATGGTCCGTGTGGCAAAAAAACGCGTCATCGTCATCGAGGCCAACAGATATAACCCGCTTTTTTACATCAACCTTACCCTGCTTAACAATCACCAGCATTTTACGCAGAAACGTTTCCATGATATAATGGAATCAACAGGGCTGGCTTTTACCATAGAGCGGTTTTCAGCACGGGTGTGCTGGATAAACAATCCGGCCGTAATCAGTCTTTTTGACGCGGCCGAGGATATGCTTGAAAAAATAGCCGTTTATTCTCCTATAATAGAATATAATCTCGGCATCATAACAAAAAAATGACGATAAAAAAAAGACTGTCAAAACTTTCTTCATCAATCGGGCCTGCCGGGGCGTTTTATATTTCAAATCCCTCCGATGTTTTCTATTTGTCGGGTTTCCGAGGCACCTTCGGAAAAATAGCGGCCTTCAAAAAAAAATCGTATTTTATTACTGATTCAAGATACACGGGAGCCGTAATAAATTCGCCGATTGCCTCAAACTTTGAAATTGTGATTACCCGCTCGCTTAATGAAAGCCTTGGAAATATTTTGAAAAAAACAGCTGTTATTAAGTGCTCAAAAAATATAGCCCTTCAGGAATATCTTGCGCTGAAGAAGCTCGGGAAAAAACCTCTGTTTGACGAGTCTGTTATGGGGCTGCGTATGATAAAGGATGAAGGCGAGGTCAGCCTCATTAAGAAAGCCGTTTCAATAAACGAAAGCGCCATTCTTCACCTTAATTCTATTTTAAAACCCGGCGTCACGGAAGACGACCTGTCAGCCGAGTTTGACTATTATATAAGGAAGCATGGAGCAGACTCTTCCAGCTTTTCATCTATTATAGCCTTTGGCCCCAACGGGGCCGTCCCGCATCATGGAACATCCTCAAAAAAACTCAAGGTCAATAATCTGGTGCTTATCGACGCCGGAGTAAGGTACAAGGGGTATTGTTCTGACTTGACAAGGGTTATAGCTTTCGGTATAATAAAACCTCGCCTGATGACCATAAAAAATAACTATAATTTGGTTCAAAATGCCAAGAAAGAGTCCCTGAATTTTTATAAAGAGGGGTCTTTGATACGGGAAGCGGACCTTGCCGCGAGGAATTACCTTGATAAATACGGCCTCGGCGGCCTTTTTACGCATTCTCTCGGCCACGCTATAGGAATAGACGTTCACGAGGCCCCTTCAATAAACAGGAACGAAAAAGGGAGCTTTAAAAAAGGCATGGTCTTTTCATGCGAACCGGGCATATATATTGACAGGAACTACGGAATCAGGATAGAAGATGACTACCTGATAACCGAAAATGGCCCTGAGAAATTGGGCAAACTTTCCGACTCACTAATTATTAGTGGTTGAAATTTCAAGGAGGATCTGGTAATGGCAATTGCTGCGAACGTAAGGCCGGGAAATATCTTTAAACACGAAAACACACTCTGGGAAGTGGTGCACTTTCATCATGTCCAGAGGCCGAGGCTCGCGCCCCTTGTCAGGCTTAAAATGAGAAACTTTAAGCTTGGCACCATCGTCGAGAGGACCTTTTCGCCCGATGATAAATTTGAGGACGCCAGGGTTGATGAAAGAAAACTTCAGTATATGTACAAGCAGGGTGAAGCCTACCATTTCATGGATACAGAAAATTACGAACAGTATGAATTCAATGAAAAACAGGTCGGCGAGCAGTCCCACTTTCTGAAGGAAGAGATGCTCGTAACCATGTTGATATATGAGGGAGAGGTTCTCGGTGTGAACATCCCGAATAAAGTAGATCTTAAAATAACCTCGGCTCCGCCCGCTTCCAAAGGCGACACTGTCGGCAACGCGACAAAACTCGCGACGCTGGAGACAGGCGCGGAAGTGCAGGTTCCGATGTTTATAAAAGAAGGCGATACAATACGGGTGGATACCAGGACAGGGGAATATGTTGAAAGGGTGTAAAAACTTCAGTCAGGCGGTGTAAAATGGAAAAAAAGTCAGCTGGTAAAATTCAGACGGATGTATTGGGCGAAGCTTTAAAGATAATGGAAAAAGGCGGCCTTGCCGAACTTTTATACGAGCAGGGAGATCTTAAAATACAGCTGAAAAAGGCCGGCGCTGTTCAGGTTGCGGCAAGTGTTCCGCAGTATATTGCAACCGCTCCAGCCGCGGCTCCTGTTTCGGCGCCTGCTGAAGCCAAAAAACCCGTCGATGACGCCAAAACAGGAATTATTAAGTCGCCGATGGTAGGAACCTTTTACAAGGCTTCCGCACCTGACGCCCCTGCTTTCGTAAAAATAGGGGATATGATTGAGCCCGGAAAAACAGTGTGCATTATCGAGGCAATGAAAATAATGAACGAAATAAAATCCGAGGTAAAGGGCAGGGTAAAGGAAATACTGGTCGAGAACGCCCAGGCCGTTGAATTTAACCAGCCTTTGATAATCGTCGAAAAAATCTAATTATTTTTTCGAAAGGGGAAAAATTTTGTTCAAACGAATACTTATCGCGAACAGGGGAGAAATAGCCCTCAGAATAATCCGGGCCTGCAAGGAAATGAAAGTGGAAACTGTGGCTGTTTTTTCCGAAGCCGACGAAAATTCACTTCACGTCAGATACGCGGACCATGCCGTATGCATCGGGCCGCCTCCTTCAAAAGAAAGTTATCTTAATATTCCGGCTATTATTTCAGCCGCTGAAGTCACTGATTCAGAGGCAATACATCCAGGCTACGGGTTTCTTGCGGAGAACGCGCATTTTGCCGAACTCTGCGCACAGTGCAATATTAAATTTATCGGGCCCTCCCCGGCTTCTATAAGGGCCATGGGGGACAAGGCGCAGGCAATAGCCACCGCTACGGCAAATAAGGTCGTTACGGTCCCCGGGTCCGGCAGGATACTGCGCGATGAAAATGACGCTGTTGAAGTTTCAAAAAGAATAGGACTGCCTGTAATGCTAAAGGCAACCGCCGGCGGCGGCGGAAGGGGAATGAGGATAGCCCATACAGAGCTTTCCCTGAGAACCGCTTTCAAAACAGCCAGCCAGGAAGCCCAGACAGCCTTCGGCAACCCCGCTGTTTATCTTGAAAAATATATTGAAGAACCACGGCATATTGAAATCCAGATAATGTGCGACAACCACGGGAACTATATTGCGCTCGGCGAGAGGGACTGCTCGGTCCAGAGAAGGCACCAGAAGCTTATAGAAGAATCTCCTTCCCCCATGCTCAATGAAAAAACAAGGCACGATATGTGTTCAATGGCCCTGAGGCTTGCCCGCGCTGTCAAATACGAAGGCGCCGGCACAATTGAGTTCATCATGGATAAGTGGGGCCACTATTATTTTATGGAAATGAATACACGAATCCAGGTTGAGCACACGGTTACCGAGGAAGTCACGGGATTTGACCTTATTAAGGAACAGATAAAAGTCGCGGCCGGCGAAAGGCTCACAATACCCAATAAGGACCTGAAGCTGCGCGGACATGCCATAGAATGCAGGATAAACGCCGAGGATCCGGATAATAATTTTTGCCCGTCTCCCGGCACCATAACAGAATATAACGTTCCGGGCGGCCCCGGCATCAGGGTGGATACGCATGTTTACAAGGGCTACAGGATACCCCCAAATTATGATTCAATGGTGGCAAAGCTTGTCGCCCACGGAAAAGACAGGGCCGAGGCCATAGCAAGGATGAAAAGGGCGCTTGATGAATTTGTCATAGAGGGTATTAAAACAACCATACCGCTTCATAAGAAAATACTGGACAACAATAATTTCATAAAGAACAATTACTCAACAAGTTTTATCGAGACTCTTGAAAAAGAAAAGTCACTGTAGGGGTGTAAAATGGTTGAACAGAAAAACGACGCCGGCAATATAAAAATATCAGATGACGCTATCGCTGCTATTGCGTGCATCGCCGCCAAAGACGTTGACGGTGTTGTGGACCTGGACGGCGGCACCACGGCCGCGCTTGCCGAAGCGCTCGGCGTCACAGATTCAATAAAAGGCGTGAAAGTCGAGATGATAAACGACACAGTTTCCCTTGATATCAATCTGATCGTTTCTTTCGGCAGGGAGGTCTCGGATGTCGCCTCGGAGGTCCAGGATAAAGTAAGGGAATCAATTGAGACCATGACAGGCCTGTCCGTGGATAAGGTCCATGTGAACATAAACAGCGTCAGGAAAAAAACCAGTTTAAGGGGAGATACTTCCTTTAATATATAAGATCTTAAGGAGGCTTTTATGAAATATTTCAACAGGATAATAATAACAATCAATACCCTTTTATTTTTTCTTGTTGGCGCCCTTTTTATAGCCGTCAGCACAACTCACGGCGCCAACCAGTGGGCCCTTTCCACATCCCAGAGCCTTATCAACGCCCTTGCCAGTTCCGATACTGCCAAAATAATAGCCATCCGCATAGCCGTCCTGATTCTTGGCGTATTTTTTATTTCCATCGCCCTTTTTACAATATTCGGAAACATCGAGAAAAGGCGCAGCGAAAGGACCGTCGTCCTTGAATCGCCTCTAGGTGAAATAATGGTTTCCCTCGGGGCAATTGAAGATTTTTCCAGGGTTGTAAAAAACCAGGTCCGCGGGGTAAAGGATATAAAGGGAAAGGTACTTTCCACCAGGAAGGGCCTTAAAGTGACAGCCCATGTCACCCTCTTTTCGGACAGATCCGTCGCGGATGTCACCCAGGAAGTCCAGGAAGCAATAATAAAGTACATTCAATATACCCTCGGCATAGCAAACGACATAAAACCCACGGTAATTGTCAGCAAGGTTGTCTATAAATCAAAGGATGAAGAAAAATGAAAGAGTTTCTGAAATACATAATACTTAATTTCTGGAAAATAACCGGCATTGTTTCATTTTTTTTGCTGGCCCTTTTTCTTGTCATATTTGGTTTTTTAAAGACACTTTTTATAATAGCCATGTGCGCCCTCGGGTTTATTCTAGGCAAGTGGAAGGATGAGGGAGTATCCATAAAGCAGATTCTGAAAGCCTTTTCCTCCTCCATGCGGATCAACAGATAAATGAAGATCAAAAGAAACATTTATACCCTGATTGACGCCAATGTCAACAGGGCAAAAGAAGGCCTGCGGGTCATAGAAGATGTTTCAAGGTTTCTTCTTGCCGACACAAAAACCACCCCCGCCCTGAAAGCCATCAGGCACTGCGTGGACTTCGCTGTAAAAAAAATATCTCCGGATTACATTGAATTGATTAAAAACCGCTCTTCAGAAAACGACATAGGCAGGAACTCCAGGAATAAAAGTGAATTCAGGCGCGGCGGTGTTTCAGATATACTCGCCTCAAATTTCAAGCGCGTGCAGGAGTCTTTTCGGGTGCTTGAGGAGATTACAAAGCTGATCAGCGTACCCGCCGCCGTAATATTCAAGGAATTAAGGTATAAAACTTACGAACTCGAAAAGGAACTTCTTTTAAAAATATGAAAAGTTCCGCCGACCTTTCAGTTTATGTGATATTTGATATTGAATATATAATATCCCTGAAGAAAAACCCGCTCAAATGCCTGCTTTCCGCAATTCAGGGCGGCGCCACAGCCGTTCAGCTGCGTTCCAAATGCATGGACGACCGCGGTTTTTACAACATGGCCCTGAAAGTTAAAAAAATATGCCGCCGCTATAATTGCGCATTTATTATTAATGACAGGGTGGATGCCGCACTGGCCTGCGGCGCTGACGGCGTACATATCGGGCAAAACGACCTGCCTTACGCGGCTGTAAAAAAA
Source organism: uncultured Spirochaetia bacterium (assembly GCA_964565765.1). Taxonomy (GTDB): domain Bacteria; phylum Oederibacteriota; class PGYV01; order PGYV01; family Palsa-1178; genus Bog-1181. The sequence continues at coordinate 25,117 of CAZMGF010000017.1, forward strand.
CTTGTGAAAAAAACCATGCTGATAGGCCTCTCAGCGTCAAATTTAAAGGAAGCCCGTGCCTGCGACAGGCTAAAGCCTGACTATATAGGCGTCGGTCCGGTCTTTGCCACGGCACAGAAAATATCCAAAGCGCTGGGAGTTGGCGCCCTGAAAAATTTTGCGCCTAAAATCACAACTCCCCTGGTTGCAATCGGCGGCATTAACGGTTATAATATCGTTCAATTAAAAAGAATCGGAATACAAAATTTTTCTTTTATTTCAGCGGTTTTTTCCGCGGATGATATCCGCGGACATATGAGCTCCATAAAATCAATTATAAATTCCAAGGAGATATAAATGACACAGCTTGAAATGGCAAAAAAAGGAATAGTTACACATGAAATGAGGGAAGCCGCCAAAAGTGAAAACATGGACGTAAATGCCCTGATGCTCTCTATTGCCTCGGGCGAAGTTGTAATACCGAAAAATATCAACCATACAGGGTGCAGGCCGACAGCCATAGGAAAAAATACAAAAATAAAAGTTAACGCGAATATCGGTTCTTCCCAGGATTCCTGCTCGGCGGACGGCGAGCTTGAAAAACTCAGAGCCGCCATTGATGCCGGAGCCGACGCTGTTATGGACCTTTCAACAGGCGGTGACCTGCGCGCCATCAGGGAATCAATAATGAAAAATTCCTGCGTGCCGGTGGGCACGGTTCCCATATATGACGCAGCCGTCAGGACTATAGCGGATAAGGGCGACATTTCCAAAATGACCGAAGACGAGCTCTTCGGGGTGATAGAAGAACACGGCAGACAGGGCGTTGATTTTATCACCGTACACTGCGGAATAACGCGGGCCACAGTTGCCTCAATGATGTCACAGGGAAGGATACTAGATACCGTGAGCCGCGGTGGCACCTTTCTCGCTGTATGGATATTGAAAAACAAAAAAGAAAACCCTCTTTTCTCACAGTTTGACAGGCTCCTTGATATAGCCTATAAATATGACATGACCCTTTCCCTTGGCGATGGAATGAGGCCGGGATGCCTCTCAGATGCAACAGACAGGGCCCAGATACACGAGCTGCTTGTCTTAGGCGAGCTGGCCAGGCGCGCTTACAATAAAAATGTACAGGTAATGATAGAGGGCCCCGGGCACATGCCGATAAACCAGATAATAACCAATATGCAGCTGCAGAAAAAACTATGCAACAACGCCCCGTTTTATGTCCTGGGGCCGCTTGTAACCGACATTGCACCGGGATATGACCATATAACAGCCGCCATTGGCGGCGCTATCGCGGCCTCAAACGGCGCTGATTTTTTATGTTATGTCACGGCCGCGGAGCATTTAAAACTTCCGGACATTGATGAAGTAAGGGAAGGCGTAATTGTATCAAGGATCGCTGCACACGCGGCTGATATTGCAAGGGGTATCCCGGGCGCAATTGAATGGGACAATAAAATGGCGCGTGCCAGAAAAAATCTTGACTGGGAAGCTCAGATAAGCCTTGCCATTGACAGCAAAAAAGCGCAAAAAATGCGCGACTCTCTTCCTCTTCGTGATAAGGAAGTCTGCTCAATGTGCGGTGAATACTGCGCCATAAAAGAACTTAAAAAAGCCTTTGAAAATAAGTAGTATAAAGCAATAATCTTCACTATTGCCAATATTTTATCGTAAATTTCAAACTTTTCTTCTGTCATAAAATCTATAAAAAACTTGACAATATAAGTATATTTATGTTATTAATTATGGAACACTGTTTCATGAAAATTGGAGGAATAATGCAGGTAAGAGGAAGCGCCTTTAAATCAATATTAAAATACGCGGAAAAAAAACACGGCATCGAAAGGGTAAAAAATTTTTTTATAGACAATCCCAGCTTTTGCGCAATAAAGGATTATATTGACCTTGACTGGTATGACCTTAAATTTTACCTTGATTATTCGGAAAAAACCGACAAATATTTTGGCTTTGGCGACGGTTCACTGCTTTTTGAAGCGGGTGAGTTTGCCTCCAGGCAGGCCTTTGAATCCTCGCACAGGCTATTTAAGGATATGACAATGCAAAGCGCGCTGGCAAACGCTGAAACGGTTTTTCTTTCATATTTTTCCGCCGCAGTGGTTGAAATCAAATATATTAAGGATAACAAAGCCAGCATATATATTAAAAATCTTCCCGTCTCGCCTTATCTCGCGAAGAATATATGCGGCTGGATCAAACACGCGGTGAAATCAATCAAAGCTAAGGAACCTTCTATTACGGAAACAACTCCAAAAACATGCCTTTGCTTTACACTTGAATGGATAAACGAACCCCTATAATTTGTTATTAATCCTTATATATCAGTGAAATGCAAAAACCCGCTGCTACATAACTTACAAGCCCCTGCGCAAGCCAGGAAATTATAAGGTCCGCAGTGAACTTTCCGGCAACAAGCGACATAATGAGCGGCTGTGAAATAAGTATTGCCCAGACGACAAAACCCCAGAAAATTCCTTTTATTATATTTCCGCCCGGCATGCCTTTTGACATAAGCGCGTAAAAAACCGCCATTATGATGCCCATCCCGACATTAAGCATCAGCAGTTTGTAAAACCATTTCATTGATATTTCATCCCTGAAAAGAGCGCTTAAAGACGGGTCGGAAATCCTTCCTGTGTATTTATATGAAATCGAGGCAACAAGGAATAAAATAAAGCCCGCCAGAATTCCAGCCAAAAACATTTTTATAATTTTATCCATAACATCCCTCCTTATTTTTGATTAAGCAATATTATCACAAGGAGCCCTCTTTTTCAATCTGTTTTGAATATGAAAATTTTGCGCAATTGACAAAATAAAAGCCTTCTGTTAATATTGTGTTAATATAACAGGTCGGGGAAATCTAAAATCTTGCAGAACAAAGCCTTTGTAATTGTTTTTATATAAATAAAAACGAAGGGTGGTGATGCAGGCAGGTCCGGAAATTATTTCAATATAAAAAAATCGGGAGGATAATTCTTTATGAAAAAAGTACTTTTAGTTTTGGCTCTGTTTTCTCTTTTTGCGACAGGTCTTTTCGCTTCGGCAGCCAGGATAGACGGAATGGGGCTTGGCGCCGCGGCATGGATGGTTCAGGACCAGTACCTCGCCTATAAATATTTCCCGCAGATGGTAAGCGAATACAACAATTCTGCGGTTGTTGAAGCGTCAAACAACACATACGGCTATGTCGACCTCTCCTGCCTTAACGGTGTTGTGGGTATCATCGCCAATTCGCCAAGCGCTTCTGTAATAGCTCCGGCAGTAAACTCTTCAGGGGCGATATACAGCATGGGTAATCTTGGATTCGGCATTACATACGGGTCAACCAATCTTGAAAATTTAACTGGGGCCATCACAGGAAATTCCGAAGGAACATATACTTCGTCCCACGCATACAATATAGGATTGGATGCAGGTTATACAATGGACCTTAAAAAAAATATGCCTCTTAATATAGGTTTGAACATCAATATTCCGTCGAATTACTCACAGGATAATGAAACAAAAACTAACGGAGTAACTACTGCAATTAACAAAAACGGCACAACCGGCGTGGAAGCAAACCTTGATGGCAGGCTTGCTTTGCAGAATGATATGCTGGCAAATGTTAACATCGGCCTTGTTCAGTCAAACAACCTCATTTTTGCAGAGGGTTTCACGGCTGCCGGAGTACTTAATGCGCATACTGAAGAAGCTACCAACTCCACAACTTTTAACCTACAGCTTGGCGGTTCAAAAACAGTAAAAGTTGGCACTGTTGACCTTTTTGTGGGTGCACAGCCAAGCCTCAGCATGATAAATTCACTTGAATCAAACAAAGATATTTTTAATAATGCAATTCTTGCCGGCAACGGTAATAAATCCTCAGAAACCACTGTTTCACTTCCGATATTTGCAGGAGTGGAAGGAAAAGTAAATGATACCTGGGTGGTGCGCGGCGGCGTCAACAAAGCAATATGGACAGTTGACTCATTAACAACTGTTACAAAGCTTGCTAACGGCAATACTGCGACCAACAACACCATTAATACAACAACAAGCGGTTCCCCTGCCGTATCGCTTGGTATAACAGGCGTTTTCGGCGATGTTACAATTGACGGAGATGTAAGCACTGGAATATTAATGAATGGCCCCTATTTCATAACTGGAAATCAGTCCAATCCTTTCATCAGCCAGGTTGCTTTAACCTATGCCTGGAAATAGTTAACAACCGTTTAAAAAAAGCCCCTGTGTTGTCAAACACGGGGGCTTTTCTTTTGTATATTTAAATGCTGTTTTTTAAACTTTTTGTTGTAAAAAAATTTGTTTTAATGTATAATAAAACTCAATTAAAGCTATGGTTTTGCTGTTAAATCGATGTTATTAAGTTGTTAACATTTGATTGTTAGCGTCTGTGGATAATGAATTTTTTGCCTTAAATATAAGGTATTTAACAGTTGTCAACATTCCATTATTTTTCTGGGTTTATTGTGGATATCTTTTAAATTAGAAAAGGCTGGTAAATTAAATGTCATTTGACTGGGATGTAATGGTAAGTCAGTTAAAAACAGGCGCGCCTTCATTATATGTGTGGCTGGAAAAGTCATCCGCTTCATACGATGAAAAAGAAAATAAATGCGTCATTGACGTGCCGAGCGGCCTTCATAAAAAAAATCTCAATGAAAAATATTCCGAGGCCATTTTAAATATTTTAAAAACAGCCATTAATGATTCCGTTTCTTTTTCCGTTGAAGTTAGCAAAACACAGGCCTCGCAGAAGAATGTAGAACCAAAAATTACCATAAAAACCCAGCAGATACCCCTGCCGCTTGATTCACCCGCCGGCCATATTCCATACCTGAATACCAAATTCAAATTTGATAATTTCATTGTGGGCGACTCCAACAGGTTCGCGCATGCCGCGTCAAAAGCCGTGGCCGAAGCTCCCGGCCAGACTTATAACCCGCTTTTCATATACGGCGGCGTAGGGCTCGGCAAGACACACCTGCTGCACGCCATCGGCAACCTTGTATATGAAAAAAATCCCCAGGCAAAAATACTTATAACAACAGCTGAAAAATTTATTTTTGACGTTGTACAGCATATCGGCAGCGGTAAAATGGCTGATTTTAAGGAAAAATACAGAAGCGTCGACCTGCTTCTTGTGGATGACATAGAGTTTTTGCAAAAAGGAATCCAGGCCCGCGAAGAATTTTTTCATACATTTAATGATCTTTCAAATCTTAATAAACAGATAGTCGCAACTTCTGATTCTCCGCCGCAGGAATTAAATCTTGAGGACAGGCTTAAATCCCGTTTTGCGGCTGGAATTATCGCCGATATTCAGCCGCCTAATTTTGAAACAAGGGTCGCCATATTAAAACTTAAAGCAAGGGATATGAACAAAATAGTCCCTGACAACGTGCTTGCGTTCCTTGCCGAACATGTGGATACAAATATCCGCTCACTAAGCGCCACCTTTTCAACCCTTGTCGCGCTTTCAATGCAGACCGGCAGCGAAATTGACCTTGACCTGGCGCGTCAGGCGCTTAAGGTTACAAACCCTTCCTTTGATTCAAATAAAAAGATAGGCATAGACCTTATACAGCAGATAGTGGCAGATTATTATAATATAAAAGTACAGGATCTTTCTTCAAGAAAAAGGCCGGAAAATATCGCCATGGCAAGGCAGACCGCCATGTACATAACAAGGAACCTTACTGATTATTCCCTTGTCCAGATAGGGCAGTATTTCGGAGGTAAGGACCATACCACTGTAATGCACGCCATTAAAAAAGTTGAACATATGATAAAAGCCGATGATAAATTCAGGCTCGCTATGGATGAACTTGTGGCCAGAATAAAAAAATAGATATTATTATTAATGTTGACTGTATGTTAAGAGTTTTGTGGATTGCTGTTGATAAATAATAGTAAAAAAGTTTATTGTGGATAATTGACTTATATTGTATTAAAATGTAATTGTTATTCACATTAACAAGGTTATAAAAAGAGAATTTTTTATGGTGTTTTAATGTTCTTAAGATTACTAACAGTACAACAGAAGCAACAGTCTTATTAATTAATAAGTACTTTTAATGCTGACATTGATATTAATGTGGAAAAAAACATTTTCAGGAGGATTTAAATGAAAATAATCACCAAGAAAAATGAAATTTTAGATTCTTTGCAGATTGCCCAGTATTTTATATCCACAGGTTCAACTCTTCCATTGCTCTTAAACATTCTTTTTGACGCGGAGGATGATTTTCTTTATTTATCGGCAACAGACATGGATATATCAGTCAGGATAAAATGTAATGTGGAAAAAATAGAACAGCCGGGAAAAACAACCATACCAAAAAAAATAATAGCGCTTATAAAGGAATTTACGGACGATAATATAAAAATAGAGACGGATAAAAATGATAATACAAAAGTTGTATGCAAAAAAGCGGCGTATAAAATAAACGGGCTTCCCGCCGAGGATTTTCCCGTACTGCAGCTTGATGAGAAAAAGCTTGAATCAATAAAAATACCACAGAAACTTTTAAAGGAAATAATATCAAAAATATATTATTCGGCTTTAAAGGACACTACAAAAAGAAATTTAAACGGCGTGTTTTTTAAATTTGAGGGAAATATGATTGAAGCCGTCGCCACCGACGCGCACAGGCTCGCTTATTATAAAGCCGAGGTAAAAACAGGAGTTAAGGCAAAATTTGATTATATAATTCCATTAAAAACAATAAATGAAATAGTAAAAGTATTGTCTGATGACGAATCAAAGGAAATAACAATTAATTTTTATGACAAGGTTATAGAATTTCATTTGGATAATATGGATATAGTATCAAGGATAATAGACGAAAATTATCCGAATTATAACCAGGTTATTCCAAAGGAATTTAATATGGAGGCTTCGGTGAACAAGGAAGAATTCGCGGCCGCGATAAGAAGGGCCTCCACAATAACAAGCGACAAATCAAAAATAGTAATTATAAAACTTGAAAAAAACAGGCTTGTAATAAACGCGCAGGCGCAGGATGAAGGTGAGGCTTTCGAGGAAATAGACATAAAATACGACGGCGAGCAGATAGAGGTATCATATAACGCGGCTTACATAATGGACGTATTAAAAGTTATAGAATCGGACACTATTGAAATTAAATTAATATCTTCAATGAACCCCGGCATCATAAAGGGAAAGGGAAACGACGACTTCCTTTACATAGTGATGCCTATCAGGAAATGACGGAGAAAATAAAATAAATGGATGAAAAAAAATTAGCGCAGATAAAACAGACCACAATAGAAGACGAGATGCAGACTTCCTATCTGGATTATTCAATGTCCGTGATAGTGGGAAGGGCCCTGCCTGATATACGCGACGGCTTAAAACCGGTGCAGAGAAGGATTCTTTACACGACGTATGATATGGGGCTTTATTACGGCAGGCCCTACAGGAAATCGGCGAAAATCGTCGGAGAAGTAATGGGAAATTATCATCCACACGGCGACTCGGCTATATACGATACCATGGTCAGGATGGCGCAGACGTTTACCTTCAGGATGCCGCTCATTGACGGCCAGGGAAACTTCGGCTCTGTTGACGGAGATCCGCCCGCGGCCATGCGTTATACAGAAGCAAGGATGCATAAGATTACCGAGGAGCTCATAAGGGATCTTGACAAGGATACTGTTGATTTTGTGCCGACATACGATGAATCAAACAAGGAGCCTGTTACATTTCCTGTTGGATTCCCGCATCTGCTTGTTAACGGTTCATCTGGTATTGCCGTCGGAATGGCGACAAATATACCGCCTCACAATCTCGGCGAGGTTATAGACGCCACTATTTACATGATTAATAACAGGGGCTCAAAGGTAAAGCTGGATGAAATAATGAAGATTATTCACGGCCCTGATTTTCCTACCGGCGCGTACATTATCGGCAGGGACGGCATAAAAAAAGCCTATGAGACAGGCCGCGGCTCGGTCACAATGCAGGCAAAGGCTAAAATTGAGGAGACCAAAAAGGGAAAACAGCAGATTGTAATCACCGAGCTGCCTTACATGGTCAACAAGGCCCAGCTTCTGGAAACAATATCGGATCTTGTCAGGGACAAAAAACTTGAGGGCATATCGGACCTGCGCGATGAATCAGACAAGGACGGCGTAAGGGCCGTTATTGAAATTTCCAGGAACGACAACCCCGAGGTTGTATTAAACCAGCTTTATAAACATACGGTGCTGAGGACGACCTTCGGAGTAAACCTGCTTGCTCTTGTGAACGGCAAACCAAGGACGCTTAACATATCGGATTTCCTGACAAACTTTATCGATTACAGGATGGAAGTAATTATAAGAAGGACAAAGTTTGAGCTCAACAAAGCCGAGAAACGAGCCCATATTCTTGAGGGGCTGCTTATCGCCCTTAAATATCTGGATAAGGTAATCAAGCTTATACGCTCTTCGGATAATGTTGAAGAGGCGCGTGAGGGCCTGGTTAAGACATTCAAACTTACTGTTGTCCAGGCGCAGGCCATACTCGACATGAAGCTGCAGCAGCTCACGGCTCTGGAAGTTGAGAAATTGGAGAAGGAACTCGCCGAGCTTAAAAAAATCATTGACGAGTTGAAATCGCTTCTGGCCAGTGAGAAAAAAATTCTGGCTCTTATCGTCAAAGAACTCACTGAGATAAAACAGAAATTCGCCGACGAAAGGCGCACTGAAATAATTGCAAGGGAAAAAGAACTTACCGTCGAGGACATGATACAGGAAGAGGATATGGTCATTACGATGACCCACAAAGGGTTTATTAAAAGGACCGCCTCATCTGCTTATAAGGCCCAGAAGCGCGGCGGCCGCGGCATTATTGCCGTAACAACACAGGATGAGGATTTTGTGCAGGATATATTCGTCGCGAACACACATGATTACATGATGTTCTTTACCTCAAAGGGGCGCTGCCACTGGCTCAAAGTTTATGAAATACCTGAAGCCGCAAGGACTGCAAAGGGCAAGGCCATAGTAAACCTTATAAAACTTGAAGAAGGGGAAAAGATAGCGTCCTATGTAAGCGTAAAAGAATTCAAGGATGACCAGTTTCTGTTAATGGTAACCCAGGACGGGCTGGTTAAAAGAACAAGCCTTTCGCTGTTTTCAAACCCGAGGTCGGGCGGAATAATCGCGATAGGGCTCAATGATAAGGACGCTTTGATTGAGACAAAATTGTGCAGGCTGGAGGACCAGGTTTTTATCGCCACCCGCGACGGAAAGGCAATTCGTTTTGACGCGAAGGATATACGTGAAATTGGCAGGGCCGGCATGGGAGTGCGCGGAATTAATCTGGACAAATCTGACAAAGTTGTATCCATGACAGTGCTGCACTCGGAAGACAAGGATATGACACTTCTTACAGTAACAGAAAAAGGCTTCGGTAAAAGGACGCTTGTAAAAGAATACAGGGAGCAGAGCCGCGGAGGCAAAGGGCTGATAAATGTAAAAGTCACCGATAAAACAGGGGCCGTTGTGGATATAAAACTTGTCAACGACACGGACGAGCTGATATTGATAACAACCAAAGGCACTCTTATAAGGACAAAAATAAAGGATATAAAGACAATAGGAAGGAACACGCAGGGAGTAAGGCTCATAAAAATAAAGGAAGGCGAAGCTGTCGGGGCGGTTGCCCGCGTGCTTGAAGAAGAAGATGACGGCGCAGGCGGGGCTCAGGAAGGATAAACGGCCCCTATATTTTCAGGAGGAAGTAAATGAATAAAAGTTCACTGGCATTTAAGATTGTAATTATCGCGCTTATTGCGTTTGCCATACCTGCGGGATTATTTTATTTTTTTGACAGTAAAAATATCGCGCAGCTGAATGAAACACAGTCAAAGATAACATGGGCGGAGAGCCAGAAAGAGATAGATGTTATTAAGGCCCAGGCTGTTAAAAAAATGGATGATGTTTTTCAGGCAATATATTATTTCGCCCCTGAAAATATGGAAAAAAAATACGATCCCCTTATACTTAATACGGCTTTAAAGAACGGGCAGTACTCCGGGAAATCCGGCGCGGCAAAAATCGCGCAGCAGTTCCTTAAGGCTGCAAAACCTTTTACGGCGGACATCGCGCTTATTTCGGCGGCAGGTGTTGTTGTAGAGGCGAATAAGGAAGCTTTAAAAGAACAGCAGTTTAAGACAAACAACCAGTTCCTCCAGACAGTATCATCAAAAAAGACAAATTTTGAGATAAATTACAGCACCGCCTGCGAATATTTTATGCCGGTTACGGATTCAAAAGACCGGGTTGTCTCCGTGCTTTATGTAAAAGAGGCGTCCGCTGAAGCCGCGGCGGCGTTCAGGAAAAACATCATGTCGCCCAGGGGCATAAATTTTGTGATAGACCTTTCAGGCAGCATGCTGCTTAACTCCGACCAGGCCAGGGAAAATTCCGAGAATATACTGTCAAACGCGGACATCAAAGTCATAATAAATGAAGCCGGCGCGGACACCGCCGTAAAAGAAGGGGATTATAACAATCTGAAAGGGCTGCTTGTTTATAAAAAGATTGAAAGCATTGATTCGATAGTCTGCCTTTTTACCCCTTATCTGGATTATAAATTTGCGCAGAAAAAGATAAAAAATTACGAGCTTTCGATACTTGATACTTCAAGCTTTTCTGGTATTCCTGTTTACGTATTTTTAATAATATCGGTTTTAATCGCGGTCTTCGGCGGGCTCTGGGCAAGCGAAGCGCCCTATCAGCCCCTAAAAAAGATTGTCAAGGCGCTGACCCATATTGACGAGGAGAGTTTTCAGGAATTGCTGCCAAGGATAAAAAAGGGAGAATATAAAAAACTCCTTGATTCGCTTGTCATACTGCGCGGCAGGGTAAAAGCTTCTGAAGAAAAAGCTGAAAAGCTTTCCCAGATGTCAAAAGAGCTTGAAGAAGAACTCTCCAAGGAAGCGTCAAAGTCGGATATGGAAATATCGCAGCTGCGTGATGCCTTAAAAATAGCGGAGAATAATAAGGGAACGCTTGATGAGGAGATTTCCAAAATAAAGGCTGATTTTATGAAAAACAAAAAGGATTCAGACGCGAAATTCGAGGCTGAAAAATCACAGCTCGGGCTTAAGTTATCAAATAATGAAAAAGAAATCGAGAAATTGAAGGCTGAGGTCAAAAAAGCCTCTGAATCGAAAGTGCCCCTTGAAAAAGAAAACATGAGGATGGATTCAGTGCTTATGATGAACACGGAATTAAAGGGCGTCCTTTCCGTTATAAAAACATATATTTCCTCGGTTCTTGGGGGCGAGGGTAAAATTACCGACGCGCAGCAGCAGTTCCTGGGAGTGGTCATAAACAAGTCCGCTAGGCTTGAAAGGCTTATCAATGACCTGACTGAGCTGGCAAGGCTCGAAAAAGGGGAGATAAAAATTTCACGCCAGCCGGTCGAAGTAAATACGGTGGTGCAGGATGTAATTTTCGCCATCCAGCCGCAGGCCGATATAAAGAAAGTGGATCTTAAGATTAATTTTTCGCCCACGCTATCCATTGGAACGGGAGACCCGGCGAGGCTATCATCGGTTATCAGCCAGATACTTAACCAGGCCATAAAGGTATCGCCGCGCGGCGGCCAGGTCGTTGTAGAGACAAAAGAGAGCGGCAAGGATGTTATAATAAGAATAACGGATTTTGGCATGTCAATGCCCCAGTCTAAATCTTCGATACTTTTTATTAATTTCCACGGCCCCGAAACAACAGCCGGACCGGAATTTATAAATTCAGGGCTGCGATTCCCCATCCTGAAGGCAATAGTAAATAATATGGGCGGAGAAATATGGATTGAGTCTGAAATTGGAAAAGGAAAAACATTTGTGATTTCAATTCCAAAATCCCAGGACGCGGCGAAACCTTCCGCGCCTGTGCCGGCCGGTTTGACAGGCCAGCCGGTTAAAACCGCTGAAATTCCGCCTTCCGCAAGGGAGACAATAATAAAACCAGCCGCGGCACCGGCTCCGTCATCGGTAGTTCCTCCTCCGGCTGGAAGTTTTAAAATACAGCGGAATAATTTTGAGCCGGCGCCGGCTCAAAACAGGGGAAACGACCTTACAAGCGTGAATGACCTGCTTTCATTCGATAATTTGTCGGTTCATGATTCTGACAGAAAACCGCAGATACCCGGGCGGGATGTGAAAGTTCCGGAGGATTTGCTGAAAAAACCCGGGGAGCCTAAAATAACTGAAAAATCCCCGGCGGGTTTTGACGAGCTTCCGCCTTTGCCGGATCTTGAGGATGATAAAGGCATAGTTTAAAGGGAGCCAAGGTGGTATTTTGAAAAAAGCGTTTATCGCGTTTTCACTTTTGATCCTGGCATGCGCTTCATCTTTTGCCGAGACAATTCCGCCTTCATCAATAACAAAAGCGGAAGTCTGGGAGCCAAAAAATTCACCTTACATTATTGACGGCACTCTTACTGTTGAAAAGACGGGATTCCTGACGATTTATCCCGGAACAGTTGTTAAATTCAAACCGGCCGCGAAAATTTTTATTAAGGGAGCACTTTATTCCAAAGGCGATCCAAAAAATCCCGTAAGAATGATTCCTTATGACAATGAGAGCTTTTATGACGGCCTTGTATTTGAGTCCCGTTATAAAAATACTATTGAATTTACCATAATAATAAGGGGCGCGATAACATCCAGGGGAAGCCAGCTGAGCGTCACCAACAATTATATCCTGAATTCCACAGGCGTGGAGCTTTATCATTATTCCAGCGCCCTTATAAAAGATAATTATTTTTATAACGACACTTACGGCGTATATATAGAGGGCAAGGGGATTAATTATACGATAGGCCAGAATACTTTCAACAACAACAGGTTCGCGGTTTATATAAAGGACACTACCGCGCCCGCCGGCGTAATAACAAAAAATAATTTTTTTAAAAATACCGTGAATCTTACCAATTATTCGGTGGCTGATGTCGACTGCAGGGACAATTACTGGGGCTACGGCGAAGAGGCGGCCGTCCAGGAATTTATTTACGATAAAAAGAACAATGAAAAAGCCGGCAGGGCGGTTTACGCGCCTTATGCTAAGGGCCCTTATCAGCTCTGGGAGCCCCCCGACGCTTTTATATCACTTGTCAGAATATATCTTAATCTTAAAAGGCCGGACCAGGAGCCGCAGAGAATGTCAATAGGCGGGGGGCTCTCCGGGATCATGCCGATTACGCCGTCGTCGCTCAGCAAAGAATATAAATTCGGGCTGGGCGCGGACGCTGATTTTTACCTTAACCTTAACGGATCGCTTCTGGGCGGCCTTGAGTTCCAGTCCATAACCCTGGAAAGCAGCAACGGAGACATTTATGACCATACCATACAGACGCAGAGTTTTTTATTGAGCTGCGTTCAGTATATAGGATATAAAAAGAACGTATATTTAGTCCCTTATATCAAGGCCGGGATAGGCGGCTCAATAGTATCCGACCAGACCAGAAGTTTGTCGACGGACACAAGTAAATCAAACCAGCTTGCCGCGGCGGCGGACGCAGGCGCGGGATTTGAATGGTTTGTACTTAAATTTTTCTCTTTAAAACTTGAAGCATCCTATACCGTTATTACCGGCAATACCGGCCTGATATCTTTTCCTGTAGCCGGATTGACCGGCAATCTGTATTTTGACACCCCGCTTTACCTCGACGACAGGGGAATCGGCGGGCCCTACTAAAATGGAGAGTATAAAGGACCTGCTTGAAAAATTTATTTCAAAGAACAAGCTTGACAGGGCCGATGACGGAGATGTAATAAGGGAAAAATGGGAAGAGATAGCAGGCGAGTTTTCCAGGACGACAAAACCCTTCAAATACGCGGGAAAGAAACTCTTTATTTACGCTGAAAATAGTGTTATAATGAGTGAAATAATATATAAAAAACGGGAATTGAAAGATAAAATTAACGCCTTTTTTGGAAGGGAAACTGTCAGGGAAATAATAGCAAGGATGAGGCAGTGAATAATTACCTGCATATCGGCTCGGATATAACATTGCCGTCGGGAGACATCGTAGGCATTTTCAGCCGCATTGCGGATAATGAAGGAATAATTGATATTTTCAGGAAGAAATTCAGGCTTAAAAACATTTCGCAGGAAAATAAAAGTTTCGTGCTCTGCGCGGGCAGGGGCCGGGCGTATATAAATTTTTCCGGAATATCCGCAAAGAGGCTGATAAGACGCGCGCAGGCGTACAATACAGGAGGAGCATTATATGGCAAGGAAAGATAAAAAATTGAAAAAAGGCGCGAAGGAAACTCCGGACCTTTTTGAAACAAAAAAGAAAGCCGCGGCTGAGGCGGAAAAAGAAGATAACAGCAAGGGCGGCAATGTGGAACTGCCGAAAGATACATCATATAACGCCGATAAGATAACCGTGCTGGAGGGCCTCGAGGCTGTCCGTAAAAGGCCGGCCATGTATATAGGCTCCACATCTTCAGCGGGCCTTCATCACCTTGTATATGAAATAGTCGACAACTCTATAGACGAGGCAATGGCGGGATTTTGCAATGAAATATCCCTTACAATTCATACGGATAATTCCATATCGGTTTCGGATAACGGAAGGGGTATGCCTGTCGATATGCATAAGGGGCAGAAAAAATCGGCCCTTGAAGTCATTATGACGGTACTGCACGCGGGCGGTAAGTTTGACCACAATTCATACAAGGTGTCGGGCGGGCTCCACGGCGTCGGAGCCTCTGTTGTAAACGCGCTTTCAGAGTGGCTTGAAGCCGAGGTCAGGCGCGGAGGCAGGGTTTATTTCCAGAGATATGAAAGGGGAACACCAGAGGAGCCGGTAAAAGCCATAGGCGACGCGAAAAAGACCGGCACCAAAATTATGTTCAAGCCGGACAGCAAAATATTTGAAGTTACTGAATACAGTTATGAAATTCTTGCCAACAGGATGAGGGAACTTGCTTTTTTAAACAAGGGCATAAAGATAAAAATAAAGGACGAAAGGACCGACGGAAAAGAGGACACGTTCCAGTATGAGGGCGGCGTTATTGAATTCGTCAAATACCTTAACAAGAATAAGGAACCAATTAATAAAAAACCCATTTATATAGAGGGCGAGAAAGACAGGATACAGGTGGAGGTGGCCATCCAGTATAATGACGGCTTCTCCGACAACATGCTTTCCTTCGTTAATAACATAAGGACAATAGAGGGAGGCACCCATCTTTCCGGTTTTAAAACGGCCCTTACAAAAGCAGCGGCCAGCTTCGCCAAAAAGAACAATCTTATCAAGAACGACAATATATCGCTGCAGGGTGACGACGTGCGCGAGGGTTTGAACGCGGTTGTGAGCGTTAAGGTCCCGGATCCGCAGTTTGAGGGGCAGACAAAAGCAAAGCTGGGAAATTCCGAAGTTGAGGGAATAGTCAATTCGCTGGTTTATGAAAAACTTGCCTCATATTTCGAGGAAAATCCCACGGAAGCCAGAAGGATAATAAGCAAGGCCCTGGGCGCCGCCGAGGCGCGCGAGGCGGCAAGAAAAGCAAGGGATCTGGCCAGGAGAAAAAGCGCCCTTGATTCAGGCGGACTCCCGGGCAAACTTGCGGACTGCCAGGAAAAAGACGCCGCGTTATGCGAGCTTTACCTTGTCGAGGGAGATTCAGCCGGAGGTTCCGCCAAGCAGGCGCGCGACAGGCGTTACCAGGCGATACTTCCGTTAAAGGGAAAAATACTCAACGTGGAAAAAGCAAGGATAGACAAGGTTCTTTCCAACGATGAAATAAGGACCATGATAACCGCCATTGGAGGCGGCATAGGAAAGGAAACTTTCAACCTTGAGAATGTGCGTTACCATAAAATAGTGATAATGACCGACGCCGATGTTGACGGCGCCCATATCAGGACGCTGCTTCTGACTTTTTTCTTCAGGCAGATGAAGCCGCTCATTGATTCAGGATATGTTTACATTGCCCAACCGCCGCTTTATAAGGTGAAAAAGGGAAAATTCGAGCAGTACATGCTTGATGACAAGGCAATGAACATATACCTTACCGAAGAAGGCACAAGGGATTTGAAACTTTTCCAGCTGTCCAAAAAAGGCAAAGGCAACAAGGAGCTCAACGAGAAGACCCTGAGCGAAATATTAAATGACGTCATTGAGATAGAGCACCTTATACCAAGGATGAGAAAAGCCAATATTAATATAGAGAGTTATATAGCGTCCAGGGGAAAATGGAAAAAGATACCCATGTTCGAGGTAAATATTAATGGAAAAGTGGAATATTGCGAAACAGAAAAGGACCTTCCGGATATATTGAAAAAAGTTCTTCCAAAAATTTCAAAAAAATCGACGCTTGAGGAAATTATGGAAGAGGCCGGCAAAAAGAAGGACGACCTTCTGATTATTGACCTCAGGGCCAGGGCCGAGCTTAGGACCATAGAGGAAATAATGAAAAAGCTCGAAAGCAAAGGGCTTGACGCGGATGAACTGCTTGAAGAGGAGCTTGAGGTTTTAACCGACAACGGCAAGGACGACAAGGAAGAAAAGAAAAAGGATTTAAGCCCGATGTTCAAGGCGGTTGACGACGAGGGTGAGACCCTTATATTTTCCGCGAGGGAACTGGTTGATTTTATAAAAGCAAGGGGCAAACGGGGCCTGGGGATACAGCGCTACAAAGGCCTTGGAGAAATGAATCCCATACAGCTCTGGGAGACCACAATGGACCCGGAAAAAAGATCCATGCTCCAGGTGACCATGGAGGATCAGGCAAAGGCCGATGAAGTTTTTGACGTTTTGATGGGCGACGAAGTGGAACCTAGGCGTAAATTCATCGAGGACCACGCGCTCGAGGTCAAGAACCTTGATATCTAAGGGAGCCTAAAAGTGAAAAATGATATAACACCTTTTCTGAAAGGAAGCGGCCTTTTCGGCGAGATTTCGCAGAAGGGCATTTCCATGATAGCGCAGGAATCGCGCGAGAATAAATTCAGGAAGGGCGATATTATTTTTTCCGAAGGCGACTCCGGCGAAACACTCCACATAATAAAAAGCGGCAAGGTAAAAATAACCAAATATACAAAAGAGGGAAAAACAAAGACGCTTGCCATCCTGAAAGAAAAGGATTCCTTCGGGGAAATGGCCATACTGACAAGGGACGCCAGGTCAGCCACGGTCGAAGCTCTTATGGATGTTGTAACAATCAGCCTGTCCAAGGAGAATTTTATCCAGCTTATCAAGCAGGAGCCTTCCATACCCATGCAGATAATCAAGACCCTTTCCCAGAGGCTCGCCAGGGCGGACAGGGATATTAAAAACATGGCGCTGGGCGACGCGCGTTCAAGAGTGGCTTGCGTGTTAATGGACCTGAAAGACGACCTTCAGACAATGAAACTGACACATCAGGATATTGCCGACCTTGCCGGACTCACGCGCGAGACGACCACAAGGACGCTTACGCAGCTTGAAGCTGACGATATTATTGCTGTAAATAACAGGCAGTTTAAAATAATAGACAATGAAAAGATGAAAGAACTAACCATATAAATCCACACAAGAGGAATAAGCATGCCGGTTAAAAAACAAAAACAAAAAAAAGAAAAAAATATTTTTAAAGGCGCCATTTTTGATGTCGACGGCGTTATCGTCGATACAGCAGGCATACACCATAAATCATGGGAAATTGTATTTAAAAATTACGGCATAACATTTACTTTTAAGGATTTTAAGACGAAAATAGACGGCAAGCCCCGGGCACAGGGGGCAAGGACAATACTGCCGGATATATCAGAGGATGAAATTGAAAAGATATGCGCTGAAAAACAGCTTCATTTTGAAAAGATCTTGAACGCGGGCAGGATAAAGGTGTTTAAAACGACGCTTTCTTTTATAAAGCTGCTTAAAAAGAAAGGTATAAAACTTGCCATGGCCTCTTCCAGCAGAAACGCCGGGGCAATATTAAAAAAAGTTAAAATATACCCGCTTTTTGACGCCGAAGTCAAAGGCTCTGAATTAAAACGGGGAAAACCCTACCCGGAAATATTTTTAACAGCAGCAGGAAAGCTCGGGTTAAAACCAACGGAGTGTGTTGTTTTTGAGGACGCTCAGATAGGAATAGATGCGGCGTTAAACGGCGGGATAAGGTGTGTGGCAATAAACAGGGCCGGGACGCACAGGATAAAAGGGGCCGATCTCAGGGTAAAAGATTTCAGGGAGTTGAGTTTTAAAAAGATAGCCGGGCTTTTTTAACAGCCGCGGTTTTGGAGGTACGGTAATGGCAAAGGCAAGGCCGCCTCTTATACAAATATTCGGATTGAGCCTGCTTGCAGGAGTTATCATTTCGCTCATAAGCATGCCGCTTGGAAAATATACCGCGGAAATTATGGGAAAATACATCACAATATCACCGTGGCAGGAAATTGCGGCCGCGGCCATCCTGGGAATTTTTTATTTTGGACTTATAATTTATTTATTTGCGCTGCTGATAGCGGGGCTGTCAGGAAAAAATATACTTTTATATCTTGCCTCAGAGCTGCGCTCCAGGGAGCTTGTGCCGCTAAAATTTAAAATGTCAAAAGGATACTGGCTTGCAGATGCATACAGGGATATCTCATCGCTTTTTGAGGGTTTTATACAGTCATATATGGCATGCAAACTGGAAAAGGATAAATATTCAATGACAATAAATACTTTTCTGGACCCGAACCTCAGGAAGGAAATTGAAGAGAGGGGAATCCACGAAATATACATAGGCGGAAAGAAAAAAACAGCCACAATATTTTTTTCCGACCTCAGGGGGTTTACCGCCATGACGGAATATTACGACCCCGACAGGGTAATAACCATCCTAAACGACTACCTTTCCATGGCAACAAAAATGATAGACAAGCACGGCGGAAGGGTTAATAAATATATAGGCGACGCGGTAATGGCGGTATTTGAGGAGCCTTCCAAATACAGGACTATACTTGATTATGACAATGCGGTGACAGCTTCGCTGGACATCCAGAGGGAGTTTAAGGCGCTCATGAAAAAGTGGAGGGCTGAAATAGACCCGCTGCTTAACCTCGGGCTCGGTATAGGCCTTGCAAGGGGACAGGTGGTCTCCGGCAACATAGGATCCCAGACAAGGATGGAACATACGGTAATAGGCGACACTGTAAATTTTGCAAGCAGGCTGTGTTCAAAGGCAGGGGATGGCCAGGTAATAATACCGGAAGAGCTGCATGCTCTTATGACCGGAATGCTGGAAACCGATGCGCTTGAACCTGTTGAGATAAAAGGGAAGACGGGTATGTATAATATTTATTCTGTAATAAACAGAAAAATGATAACAGGTTGAAATGGATAAAAAAACAGCCGCGCTTGTAAGGAAAATTTCAACAGCTATGCTGTTTTTATGGCTTGCCGCTAGCGCGGCCGCTTTTTTTGGATCCGAAAATTTTACCCTGGGCAAAAGAAAGATCCCATTTATCACAAAGACGCGCAGGAGCCCCATGATACAGGGCGGGTGGAGCATCTGGCTCAAAGAAGGGCAGGACGGCTATTCCAACGCGGTAACCAGGGATGTTTCACTTTTCGGGAAAGTATTAAAGCAGGACGATATTTATGTGACCGATGTGCTCAAAAAGCCGGTTGACGCATTTGTGGTAAGGGGAAGCGCTAAAGGGGCAAACCCTATAATTGCTCCTAAAGAAACATATGCCTATAATACTTATGATATGGAAGCCACAGCTTACGACCCTTCACCTGAGTCAAACAGCGTTGAATGGGCCGGTATTACGGCCCTGGGCTGGCGTACACGCTATGGCATCGCTGCTGTTGACCCCAGGGTTATCGCCTTAAAATCACTACTTTATATAGACGGCTACGGCTTTGCCTGGGCGGGCGACACAGGCGGGGATATCAAGGGCAAGAGGATAGACCTCTGTTACAACACCACAAAAGAGGCGCTGCACTGGGGCAGAAGGAAGGTCAGGGTTTATGTGCTAGGCGGAAGGCCCTGGAGCACCCTGCGGGCGAAAAAAAAATAATAGACAAATATTTATATTGAAAGCGCAAGTATAGTTACTTTATATGCATCAAACGGAATCAACACGGCCTTTTCCCCATGCCCCATGAGCAGTACTATCTTCTTTCTATAAGAGTCATTTTCATCGCTCTCTGTAATTACAAACCTTGCTTTTTCATCCGGTGACCAAAACGCCATACTTCCATAATCAAAAATTTTGCTTTCCTTACCTTTTTCATCAACATCATATACGCCCTGAATGCCTGCGTTTTTGCATCCATTTGATTTCATCGTAATCGAATGACCCGCATATGTCTCTCCACCTAAATTATGTTGAAAAAAATCATCCATCAATAGTTTGCTGTCTTCGAGACTATAAATAACGCAACTATTACTTGATGCATCACATTTTGTAAGCTTACGCGAATCTCCATCATATAATATAATATCATTTTGTCCCTGGTTTACTTTGGCAGAAGCGTCCGCAACCAAGTTTATTATATTCCAGCCCTTGTAATGTTTTTCATTCAAAAATTCGGAATTTGTAATTAATCTTTCGTTTCCTTTTATACAAAATTCATCATTGTTGTTTTTTCTAATCTTTATAATATTATTTAAATCATAAAACACTGCGTTTGGAGAAATATCACATTTTATTGTAATATGCTTTTCGTAAATACGCTTCCCATAAACCTGTATAAATATATGAGAATTCATAAAACACCCGAGCAAATTAACCGCATTTGCATCATATTTTTTTGCAATTGGAGAAATAAGTTCCGCCACTGTAC
>CAZMGF010000018.1:0-44769 GCA_964565765.1 uncultured Spirochaetia bacterium
GTGTAGGGGTCAGCGTGCTAGACAGCGTCCAAGTGTATGTGGGCGTAGGCGTAAGAGTGCTTGAAAGAGTCCATGTATATGTTGGTGTAGCCGTAAGCGTGCTTGACAATGTCCATGTATATGTCGGAGTTTTTGTCAGTGTGCTAGATAGCGTCCATGTATATGTCGCGGTCGGCGTCAGCGTGCTTGAGAGCGTCCATGTATACGTCGGCGTCCTTGTGAGGGTTGAAGAAAGCGTTTGTGTCAATGTGGCGGTCAGTGTCTGCGTAAGAGTAAAAGTCAGCGTTGAAGACTGCGTCCAGGTGTATGTGGGTGTATAGGTCGGTGTTATCGTCGGAGTCGCCGTCTGTGTGATTGTAGGCGAAGCGGTCGGCGTCACCGACGGGGTATATGTAGGAGTATAAGTAAACGTGGGCGTCACAGTAGCTGTGATTGTCCTTGTGATTACTATGAAGGCCACTTCGTTCGAATAATTATTATTCCACGCCGCTATATTCTGCACGCCGGTCGGCGTCAGGGTCGGTGTAAAAACCGGCGTATTGGTATATGTTAATGTCAGCGTGGAAGTATATGTCATGGTAAATGAAGGCGTTCTTGTAAATGTCGGAGAACCCACAACATAATATTCATAAGCGCCGATATCCGTTATTCCTTCATTGGGCCTTGCATTCCCGGCATAATCAACAGCCGGAGCACCCGTGTTTGTCCCGTGGTTCCGGCTCTGCGAAGTCGCAAGAAGGTTAAGGTTTGGGGTACCGCTCGTAACCGGGTTTACCACTTCAGTGGCGGCTGTCACGCCAAAAATGCAGCCGGCCCCGAAGTTTCCCGAGTTTGTCTGCTGCTGAAAAGCGCAGTACTGGAAATGGCCCTGGCTTGTGGCGAGCTTATTGGCGTCAAGGTGCAGATCCGTTGTATTGCCGATAAAAAGGTCATTCAACTCAAGCGAGTGTCCATGGTCATTGGTGCCTGTGTTTGCGTCATAATATCCGTAATAATTATTAAAAACCGTGCAGTTCGTGAGATCCACAGCCATTATTCCGCTGCCGTCATTTGAATAAACAGCGGCGTAATTTGTCCCTGTAAAGCCGTATAAAAGGCAGTTTGTCAGATACACATACATTGTCGCGTCGTTTTCATTTCCGCTGTTCTTATAAATTCCGTATTCAAAAGCATTCCCGACTATTGAGCACTGGTTAAACGACAGTCCGTGAATGTCGGTATCGGTATGGACCACTGCATTGTTTGTGGTCGACGTGTCCGTCCTTTCAAGGGTGCATCCGACAAAATTAACATTTGCGGTGACATTGTTTATCTCTATAGTAT
Source organism: uncultured Spirochaetia bacterium (assembly GCA_964565765.1). Classification (GTDB taxonomy): domain Bacteria; phylum Oederibacteriota; class PGYV01; order PGYV01; family Palsa-1178; genus Bog-1181. The sequence goes on from CAZMGF010000018.1 coordinate 1,324, forward strand.
ATCCACCGCCGGAAGAATGGTCTATTATCACATTTGATACTGTTGTCGCGGTTCCTCCGGCATAATTTGGCGCATAATTAAAGGTAGGATTGCTGCCTGTCCCGGTTATTGTATAAGTATTGCCAGCCTGTGAAGTGATATTTACATTTTTAGTGCTTGAAGTGAAATTCACATTGTCCGTAATATTTGACTGTAATACAAGGGTATCGCCGTTGGCAACGGAGCCGCTCGCGTAAGCCGCTGATATGGTAAGGAAGTTGCACAGGCCGCTGGAGCATACCGTCCAGTTTGCGCCAAACCCGGCAAAAGGCAGCGCTATCATTAATAATAATATAAATACAGGCAGACCTGCCGCGCGGCAAACCCTGGCCAGCCTGTTTTTTAACATAAAAACATCTCCTTTCTTATTTAATAGGCAACGTAATCCTTAAAACCAGCCTGTTTCAAGTAATTCTGAACCTGAGTGTATTTTTCCCTTTCATCAAGAAGGGCAAAAAATTCTGTTTGCAGGGGCAGCATTGTGGGCATTCTGTTAACCTGCACAGAAAAGCACACCTCGTCCTGCACTCCGACGCCTATATTGGTCAGGCTCCATATCACAAGCCTGTTGCTGCCGAATGTCTGCTGGGTGCAGCCGTTCGTGCAGCTTACGAAATCGGTTACTGCCGGTATTGTATCCCAGATGGTAAAAGACTCGGGAACAGAACTGTTGTTTTGATAAATAAGGCAGTAATTAACCGTGTCGCCAAGGCTGACTATTTGACTGCTTATTGTTTTTGTGAGGGATATTATCAAAGGCGGCGTCGCCGTATAAGTTAATGTAGGTGTCAAAGTCCAGGTAAGCGTCCAGGTAAGCGTCGGCGTTAGCGTCCACGTGAGCGTAGGGGTCAGCGTAGGCGACATTGTGGAAGTCAATGTCCAGGTCAGCGTTGGGGACACTGAAACTGTCTGAGTAATGGTCTTAGTCGGCGAAAAAATTATCAACCCTACAGCGTTCGTTGTGTTGGAAGATGAATTTGCCTGGTTCTGCACGCCGGTTGGCGTGGCCGTCGGAGCGGCGCTTACCGTAAAAGTAAGGCATGCGTATGAGTCCGCGTTGTTTCCAGGGTTCATATATACATTCCACTCTTTATCGCACACTATCAGGCTGTATGTGCCGGGAGCGTAAGAAACCGGGACCGTCAATGTAAGCGCGCCGCCTTCCAGGCCGGATATCGGATAAGAAGTCCCCGAAGTACACTGGCTGCCGCATCCGAGGTCCCTTCCTCCGTTTACATTGCATCCCTGGCAAAGCACATTTTTACCGCCTTCGGAAACTATAACATCAGTACCCGCTCCGGCTGTGGGCAGCGAGCATGTGGAGCCGGCGCGGAAAACAATAAAATAACCCAGGGTGTCGTTATTTCCGCTGAGCGTATATGTGAAATTCACCGATATATTGGTTCCGGCGGGCACCGTTGAAGGAGCTATTGTTATACTTCCGGCTGTAACAGTTGCCGCATAGGCGGCCGCAACGCCGCATATCATAAAAATAGACAAAAGCATTATTAGGCGGCAGGCCCTGTAAATTTCATTCTTGAAATATTTTTTCATAAAGAGCCCCCTCCCCCCGCCGGCCAGTCGATATCACGCAGTCCGAACGGCAATGTGGGCTCTTCAGAAAACCTCTGGTCATGGCCGCGGCCGGCCCCGTACATATAATTTTTTTCATCCAGAAGCGCCAGGAACTCTTTGTTCCATTCAAACTGGGTATACGAGGTTATCTGCCCCCAGAAGCAAACTGTCACATAAGAATTTGCTGGAATATTTATTGTCCACGAAACCAGAGAACCTGCCTGGGTGCATCCGGTGTCGCACCCGATATATGTATAAACGTGGGGTATTGTGTCCCATACCTGAAATCCGCTGACCAGAGAAGCGGACCCGTTGGAAACTGTGATGCAATATGTTATAGTGTCGCCAAAAACCGCCTGTGTCTTGCTCTCGGTCTTGGAAAGGGTAATTCCGGTTATCTGCGTGGATGTCAGTGTGGGTGTAAATATCGGAGTGTTTGTATATGTCATAGATGGGGTTAGGGTCCATGTAAGTGTGGATGTCTGGCTGATTGTCAGGGTCGGCGAATAAGTAAAAGTGACTGTTTTTGTCGGCGTCGCGGTAAAAGTAGGAGTGCAAAGATCATTCATATTAACGGTGGACACTATTACAGGCGACGCGAAATAAGTCAACGACGCTTTGTTATACCAGGAACAGTTGTTGACGTTCTGCGTGGTCATATGCATATTCATCGGAACATCAACACATCCTGTAAATCCCGGAGGAGCAAGCGAAATAGTGTAAGTTGTCGTGTGTCCGCTGTTTGAGGCGCTGATGCCGGTTATACCGGTGACAGGATTGCCTATGTAATAAGGGCCGTCATATTGCCAGTTGTCTGTGTTGTTTGTCCAGTCATCCACAAGGGTCATTGCCCCGTTCCATGCCGCCCCGCCTGTGTTGCAGATATGCATGTTATATGATACCGCCGTGCCGTTCTGGATGCCGGTGGTCGGGTTTGCCGATTTTACCATTGTCAAAACAGGAGGCGCGGGGCACACATCATTGACAGTTACTGTGGACTGAACTGTCGGCTGGGCCAGATAGGAAAGGTCCGCCACGTTATGCCAGGTAACACAATATGACGGCTGGCCGCTGTACATGGTCACGCTAAAGACATAATCATAGCATGAATTTGCGTTGAATCCGTTGGCGAATGTAATGGTCGCCGTTTTTCCGCTTCCGGAATACTGTATATCGCCGAATATCGGATCCGTATATTCATAGGGCCAGTTATACTGCCAGTTGTCAACCGCGTCGTTCCACTGGTCCTGGATAACCACCGGAGTGCCGAAGGTGCCGCTGCCTGTATTGCATATGTGAAGTGTAAAAGTTACCAGCCATGGTGAATTCAATCCAACGTTTGTCGAAGGGTTTGCCGATTTTGTTATTGTAAAAGACGGTGGAACCGGTGTTGCCACCGGGGTGAGCGCAAATGCCGCCCTGAACCATATCGCGCCGCAGGCTGTTGACATGCTCGCGGCATAACTTAAGGCTTCGCAAAGATTGCCCGTAGCCGGGTCATAAATTCTCTGGCCGTATTTTTTTCCGGTCATATCAACCGGCGCCACCCATGCCCCGTTCATCACATAAGGCGGCTGGTACCACTGATATCCGCCGCTTGGCGTCGGCGACGGATTTGGCGGCCCGGTGCATGATTGATCGGAAAGCATTTGCAGTCCGGGGTCATTGCTTGTGGATACAACAACAGTGCCGTCCGTGCATCCAATATCAAGCGACCAGGAGCCCCATACTTCACAGCAATTTGTATTCTGAACATATGTTGCAAGTATATTTCCCGAAGTCAGAAGAAGGGACAGCTGCGCCGGGGTGAAATTTATACATTTTGGCGAACACACCCAGCCTATATCGCAGTATGTAAAAGTATCCAGCAGTGTGCCATTGAGATAGATCCACGCGTAATCATCAACAGCCGCGCAAAGCGTTGCGGACTGCGGCGTACATACGGCATTAATAGTGGAAAACTGAAGCGACAATAAAATTACGAACATACAGATTTTTGAGATAAGTCCCTTTGATGTTTTTTTATCAGGGCTCAATTTTGCTTTGTTGAAACCAGGCTCTTCAGCTTTTTTGAATCTGCTCATCTTTTTTACCATTTTGTCCCTCTTATCAATTTTTTAATTTTGTGCTTACTTCACAAAAAACATCTAAAAGCAGTGTGGCGCACTTTTCCTGCCTGCAGTCTATTAATTTTAAGACACCACTGCCGTTATTTAGAAAACTCTAGTGTTCTTTGCTATTTCCCTGATATAATTATAGCAAACGATAGATTTTTTGTCAATTTTTACCAGCTGATTTTTTGGTTGAATTTATCGTTGAAACACCTTATTTTATTGGCATAAAATAGAACCGGTCGTTTTTTGTTGTTTTAGGGGATTTTTTTTCGCATTACTTTATTATATACGGACAAAAAATTATTAACAGTTTTATTCCGTCTGGTAAAATATGAAAAGCTGTTATTGATGACAATATTTTTGATTTGAACCAGTTTTATTTTTTATTTTCCTGTTTTATTGGGCAATAACCCTGTCAATTGTCTTTTTAAGCTGTGCTTCAGAGACAACTCCGATTATCTGGTCAACCATTTTTCCGCCCTTAAAGAACATCAGTGTCGGAAGCGACCTTACTCCGAGCGTAGAAGGAGAGGCGCTGTTGGCGTCCACATCCATTTTCCCGACCTTAAGTTTTCCAGCATAAGCCGCGGCAAGCCTGTCTATCATCGGCGATATCATCTTGCACGGCCCGCACCAGTTTGCCCAGAAATCCACAAGCACCGGCAAATCTGATTTTGTAACTTCAGCCTCAAAATTAGCGTCGGTAAAGTCCATGGGAAACCTCCGGGATTATTTTCTATTTTCTGTCAATTACAAGTTTTGAAAAGTCGGCGAAAGTGTAAAAGACATTTTTAATTTCAGAAAGGGTGTTGAGCCTGTTGTTCTTTTTATCAATATTTTTGTCCATCACAAGCACTTTTTCAAAATAAGAATCTATTGCCGGCTTAAAGGACGCGATCATATCAAATGCTCCGGCGTAATTTTTTTCCGACATCATTGAAACGAATGCGGGTTTTTCCGCCTCAAACTTCGAGTACAGCAGCCCTTCTTCCGGAGTGTCAAAAAGTCCTTTATTTACGCTGTTTATCTCGTGTTTTGGCGGCACAATATTCGCCACCCTTGACATTGCGAAAGCAATATCATTGAAAGATTTTTCTGTTTTTCTGGCCTGCGAGAGCGCTCCCGCCTTTTTAAAATCGTCAAGCATGTTCATTACCTTGCCTGAGGCAACAGCGTTTATAATATCGTAATCAATATTCTTGTCTTTGAAATAATTTATCTGCCTCTGCCTGAAAAATTCCGTTATCTCCGATATGTCCGTGTCTTTGCCGAGCTGTTTTTTATACGCAAGGGAATCCTCGTAAATAAGGAACGCAAGGTCCACGTTGAGTTGTTTTTCAAGGACTATGTAAATAATATTCAGCGCCTGCCTTCTGACGGCATACGGATCCTTGCTTCCCGTAGGCTTAAACCCGGCTATATAGAAACCTACTATGTTGTCAATTTTGTCAATTATCGAAAGCAGGAGCCCCTCTGCGGTTGTTGGCAGCCTGTCCCCCACCATGTTGGGAAGATAATGCTCGGCCACGGCCCTCCATATTTTTTCGTCCCTCTTCTGCTTTTGAAGGTAAACTCCCCCCATAAAGCCGCGCAGCCCTACATATTCCTTTTCTCCGACCATATTTGTCATAAGGTCTGCCTTTGAAAGGTATGCCGCCTCCTGCAGGGTCACAGTATCTTCAAAATTAAATATTTCCTTTGACCTTCCAGCCATGGCCCTTAAACGCTCCATTTTTTCATACATGGTCCCAAGGCCGCTAATGAATATGGCTTCCTTAAGTTTTTCATTATTCTTTTCCAGCGGTGTTTTCAGATCCTCCTGAAAAAAGAATTCCGCGTCTTTGAGCCTTGAAAAAAGGACTTTTGCGTGCTGTTTTGCTATAAAATCATTATTTTCCACGCCGCCGTCGCGTATATTCACAAAGCTGTTGGTAAATTTACCTTCCTGGGTGCAGACCGCGAAATAGCGCTGGTGCTCCCTCATGGCGGTAATGATAACTTCTTCGGGAAGGAAAAGAAACCTTTCATCAAAATTTCCGGCCATTGCCGTAACCGATTCGACGGAGTTCGCCAGCCTCTCAAGGAGCACTTCGTCGTCAATGAGCCTTAATTTCTTGCCTCGCAGCGCCTCGGCGGATTTTTTCAATATCTCATCCCTGCGTTCCTGCTGAGAGAGTATTATTCCGTTGTCTTTCATTATTTTCAGATAATCATCAGCGTCTTTTACCCTTACATTTTTGTTATTATGTATGAATTTATGGAGCCGTGTTTCCATTCCTGACTTAATATTGCCGAAATCAAAATGTATCTCATGCCTGTCCAGAAGGCACAGAAGCCACCTGACCGGCCTTGCAAATGTAACAAGGCTTGGGTCCCATATCATTGATTTTGGAAAACGCAGCCCCGTTATTATTCCGGGGAGAAATTCAGAAAGTACTTTTTCCGAAGGCAGCCCTTTCTGAAAAATATCCAAAAAAAAGAATTTCTGCCCCTTCTCTTCCTTTATTTTTATATCTTTTTCCGCGGCCGAATTGGAAGCCAGAAATTTTTTGCCGACATCAGTGAGCGCTCCGCCTTTAAAGGCTATGTCAGCGCGCGGCCCTTTTTTCTCAAAAGCAAGGTCCTTCTGCGCCGCGGCGACTCCCCTTATAATCACAGTGAATCTGCGGACAGTATAAAAAGAGGTTATTTCCCTGAATTCAATGAGTTTTTCATCGAGAAGCTTCTTCATATCCCCTGCAAGCTGCTCTGCTGCCGGCGCCAGATAATCGGCCGGCAGTTCTTCCATGCCTATCTCAAGGATGAGGTCAGCCATTTGCTTCACCCGGCGTTTTCACATAACCATCCGCGCAGAGTTTCGCGAGATCCCTGATTTTTTTTATGAAAGACGGCCTCTCTGAAATTGATATTGCCCGGCGCGCGTCAAGCAGGTTGAAGAGGTGTGATATTTTAAGGACATAGTCGTACGCCGGTATCGGCAGCCCGAGTCCGGCTATTCTTTCGCCTTCTTTGTAAAAACTATCAAGTGTTTTCAGCAGCATTGCGGTATCGGCGTGCTCAAAATTGTACGCTGAAAATTCCCTTTCATTTTCAAGAAAAACGTCCCCGTATGTTATTTTGTCGTTCCAGGTTACGTCAAAGGCGCTGTTTTTTCCCTGGATGTACATGGCCAGCCTTTCAAGGCCGTATGTAAGCTCCGCGGAAATTGGATTGAGTGTTATACCCGCCATCTGCTGAAAAAATGTAAACTGCGTTATTTCCATGCCGTCCAGCCATACCTGCCATCCAAGCCCGGACGCGCCCAGCGTCGGCGATTCCCAGTCATCCTCGTTGAATTTAATATCATGCTCTTTTATTTTTATGCCTATTGCCTCAAGGCTCTCAAGATAAAGCTGTTGTATGTCGTCGGGGGAAGGCTTCATTATCACCTGGAACTGGTAGTAGTGCTGGAACCTGTTGGGGTTGTCGCCGTAGCGCCCGTCTTTCGGGCGCCTGCACGGCTCAATGTAAGCCGCGTTCCAGGGTTTGCTTCCGAGTGACCTGAAAAACGTGGAATGTGAAAATGTGGCGGCCCCTTTTTCCATGTCGTATGGCTGGGCTATAATGCATCCTTTTTTCTTCCAGTAGTCCTGAAGCGTGAATATAAGATCCTGAAAATGCATTTTATGGCACCTGCTGTCCCTTATTTTTTCTTTTTCTGTTCCTTAATTTTATTGTCTATCCTGCTGTGGTCAATGTGCCTTTTTATATACCAGGCAGCCGCCGCGATAAAAAGAAGCAGCACAAGCGCGTCTACAACATGCAGCCCCTTGCCCAGGCTGTGTTTTAATGTCTCTTTCCAGGCGTTTATATCGGCGGCGTGTTTTCCGAGTTTCCAGCCGACCCACGCGAGCGCCCAGCACCACGGTATGGAGCCTATCACGGAATAAAAAGTAAAGCGCCAGAAATTCATCTTTGAAATCCCGGCAGGAAGCGATATGAAGGTCCTTACCACGGGCATGAGCCTGCTTGAAAATATCGTTATTTCCCCGTATTTGTTGAAGAATCCGTCTGCGATATCCATATCATGATGGTTAAAAAGTATGAATTTTCCGTATTTTGCAAGAAATGGCCTTCCGCCGTAATAGCCAACAAAATATGAGAGCCATGAACCCAGAAGGCACCCGAAGGCTCCGATCAGCCCGAGTATAAAAAGGGAAAGCGGTTCCGAGCCGAAAACATAAAATGTCTGGGCCGCGCCCTGAACAGCCAAAAATCCGGCAAAAGGCATTATGAGCTCTGAAGGAAGCGGTATGCACGCGCTCTCTATTGCCATGGCCGCCACAATACCGCCGCCAAGTGGGCCGAAAAGCCTGAAAAGCCATTCAACAAACTGCCCTAAAGCTCCGAGTATTGTTTCTACCATTTGATGTCTCCCTTTTTGTTTGAAATAATTTACTGGCGGTAATAAAGAACCGGCCGCCAAATGGCGGCCGCTTGTTTCTATGAGTCCTGGTGGAGCAGATCGGGATTGAACCGACGACCCTCAGACTGCCAGCCTGATGCTCTCCCAACTGAGCTACTGCCCCAGTATTAATAATTCATTTTTCAAAGCCCTTAAATTCTACATTATACGCTTTCAATACGCAACAAAAAAATTGAATTTTACTGCGTTTTCTGCTTTTTCAGCCAGTTGTTCACGTACGCGTCAACCTGCGTCGCGGATGTGAAAACCTCAAAAACTTCCACATCACCCTCGATGCCTTTAAGGGCAATCGGCTGTTCCAGTTTTGCCAGAGAAATATATTTATCCAGTACCGTGTCGTAATAATAATATATGCTGTAGGAAAGGTCTATTTTTTTAGCGTCAATTGTGCCTACCTCAACCTCTTTTTTAAGGGTGTCGAAGACCTGATTTGTCATTACTATGCCCTGGTTAAAAAGCTTCCTGTTCTGTGAATATGCCTTTCTGGGTATGTTCTTGATGCCGTAAAGTTTTTCAAGGTAATCTTTTACCTCTGCCGCGGATCCGGAGAGCCTTGCGGCCTGGGTAAGGCTCGGGGAAAGGACAATATTAAACCTGACGTTGTCCTCCTCGCCTATAACGGCGAAGAAAAGGTCCCCCTCGGTAATTCCTATCCCGATCTCCACGCGCGGCATGGAATATTCCCCGGCGACCCGGTTTAAAACGTCCTCCATTTTCATGGAGGGATTTTTTGCGGCAAGCGCGATAAAATCCGCTATCTCCGAGGCGTGTGTGTTTTGCGCCGGCGCCGTAACATCCTGAAGTTTCATTTCAGTATTTATAACGCCGGCCTTTACGAGTTCCTTGAATATCACCCTCTCTTTGTCCCTGATTTTGCCTTCGGCTTCCCTGCGCAGCCCGGCGAACTCATTATGTATAAGGCAGGCGCTTCTTACGCTTTCCGTCACCTTTGAATAATGCGCCGCAAAACCGTCGCCTGCAAAGTATATCTCATTTCCGCCGTTACCCACGGATTTTTTATAAACCGCGTTGAGGTACGGGGTCAGAAACGCGGCCGTATCTTTTGTGAGCTTCATTGTTGTTTCCGTTGAATTTCGCAGGTCCGCGAACATAAAGAGTTTTTTTCCCCTTGCCGCTCCGGCAACGCCCGGATATATCGGGCCGCCGGCCCTTATGTAAAAAAGATTGCCCTCTTCATACAGGTTGTCTATCCTGGTCATCTGGTCCGATGCCACCCTTACGCATTCTATGCAGTCGCGCCCGGTTTCCGGGTCCTTTGCCTGCCTGAAAAAACTCTGCCTTAATATTTTTATTCCGAGCATCTCTTCACTGTACGCCGATTTTTTTCCGTATTTATGCCTTATAACCGCAAAATCACCCATTAGCTTCAGGCAGCCGGAAAAATTCTCTATGCACGCGGTGAGTATCCTTTCCTTTTCTTTGGGCCTTAAGCCGCCCAGAAATGAGCTGCCCGCCCTTTTTATCCTTTCGCGCGCGTAACCGAGATATTTTGCCGTCTCTTTCGAGCGCCTGTTGCCTATCCCCTTCAAGGCCTTTAAAGCATAATTGTAAACCCTGTTGTCCGTAAAGAGTTCCTCCACAGACTCGCCATGGCGTATAAAATTAATAAGCTCGCTGTTTCCCGTTTCCGCCACAATGTCGCGCATGGATTTTTCAATGATATTTTTCTCGTATTTCGATGTTACCCTTACCAGAAACTCCCTGTCGCTGTTGGCCAGCTTCAGCAGGTTGCGCCTGTCCCTTTTGCCCTTCAGTATGAGCCTTATGGCCCCCATATCCGAGAGTATATCCTTCAAGTTGTCGTTCCTGCGCACTTTTTTGGAATTTTCTATCACCATCTCAAAAATTCCAAGAAAGCGGTTGAAAATGGTCCTGTCAATGAATACATTCCTGTCCCTGGAGAATATAATGCGCTCCACACTGGCCATGTCGGCGGCATCCGCGAACATAATGGCGTACCTGTTGATGAGCGGCTCTATTTTAGCGGAGTCCTGTCCTGTTTTTTCCGCCCTTGTCCTTTCAACTTCTTCGTCCGAGAGCACTTCCCTGAGCATCATTTCAAATGCCTCGCCCAGTTTTATCGAAAGGGTGTCGCGCATTATTTTAAGGGTGTCAAAATTGCGCTGAAAATATTCTTCTGATATGGCCGCGATGAGGGTGATCAGGGACATCCATGAAAAGAACTCGAGCCCGTCGATTCCCGATTCCTTCTGCTGCCTTATCGCGTTTAATACAACGGCCTTAATGCGCGTCTGAAGTTTTACCCTGTGGCCGTAATACCATGAAGAAAAATCCTGCCACTGGGCGTTTCCGAAATCCGCCAGTATGTCAAAATAAAGCCCCGTCATGCCCCTGTCCTGCGGCAGTGCGCCAAAATCCCTGAATTTTTCATCCGATAATACGGCGTCGTTTATGAAAGAAGTGAGGAAATCATGGATTGACATTTCCAGGTCAAAATCAAACGATACCTGGTAAAATTTGTTCGTCGGGTCGTAAGAGACCTCCGAACCCTTGTGATAAAAAAATATGTCGGGTTTTCTCGATGACAGGCTGATCACGGGCATGTTTGCCTCATTTTTTTAGTCTGTTTTTTAAGCATTCTTAAGGGTTAAAATATCCCCTTTTTTTATTCCACATGCCGCTATAGTTCCCGGAACCGTTTCTACGGTATCGCAGGCCTCCGGGTTAACGGCAATCTTCCAGGGATTGAGTCCGGAAAACGCACTTTCAACTTTTCCTGACCCTGAAAGCATAATCACATCTATTGCGCAGGACATAAAAAACGTATGTATTGAATTGCATCCGGGAAAATATATGCCATAACCGGCCGGCACATTTTTCTTTCCCAAAAGGCCGGTCAGCCTCTTGATAAAACTCCCGGCTGTTTCAACTCTCTCTATTATGACATCATTTCCCCTGTAAAGTTTCATACCGCGCACCATGCCGGGCCCTTTAATATTACAGGCCGTTCATCAATTTTATCATAACCGGCCCGAAAAGGATAATAAATATGACCGGAAATATGAAAAGAATAAGGGGTATTAATAATTTTACGGGCGCTTCGTGGGCCTTTTTCTTCAGGGCCATGAACCTTTTTTGCCTAATCTCGGATGCCTGCGAGCGTATGGTTTCCTTAATGTTGCCACCGGCTTTTTCAGCCTGGATAAAACCGCTGATAAACCCCCCGAGCTCGGCTACGCGGTTCTTTTCATACATTTTTTTTAGCGCGCTTTCAAAACCCGCGCCCAGCTGTATCTGTTTTACCGCCTGCAGCAGTTCAGCTCCAAACGCGCCTTTTGCACCCGAGGCGTAGCGGGCCAGCGCCATCTGGGCGGATAGCCCGCCTTCTATTCCGGCCGCGATTATATCGTACGCATCAGGCATCTCCCGTAGCATCTCTTCTTTTTTGCGGGCGGCTTTTGATTTCAAAAGTAATTCCGGTATAAAAAATGCGGCAGTCCCAAAAGCCGCCGCGGCAATGCCCGGAAAAAAAATTATCCCAACCACGGCCCCGCATATTGCGCAGGCCTCTTCTTTAAGAACAAAATCTTCCCCTGGAGCGCAGCTCTCCGCGCCAGTCATTTTCAGCAGAGCAGCTATTTCATCATACCGGCGCAGTTTTGTCAGGAACCTGTTAGCCGAATTTATACGCGCCCTCAGCGACAAAAGAGCTTCCTTTGCCTTTGCCGCCGCTCCTGTAAAAACTACGCCTTTGAGTTTGTTTATCTCGGCGTTCCTGAAAATGACTGAAAACAGCGCTGCGGAAAGTGCTGCCCAGCAGCAAAAAACAAGCGCCGCAAATAATATTTCCAGAGATATCACCCCTTTATATCTGTTATTTTGAATATAAAAAATCCGCCGAGCGCCTCCAGCACTACGGCTGCGGACACCATCAGGAGCCCCTGCCCCGTGGTAAAAAGCGGCAGCATAAGTTCCGGATCCATAAGCAACATGATGCCGGAGAGCATAAAGGGCAGCGCCCCGACTATTATCCCGGAGAGTATTCCCTGTGACGTAAGCGCCTTTACTTCCCTTTCCAGTGAATTTCTCTGCCTTATTGTCTGAAGTATTGTGGAGAGTATCACGCTTAGATTTCCGCCGGTTTCAATGGCCGTCGAGAGCGCGGAAACCAGCATTTCATTTTCACTTACAGGCACCCTGTTTTTCATCTCCACCAGGGCATCCTTTATTGAAAACCCGAGCCCTGTTTTTTGCATAACCATTGATATTTCATGGCCCACCGGTGAATTATCCGCGGCGCAAAAATCCTGCAGCCCCCTGGTAATGCTGTTGCCGGATTTTAAGGATGATATTAACTGTTCGAGAAAACCCTCAAGCCCCGCGCAGTAGCGTTTTAGATACACTCCGCGTTCAAATGAAACATACATCTTTGGTATGACAAGCATAACGATGGCAGTTGGTGCCAGGATAAACCACGCTCCTGTTGCGGCGCAAAGTGTAAGCGACAGCACGGCCGCAGCCGCTTCTATTCGTATAATGGCGCTTTTTTTTATTATGGCGGCTGAATTTTTGATTGTTGTTTCAACAAAATTCAGGTAAGCGGCGGCTTTGTTTTTAATCGCAGAAACTATGGCGCGGTAAAAATAAACGGAAATGGCGGCCGAGAAAAAGGCCGTGATAAGAAAGAAGGGTTTCAAGACTTAAATTGTTTTAAGAAGCGCACATCATTTTCAAAGAAAAGCCTCATATCGTCGATCCCGTATTTGAGCATGGCAATTCTTTCGACCCCGCATCCGAAGGCGAATCCGGAATATTGCTCGGGATCAATTCTCACGGCTCTTAAAACGTTGGGATGTATCATGCCCGAACCCAGGATCTCAAGCCAGCCTGTGTTCTTGCATACGCCGCACCCTTTGCCGCGGCAGTTGACGCACTGCACGTCAACCTCGGCGGAGGGCTCTGTGAAGGGGAAAAAACTGGGGCGGAAGCGTGTCTTTAAATCCGCTCCGAATAGTTCCTTTGTAAAAAGGTCAAGTACGCCTTTCAGGTCCGAAAAACGTATGCTGGTATCCACCATAAATCCCTCAACCTGGTGAAAAACCGTTGAATGCGTCGCATCCATCGCGTCCCTGCGGTAAACCCTGCCCGGCGCTATTATTTTGAGGGGCGGGCGCTGTTTTTCCATTGTCCTGATTTGTATGGGTGATGTATGGGTGCGCAGAAGGTGCTTGTCGTCAATATGAAAAGTATCGTGCATGTCACGCGCCGGGTGCTCGGCCGGGAAATTCAGGGCGGTAAAATTATAGTAATCCTCTTCCACGTCCGGGCCTTCTTCGATTGAAAAACCCATGGACATGAATATTGATTTTATTTCTTCCATTGTTTTTGTAATCGGGTGCGTGGAGCCGCCGGCCATGCGGTATGCCGGCAGTGTAACGTCGATGGATTTGAGCTCATCAGCTTTTTTTATATCAAGAAGTTCTTTTTCCCTGCGGCTGTATTCCTGTTCCACAAAGACTTTAAGGCCGTTGACGCGCAGTCCTGCTTCCTTTTTGTCTGCCGCGTCCTTTAAGGAGGCGAACATACCTGTAACAACGCCGTTTTTCCCCAGGTATTTTGCCTTAAACTGCGCCAGTGATGCCTGGTCAACTGCTGCGTCCGCGTCGGCTGTGATGTTTTTTTTGATATCTTCCATAGGTTCCCCTGCAATATAAATGAAAAATCCAGGCAAGAATACCTGGATTTTCTGGTCTGCAAAATCTATGATACTTTACAGGATTACTTTTGTAAAGTATTATTTTTCTCGGTTGTCTTACGCGTTTTTTGATTTTTTTCCTTCACCACATTGTATAAGAGGTACGCGCCTATTGATCCCGTTTTTTCAAAAGTGGCCCAGAGTTCATTTACATAACTGCCGGCTGTTTCCTTTTTGCCTTCTATATTTTCCATTTACATCTCCCTCTTTATTATTTGTTTTAACATTGAAATTATAGCATATAGAACCTATAAGTCAAGAAAACCGGATTTGCTTAAAAAGTCGAAATGCCGTCACTCCAAAAAATTCCTTATTTTTATGGCGTTTATACGTTTTGTCTGTTTCTTAATGTAAAATAGATTTTTACCAAATGGTTTTTGATGTTGGTATAATTGCCTTAAATATATGCCTTAAATACCGCCGCCATGCTAAATACTACTGATTTAGAAGTATTTCCAACCCGTCATAAGCAAGTTTTATGCCGGGAGACAGGGCTTCTTCAACTTTCACATGTTCAATTGCGTGTGCTATGTGGGTAAAATAGGTATTTTTGGCGTTGATTAGCCCTGCGGCGGCTGTTGCCTGCTCAAGGCTGAAATGTGTCGGGTGCGGCGTGAGCCTGAGCGCGTCAATTACAACAACTTCAAGCCCCGAAAGAGCGGCGTAAGTTTTTTCCGGTATTGCCGAGCAATCGGTCAGGTAGGCGAATTTCCTGTCAATTATAAATCCGGTAATCGTGAGTTCCCCGTGGAGCAGCGGCACCGGCATGATATCAAAACCACCCGCCTTAAATTCCTTAAAATGTTCCAGCAATGTTATTTTCAGCCGCGGCTTGCCGCCTCCCAACTGTGTCTCCCTGAAAATATACGAAAATCTCTCTTCGATTTCATGTTTTGTAGGCGCGTCGCAGTAGAGCGGGATGTCCATTGACTGCTCCTCGTTATATATCCTGATGTCGTCAAGGCCGGCAATGTGGTCGGCGTGCGCGTGGGTCAGCAAAAGCGCGTCTATGCGGGTTATACAATATTCAAGGCAGCGCAGGCGGAACTCGGCCGGGGTGTCGACAACAAGGCTGCAGCCCGGCTTTGTCACCCATATTGAGGAACGGTATCTTTTGTTGTGCGGATCAGTTGAAGAGCATGTGGGGCAGGTGCAACCCACGAGCGGGACGCCGTGCGAGGTCCCGGTCCCGAGAAACTTTACCTTCATACTACCACTTTATAAAAGAGGCAATCAGGGCAAGGCCGAATACGACCCTGTAGATTACAAAAGGTACGTAAGAATTTTTCTTGACAAAATCCAGCATGAATTTAATTGTAAAAATACCCGTTATCGCGGCTGCGGCGAAACCGATAAGCGAGAGGGACAGTCCGTCGCCGGAGGCGGTTTTGATAAGATGCTTTAACTCGAGCAGAAATGCGCCGGCCACTATGGGAATGCTCATTATGAAGGAAAATTCAGCCGCGTCTTTTCTTTTAAACCCGAGGAACATCCCCGAAGTGATTGTAATGCCGGCGCGGGAGACTCCCGGTATAAGAGCCAGAGCCTGGGCAATTCCGATAATAATAGAATCAAAAAAATTCATATCCCCGGTCTCTCTTGTCTTCTTTCCGATCTTATCGGCAAGGAGCAATACAAGGCCGAATACCGCGAGCAGGGTTCCTATCTTCACAGGGTCCCTGAATGTTTCCTCAATGTATTTGTTCCATTTATACCCGACAAGAGCGCCTGGTATGGTTGCGATTATGACAAAGAGCCCCATTTTAAAATCCTGTGTTTTGCGGGCCTCACCCGATGCCAGCCCTTTTAAAAAAGCGCCGATAAGGGTCAAAATCCTCTTCCAGAAAAAGAGCACGAGCGCGACGAGCGTTCCGGCGTGAAGCGCAACGTCATAGCTTACGGAATCGAGCAGTGCGGAATGGACATTAAATATTTTCGGATAGAGCGCCAGATGCGCGCTGGAGCTCACCGGCAAAAACTCCGTTATTCCCTGTATTATCCCCATAATCAAAGAATGAATATAATCCATAAAACCTCCAGTATTTTATTAAATTAAGACACTGTATATTCCTTTATCGCCCCGGCAATTTCGTTCATAATTCCCTTAAATTTTTCGATATCCGGCTCAAGCAGCGTCACCCTGAAACCATTCAGGTCGGAATTAAACCCCGATGAGAGCGGCACAATGCATATGCCCCTGGATGCCAGCAGGTGGTAAACGAACTGCTTGTCGGGTTTATCCGTGTTTAAAAGAGGCGCTATGATATCCGCCGCCGCCCTGTTGGCCGCCTTTAACGACTGCCCTTTTTTCAGGACTCCATCATTAAAAAGAACCGTCATATAAAAAGCGCCGTAGGTCTTGTTCACTGAAACACCCGGTATTTTTGAAAATATTTCATATGCCATCTGTGATTTTTGCCAGTACTTCGCGTTGCGCTCCGCCAGGTAAGGATAATACCTGGGGTCGCCCATTACTTTCGGCAGCACCTTCTGCGGCAGCGTAGTGGCGCAGACTTCAAGCATTTTCGCGTCTATAATTGTCTTTGCGTACCTTGCGAATTTGGCGTCCTTTGATGTGTTGTAAAATTCCACCCAGCCGCACCTTGCGCCCGGCCACGGGAATTCCTTTGATATGCCGCGCATCGCGATTCCAGGGACGCCGCCGATTACAGAAGCAAGTTTTTTATGCTCCACCCCGCCGTAAAAAAGGTTGGAATATATCTCGTCGGAAATTATAAAAAGGTCGAATTCCTTTGCCAGGTCAACCACCTGTTTTATCGCGTCCTTGGAATAAACCATTCCCGTCGGATTGTCGGGGTTCACTATTAATATCGCGCTTATCTCCGGATATTTAATTATCTTTTCCCTCATGTCCTTAAGATCCGGATACCAGTTGTTCTTCGGGTCGAGCCTGTATGTGATGTGCGAGGCGCCTGCATGGGCGGCCTCTGCCGATGAATGCGTCGAATAGGCCGGATTGGGGCCGATGACGCGTGAATTTTTGTTAAGATAATTGTAAACAGTGGCAATGGCGTCGCCAAGGCCGTTAAAAAACAATATATCCTCTGCCGTTATCTGCGCCCCGCCTTCAAGGTTGCGCTCGTAAGCAATATATTCGCGGGCGGAAAGCAGCCCTTTTGTTGGCGAGTAGCCGAAACTTGAATTGTCGTTTTTTACGGTATCGGCGACAATATCCCTTATCCAGGCCGGCACCAGCTCCCCTTTGGCCACCGGGTCGCCGATGTTTTCCCAGTATATGTTTATTCCTGTTTTTTCTATACGATTTCCAACATTGACGATTTCGCGTATTTCATAAACAAGTTCGTCAGCGCCGGGATGTATTATATTATTTCTCATTTTTTCCACCTCATTGCAGTAATTAAACGTTTATAGAATAATACCAAATGGCGGGGGAAAATGGAAGAAAATGTTATGGCTTCCGCGTTATATCATTTATGGGTTCTGTGAAAATGTCGCTTTTATTTTCCGGCGTAATCCATGGCCTGGTAAAGTTTCCCGCTGCCTCCGTTATCATCAAGCAGTACGGGCACCATTGCGCCGGGAAGCACCGAATCAGGGTCGTTTGGCGCCTGCGGCCCGCCGAGGTCGGTGCGCAGCCAGCCCGGGTCCATTAAATTGATAAGCACTCCGGTTCCGTTTAGTTTGTTTAACATATCGCGCACATAGCGATCAAGGGCCGCCTTTGAACAGCTGTATGCCATTAATTGCGGTTCGTTGGCGATGCCGGATGTGACGTTTACCACTCGCCCCCATCCCCTTTCAATCATCTTAGGGATAAAAGCGTTGCATATCATCGCGGGCGTTATTACGTTGACCATAAAGCTCATGGCATACTCTTCCACTGCCGCGTCATATATTTTTTCGCGGTACTTTGTCATTATTCCGGCGTTATTATAAAGGATGTCAATATGGTCGCCTGAAATGCGCCTTGCTTCAGCAATTAAGCGCTGCACCTGCGCCGGGTCGGAAAGCTCCGCCGCGACAGAATGAGCCACAATGCCCTTTGCCTTAAATTCTTCCACCATTTTCTTTGTGCCGTCCAGTGTCCTGCTCTGAAGTATCAGTTTACAACCCTTATCAGCAAGAGCCTTTGCGACTCTTGCCCCGACGCCCCTGCTCGCTCCGGTCAAAAGAACCCACTTGTCCTCAATATTTACCATTTTCAACTGCCTCCGTTTATTTTTTTAACGCACCATCTGTTTGTTATTCCAGCCACTTCGTATATTCCTTAATATCAATTTCATCCCTCTTTGCAGGGGTTTCGTCCGGATAGCCGATGACACACGCGTCAATCTCATACTCCCCGTCGTTTAAACCAATGGTGGCCATAAATTCTTTATTACCGGATAGCATCCCGGTCGCGGTAACCAGTTGCAATCCCAATCCCAGGGCCGTGGCCTTCAGCCACATATTTTCCATTGCGTGGGCCATGGACTGCTTTTGCGAAGCTGGTATTCCTTTTCTTTCCGCTATGACAATAAAATACGGGGCCGCCTCCACAGAAGGGAGCCCTTTTTCCGAAACTCTTGTGAGCCTTTCCACCAGCAATTTCGCCTTTTTCTTCAGCTTCGGGCTGAAAAACGACGCCATTTTAAGCTTCTTAAGGTTTTTCCCTGCGTTGGCCATAATCATCTTTTTCACAACGCCGTGCGCGGCGGATTCCTTTTTTATAACGACAAACTTCCTCATTTGTTGCAGTGGAAATTCCGTTGCACGCGCGAACGGCGCGGCAAAACCGGCCTTTATCACCTGCTCCACCATCTCTTTGGGCATGCCGTCGGGCTTAAAGCGCCTTATTGACCGCCTGTTAATTATAATCTCATCAAGAACATCGTTTTTTTCCTGTTGTGAAGCCATTTTTTTAATCCTCCTTTTTAGTGTTAATCCTAATCACAGCTTATCTGCCCTCTATCGTATCCACGGGTCCGGCTGCGGCTTCCATCTCAATATCCTTTATTATACCCTGTTTTATATATATGGGCCTTATCAGTTTTCCCATCTGCGGAAGTTCCCTGGCAAAAAGCAGCGCCCCCAGTATCATTAAGCTTCCGCCTATTGTCAGGGCGCGTGGTGCGCCTATTGCCGCGGCAAGGCTGCCGTATATGAGATTTCCGAAAGTTGATACCCCGGCGGCGATCGCGTAAAAGCTCATTACCCTGCCGCGCTTGTCCTCGTCACTTATGGTCTGGAGAATTGTGTTGCTCGCGGCAATCATGCTCACCATTCCTGCGCCCGCGAAGAAAAGGACGCACATTGCCAGCGGCACTATTGTTGTAAAAGAAAAAACTATTAAAGCCGCGCCAAAAACCGCCTCGGCGATATAAATATGCCTGCCCAGGCCGAGTACGCTTTTGCGCGAAGCAAGGTAAAAGGCTCCGCATAGCGCCCCCGCGCCAATCGAAGATATCAAAAAACCCATTGTATGCGGGCCGCCGTGAAAAATATTTTTGGCGAATATTGGCATCAGCGTGGCGTACGGCAGCCCGATGAGCGTTGCAAGGGACATGTTAAGCAGAATGGACCTGATCGGCCTGAAGCCGCTCACATATTTATAGCCTTCCTTTAACTCCGTGAGTATTTTTTTATTTTTCGGATGCGCCGGCCTTTCTTTTACTTTCATCATGCTGAGAGCCGATATCACCGCTATGAAACTCAGGGCGTTCAGGGTAAAACAGGCGCCTTCGCCGACTAAAGCTATTAGTATTCCCGCTATGGCCGGGCCGATGAGCCTGGCTGAATTTACAAGGGCGGAATTCAATGAAATCGCGTTGCTCAAATCATTCTTATCTTCCACCATTTCCATCATAAATGACTGCCTTGCCGGGATATCGAAGCTGTTCACCACGCCGAGAAAAAGGGAAAGGATTATAATGTGCCATGGCTGGACGACTTTTGTGAGCACAAGTGCAGCGATTATTGAGGCCTGCAAAAGGGCCATTGACTGCGTCACGCGAAGTATGGTGCGGCGCTTCCACCTGTCGGAGAGCACACCCGCAAAAGGAGAGAGAAGCAGCAGCGGCAGCTGGGAGCAAAATCCCACAACGCCGAGCAAAAATGCCGAGCCTGTCAGCCTGTAAACCAGCCAGCTCATGGCGGTTGTCTGGAGCCATGTGCCTATAAGAGATGTTCCCTGCCCCACAAAAAAAAGGCGGTAGTTCCTGTGCCGTAACGCGCGAAACATTGAGGGCAGTTTAAAACCGTTGGTTTTTTTCATTTACTTGCCTTTCGTCATATTAGCCGTATGGTAGTTATATCATTTATAATATGTTAAACGGGCCTATTTGTCAAAAGTTAATGGAGCTTATGCCGAGGTCCGGAAAATAGAACTGCAGTATCTGCCTGTAGCTTTTGCCCATAAGGGCAAGTGTGTGCGCCCCCTGCAGGCAAAGCCCGACGCCGTGCCCGTGTCCCCTGCCCGTGAATACAAAAATATCACCCTGTTTTTCCACTTCAAAAAATTTTGAAGGTATCAGAGCCCAGCCTGCTTCCTTGCCAAAAACCGAAAAATACCTGTTGGCGTCAACCACGGCACTTTTTGCGCCTTCAGAACATTTATAAAAGAATTTCAGCTCTTTTGCCCTGCCGGACTGCGTACGCGCTGAAATCGTAACCCCGGTTATTTCGGGGTTTGCTCCCGGGACAAAGGACGAAAGGGCGTTTTCCAGATCCCTGCGGGCCACGGTTTTAACCCACCTGAAGTACCTGTGCTCCCTGCACAGCGGCACTCCGTTTAAAGAATCCTGAATGGGTTCCCCGCATTTGCCTGGCCTACCGGTTGCGAACTCTCCGGCGTTCTCGGTTATCCCCCCGCAGCAAGCGGAAAAATATGCTGAATCCTTGGCGCAATCGCCGGACAGTATCATCCCTTTAGTGGCAATGACAGGAGCGTCCCATTTTTTTTCATTGGCCGGAATCCCCTTAAATACCTCGCAATGGGTCAAATCGCAAAAGTCGTAATATTTGTGCCGTTCATTATTAAGCGTGGCAAAAGTCCTGATAACAATGGCGTGGGCCTTTGCCATCTCGGGTGAGAACATGGAGTCATCTTCTTCGGATGCAAGAACGCAGGGAACATAATCTTCAATGTCTATAGTTGTTATAAGAGCGATACCTTTTTCATCTTTAAGTATTACGGCGTCAATACTGCCGGGTATCAGCCGGGTCTGCCCGGCAGCGTCGATGGTGTACCGGCCATAAGCGCCGCCAAAAACCCTGATATCACCGGCTTTTTCCGTATCTTTCCCGTTATAATCAGCAACGATTGTATTGCCTTCCAGTTTCAAAAAGCACTTCCCCCGCGCTTTATCCCCGGAAGTAATAACGGCGTTCCGGATGTCATATTTTGAGAAAACCCTTACTTTAACTTCACGGGCGAATAGGGGTGAAATTGAGAATAATGTCAGGATTATAAAAAATAGAAATATACGAATTTTGCTTCTTTTAATTATTTTATTTGCCATATAAATATCTTAGAGCCACGGAACAATGAAGTCAACCGAATTTAAACAGGCCGGTTAAACCCTGTAAACAGCTTTTTAGCAATGGCGGCTAAAAGTCGTTCATTACTATTCCGCTAAAACTCAAACTCCATACCGAAATACACCAGCCTTGGAAGGTTGTTTATCAGATCGGGGCCGCCGGTATAACCGAACTCCGGGGACAAAGTTCCCGCGGGATTCTGCCGGTTTAGCGCGTTTATTATTTCAAGATACAGGTTTAATTTCCAGCCCTCGAAACAAAAAGTATAATCCGTCCTCAGGTCAAGGCGGAGATAATCGCCAAGCCTTGTATCGTCGGTTTCGTTTAAAACAGGGTGCCAGATGCCTATGCCGTCAAAAAAACTGCTTTTTATGCTCTCCGCAAACGCTCCTGAATTATAACGCAGCTTGGCGCCAAAACTCCATGTTGGCGTGATATTATAACTGGCCGCCAGGTTTAATATGCTCGGCTCGTCATATTCGTATAATGACCATAACCCTGTTTGCGGATCCAGCCGTTCTGACTGGGACAGGGCATATGATATCCATCCAAAAAACCTGTCCATACGCTCTTTCAGGAAGAACTCCACTCCCCTGGCTATGCCGAACCCTTTGTTATTATACGTTTCGGTGCCGTCGGGATTGGTGATGTCAGCCACAAGGTTTTTGTAAGTTTTATAATATACGTCAATACTGCCGTTCAGGTTCTCTGAAAGCTTTTTTTCCAGGCTCAAAGCCATGTGCTCCGCGATGTTTGCGCTTAAGTAAGGATTTCCGTATTCAGCATTTAATTGCTCCGCGGTCGGAAACTCTCCGTAATATCCCCATACCGCTTTCCACAATGTGTTTTCATCGTACTGATACTCGATCCTCATCCTCGGGAACAGGGTGTCATGGGCCACATCGTCCCTCTTGTCATATCTCACGCCCGGAATAAAGGCCCATTGCGTATTTATCTGTATACGGTCCTGTAAATAAGCGCTTCGTTCATAAAGCCTTGAATTTATCGTGGTGCTTGCCGGGTCTGAGACGTTGCCGTCGGTTATACTGATGAAATAATACGCTTCCGCGTTCTCGCCGATCACGCCCAGATTGCCGCCGAAACCAAGCTCATTTTTCATCCCGAGCAGCTCCCCGATATCCCACACGGCTTCCTCTTTTATCCCGCAATAATTTTCGCCGGAATTTATATTAAAACAATCACCCATGGTTTCTTTCTGTTTTGTCGAATAATAATAAGGAGTCAGGGTGGATGTCAAACCGTGTATTGAAGTATTGACCCAGCTCATGCCGGTTGTGAACGAATAATTATTAACACTATAATCCCCGGAATATTCCGGATCAACCCCCATGTTTTCCCCAACAAGCAGGCTCATAAAGTCATTGCTGCTCATGGCCAGGCCGTGAAATCGGTTGTCCGGCCCCAGCGTAAAATCGAGTGTGCCTCCAAGATCCCAGAACGCGGGTAAAGCCGTAATGCTGAAACTTTTCATATATCCCCCGAGAACAAGGTCGATATAACTGCGCCTGCCGGCAACCGTAAACGAAGCATCGCCGATGCCAAGCGGCCCTTCAAGGAGCACCTGTGACATTATCATATTAACATCCGCCTTCACATACAACCTGTCCTTTGGGCCGGCTGTCGTCCTGGCATCCAGAACGGCCCCCATATAGTCGCCCCACTTTGCGCCGAAGCCGGCCCCATACAGGTCTACCGAAGAAAGCAAATCCGAATTTACCGTTGATACCAGCCCTCCAAAATGGAACGGTTCGGGCCACGGGATATTGTCAAGCAGGTAGAGGTTGTCGTCCGGCCCGCCCCCCTGGACAACAAGCTGGCTGGAATAATCGCTCGGAGCGGCCACTCCGGGCATGTCCTGCACCGCGCGCAGGGCGTCTCCGGCGTTGCCCGGTGTTTTTTTTATTTCATTTTGGGTCATTGTTCCCCCTGTTACCTGGTCGCTCTCCTTTTTTGCAAGCACAACAATAGTTTCCGAGGTAAAATCTGTTTTTTCCATATGAATATTTAATTCAACATCCTGGCCGGATTTGACGGAAATATTTCTTGTTTCGGTAGAAAAGCCCTGGACGGTAAATATCAACACGCGGTCACCCGGCGGGATTTTAATTTTATAAAATCCTTTCGGGTCGCCTTCAGAAGTCATGCTCGTTCCTTTTACCTCAATCAAAACATTTTCCAGTGTATTCGGCGTGCCGAGTTCAAATATTCTGCCGTGAACGGTTCCGGGTTCTGGCTCTGACAGGGCGGTAATCGTTGCATCCGTTGAAGCAGTTGTATTTATACGTGTACTCTCATCAGCCGCGATGCAATAACAAGCAGCAAAAAACATAAACATAGCCGCTGATAAAAATAATTTTATATTTTTTTCCAAGATTGCTCCGGTTTCTCAATATTATATTTATCAACTTTTATCTTTCCCATTTACACTGCCGGCCCTGTAATGACCGCGTCATAATCATCAATTGATTTTATTTTATTAACCGGCTTTACATCATCCGCCATGCCTTTTTCCAGCAGCGTCCTGCCTATAAATACCGCCGTCTCGGCCGTTGACCCCGCGAATGATGAATATGCTGCAAGAATTTTTTGCCATATCATCCCCTTTGCCATGTGTGCGCCCCATTAGTTATCTTATGGACTATTATTATATCCCTTCCTGCCGTAAATATCCATAGACAGGCGCATTTCATTTCCGCATTACAAAACTGTACTGATTACAAACATTTTCGGCTAATATGGTTTTAATGGATAATTTCATTTAATAAAGCCTTTATTTTAGCGGATTTTAGGGGTGTTCTTTATAATTAAAAAATATATCCGGCTGGATCACCGGCCATGTGATAATTTTCCAAGTATATACAGCGCGGTAAATAAAACCCCAACAATCATCCCTATCCAGCACCATATACGGGTTGTCTTTGACGCGCGCTCCGCGCCCGCTGTATCCCCCGCCTTAAGAAATTCATCTATCTTTCTTGAATAAAACAAAGCCACAAGCCCGGTGGGAAGAAAAAGCAATGCGGCAATAATTGCCCAGACACGGTAAGTCGGAACACGCGGCAGAGCCGCGGGATTAGCCGGCGCAGCATCTGTTTTAACGGCGGCAGGCGCAGATTGAAGTGAGTTTTCAACGTTACCGGAATCGGGGCTGTTTTTTCTAACTAAAGCCAGCACAACAAATACTATAATTACCCCGATAACAGCCGCAAGAGCCGTTAACAGCGTTATTCCTTTTCCATGGTTAATTTCAGGCAGCCAGTCAAAAATACCTTTTTCCATAACCCCGTTTTTATAGTTGCCCTGCTTCCTGACGGTTCCGTTTTCATTATAAACTTTATAGGGCCCGTTTAACTGGCCGTTCGCGTAGTTCGCCTCAATTTGCTTGGCGCCTGATTCATAATAACTGACATATATTCCTTCAGGTTTTTCATTTATAAAACTGCTTTTATCCTCAAGCTGGCCGGAGATGTAATAATTCTCAGTATTTGTATTTAAATTGTCCACATAATCGCATTTACGCCCCAGGTTCCCTTCAGTGTCGTAAAATTTCAACGTGCCTGTATCGTCCTTAAAATTACCGGTGATTGCCACAGAGCCGTGTTCATAAAACTCCTTAAATTCGCCGTTGCGTTTCCCGTTTGACCAGTTAATTATATATTGTGTTTGCCCGTTTTTATAAAAAGTTTTATCAACTCCCTCAAGCTTTTCATTTTTATATTCAAAAACCCTGTAAAGTTTGTTCCCCTCATAATACACCTTATATATTCCGTCAACTATTTTATTATTTTTATATTTTCTTGTCGAAAAATAAATTATATTATCTTTATCAATTATTTTGTCGGCTGCAGCGCCGTTTAATATTTTGCCTTCCTTGATTGTCGGGCTTCCGTTTTTGTCATACTGCCATTTTGCAATCTGAACGCCGTCTTCGAAGAACAGCCTGTAATTGCCATTTGAATAATCATTCAGGCTTGTCAATTTCGCAAAAAGACTCGCTGATGAAAGCAGTAACAAGGCCGCAAGTACAAAAACTCTTTTCATAAACACCCCGCAAAGTTTGGCATTCAGTCAATTGCCGCGTTTAAAGCCGGCAGTAATATACCATATAAATAATAATATGCAAGCATTTTGAGCGGAAGCTTATTCTTAAAACGGATTTTCTAACAAGATTATCAGGCGCACGCTTTGTGATTAAATTGAATTATATGTGTTTTTTAAATAACCGGTTTATAAAATTTTATTAAATGAAACAGGTGCCTAATCCTTAAAATAATTACTGCGAATTTGTTATATCCCAGGCGTCGTCAAACTCCACCCAGATGCTGCTGTTCGGCGACGAGCCGGTGAATACGCCAGTATAATTATTTACCAGCCACAGGTAAACCGAGTAATCCCCCGTGACAGAATATGCCGACGAAATATTTGCACTGTAATCCAGCCCCGGGTCGTTTAACGTAAGAACCGGGTTTCCGGATGGATCGTCCACTTCAACTGAATCGTTGTTACCGTCATACTGCCAGTATATCGTGTTGCAGTCAGAGCTTAAATTGTCGCCGCCCGGAGCGACAGCCTGGGCCGTATAAGTAACGCCTGCCGCGTAAACATCCACTTCATATGTATTTCCGGGATTGTATTGTATGGTTGTGCCGGTTATGTCGTCAATATGATAAGTTGTGGTTGATGTATTATACGGAACCTGATACTGCCACACATTTGTTACATTTTTTACCGTCACGTCCGCGTTTGTTATTGTATTTCCACTTGCGTCAACGACAGAGACGTCATACGTCAATCCCCAGGCATTGTCGGCGAAAATGTAATTATTTCCTATATACGCGCTGATTACTATGGGCACGGCAATTGTCGGTGTCGTTGTAAACGTGCATGTCTGGGTGCTTGTCGCGGTAATTGTGCCTGTTTCGGTTATTGTGGGACTTACCGTTGAAGTCATTGTGACTGAAAAAGTCTGCGATATGGTAAATGTCGGGGTGATGCTTGCCGTACGGGTGATAGTCTGTGTGGCGGTGGCGGTCGGGGAAATAGTCGGCGTACCGGCAACAGTCGCTGTTTCAGGCGCATTCGGCGTGCTGTTTTTCTTGCATCCAAAAAGAAGCGCAAAAATCAAGACAATAACCGCCGCAAAAATCATCCTGAAAGATTTTTTCATAATATTTCTCCGTTTACTTTTATTTTGGCCCACCGGGAACAACATTCAATCCGGGGCAGGGCCATTTCACTACGATGTAATAATAAATCAAATTCCGGTTTTTGTCAAAAAAAATACTGGGTTTGATTTCATAAAAGAAAATAGGTATTATTAATAGTAAAATTCACCTTCCTGCAGGCACGGCAAATATATTCTTTTTATACTTTATTTTGTTTCACGCCAGGCTTATGCGGTGTATCCACCATTTTGTATAAGCGGTTTTTTCCATATCACCGTTTGCGGCTGCGCTTAAATTGTTTTCAACAGCTTTGTCCGGCAAAATCCGTAGAGGTTTACACGGAGTTATGACATTCTTTAGTGTATCCGCGTTGATTTGAAGCGGAATGCAGTCGGGCCCTTTGCTAATTCCATCTGTGTCCGGTACAGGAATGTTTTTCATTTTTCATCCTCCATGATGTAAACTTCCCCGGCATCCTTGCCGGAGCGCTGCCATATATATTATCGGCCATGCGGAATTTTTTCTTAAGATTTTTTTAAGGGCAGGCCGAAATCAAAAAATCCTTTTTTGAATGACTTTTTTCACAGCATCGACAATTTCAAATATGTTGAATGGTTTTGTTATAAAATCATCGGCCCCCAGGTCCAGCCCTTTTTTTACGTCTTCCGGCAGCCCCAGGTTTGAGAAAAAAATTATTTTAACGTCCCTGTATTTTGTGTTCTCCCTTATTTTTTTTAATACCGAATAGCCGTCCATTTTTGAAAGATTTATGTCAAGTAATATCAAATCCGGCGCCGCGCCGTCATTAAGCTTTATGATACATTCTTCCCCGCTGTATGCTTCGATTACGGAAAAATCCTCCATCTCCAGGACTATCCTGGCAATTTTTACCAGCGCAGGTTCGTCATCCACTATCATTATCTTCTTTTCCATTGAATGCACCTGTAGAAAAGTACTTTTATTGATTTTCCCCCGCCGGAAGTCTTTGCACAAGTATGTACTAATTTTTTCCATTATTCAAGTTTTAATTAAAAACAGCTCTTTTTTTACTGCTGTTCAAAAACCTTAAATTTGACCCTGTCGCTTCCTCCAAGGTTGTCCTGGACCGCAACCTCGTACGCTCCGGGTTCCGGCTTAAAAAATAATATCTTATCGGCGCTGCCCGAGGCGATTACCCTGCCGTTGGCGAACCAGAATATTTTATTCTCGGTCCCTCCGGCAACCGCCACCTTTAAAGGAATACGCTGGAATTCCACGGGCATGGCGGAATTTATAAGATACACATTACCGTTTACCGGGCTGGTTATCTTCGGCCGCGCATTGGATCCGTCAGGGGCTTCATCTTTTGAGTATGGCGGTATTATTGATGTAAGTCCCCCGTTCTGGCGCAGGAAAGCCGCTGCTTCAGGCGGCCAGTCCTCTATGATTTCCTTATTATAGTAAGATACAGGGTGCTTCAGGTGCCCGGGGTCCGCCCTTAATCCGGTCTTTTTATCCACAAGTATCTCTTTATGCACCTGGCACGTGATATTTTGCGTCTTCCCCTTTATATACATATCGTCTGTTGCATGGACGCAAAATTCTCCGGGCAGGTCTCCGGAAACAGGGCATACTTTTCTGTAAGCCACTCCCTCCGGCGCTTTAAACCATGTATCCGTGTTTTTGGTAAGTATGTTGAATATTTCCATGAGCAGCGGCGCGGCTGACTTTATGCCTATAAGTTCAAACGAAGGGGCGCAGTTTGCGTTTCCCAGCCAGACTCCAACTGTATAATCAGGGTTGTATCCCACGCACAGCGCATCAATGAGCCCGAACGACGTTCCGGTCTTGAAGGCCACTTTTCCCCTGTAATATGTGAACTCCCACGACTGGGGCAGGTCCGGCCTCTCGCCATTTGATAACATTTCAGAGATTATATAGGCGCTCTCCGGCGACATTATCCGCACGGGTTTTTCCTTTATTTTTTCCTGTTCAACGGTATATTTAAGACTCCTGAGCTCCCCTCCGTTGGCTATTGCGGAATAAATTGTTACCAGTTCCTCCAGTTTCATCGGATATGTGCCGAGGACAACGGAAAGCCCGGGTGTAATGTTGTTTCTTTTAATGTCGGAAAAACCGCTCTTTTTCAGGGCATACAGCAATCCCCTGCCCGCAAGGTCGTGCTCGAGCATTACGGCTATGGAATTGTACGAATGTGTGAGGGCCTCTTCGGCGGTAATGACGCCGTTGAATTTTTTCTGCGCGTTCACCGGAAAATATCCGTCATAATCCCTGGGGATGTCATAAACTATTTTCTTCGGCGTAATTATGCCGGCGTCAAGCGCGAGCCCGTAAAGCAGCGGCTTTAACGTGGAGCCCGGCGAGCGGAAAATATCCGCGCCGTCTATCTCCCCGCCGTGCTGCTTGTCGCCAAAATCAGGTGAGCCTACGTACGCAATCACCCTGCCGGTCCTGTTGTCCGCGACTATTATGGCGCCGTTGTAAACCCCTTTTTTCTTCAGCCTGTCTATTGTATTCTTCAGCTGATATTCGCATGAGGCCTGGATGTTGTTGTTTATGAAATAATTCCTGACATATCCGGCCCCCTTAAATTTCCTGTTTACCAGGTGGGGCAGCCTGCCCGGGTTGACAAACCTTTTACCGGGATATGTCTCAGCGGACGCCCTGCTTATAATATCGCCGGATAACCTGAGCCCCGGGGCGATGCGCGCCAGAACAGCGTTTCTGGCGTTATACGCCGCCTCAAGCCTTTTGTCGGGCCGGAGTTTATTCGGCTGTTTCGGCAGGGCAATAAGGGTCGCCGCCTCTCCCAGAGAGAGCCCGGATGGCGGTTTGTTAAAATAAAAATATGAAGCCGCCGCCACTCCCTCAATGTTCCCTCCCATTGGTATGGTATTAAGATATATTTCAAGAAGCTGGGCTTTTGAATATCTTAAAGTGAGCTGAAGTGCGCGGAAAGACTCGCCAACCTTTACCCAGAAAGTCCTCTTTTTTTTTGGCTCAATAAGTTTTGCTATCTGCAGGGTTATTGTGGAGCCGCCTGACTTTACTTTTCCTTTTTCCACGTTGAGATAAATGGCGCGCGCTATCGCAAAAGGGTTTATGCCGGGATTGTAATAAAAAGACTTGTCCTCGTATTCAACAAATCCCCGTTTTACATAAGGTGACATTCCGTCCAGCCCCATTTTTATCCTGTACCTGCCGGATCCGGAGAGGGTTATCCTTATTAACTTGTTCTCCGAATCAATGTGCATTGTGGAAAAATCATCCTCAATCCTGTACAGTGGAAGCGGGAAAATGATGCTCAGCACCATAAAAACCGTTAAAACCGCGGCAACAACCGCCGCGGTTTTAACCAGTAATTTCCTGTATTTTAATAAAAAACTTTTTATGCCTTCAATAATTGCCATCTGTGCCTTTCTGTTTTCAGGGGCCTCTTAAAACTTGTTAGGCACAACCACCAGGTAATCCCCCTCATAACTTTCGGCCTTTATTCCCGGGTCATACATGGCTTCGGCGTACGCGTTGGGTATCACAAATTTGCCGGGAGTGACGGCGCGTACAGTATAAGAGAAGGTCATCGGCGAGCTGAATTTCCCGGTGAACATAAGCATCCTGTCGTCCCTTATGTCCTCATAGACCGCGTCAAAATTGGAGACGGGCGTAAATTTCAGGGACCCCCTTGTCTTCAGCCTGGGATTTTCTATTTCAAACCCCGCCGGAAGCATGTCAACCACAACGATATTATCAAGTTCCCTGCCGGACTGCGGCTCAAGCGTCACTGAAACCACAAATAGCTTTCCCTGTGTGGCAGCCGAGAGGTTTGCCTCATGGCCGTCCTCGTCATAGTATTTTCTGGATATTTTCAGCCCTTTGCTTGTGGCTGTCCTGTTCTTTTCTTTTGGAGTGCCCTCAATGAAAATATTGTAATAAAATTTGGAGGCGTCTTTTGAAGTTATTTTTATATCCTTCCATTTGTTATCGCTGTCGCTCAATACCAGGGTTTCCTTGCCCGCCGTATCCTGGCTGAGCGCGCCGTTCACATACACATCCGCGTCAATCGGCCTGCCCTTGGCCCTTGCCTGCTCCGCGTTATATAACCCTATAAGGGACCAGGCGGTCTCCTGTGTGCTGCCGAACGAACCGTCCTCTTTGATCTGCTTTAAAAGCAGTTCCTCGTCATATTCAATCCTCGGGGTCGCCTTGCCCTCCGCAAGTGATAGCGCCGATAGGTACATGCCGAGGTTCCTGGCGTAAGAGTTGAAGAAACCGTTCAGTTCCCTGACCATGTATTTTGATTTAAAGTCATCAAAAACCACCATTCGCGCCGCTTCCGGCTCATTATGCTGCGAATAGCTCATTGAAAGCAAAAATTTGTCGGTTTCTGAAAGATTCTCCGCAAAATCCGCCGCGGTCTTTTGCATCATACTTCCCTTTAACATATAATCTTTTTCCAGCGCATCCTGCATACCCTTTATTTTGTCGAGCGTATATCCAAGGTCCTTCAATGCCTTTTCCCTGTTCAGGTTCTTTTTCACATAAAGGGAATAAAGATCCTCGTAATATTTCATTGTATTGCTGTCCGGTGTGTTTAGCAGCGTTTTAAGATACAATTTGTAGATATTTGTTTCAAAATTATACGCATTTTTGTTCAGGCTGCGGCGGTCCAGCCTGGGTACGCTTGTGGCCGAAGGCGTGGGTTCCCCGCCGTCCCCCTCATCGCCGTCCCCGTCCCCATTGGCCGCGTCTTCGCCGTTGTTGTTTTCGTCCGTATTCGTATTATATGCGTCCGCCGATACTACGGGCTGGCCGCCCGCTGCTGTGGTAAGCCCCGCGGCAATGAGCACGGAATTGTACAGGTCATCGGGCACAAAATATCCCTTCAGCTTTGCCACTATCAGGAAGTGGGCAGTGTAAAGTTTTGTCCAGTCCGAAGCGTCGTAAGACCCGCCCGGCCAGAAAGTCACCCTGTTGCCCGGAAGAACAAAATTCCTGAGCCTTTTGATTGTGTCGTTGATATAATTTTCCGTATTTATACCCTGGTTCTCCATGAGCATTTTGGTAATCCCGAGGTCCCTGTAAAAAAGGAGCGGGAAACCCGATGATGTGGTCTGCTCAATACAGCCGTACGGATAATGAATAAGGTAATCAAAGGCTCCGGCATATTCTGCCGCCCTGCTGTAGGAGAGCAGCACCCTGGCCCTTTTTCCCTGCGTTATATATGTTGACGGCACGCTGAATTTAAGCTCCTTGCCCGGCTCGATTGATCCCCTGATAACGTGTGTTTCAAGGTGCGCCGCCGGCCTTACCGCGAGTTCGCGTTTTACCGTCATGGCCTGCCCCGAGCCGGCTGCGGTTATCGAAAATTTTGCCAGCCCGGCGTCCGCCGCCGCCCTGCCGCGGAAGGTAATTATTTTTTCGCCTTTGCTTTTTATCTCGTCAGCTGTCTGCGTGGATTTTTCAAATTCCACCGGCCCGTCAACGTCAATTTTTACGCTGAAAGCCGATGTGATTGTGGTATTGTTATATACCCTTACCGGCATAAAGAATTCATCGCCCGGCGCGAGAAACCTGGGCATGGTCGGCGTAATAACGATGGGGTCCACCACGTTGACATGTTTCCCGTCGGACCCGAATTTGTCGCCCTTGACCGTGAAGAGCATTACCCTCACCTTGCCGTTGAATTTATTGGTGTCAAATTTGTAATTTATATTGCCCGCCTCGTCGGCAAAAACTATCCCTGAAAATTTCGCGTATGATTCGTTCCTGGCCTGTATCGGGTTCAGATGCCTCTGCATGGGCCCGTTTTCCATGTCGCCGCCTATGGCAAGTTTCTGCGCCTTTATGTCCGTTAAGAGCTTGTTAAAAATCGTGTATGTAGCGGTCTGAAGGGCCTTTTTCATGTAGAAAAAAGAGAGCGGGTCCGGAGTGTCGAACCTTATTATCTGCAGGATGCCTTCGTCAACAGCCGCAAGCACTGCCGCCGTTCCCGCGGGCATTCCTGAAACAGAGACGTTTATCCCCTCGGTGGACATCACTTCGTCCCTGCATGTGATTTTGGGCTTAAGGTTCCTTATTGATTTGTCTATGTTTATATTCTGTATGCCGTATGCCGTGAAAGGAAGTGATAAATATTTTTCCGACGGCTTTCTGATGGCCACGACCGAAAGATATACGTTCGGCAGGTACTCAGCCTGAACTGGCACGCCAAACGAGGCGCTGCCGTTTACAATCTGCACATATTTTTCGTAATAAACTTTGTCACGGTCAAGTGTCACATACGCCATCCCGTCAAAGGGGGCGTTTATCGTTATAGATGCCGTGTCGCCGGCTGAATATTTGTCCTTATCCGTTTTGATTGTAATTTTTTCCGCGTTGGACATGTCATACGTGGTAAAGCCCGGGCCGGATACGCTTACCGTGAGACCGGTGCGCATTTTTTCCTCGCTGCCCACATATATGGAGTATTCTCCCTCTACGTCGGCCGTGAATGATACCGAGGCCTGCCCGCCTATATCTATCGTCTTATAAAGCACCGCCTCCTCATAGGATGACGAGTCGTATTGTTCCCTGTTCCATCTGGTTGTCCTGAATATGGAGTACCATACCTTCCTTTTTACAATAACCTCGATATTTTTTACGTTCTGCGCCTCGTCCTTTGAATTAACCGCCGCGATATCCACATCCACCCTGTCCCCGCGCTTATACGACCTGCGCTCATCCCTTAATTTCGCGCCGAGGTAATATTTATAAAGGTGAACCGGGACCGTTTTATATGCCCCGACCGGGCGGCCGCCGTCATCATAAACCTCCGTGTAAATTTCAGCTTCAAGCGCCGAAGGCGGTTTGGCGCCGGAAGGCACGTTGACGCTGTACTGGTATTCGCCGACAGCATCCAGGTTTGTAAGCCCGAGCCTTTCGTATTTTTCAGAAAATGTTTTCTGCGGGTCGCGGAAGGTGTAATCCTTGAATTTTTTGCTCTGAAAAGTGTAATCAATGAATTTTACCTCTGTCTCGGCCTTATTGCCCGCCGCGGGCGGCCCGAACATCTGGTTGGATTTAACAGTGAATAGAAGCGGGCTCCCCGGGGCAACCTCGGGTTCCTGCGTTTTTATATCCACAGTAAGCTTATCCGGTATAAATTCCTCAATCTTAAATGTCGTACTTCCTATCATCCTGTTGTCGTTTATCCATATTTCCGATTTATATTCACCCGTGGGCGACGACATTGATGAATTAAGGGTGAAAACAGCCATGCCTTCCTTATTAATAGCTTTTTTATCCGACTGTATCACTTCTCCCTGCGGCCCGGTTATGCGGTTTTCCACTGTTATCTCAGGGGGCATTGACATGTCATTGTTCCTTATTACCGCGGTCAGATTGACCTTTTCCCCCGGCCTGTATAGGCCGCGGTCGGATGTCAAAAATCCCTTCATTCCGTCGGCAAGTGTGGGTTCGCCGCTTGTGTCAAAAGTGTAATTATTCAGTTCGCTGCCGTCGAATTTCAGGTATGAAAAATCATCCCCTGATTCAGCCAGCACGATGTATGGCTGAAAATTATAAATATTTTCCCGCCAGTTTTTGAAAACGGTTTTTCCCGACACGTCCGTCTTTTGCTCCTTTATTACCTGGTTCGTCTGTGATACCAGCTTTATGGCAACGTCCGGGTCCGCGGCAAGTGTGGATACCGATACCGCCCTTACTATAAGGTCCTTTCCCGAGGTTTTCGCTATTAACCCCAGGTCCGTGCACCTTATGAGTTTTCTTTTAACGTCGTAATAATTCTTCAGGTCTGATATTTCCGCGACAAAAATACCCTTGTAGGGTTCTTTGGAGAATTTGTTAAAATTAATGTACTCCGTTATCTCCTGGTTTATTTTCCCGCCGGTTATATCGTGCTCGCCGTCGAATATCTGCTGGCCGTACTCCTGTGTGTTGCTGTTTCTCAGGTAATAAACAAGATTATTTTTGAAAACCTTGTAAAGCCTTACATGTATCTTGTCCAGGTTCATTACCCGGAGGGCAACGTTCATTTCGCCTTCAGGCGATAAAATCTCCCCCTCCTCGGCGTAATCAAGGGACGACGGCAGATCCTCTATTGTGACAGGCACGTTGTGGTCGTCTTTCATGGGTTCGCCTGTTTTCGCCGTGATGCCTTTTGTGATTGATACGTCATATACTAGGTTTGGCTCAAAATCCGCTGTAAGCACCGCGTAACAATATTCAGTTTTTATGGTAAATGGCACTGCCTCCATGGGCTTGTCCGCTGTCGCACGCCTCATAACTGTCACATATTTTTTTATCTGTTCCTCGGAAACCGGCAAATTAAAGCGTACCGCGAGCATTGTTTCGCCCTCTGTATGCCAGGGCGCCACGCTCTCGACCGAGAGCGGCACTTTCTGTTCTATACTCACGCCGTCCTCAAAATCTTTTTCCATACCCTGCGTACATTCGGCGCATTTGAGCCCGGCTTTAATTTTCACCCTTATCTCCTGACAGTCAAAGCTCCTCGTAATGCCGGGAACCTTAATGTAAAACCTGGTCGGCGTTTCCGACGCTTCTATGGAAAAATCCACGGGCTCTTCTTTTTTCGACAGCTGGTTACATCCGGGCATTGTTATCTTTTTCGCCTCAACGGATTTTTTCAGGTCGTTTATGTCCACGGGATAATTAAAATTTACCTCGCCGACAACTTCCTTTTCCTCGTTCTTTAAAATATCCTTATTGGCGAAAAACCTCGAATCCACAATTCTCATGAAAGCGGTGTTAAAAGCAGTCTTCGGCGAACCCGTAACCTGTTTCCCCGTAGCCTTAAAATACGCGGCCGGTTCCATGGACACTTCATATCCTGTCGAGGCTTTAAGCGGCTCATCCGGAGTGAAAATTACTGTTTTGCCGTTTTCAAAGCTGTAATGCCCCTTTATCTCAGGTTTTATGACGAAACATTTCAGGCGGCTTATGTCCTTGTCTTTAAGCTCGACTGGTTTCGAGAATTCCGCGGTTATGAGCACGTTTAGCCCCACTTCGCCTTTCGGTGAAAGCGAAAGCACGTGAACGAATGAGTTGTCGTAAATATAGGTTACCAGGTTGAAAAGTATAACTGAAACAACTATAATCCCCAGTATCACCGCGGCTTTTATCCTCTTTGCCTTTACTTCCGCTATATTCTTCGCGGATTTTTTGGCCATTTTCCCGAAATATTCCCCGGTTGTTTTCGCTGCTTTCTTTAACAATTCCCCCGCCCATTTTCCGGAAACCGCCCCCGCCTTCATTAAAAATCCAACCACCGCTGTTTCATATGAGGCCGAGTAAGCGGAAATTAACATGGTAAAATAATTATATATTCCGGCGTCAACCCAGCTGATTTTTGAAAATAGAAGGTTTAAAATCATCAGGACTCCGCCTGTAACTATAAATGTCCCGGCGCTTAAAAGAACGTCAAATTTTTTGCCCTTAATAAACCTGCGCCAGAGCGCCTGCACGGCAAAAAATATTACCGCGAGCCCTGCGGGGTTCTGGCTGAAAAAATCCCCAAAACCTTCGTTTTCTTTTGCAATCGCAAGTATGATAAACGGTACGGCCAGCACAACAACGGCCAGCCATATCCACGCGAGTATCACGCCGGCGACTTTTCCGGCCTTTATCATGAAATCCCTTGTCTTATTGAATAAAGGGGGCAGTTCTTCGAAGTTATAATAAGAGAAACACATCAGAACATAAATAAGGTACAGCCAGGCAAAAGCATGCATATGAACAGCGGCTAATAATATTTTATTCAGCAGCGTACCCGCAATCCACGCTCCGGAATATACAGCGGCTCCTTTCAGGAATGCGGGGCGCGCTTTTTTTATAAAAATACGGGCGGACAATATCAGGATAAAGACCGCGATAAATACCCAGATATTGTTGCTCATCAGGAACGTGGCCATGCCGTCAAAAACGGCGTATTTCGGCTGCGCGAAGATAATGATAAAAGCGGGAATACAAACCAGAATAATAACCGTGACAACCCATGAAATAATAGATTTAATGACGGA
Source organism: uncultured Spirochaetia bacterium (assembly GCA_964565765.1). Classification (GTDB taxonomy): domain Bacteria; phylum Oederibacteriota; class PGYV01; order PGYV01; family Palsa-1178; genus Bog-1181. The sequence continues at coordinate 37,977 of CAZMGF010000018.1, forward strand.
TTGTTTCTTTGCCATAAGGACCCCTCCATATGTGAATTAAATACAGGCTAATTTTATCACTAAAAGGGGATTTTTCAAGGGATAATCAATCTTTTTCTTTTTCACCTATAATATAAACATCCGGGGATTCGTACGGTATTCCGACTATAAGGGAGCGCAACTTTCTGACCGCCTGTTTATACCATGCCATATCCCAGCTGTCTTTATCCTGTTCAACAGCCGTTACCTTAAAGCCGCAGGACGTAAGGTTTTGGGCCATGCCGCTTGAAGTATAGGGCCGTTTGTGCTCAAATTCCCTCCAGAACTCCGTTGTGGCAATGGCTATATTGTTCATGTTCGGGATCACAATAATAAATCTGCCTTTTGGCCGCAGGACCTTATACGCCCCTTTTATGATGCTTACCACATTTTCCGGAGTGAAATGTTCCAGCAAATGCCTGGCATACACAACATCGAATTTTTTTTTGGTATCCTTAAAATATTTAAGTATGTCATATTTAATCACCCTCTTGCTGAGCGGATACATGTCAATGGAAGTAACGGATTTGACCCCCGCCGCGTCGCAGAGCGTCGCGAACCTGTCATTCACCGCGCCAAGTTCCAGCACATCCGAGCCCCTGCACATGGCGGCGTATTTTTCCTGTTTTTTTATCGAAAGCGGGTCGGGGACAAAATAACACACGATATTTGATTTCATTTAAGTTCTCCTTTTTTACGCCCCTTCTGTTTTTTTCTTTAATACACGCATGATTTTACCACATCTTTTTTTTATATCAACACGTTTTTCACGGGCTCCCTTAATTGCGGTCAAACAGATGCCGTTTTCCTGCCAATCCATCCGCCTTTTTTATACATTATCCATCCGGCAATCCCCTGAAACAGAAAAACAGACGCAATCGCGATAAATATTCCTTTTTCCGCTATTGCCGGTATCCTGGAAAGGAATATTGCGGCCGGAATCTGCAGCAAAAAAAACGCAATCAAATTAATTATCATCGGGGTCTTTGTTTCGCCCGCGCCGTTGAACGCGTTGGCCGTAATTATACCGGCGCCCATGAAAAGATAAAAGAAAGGGACTATTTTCAGGTATGAAACACCATAGCCAACCACCGCCGGATCGCTGTTAAATATTTTTATCACCCATTCCGAAAAATTGAAATATATCAAAAAACATGCCAGGGTAAATCCCGTGTAAATTTTAAGGCTTGTTATTACCGATTCCTCCGCCCTTTTTACATTATCCGCCCCGAGATTGTGTCCCACCATGACCGACGTCGAGCCGCCTATTGCCCAGCCTATCATCATAACGAATACGTCGAGCCTGCTGCAGATGCCCAGCGTCGCAAGCAGCGCGTCTCCGGCAGGCGCGGCAATTTTCAGCATGACAAGCGAGGCAAAATTTGAAAGCAGCCCCTGCATCATGGCGGGTACGGATATCTTTATATAATGCGCGAGAAATTTCCAGTCCAGTTCAATTTTCTTCCAGTCTATGAGCAGCACGCCACTGGTATTTGTAAGAATAAAAACCATTACGAACGTTGTGGTAAAATATGAAATAAACCTGGCCATGGGCGCGCCCATGAGCCCCAGCTTTGGAAAACCAAGCCAGCCGAATATCAGAACCGGTTCAAGAACTGTATTGAGTATAATGGAAACGACAAGCAGGTAAAAATGGCGCCTTATCTGGCCTGCCGCCCTTAAGACGGAAAAGAATATCCATAGCCCGCTGTCGTTTAAAACCGATATCAGGCATGTGGAATAAATGTATTTTGAAAGTTCCAGTGTCTCGCCGCGCGCCCCGAAATAAACCAGCAGGCTGTCGCGGAAAATAAAGGCGGTTATTACATATATTAATGTAAGCGCGTATGCCGCGAATAATGTATTGACCATTGTTTTTTTCAGCAGCCCGTAGTCTTTTTTACCGCAGCAGCGCGACGCGATTGCCGAGGCACCGGCTCCGAGCCCCCCCTGCATTGACCAGAAAGTCGAGAGGATAAATCCTATTATTGAAATGGCAGACTGGGCGTGCACCCCCAGTTTTCCAAGCAGGAACATGTCAAATACCGAGAAAAAGTTCTGCATGAGGTTTACTATCAAAAGCGGGACGCTTAAGTACAAAAGGTGCTGTATTATATCCCCCTTTTCAAGTTCCCTTGGAAATTCAGCCATTTATCATATCTCCTTGTCCGCCCATTTTCCGTTTTTATATATAAACCAGTAAACTATCCCGTAAATGACGAATGAAAGGCTCATTGCCCAGAAAACCCCCGCCGGTCCGGCAAACTGCGGCCTGTCAAGAATCACCGAGAGCACAGGCCTTATTATAATGAAAGCAAGTATATTAACAAAGGTCGGAGTGCCTATAAATCCAGCCCCGGAAAAACCGCTCTGGCAGGCCTGGCCGAGCGCCATAAATAAAAGCGCCGGCGCGATTATCATAAGAAATTTTATTCCAAACCCGGCCACTGCAGCGTCAGGGGTAAATGCCTCCATTACCGGCGCGGCGCAGAAGAAAAACAGGGCTGCCGTCGGGGCCGTTATCCATAAAAATACCTTTGTGCCGGCAATGATGGTTTCAACCGCCCTTTTTCTGGCACCCGCCCCGAGGTTATGCCCCACTATCACCCCGCCGGAATTGCAGATTGGCCAGCCCGCCATCATAAGAAAATTAATCAGCCTTAAAACGATGCCGTAAGCCGCGATAAACGCGTTGCCGAACGGCGCTATTATCCTGAGCATTATCATTGTGCCCGCGTCTCCGGTAAAATTCTGCAGGATTGACTTTATTGACAGGAACGCATACTGCTTAAAGAGCGGGTTTATTACAGGGCCGAATCTTAATTTTACCCCGCCTTTGCCGCGTATAAATACAATCACATAAAGAACCGCGCCGGCGCAGTAGGTGGCAATAGCGGAATATGCGGCTCCAAGTATCCCGGTTTTCATGACTCCGATAAAGAGCCAGTTAAGAATAATATTTAACGGGGCAATTGCAATTATTATCTTCAGCGGCGTCATTGAATCTCCCATGCCGCGTGAGACCCCGAGAAGCTGCGAGTAAAAAGCCATGACAAAACTCAGCAGCAGCGATATTGACATATAATCCGCAACCTGTTTTAGGACCCCGCCTTTCGCGCCGAAAAACGCGAATGCAGGCACCATGACAGCGTAACAGGCAAGCGCGAAGGCTGTAAAAAAAACAACTCCCGTAAAAAGCATGCCCGGAAGCGCGGCGCTTATTTCCCCGTGCCTGCCGGCTCCGTATCTGCGGGAAACAACGGCCATTGCGGCGTTTATCAGCCCGCCGTGCACCGAATTAAAAAGCGCCCAGACAGAAGACATGGCAATTGAATATGCCGCAAGCGTTTCAATGGATATCCTGCCGAGCATAAACAACTCAAAGGCAGCCGCGCCGTTAAGTATCAGGTTTCCTATCAGCATAGGCCACGAAAGGCTGATTATGTGGTTTGTAAGGTTCCCTTTGTGAAATTCCGTCAAGTATTGACTCCGCTTATTTTATCTGCTGCTTTTAATGTTCCATTTTGCTGTATCAGCCGCGGCCGGCCAGTTTGTTTAACAGCTTAAGGTTCTCTTTGTCCATATCGCCCTCTTTCGGCGTCTCAAGTATCATGGGCGTATCTTTAAACCTTTTATCATTCACAAGTTTTTTAAAAAACTCTTCGCCGATAAAACCTTTTCCAATGTGCCAGTGCCTGTCGGAATGGCTGGCGAACTCTGTCTTTGAGTCATTAATATGGAAGCAGCCTATTCTATCCAGTCCCACAACCCTGTCAAATTCACCAAAAACCCCTTTATAATCGTTCTTTGTGTCGTAACCCGACTCAAAAACATGGGCCGTATCAAAACAAACGCCTATTTTTTCCTTTTGCTTTATTTTCCTTATTATAAGGGCCAGATCCTCAAATTTTCCGCCGATCGAGCTGCCTGACCCGGCAGTGGTCTCCAGAAGGAGCTTCGACGTGAACCCCTTTACTTTTGCCAGGGCCATGTTGATAGAATCGGCTATATTTTCCACCCCGCCGTCAAATTCGCCGCCTGTAAAGCTTCCCGGATGAAGTATGAGCGCGTCAAGGTTGAGCGCCGAGACCCGTTCAAGTTCCGCTATAAAAGCCGCGCGTGATTTTTCAAGGAGCTCCGGATTAAAGCTGGCAAGATTGATAAGATAAGAATTATGTGAAACAATTTTTTTTAGCCCTGATTTTTTCCAGGCCCCCGCGAAAACAACGGCATCATCATCAGAAGGTTTTTTTACAGCCCACATGCGCTGGTTCGCCGTAAATATCTGCAGGGACGAACACCCCAGTTTTTCAGCCTCTTCAACCGCGTTATAAAGCCCTCCGCTTATTGAACCGTGTACACCGAATAACCCCATTTTGACTCGCTCCTATTTGCTTATTTTAGCAGTAGTAATGGACTTCTGCGCCTGATATTTCCCCTTTTTATCCGCGTATGATGTTTTACATACCTGCTCTGCCTTTATAAAAATAACCTGGGCTATCCCTTCAAATGCGTAAAGTTTAGCCGGCACGCCGGTGAGGTTGGCTATTGATATTGTTACAAATCCCTCCCATTCAGGCTCAAAGGGCGTTACATTGACAATGACTCCGCTCCTTGCGTATGTGGATTTTCCAAATGTTATAGTGAGTATCTCCCGGGGTATCCGGAAATATTCCACGCTTCTTGCAAGCACGTATGAATTGGGCGGTATCACGCAGACATCACCCTTAAACGCCGTAAAATGGCTGTCGTTAAAATCCTTCGGGTCGGCGAATTTTGACGCCGCCGGATTAAAAATTTTAAATTCATCCGCTATCCTCATGTCATACCCGTAGGAGGACACACCGAAAGAAATTACTCCCTTACCCACCTGGCTGGATTCAAAGGGTTCTATCATGCCTTTTTTTGCCTTATTAATGATCCACCTGTCGCTCATCACGCCCATGTTTTTCTCCTGTTTAATGTTTGTTTTTGTAGGGGCCTGCCTATGTGCCGGCCCGAACTATGGCCTTATTGCGGGCGGACATATAAGTCCGCCCCTACAGTTCCCGATCATGCATTTCCCAATTTTTTTAATTATAACACAGCCATTTCAAAACAGAAGCCATAATTCGCCGTTGCGTTTGCACGTGCAATTTTTTTCTCCGCTTTTTCTTATGAAGTTTTGACATTTTTAGAACGCGGGGTATAATGATAAAAACATTACGGGAGGTTCTTATATGAATTTAAACGGCAAAACAGTGTTAGTAACCGGCGCCACACGCGGCCTTGGTTTCGCTATGGCAGAAAAATTTGCGTCGCTGGGTGCATGTGTAATAATGGCCTGCAGGGAGAAGAAAAGCGGCTCAAAGGCCGTTTCTGCCTTAAAGGCAAAGAGTCTCAATGTTGAGTTTGTTGAATGCGACGTGGAAAAGGTTGAAAGTATAAACAGGGCATTCGCGGTTGTTTCAAAAAAACATCCCGTTATTGACGTGCTTGTAAATAACGCCGGAATAAACTCAGAGCCCATGGATACAAAGATAGAAACCATAAACCTGAAGCTCTTTGAAAAGATAATGAACATCAACCTGCGCGGGACGCTGTGGGTAATTTCCAGATTCCTGCCGTTGTTAAAAAAATCAGGAGACGCGAGGATAATTAACTTTTCTTCCGGCCTTGCCCAGCTCTCTGTTCCCAGGATGGGGCCGCACATATCATATTCAATATCAAAGACGGCCGTCAACCAGCTCACCTGGACCTTTGCGGACCACCTGAAGGATACGAAGGTAAAGATATTCGCCGTGGATCCGGGCTGGGTAAAAACAGACCTGGGCGGGCCCGATGCCATGCTTGAGATACCCGAAGGAATTGACACGCCTGTATGGCTTGCGGTTGAGGACGCTTCAAAGCTACAGTCGGGGCTGTTTTATAAGGAGCGCAAAATACTGCCCTGGTAATTTTTTTATCCGGCTATTTCCCGCTTATTACAAAGAATTTTCCTTTCACGCCTGTATTTTTCCCTTATAAACAGGAATATTATGCCGGGCCCAAAAGACCACAACATTACAACAAGCCCAAAAGATACGCCAATTCCGGTATACATCCCGGCAAAGCACTCCTGACGCTTGCCGGTAATCAGGTGCATAAATACAGCCGGCAGAAATTCAATGATACTTCCGGTTATCATAGTTGAAATAAGACTCTTAAACAGGTTATACCTGCTGAATTCTTTCATCCACCTGTAAAAAATAATGCCCCACAAAATCCAGAATGTCAGCACAATGACCAAAAGCGCCGGGAAATTTCCTAATATTCCAAGGTCGGCTCTGCCGGCTATGACCTCGCCGGTTGAAACCACAATGCCATAAACGAGCATGGCCATTGATAAAGCCGCCACTGCTATAGGAACAAGAACAAAATACCTGTTTTTCGGACGTTCAAGATCAATCTTACCCGTACTGAATATGAATATCCCCTGCGATATAAGTGATATTATAAGGATAAAAATGGTCCAGAATAAATTTCCGGTCAATCCATAAAAAATCCCAAGCCGTTCAACTTTGCACGAATATGCAAATCCAAAAAGGCCGATTATGACCAGAACATACAAAACAGCAAATACCCATTTTAAAATTTTCATTTTTTACCTCCGGATTTATTCGCGCGCAGCTATTTATCAATAATTTATTATACTACAATTTCTAAAATAATTTCAATCAGCTTGCCAAAAAAGGCCTTCTCAACGGCCTTTTTTACCGGCTTCAAGAACCTTACGGTCAATAGTTTCTGTCAGGAT
>CAZMGF010000019.1:0-44189 GCA_964565765.1 uncultured Spirochaetia bacterium
CAGCCTTTTTATATTACTGTTACCGCAATGACCGCGCTTGGCTCTGCCGCAACTGATTATACAGGTGTTGTGACTTTTAGCACCGGCGCCGCACTTTCAACCATGCCAAATGATTATGGTTTTACAGCCTCCGACAACGGAGAGCATGTTTTTCAGGTTCAGATTATGTCGGCAGGCGATGAAGTTCTTAATGTAAATGATATAGATAATCCCGGCATTGCGGCATCAGTAATAGTAACAATACTGCCTGCCTCCGCATCATATTATACGCTTAACGCGCCTTCATCCGTTATGGCCGGAGTTCCTTTCTCAATGACGCTGACTGTAAAGGATTCCTACAATAATGTTGTAACAAATTATAATGGAACCGCGTCTTTTTCTTCCACGGACAGTTCGGCGGTACTTCCTTCCGACAGCACCTTTATAAACGATAACGCGGGCAAACAGATATTTACAGTTATTCTTAAAACAAAAGGCACCCAGACCGTTTCCGCAAAGGACCTGATAAATACATCTATATCGGGATCGTCCAATGCCATCAATACAACATGCGGCATAACGTCGTCTTTTACGGTCAATGCGCCGGTTGTAGCGAACCCGAATACAAGCTTTAATCTTGCTGTAAGCGCTATGGACAGTTACGGGAACATAGCGGATAATTATACCGGCACAATCAGATTTTCTTCAACCGACGGAGCCGCAATCCTGCCGTCAAATTATACTTTTCAGGCGGGGGATTACGGCAACAGGGTTTTTTCCGCAACCCTTGTTAATTCCGGGACGCAGACAATAACCGTAAACGACGCGGCGTCGGCGACAATTACAGGGGTTTCATCGGGAATCAATGTGAACCAGGTTTTTAACCCTTATGCCCAGCCACTTATGCTGACATCCTATATTCCGGACGCCGCAATTTATCAGTTCGTTTACTTAAAAGTATCCCAGCCGGCCAATACGGATATTCCCGACAACGCTTACCTGGAATACGATGTCTTTATGCCGTCATATAACGCGGATTTTTATACAGGCACTGATTTTGACGGAGCTGTTTTCGGCGATATGAGGGATTACGGACAGGCAACCCAGAATTATATAATAGACCAGAACGGAATACGCTGCCATCCTTCTATGGATCTTTCGCAATACGCCTCCGGTCAGTGGTATCATAGAAAATTCAATATCGGGGTGCTAGGCGGCTCGACCTACGATGAAATGGATCTTGCCCAGGATACCGGGAATTCAGGGGCCAATGGCGCGCCTTCAAACCAGGCCGGCACCTTTAATTCTTTCTTTAACAACGTTGTTTTTACCGACTCCTCGGGAAACATACTTAAGAATTTCTTTTCCAGCAATAACACAATACCGTACGGCGGCGGCGTAAGCCTCAGCGGCGCCACGGCCGGAAACAGGGGGCAGGGCGGTATAAACGCCGGGCCGACTCCACCTGCGCCTGTCAATAATTATCTCTATATCATTAAAGACGTGTCGCTTTCATCTGCCCCTGCGGGATCTGTCGTTGCCGACGGGCTGCATTCGGTAACTGTAACAGCTTTTCTTTACGGACCGACAAACGCGGCGGTTCCGTGGACTCTTACCAATTTTACCTCAAACAGGCAAGCGGACGCTATTTATCCCGTGCTGGTCAGCGCGAACGCAAAAGCTGTGACTGGAACCGACGGGCTCGCGAACGCCCGCGTCACATCCACGCAGGCAGGTCAGGCAAATATAACTGTGCAATGCGCGCATATCACAAAGGTTATATCCATAAATTTTATCGCCGGCGCCGCCACAAAGGTAAATATATCTCCTTCACAGATTGATACAGAAACCGGCGTGCAGGGGACGATGGCGGTCAGCCTGGAGGACCAGTACGGCAATTTTTCCTCAACCCTGCAAAATATAACAATAAGTTCAACTTCTCCGACGATGAAATTTTCAGCCGACAACGGCGCCACGTGGCAGGCAAATCTTGTTGCAAGCGGAGCGGCTGTAAATAATGTTTTAATAATTGACAACACCGCCGGGACATCAACGGTGTCGGCAGTTTCTTCTGGGCTTACCACTGCCACCACGCAGGTTTCAATAAATAACGCACCGGCCTCGGCAATATCAATTACTCCTTTTAACCCTTCGTCTAAAGCCGGAGTGCCTGTCACTATGACCGCCTGGTCGGTGGATTCATCCGGGAATAAAACTTATTATACCAATACTATAACTTTTTCATCGGCGTCACCAACCATGATGTTTTCACAGGATGGTGTAAACTTTTCCGGCACCCTTACCATGAACATGAGCGACGGCAGCGCCAATTTTTACTGTTATGACACAAAAGTCGGATCCGGTGTGACGATTACGGCGCAGTCAACGGGGCTTACCGGCGGCCTGGCTTACTTTACCACTACGGCCGCGGCCGCGGCCATGCTGACCGGATCCTCAAGCAATTATTCGGTTCTGGCCGGGCAGTCTGTTACAATTACCGCGCTGGTGACCGACAGCTATGGAAATCCTGTCATGAATACATTTGTAACATTCACGGCGCAGGTCGAAGGAGGGCTGGGGGATTCTCTTTTGGCGCCCACGGGTAACTCAACAAACGCGTCAGGGCAGGTAGTGGTTGTTTTCAGGACGAAATCCACTTCACCGGATCTTAACTATGTCATACTTAACGCCGGCGGGCTGCTCGGAAAAACAATTACAATAAGCGGTTCAGGCGTTGCGGCTTCATATTCTTTCTCGCCGGCTCCGCTTGCTGAAGGCGCGGATCAGGCAACACCGCTTTTTATCAACGCCAAGGATTCCGGGGGATTTAACTCGCCGGCGCCGGGGCATACCGGCGTTTATGTTTCTGTAACATATCCGGCCGGGTCGGCTAATGTATTCTTTTCAACAGATTCCGGAAACAGCTGGTACAATTACGTGACGCCTACACTTGACGCGTCCGGCTCCGCGCAGATACTTGTCAAATCACATTTTCCTGGAAGCTATTCACTCGTAGGTTCTGATATAAATTCAACCGGAACACTTGCGCCGGCTTCAACAACATTAACCGTTTCCACCGCTTATTATATAACAGTTTCGCCTTCGGCTGCCGCAAGCGCCAACGCCGGCTCAACAATGCTTATAACGGCCCAGATAGTTGACCAGACAGGCGCGCCAGCGGCCATAGCTAATGTGCAGGTAAATTTCTCGACCAACAACGGCTCAATTTCTCCGGTAACTGTTTATACTGATGCCACCGGTAAGGCCGTATCAACGCTGACGCTTGCAATAGGGGCCTATGCAACGCACACTGTAACCGTTAAATCCGTAAATCCAACGTCAACCGCTTCCACGGCGGTAATTACATCCCTGCCGGTACTCTCATTCAGCATTGCCATACCTTCTTCGGCATATATTAATACGCCGCTGCAGGCAATTGTAAGGGTAAGGGACGCTTACGGCCAGACAATATCAAATTATACCGGGACAATACATTTTACATCTCTATCGCCGGCATCTCTTCCGGCGGATTATACTTTTGTATCCGGCGATGCGGGAGTAAAGTATTTTACATTTTCTTTATCCACGGCAACTCCGGCTTCACAGACCATAACCGCAACTGATACCATAAATTCTTCTATCACAGGAACAAGCAATATTATACTTGTATATTTAAACCCGACGCCTTCTCCGACGATTTCACCGACAAAAACCATGACTTTTACAAAAACTATAACACCAACTTCATCGTGGACGCCTACTATTACTCCCACGGATACAAAAACAAATACGCCCACTGTTACTATGACATGGTCGGCTTCACCGACTTCCACAAATTCTGCGACGCAGACCATAACTCCGACGTTTACCGTAACTGACACATATTCAGTCACTCCGACAATAACCGGAACATTTACTATTACGCTTACTTCAACAATTTCGCAGACATTCACAGTTTCTCCCACATTCACGGTTACGCAGACGATAACAGAGACCTGGACTGATTCACCTACATTTACAATTACGCCCACATTTACAATAACACCGACTGTGACGGAAACTGTGACACCGACTGACACAGAGACTGTAACGCCGACTTACACTGTGACCCCGACAATTACGGAGACTTTCACGCCGACTGATACGGCAACTGTATCTCCGACATTTACTGTAACGCAAACTATCACTGAAACGGGAACACCTACGGCCACCACGACCGTCACACCCACTGGCACTGCCACACAAACGGTTACGGAGACCCTTACGGCGACATATACCTCCACTTGCACGGCTTCGCCGACATTTACGGCCACATATACCCCTACGCCGTCATTTACCGCCACAATGACCGCAAGCGCCACATTGACAGTTACCAATACAATGACCGCTTCGGCCACTCCTACGCCGTATTTTGTCAGCGCTCCGGAGGGGAATTGTTATGTTTTCCCCCAGCCGGCTTCTAATTCCATGACGATCGTTTATTCTTCCGATGCGCAGGCCGATATGACTGTAAAAATATACAATTCGGCGGGCATGCTTGCTGCGGCATTTAATGCCCGGGCCTCGGCAACCAATTACAATGTTATACCCGTAAATTTATCGAGGTTCGCTCCGGGTATTTATTATTACACACTGACAGGCAAAAAAGACTCCGGAGGCTCATTTGATTTCGGATTGAAAAAGTTTATGGTAGCCAAATGACTAAAATGGAAAATATAAACGGCTTATTAACGGCATATTTTTATGCTGCGATGCGCATGGCTGCGTTTATTCTGTTTATAAGCGCGTACTCTTTTGGCGGCATAAACAACAGCGCCGGTATAATATTCCCGGAGCTTGATTCAGGCGCGGGAGCAAGGGCGGCGGGTATGGGCGGGGCTTTTACGGCTGTGGCCGACGATGCCAGCGCGTCCTACTGGAATCCCGCCGGTTTGAGCCAGTTAAAGAACACCGAAGTTATGATAACTTTTGATAAATGGTTTGCCGATTCATTTTATCAGCATTTTATCGCGGCATTCCCCCTGGAAACGGGAGTTTTTGCGGCTGATATTTTTTATATGAATTACGGGACGTTTGCGACTTATGACAATACGGGAATGCTCCTCGGAGGCACGATCAACCCGTATAACGCCGCGGGAACGCTTTCATACGGCCTTGCTTTTGGACAGAATTTAAGCCTGGGATTCGGTATTACCTGGGCCATACAGGCCATAGGCTCCTCATCTGACACGGGTTTCGGCGTTAATATCGGGGCCCTGTATAAAGCGGACAAATTTTCAGCTGGACTGTCTGTCAAAAACGCCGGGGCAGGGGGCGGATTTTCAATGCCGGCCGATATCAGGCTCGGTTTTGCGTACGATCTCATAAATGACAAAACAAATCTGCTTCTTCTCTCGCTTGACGGCGCGTATATTGTCAACAGCGACCCGCAGTTGAGCGCGGGTGCGGAATACACACTCCTAAAAATATTTTCATTAAGGGCCGGTTATACCGTTAAATTTACCGATCCCGCGCCTGTTCCTTTGAGCGGATTTTCAGCGGGCGCAGGATTTTCAGCCGGTGGAATGTATTTTGATTATGCCATTGAGCCATTTGGCGAACTCGGCCTTACGCAGAAAGCGGGAATTAATTTTGAATTTGAACCGGCCAGGCCCGCTCAGGCCGGCGTACCGCCCGCCGCCGCGCGTTCAAAAACAGACTTAAAGCAGATGCTGGCTGAAGCGGGAACCCTTGAAAACGCCGGAAAGCTGGAAGAAGCAAGGGAAAAATACCTGGAAATCATTGATCAGGATGTAAATTACGCCGACGCCTGGAAAAGGCTCGGCGCTGTTTATGTAAAACTCGGCAAAAAAATTGACGCTATAAATTCTTTTGAACGTTATCTGATTATCAGGCCCGATGATGCCGCAGTCCAGAAATGGCTCAGTAAAAACCAATAATACAGGATTCCTTAATAAGTACTTTTTCTGTCCGGCCGTCATTTTATCCCTGAAGTTTGTGTAAATTTTATTGACTAACCCCCTTATTTTTTGTATATTTATTAGCAATTGTCGGCCATGAAGACCGCATAATTTAACCGATATTACGCGTTAAAAATCCATGGGCTATCTGGATTATTTCACTATATTTCAATAAAAGAAAATATGAAAAACAACGGAACCCGGTACAAAATTGACAAAATTTAAAGGAGTAAAACATGCAGGGAACAACTGACCGGAATAATTATCCACCCGAGGCGCAGGGGCTCTATGATCCGGCCTTTGAGAAAGACGCGTGCGGCGTAGGCTTTATTGTAAATGTAAAAGGCGATAAATCACATAAAATTGTAAAGGATGGCATGCATATACTCGAAAGGCTCACGCACAGGGGGGCCACGGCAGCGGACCCGAAAACCAGCGACGGAGCAGGGCTCATAATCCAGATACCGCATGAATTTTTGATCAAAGCCGCAAAAGAAGCGGGAATAGCGCTTCCTGACGAAGGGCAGTACGGCGCGGGGCTTGTTTTCCTGCCGCAGGATGAAGCTGATTATAAATTCATCAAGGATGCTTTTGATAAGACTGTTAAAGAAAAAGGTCAGGAGCTTTTGGGCTGGAGAAAAGTGCCGGTGGACAACAGCGCCATAGGATACATAGCCAAAGGAAAAGAGCCGCGTTTTGAGATGATATTTATAAAAAAAGGCGCATCCACTCCCGACAGGGCGGCCTTTGAGCGCAAGTTGTATGTCATAAGAAAAAAAGTGGAAAATATTGTCCGCGGAGCGGATCTTAAACAGAAATCATATTTTTATGTGACAAACCTTTCATCACGCACCCTGAATTACAAGGGACTCATGATGCCGGAAGAAATAGATAATTTTTTTCTTGACCTTAAGGATCCGCTTGTAAAATCAGCGATTTGTTTTGTGCACAGCCGTTATTCCACAAATACGTTCCCCACATGGGACCTGGCGCAGCCCTTCAGGTATCTGGCGCACAATGGTGAAATAAACACACTGCGCGGCAATATCAACTGGATGCGCGCCAAAGAGGGGCTCTTTAAGAACGACCTTTTTGGGGAAGATATGGCTGATTTAAAGCCGGTCATCCGCGACGAGGCGCAGTCCGACTCCGCCACGACCGATAATGCCTTTGAAATATTAACCCTGGGCGGCAGGTCCCTGCCGCACGCGATTCTGATGCTTGTGCCGGGAGCGTGGGAAGACAACAACCAGCTTCCACAGGAGACCAAGGATTTTTATAATTATCATGCCTGCTTTATGGAACCGTGGGACGGGCCCGCCGCGCTCTGCTTTACCGACGGCGAATCAATAGGCGCGGTACTCGACAGGAACGGCCTGAGGCCGGCGAAATATTTAATACGCAGGGACGGCTGCGTGGTAATGTCATCGGAGGTCGGAGTGCTTGACGATAAACCCGAAGATATTGAATATTCAGGCAGGCTCGAGCCCGGAAAAATATTTTACATAGATACAAAAGAGGGCAGGATAGTGAATGATGAAGAGATAAAACATAAAATGGCGGTACAGAAGCCCTACGGCTCATGGCTGAAGGATCAGTTGATTACCCTGGAGATGATGCCGGAAAATAAAACAGAGAAAAAATATTCTCCCGAAGCGGCGCTGACCCTTATGAAATCTTTTGGATACACAAGAGAAGATCTCAAGGAAATAATAATGCCGCTTGCGGCGACTGCTTACGACCCGACCGGATCCATGGGCAACGACATGCCACACGCTGTGCTTTCAAAGAACAGCCAGCCGCTTTTTACATATTTCAAGCAGCTTTTCGCCCAGGTTACAAATCCGCCAATTGACTCAACACGCGAAAAATGCGTAATGAGCCTGAATATGTACCTTGGCAAATCACTAAATATGTTTACCGAAACACCCGAACATGCACATAAGCTGATGCTTAAAACCCCGCTGCTTACTGACGGCGACCTAACAAAGATAAAAAACATTAATATCGGGGGATTTAAATCGAAGATAATACCGATTTTATTTGAAGCCGGAGAAAAAGGCGCGCTTAAGAAAAACATAGACAGGATATGCGCGGAGGCTGTGGGGGCTGTTAATGAAGGATATTCAATTGTAGTGTTGAGCGACCGGGGAGTAAACTGTGAAAAAGCGGCGATTCCTTCGCTTATGGCCGCGGGAGCCGTGCACCACGAGCTTGTAAGAAGGTCGCTCAGGACCCAGATATCCATAGTTATAGAAACGGCTGAACCCAGGGAAGTTCATCACTTCTGTATGCTTTCAGGCTACGGAGCCGATGCGTATAACCCTTACGGCGCTTTTGAGGCAATAAATCACCTTATAAATACCGGTGAACTATCAAAAACTTTTGATGAGTGTGTAAAAAATTTCAAAAAAGGCGTTCATGACGGCATGCTTAAAGTTATCGCGAAAATGGGTATATCAACAATCCAGAGTTATACTGGCGCCCAGATATTTGAGGCTATCGGCATACACAGCGAAGTTATTGATAAATGTTTCGCAGGCACGGTATCCAGAATCGGCGGAGCGGGTTTTGACGAGATAGAAACAGAAACTATAATGAGGCACAAAGAGGCTTATCCGGATAAAGGAACCGCATCCCCGATATTAAAAACAGGCGGAGTATATCAGTGGAAAAAAGATGGCGAGTTTCATCTCTGGAATCCGGATACTATAGCTGCGGTTCAGGACGCTTCAAAAAACAATGACCTTAAGCGCTATAAGGATTTTTCAAAACTTATAAACGACCAGTCGGCCCAGCCCGCTACATTAAGGTCGCTTTTTAAATTCAAAAACGCTGCGCCGGTTCCTGTTGATGAAGTGGAGCCTGTGAGCGAAATAGTCAAGAGATTTGTAACCGGCGCGATGAGCTTCGGATCAATTTCACGCGGGGCGCACGAGGCTATGGCGATTGCCATGAACCGGCTTGGCGGAAAATCCAATACCGGAGAGGGAGGCGAGGATCCCATAAGATTCAAGCCTTTCCCTGACGGGGATTCAGCCAGAAGCGCGGTAAAACAGGTTGCCTCAGGCAGGTTCGGCGTGACAACCAATTACCTGACAAACGGCGATGAACTGCAGATAAAGATGGCGCAGGGAGCAAAACCGGGCGAAGGCGGCCAGCTGCCGGGACATAAGGTCAGCGAAACAATTGCAAAGACACGTTATACAACGCCGGGTGTAACGCTTATTTCACCGCCTCCGCATCATGATATTTATTCCATTGAGGACCTAAAACAACTTATATTTGACCTTAAGAACACAAATCCGAGGGCGCGCATATCGGTCAAACTGGTTTCAGAGGTAGGCGTTGGCACCATTGCCGCTGGAGTTGCGAAGGGTTTTGCCGATATGATACTAATTTCGGGTTTTGACGGCGGAACCGGCGCCTCACCGAAAGGCTCTATAATCAACGCAGGGCTGCCGTGGGAACTCGGGATATCTGAAACCCATCAGACCCTTGTTTTAAACGACTTAAGGAGCCGTGTAAGGCTTCAAACCGACGGCCAGATGAGGACAGGGCGCGACGTTGTGATAGCCGCCATGCTCGGGGCCGAGGAATACGGCTTTGCCACAGGAGCGCTCATTGTTCTGGGATGTGTGATGCTCAGGCACTGCCACCTTAATAATTGCGCGCTTGGCGTGGCGACCCAGGACGACCTTCTGCAAAAACGTTTCCGCGGCAATGCCGATTATCTTGTGAACTATTTCAGGTTTGTCGCGCAGGATGTCCGTGAAATAATGGCGCAGCTCGGAGTGCGCACCATAAATGAGCTTGTCGGAAGATGCGACCTGCTTGAGGTAAATTCAGCCATTCTTCCGTGGAAAGCCAAAAGGCTTGACCTTTCAAAGATACTTTACAGGCCGCAAACGGCGCCGGGTGTTGCCACATATTTCAACAGGCCGCAGAAGCATGAAATAGACGATGTCCTTGACAGGAAGCTTATCAGGGAATCAATGGCCGCGCTGGAAAGAAAAGAAGAGGTCAGAATAACCACTGATATAAACAACACAAACCGCACGGCAGGGGCAATGCTTTCAGGGGAAATATGCTACCGCCACGGAGAAATGGCGCTTAACGAGGATACAATTAAAATAAAATTTAACGGTTACGCGGGACAGTCATTCGGAGCGTGGCTCACTGACGGTGTTACGCTTGAGCTCGAAGGCATGGCCAATGATTATGTGGGAAAGGGCATTTCCGGCGGCAAAATAATAATTTATCCATCCGGAAAATCAACATATAAGCCGGAAGACAATATGATAATCGGCAATACAACTTTTTACGGCGCAATACGCGGCGAGGCTTACATACGCGGCAGGGCCGGCGAGCGGTTCTGCATAAGGAATTCCGGCCTTTACGGCGTTGTAGAGGGCACCGGCGACCATGGCTGTGAATATATGACAGGCGGCAAGGTGGTAATCCTGGGCACTACCGGAAGAAATTTCGCCGCGGGAATGTCGGGCGGCGAGGCTTATGTTTATAATGAGGACGGAAAGTTTGAGAACCGCTGCAATAAAGATATGGTGGACCTGGATCCGATAGGCGAAGATGACGCGAAGATTATAAAGCAGCTTCTGTCAAATCATATTAAATATACGGGTTCGAAGAAGGCCGAAAAGGTTCTTGACAATATAGGCGAAGAGATAAAAAAATTCATCAAGGTTTATCCAAAAGAGTACAAAGCAATAATCGAGGCGCGCAAAGCGCAGGAAAAAAACCTTGGACTGGCGGAGGAGAAATAACATGGGCGACCCCAGAGGATTTATTAAGGTAAAAAGGGAAGGATTTGGATACAGGCCGGTTTCTGAGAGGGTTAAGGATTATAACGAAGTGGCGGTTATGCACAGCGAGGCGCAGCAAAAAGAGCAGGCATCGCGCTGCATGGATTGCGGCACGGCGTTTTGTAACTGGGGATGCCCGCTTGGTAATTACATACCCGAATGGAACGACAGCGCCTTTAAAGGGCGCTGGCAGGATGCCTTCAAATTATTGAATGAAACAGCCACAATGCCGGAAGTAACCGGGCGTGTTTGCCCGTCTCCGTGTGAATATTCATGTGTGCTTGGAATCGGCGATTCACCGGTTACAATAAGGGATAATGAACTTGCAATTATTGAAAGAGCGTGGAAGGAAGGATTTATTAAACCAAATCCGCCGTCCAAACGTACAGGTAAAAAAGTGGCGGTTATCGGCGCCGGCCCTGCCGGACTTTCCGCTGCCTCAGAATTAAACAAAAGAGGGCATCTGGTTACTGTTTTTGAAAAAACTGACCGTATAGGCGGTTTTATGCGGTATGGAATACCCGATTTCAAGCTTCCAAAGACTGTTTTGGACCGCAGGATAAAATTATGGCAGGATGAAGGAATTGTCTTTAAAACCGGCATTAATGCCGGCATTGATTACGACACCGAAAAACTTAAAAAGGATTTTGACGCTATTGTGGTGACCACGGGATGCAGGGTTGCCAGGGATATGAAGATAAAAGGCAGGGAACTCGGAGGAATTTACCAGGCAGTTGATTATCTCGAACAGTCAAACAGGAAAGTAGCGGGAGATAAAATAACGGGCGGTATAATAGACGCAAAAGGAAAAAATGTGCTTGTTATTGGCGGCGGGGATACCGGGTCGGACTGCGTGGGCACGGCCAACAGGCAGGGTGCCAAAAGCGTGATCCAGATAGAGATATTGCCGCAGCCTTCAAAAGAGAGGCCATCTGACCAGCCGTGGCCCAGCTATCCTTTTGTCTTTAAAACATCTTCCAGCCACGAGGAAGGCGTTGACAGAAAGTGGTGCGTTACCACAAAAGAATTTACCGGTGAAAACGGCCTTGTAAAAAAAGTAAAAGCCGCGCGCGTTGACTGGTGCACAAAACCCGGCGACAAGCCATCAATGACGGAATGCCAGGGTTCCGAGTTTGAAATTGACGCTGACCTTGTTTTTTTATCAATGGGATTTACGAACCCGGTAAAAGAAGGGCTCCTGGAAAAACTGGGAGTTAAATATAATGAACGCGGCAATGTTTTAAGGGACCCGGAAACTTTTGAAACCGGCATAAAAGGCGTGTTCGCGGCCGGAGATGTTTCCCGCGGCCCTTCTTTAATAGTATGGGCATTTATGGAAGGCAAAAAGGCCGCCGCAGGCGCTGACGGCTTTTTAAAGGGATAAAAACAGCAACCCCGCGGCTTTTAAGGGCCGCGGGGCGCACGTCTCACAAACTCTTTCGGGGAGGAAGTGAGCTTATCCTATTGCTGTTTTTCCCTTTTCGCCTGTCCTTATCCTGATGCAGTCTTCCATCGGAAGCACAAATATCTTGCCGTCGCCTGTTTCTCCCGACTGCGCCCCCTGCTTTATTGCCTTTATAGTTGCCTCTACATAATCATCATTCACTGCTATCTCAAGCCTTATTTTGCGCAGCAGGTTGCCGGACTCTCTTACGCCCCTGTAAACCTCTGTAATGCCTTTCTGGCGCCCGTGGCCCAGCACTTCATTTACTGTAAGAAGATTCACATCCACCTTGTAAAGTTCCTGCTTAACTTCTTCGAGTTTCTGCGGCTGAATAATCGCGATTATCAGTTTCATTTGTCATCCACCTCACTCTATTAGTGTGTAGGCGCTCTCATGGTGCTGTGAGAGATCGAGGCCTATCACTTCATCTTTTTCTTTTACCCTTAATCCGAATACCATATCAACAAGCTTAAAGAGTATAAAACTGCCTACAAGTGTGTAAAGCAGTGTGCAGCCGACCGCTATGGCCTGTATTAAAAGCTGCTTGGGGTTGCCGAAAAACAAGCCGTTTGCTCCGCCAGGGTTTATCGCGGTGGTGGCAAAAAGCCCTGTTGCGAGCGCTCCGACGATACCGCCGATTCCGTGCACGCCGAAAGCGTCAAGTGAATCGTCATATCCAAGTTTTGATTTTACAAAAGCTACCATGAAATAGCATACAAGAGAAACAAGTATTCCTATTCCTATGGCTCCAAAGACATCGACAAATCCGGCTGCCGGTGTTATAGCGACAAGCCCGGCCACGGCGCCGGTAATAACTCCGAGCATTGTCGGCTTGCCGACCATTATCCAGTCAATTAACGCCCAGGTGAGCGCGGCCATTGCGGCGGCCGTATTTGTGGCGACAAAAGCGCTTGTAGCCAGGCCGTTTGCCGCAAGGGCGCTGCCTGCGTTAAAACCGAACCAGCCGAACCAGAGCAGGGCCGCTCCAAGAACGGCAAAGGGAAGGTTGTGCGGCGGTATCGGGCTTGACAAACCCTTTCTTTTTCCGAGCACAAGAGCGGAAACAAGGGCGGCAATACCGGCATTAATGTGAACAACGGTTCCTCCGGCAAAATCAAGGGCTCCCATGTTTTTAAGGAAGCCGCCAACGCCCCATACCCAGTGCGCGATGGGATCGTATATAAAAGTTGACCACAGCAAAAGGAATACAAGATATGAAGTAAATTTCATTCTTTCGGCAAAGGCCCCGATAATAAGGGCGGGAGTGATTATAGCGAACATTGCCTGGAATATCATGAAAGCCTGATGGGGGATTGTTCCCGCATAATCAGCGTAAGGCTCAAAACCAACGCCTTTAAGGCCGAACCAGCCGAAACCGCCCCAGAAACCGTTGCCTGGATGGAAAGCAAGCGAATAACCAAAAAGAACCCACTGTACTGATAAGGCGGCAAGCGCCACCATGCACTGCATCAGTATGGACAGCATATTCTTTTTCCTGACAAGGCCGCCATAGAAGAAAGCCAGGCCCGGGGTCATTAACATTACCAGGGCCGCTGAAACAAGCACCCAGGCAGTGTCGCCTGCATTTATAGCTGATGCAGGAGCGGGCGGCTGGGCCGATGTTGAAACTGCAGCAGGCTGGGCGGCAACAGGCGCCGCGGCAGTATCGGCCATAAGAAATGAATTAAATACTGAAAAGAGAAGAATTGCAGCAAAGACCGTGACTTTTGTACGCATTTCATTTTCCTCCCCGAAACAAATTTAAAAACATTGTGATACATCTAAGAGCAAGAGCCGTGCCACGAACAAAAACTAAGCAAATAAAGTGGTTATTATTAAAACCATTTCAAAACAAGTGGTTAAAAACAATGCTGAAAGCTTAAAAGTGGTTAAATAATAACCATGAAATCCCGGATTTAAGGTATTGGCCTTAAAACCGGGGGTATTTCGGAAGCAATAAGTTATTTTTAATATAGAGTTTTTAGTAGATAGCCTCATCGCCTTTTTCGCCTGTCCTGACCCGTATTGCGTCGTCAACAGGGTGGATAAATATTTTTCCGTCGCCAATCGCTCCGGTAATTGCAGCTTCCTTTATCGCGTTTACAAGTTTCTTAACATCGCTGTCCTTTACGATTATCTCGATCTTGGTCTTGGTGATAAGGTCAATACGGTATTTCTTTCCGCGCACCTTTTCTTCCTTGCCGTGCTGCTTGCCGTAACCTTCAATTTCGCTTATCATCATTCCCGGATGACCGACAGCGTCCAGAGCCTTTACAACGTCCCCGGCCTTATCCGGCCGGATAATCGCTTCTATTTTTTTCATGGCATGCCTCCTTTAGATTGCTTCGACGCCGGTTTCACCGGTGGAAACCCTTAAGGCTTCCCGAGCGTCGAGTACGAATATTTTTCCATCGCCAACCTTGCCGGTCCTTAAGACATCCTTCATTATGGCAAGCACGGGAGGGACATCCCAGTCATTTACAACAAGCTCTATCTTTGTTTTTGGAAGGAATGTTATTTTTGTTTCAACATCCTCGTCAGGGTCGATTTTGCCGTAGGTGCGGCCAAAACCCTTTACTTTTGTGATGGTCATACCCTGGACAAGGGCCTCTTCCTTCAGAACGGATACCAGGATTCCAACCCTGTCCGGCCTGATCATGGCCGTTATCATCTTCATGGAATAATTCTTTTTTACTGTCGTTACCATCACATATAGGAAGCTGATAAGCGCAAAGCCTCCGGCAATGTAAAAGCATATGGCGGCTTCTGCTTTATTGTCATTTGTGCCTGTGAGGTTAAGATAAATAATACCCACAAGCATCAGCACGTTGAGCAGCAGCCCGATGCCCGGAACAATTCCGTGTTTCAAAATGTTGAAATCTTTGCGGTCCTTGAAGGCTATTATCGTCCATACGCAGACAAGGCCGTAAAGAACGAAAGTGCCGAAATTGGATGCCAGCGTGATTCCTGTCAATCCGACAACCGACTGGACGCCTATCGCGGCGATGATGCTGGATATTACAACAAGCACCCAGATTGTGGTATGCGGTGTCTTGTTCTTTACGTGCAGGAAGCTTAAAAAATCGGGAAGTTCGCGGTCGGCAGCCATGCCGTTGGTGACGCGGACGGCCGTATTCATGCAGCTTAAAGTCGTGCCGATAACCGCTATAGCGACAGTTATGGCCATTGTAATCATCAAACCAAAGCCGATGCCTCCAAGCAGATGGTCGCCGATGAGCCTGCTCATGTCGCCGATAGGGGCGGCAGAGGCAACCATCGCGTCCATTCCTGTAACTGTTTTGGTTATGGCCGCGGTTGTAGCCGTTGCCGCGGTTGTTACCGTGCCGGTCAACTTCTCGCTGACCATAAGATTTGCCGCAAAGTACTCAAAAAGATAGGCCAGCACACCCTGGACAAAAAGGGCGATGATTATGGCCTTTGGTATGTTCTTTTCAGGCTCTTTTGTCTCTGCCGACATTGCTGTCGCGCTTTCAAAACCAACCAGTATCAATATGGCAATAGTGGACTGTACAAGAACTGCCTTTATGTTGTGGAACTTAACTATATCGAAACTCCCCGAAAAAGCCCAGCTTGCAGCGTGTTCCGGATTGGAAATTCTGTACCAGATGGCAAGGCCGCTGAAAACCGCGAGGGCGACCCACTGGATTATGTTTATCCAGATGTTGGTTACAGTGGAACCCTGGACGCCTTTGTACGCCACATATCCGACGGCAAAGGCGAAGGCTACTCCGATTATGGTAAGTTCGGGAACAGAGAGAGTCTTACCGGTTATAGAATTATAAATATACCCGATAAGCGTGGCCATCATGGCAACCATGACGCCCGGATAAACCCAGTAGAACAAATGCGCGGCCCATCCTGTTACAAGCTTTGAAAGCCTTGCCAGCGATGTCGGGCCGGCGCGCTTTTCCTTTCTTGAGTCAAGAAATGCCTTTTCCGCGAAGTAAGCGCAGCTTGCAAAGCCCGCCTCTGGATATATCCTGGCGAGTTCAGCGTAGGAAAAAGCCGTTAAAAAGGCAAGAACAAGGGCCACGAGTATGCCCGCCCACATGTCGGCAGCCGCTGAAGCGCCGCTGGGGTCCGTTGCCGCCGCCTGGAGCTGGTACGTTATCCAGAGAAATGCTCCGGGGGCGATTAAGGCCATAGCGTTCATGGCGGCGCCCATCAGGCCCAGCGTAGGGACTATCTTTACCGAAGAATCATTGTTAGCCATTTTTGCACCTCCTGAATTATTTTATATCTGTTTCTTTATTCTGTTTCTGCCGACGATATTTTGCGCCGAAATTAAATTTTTTACCTTACTGCTATTTATGACTTTGCCGCCGGTGGAGGCGGAACCATGTCAAAATCAACATCAAGCTGAACCGACCACATCATCTTTGAGCTTCCGGCAAACTGCTTTGAAAGCGGGAATACCGGGCCGGTCAAAAGGTCGGCGTTGTCCGCAAAATAGTAGTAAAGACCGGCGCCCCATGCCGAGAGGGAGTTGTTGCCGCCCATATAATCCGCACAAAGCTGGAACTTACCGACCTGTGGCGAGGTGTAGCTGGCCATAAGGCCGCTGGCATCGGCTTTTCCGTTGTCGTCGACAAGAAGCTTGTCATTTCCTGAATAAGCGCCGACGCATAAAGTACCGATATTATCAAATGTTTTTCCTATTGCCGCGTAATATACATCCAGATTGGTGACGTTATTGTCGATACCCACATTAAAAACACCGAGTGAAAAGCCGACCGGCAACAGAGCGCCTTCGTTCCAGCCGATCTTCGCGTTGAAATAGTTGGCATCCTTAAATGTGGCCGGTGATGCCACAGGAAGAAGGGCATCATAGCCGACTTCGGCCTGTATTTCCTTGAACGGCAGCACTCCCAGTGTAAAACCATAGTCATTCGAGAGCATGCTGTTGTCACGCACATAGGAGTCATAACCGATGTGCCCCTTCATGAACGGCTGAAAATAGACCGTGCATGGCGTCCAGAAAACCGTGGACGGTGTGGCGTCGAGAACAAAAACAGGAACAACTGAGAAAAGAACTGTTAAAAGAACTGCTGTGATGCTGATCTTTTTGCTTTTTGCTTTTTCCATTTTTAAGCCTCCTTTAGAGTTTTAGCAAATTTTAGCCTGCTTTTTAATACTGCGTTTATATAAGCATATGTCGTGCCACACACATAAATACCAGTTAAATATTGATTATATTTTATACAATAACATAATATATGGTTAATGTTTAACCACAGTATTTGAATTTGATTAAATAATATACACAAAATTAGTGATGTTGTTTTTTGTTTTTTGGGTTTGAAGGGTATGCTTGAAATAGCAAAAGGCGGGTTTTACGCCCGCCTTTTGCCGTGATAATCTGTTGAAGCTATACTTATCCTATGGCTTCTTTTCCTTTTTCTCCGGTTCTTATACGTATGCATTCTTCCATCGGCAAAACAAAAATCTTGCCGTCTCCGGTCTCGCCTGTTTGGGCGCCGGCCATTATTGCCTTTATCGTAGGCTCAAGAAAATCGTCGTTTACGCAAATTTCAAGCCTTATCTTGCGCAGCAGGTTGCCCGACTCCCTGACGCCCCTGTAAACCTCCGTAATGCCTTTCTGCCTGCCGTGTCCCAGGACTTCGTTTACTGTGAGAAGATTTACATTTGCCTTATATAGCTCCTGTTTAACCTCTTCCAGCTTGTGCGGCTGGATGATAGCGATTACCATTTTCATTTAGACCCTCCTGAAAATATTTTGATTCATTATAATGCTAACAACCCGTGGAGTAAATCACTCAATTAATGTATAGGCACGCTCGTTATGTTCGCTGACGTCCAGCCCCAGTACCTCTTTTTTATCGGCCACACGCACTCCGAGCACAAGGTCAACAAGCTTATAAAGTATGGCAGTCGCAATAACTGTATAACCAACAGCGGCAAACGCGCCGATGCACTGAATGACGAACTGCTTCGGATTGCCGAAAAAGAGCCCGTTGGCTCCGGCCGGATTAATCAGGGTTGAAGCAAAAAGCCCTGTCATCAAAGTACCCCATAAGCCGCCGATACCGTGAACGCCAAAGGCGTCAAGGGTATCGTCATAATTAAATTTTGGCTTCAGGAATCCAACGGCCATGTAGCATATTATTGAGGTTGAAATACCGATTGCAATGGCCCCCCATATTCCTATAAAACCTGAAGCGGGTGTTACCGTGGCCAGACCGGCAATTGCCCCGGTTGCGGTTCCAAGCATTGTCGGCCTTCCAACAGCCATCCATTCAATAACAGCCCATGTAAGAGCCGCAGCCGCGGCTGCTATATTTGTGGAAAGAAAGGCGCTTATCGCGACGTTATTCGCGGCAAGAGAACTTCCGGCATTAAAACCAAACCAGCCGAACCAGAGCAGACCGGCTCCGAGAACGGTAAACGGGAGATTGTGCGGAGTCGGTGCGGCTGTATGGTTGCGTCTTTTTCCTATGATTATCGCTGTAACAAGCGCGGCAAAACCAGCGCTTATGTGAACCACAATTCCTCCGGCGAAATCCATGACTCCAAGCTTGGCGAGCCAGCCGCCGCCCCAGACCCAGTGGCAGAGGGGATTATAAACAAGGGTTGCCCAGAGGATTGAAAAAATGATGTAAGCTGAGAATTTCATCCTTTCGGCAAAAGCGCCAATGATGAGGGCCGGAGTGATAATGGCAAACATCATCTGGAAAATGACGAAAAGTTGGTGCGGGATGTTTGGGGCCCAGGGGCACGGTTCCATTCCGACATTGTTGAGCCCCAGATATTTAAGGCCGCCGATAAAACCATTGCCGGGAGCGAAAGAAAGGGAATATCCGAAAAGAACCCACTGCAGGCTTATTACGGCCATTGCCATGAAGCACTGCATTAAAACACCGAGAATGTTCTTTCTTCTTACAAGGCCGCCGTAAAAAAATGCCAGGCCGGGCGTCATCAGAAGAACCAGCGCGGATGAGACCAGCATCCAGGAAATGTCCCCTGAATTTGATGCCGGAGCCTGCGCCGGCGCGGCAACCGCAGCGGCAGCAACAACAGGCGCCGAGTCGGCTGCGTACATTACGGAAACAGATGAAAATACCAATAAAAATAAAATAAATAAAAAAATAAATCTCTTCATTGAATTCCTCCCCGAATGTGATATCCCTTTACTTCGCGCTTTCTTAGAGTTTCAATGATTGTTTTCAAAGCCCTTCCGACAGGGCGCTCTGTACCTTCTGCTTTTATCCGATTTAGCGGCCCCGGGGCGTCGGCACCCCGGGGCCAAGTCGGCGTCGAAGTAGAAGGGATCTTTTTCCCGGAGCGGTTCTTCACCGCTCCGGGTATATCAGCTGAAATTTACAGTTTGAAAAGCAGGTCCGCGTATGTCGGGACCGGCCAGATATTAGCGGGAACAATAGCCTCAAGCGCGTCAATATCGTCCCTTAATGAGGTGTACGAGGTAAATACGCTGTCCCTGTACGCTTCGGCTTTCTTTACCGCTTCAGTTATGTCGGCTGCTTTGGCCCTTGCTTCGACCGTGGCCATAAGCTTGGCGGATGCGGAATCAAGAAGTGAAGAAACCATCTTAAGAACTGATTCCTGCGTTTTTGCCGTGCCGCCGGCCGCTTTAACCTTGGAAATTGAATCAGCAAGCTTTGTCGCGTACTTGATTCCAGCTGGAATAAACTGCGTGCCGGCCATGTTGATGGCTGTGTTGGCCTCTATATTGATAACCTTTGAATAGGTCTCGATATAGATTTCATAACGGCTGTGAAGCTCTTCTTTTGAAAGAACGCCGTATTTTGTCAGTATCCCTTCAGCTTTTGGAGTAATCAGGGCCTTATGCGCGTCCACGGAATTTTTTACATTCGGCAGGCCGCGTTTTGCCGCTTCCTTTTCCCATTCCGGCGAATAGTTGTTGCCGTTGAATACTATTTTTGAGTTTTCTTTGTAAACTTCTTTAAGAATTGCGGCAACTTCGGTTTTGACATCCTTTGTCTTTTCAAGCCTGTTGGCGATATCGTCGAGAGATTCAGCCACGGCAGTATTCAGGAGAAGCATGGGGCCGGCGCATGACATTGCCGAGCCTACCATCCTGAACTCAAACTTATTGCCTGTAAAGGCAAAAGGCGACGTCCTGTTCCTGTCAGAATTGTCCTTCGGGAAGGATGGCAGCGCGTCAACTCCCACATTTGTAAATGACACGCCTTTTGAGGTGTATTTTTCGCCTTTACCGAGCTTCTCAAATATATCGGCAAGCATATCGCCGAGATAAACCGAGATAATCGCGGGCGGCGCTTCATTCGCTCCGAGCCTGTGGTCCTGTCCGGCTGTGGCGCATCCGCCGCGTAGTATATCAGCGTGCCTGTCAACTGCCCTGATAACGCCCGCCAGGAAGGTGAGGAACTGCATGTTATCGTGGGGGTTGTCGCCGGGCTCGAGGAGGTTTAATCCGTCGTCTGTTCCGAGCGACCAGTTGTTATGTTTTCCAGAGCCATTGATGCCCCTGTAAGGTTTCTCGTGAAGCAGGCATACCAGGTTGTGCCTTAAAGCTATCTTCTGCATAAGCTCCATGGTCAGCTGGTTGTGATCAACCGCAGTGTTTAGCATGGAAAAGACCGGCGCATTCTCGAACTGCGCGGGTGCAACTTCGTTGTGCCTTGTTTTTGAGAATATTCCAAGTTTCCACATTTCAGCGTCAAGATCGGCCATGAAAGCTGAAACATTGTCCTTTATAGTACCGAAATACTGGTCCTCAAGCTCCTGGCCCTTTGGCGAAGCCGCTCCAAAAAGCGTCCTGCCTGTAAGCTGAAGGTCAAGCCTCTGTAAATAAAGATTTTTGTCAACGAGGAAGTATTCCTGCTCAGGCCCGAGAGTGGCCACAACTTTTCTTGTGGTTGTATTTCCAAGGGCCTTTAGAACCCTTAACGCCTGTTTTGAAACGGCGTCAATTGAGCGCAAAAGCGGGATCTTTTTGTCGAGCGCGACGCCGGTATAAGAATAAAACGCGGTCGGAATGAAGAGAGTTACATCGCCGACGGCATTTTCCTTTACAAATGCAGGAACCGTCGGGTCCCAGGCTGTGTAGCCACGCGCTTCAAATGTAGCGCGCAGGCCGCCTGACGGAAATGATGAAGCGTCAGGTTCGCCCTGGATAAGCTGTTTTCCCGAGAATTCGAGCACGATCTCTCCGTCTCCGACAGGCGAAATGAACGCGTCGTGTTTCTCTGCTGTAATGCCGGTCAGCGGCTGGAACCAGTGGGTGTAGTGCGTTGCGCCCTTTTCAATGGCCCAGTCCTTCATAGCGTTGGCGATTACATTGGCTGTATCCATTGTCATCTGCTTGCTCTCATCGACGGATTTTTTAAACGCCTTGTAAACCGCCTTGGGAAGCCTTTCTTTCATTACTTTGTCGCTGAAAACATTGGAACCGAAAAGTTCTGCAACATTAATTACCGGATTTGACATAAATTTAACACTCCTTTCGGAATTTTAGGGGATATGAGTATAGATTACAGGAAGTCCCTTCAACTTCGTTATCCGACTCAATCCTCTGTTTGCCTGCGAACAGGCATATAGATAGACTTAATCTAGCAATAAACATGCCAAATAAAACACTTTAAAAATATAGCAAAATATTATTTTTAGTGGTTAAATTTGACACAAAAAAAGATGCAAAATGGTCAAAAATTATACATTTTATTAGTTTTAGATTGACTTAAAATCAGTGTGTTATATAATAACCATATGATTAAATAATAACCAATTACGGCATGCTATATGCTTAACAATATGGAGGACAAGATGAAAAAGAAAGAGGAACGGGCGGCTGCGGTAATCACAGCCGCTGTTAAAAGCAATGATTATGAAAGCAAACTAAAAAAACTGAAACTTGTCCATTATATATCAATAGAAATGAACAAACCACATTCCACCAAAGCGCTGCTAACACTGATACTTGAACGCTGCCTGGAGATTACAGGCGCCAAAACAGGCAGCGTCATGCTTGTAAATGAGGCGGACAAACTCCTTGATATTGTAGCGTATAAAAATTTGCCGGCAAAAACCGCGGAAACCACACGGTTAAAAATGGGAGAAGGAATTACAGGCTGGGTTGCCATGTCCGGAAATCCAAAGCTTGTCAACAATACAAGGCAGGATCCTATATATATAAAAGTACGTGAGGACCTGCTCTCGGAGCTGGCAGTGCCGATAAGGACGGAAAACAGGGTAATAGGGGTTATAAGCGTTGATTCAAACAGGGAAAACGCCTTCACCGAGGACGACCTCGACCTTCTGCTTATGGTAGCGGAGCTTACCGCGCAGATAATCACAAAAGACAAAATTCAGGATAAACTTGGTTCAAAAATAAGTTCTCAGGAAATTCTTATAGAAACTTTCCATATAATAGAAGAAGAAGAATCTCTTACCGATGTTTTTAACAAGGTAATGGAAGTATTAAAGGATAAAATGAATATTTCCCGCGGAATGCTGGTGCTTTTTGACAAGGAAAACCCGGATTCATTAAAGGTTTACAGCGGCTATAAGATAAGCGAAGATTCAATCAAGAACGGAGTATATAAAATCGGCGAGGGAATCATAGGCAACGCCGTATTAAAAGGGCAGACAATAGCGGTTGAGGACCTGACAAAGGAGCCGCTTTTTTTAAACAGGCTGAAAATACAGAGGCCGGAAAAAAATTCCATGATCGCCGCTCCGATTAAGGCCGGGCCGCGCGTTCTGGGCGTGCTTTCGATTGAAAAAATATTTGATGAAAAGGAATATTTTCAGGACGGGGTGCACACCATAACCATTCTTGCGTCGCTTATTGCCTACAGGGTGCGGAGTTATCAGCGCCAGCAGGATGAAACGCAGAAACTCATTTCAGAAAATATCGAACTGCGCAAAGAACTAAAAAAAGAGTTCAGCTTCAAGAATATTGTCGGAAAAAATGAGCAGGTACGCCGCATTATCGAGCAGATAAAAACAGTTTCCAACACCGGCGCCCCGGTGCTTATAACCGGCGAAACAGGCACCGGCAAGGAATTGATAGCCAAAATAGTCCATTTTTTAAGCGACCGCAGGGATAACAAGTTTATTTCCGTAAACTGCGCGGCAATCCCTGAAAACCTGCTTGAATCCGAGCTTTTTGGATTTGAAAAAGGGGCCTTTACCGGAGCTGTCGGAAACAGAAAGGGAAAGTTTGAGCTTGCCGATCATGGCACTCTTTTTCTTGATGAAATCGGGGAAATGCCCCTTCAGCTGCAATCCAAGATATTACGGGCGCTCCAGGAAAAGGAGATAGAGCCTCTCGGCTCCGAGAAAACAACAAAAATTGACATCAGGATAATAGCCGCGACAAATAAGGATCTTAAAAAAATGGTTGACGAAAAAAAATTCAGGGCGGACCTCTTTTTCAGGCTCAATGTAATCACCGTTCATATGCCTGCTCTGCGCGAAAGAAAAGACGACATGCCCCTGCTTGTGGATTTTTTCATTAAAAGGTATAATGAAGTCTATTCAAAGCAGGTTGTGGGAATAGACAAAACGGTTGAGGATATTTTTTCGGGTTATGAATGGCCCGGCAATATAAGGGAACTCGAGAATGTAATCGAGCGCGCCGTTATAATGGCAAAGGGCAGCCTGATTGATGTTTCGCTCATTCCCGACGCCATAAATCCCGCCAGGAACAAGGACGAGGGATTCAATATAAAAAATTATATAAAAATTGAATCCAAAAAGAAAGCCAGCGGCAGTATATATAAGGAAGTAATCGGGGATCTTGAAAAATGGCTCATAGAAGAAATGCTCGTTGATACCGGAAATAATAAGTTGAAAACCGCGCAGAAACTTGGTATTAATAGGAATACGCTGAAATCAAAGATGAAGGAATATGGAATTATCCAGTAACTTATTTTTAAGGAAGTTAATAAGGGGAACTAAACGGAGGGATAATGAAAAAATTTAAATTTTTGTCAATGTTGCTGGCGCTTGTTATACTTTTTACGGCCGCTGTTTATGCTGCAAAGTCTCCAAAGCCAAAAAAAACACCAAAGCCCACTGTTGCGGGCCTTACCAGGCAGCTAAATGACGCCAGGGACACAATCGAAACATTATCGGCCCAGAAGGTGTCGCTTACGGCAAAAGTAAACCAGCTGGACGGCGACATTAAAAAGTTGAAGAAGGATTCGGATTCAAGGTTTCTTATAACACTTGGATGCGGCGCCGGTGCGACCCTTATTTGTATAGCCGTTATAGTGATTTTAACCGGTGCTAAAAATGCGGCGGCCGGACCCAGGCAGAAAAAAAAGAAATCAACCGGCCATGACAGGGATGATCATTTTGAGGAAATTGAATATAATATCCTGGATGACTGGCACAATATCTGGTTTCATCCGGAAAAAGTCAATAAAGAACTTTATGACGACCTTGCCAATCATTTTCCCGAGTTATACTCTTCCATTGAAAAATGGAAGTATGATATGGCGAAAAGGAGCGACCTTGTTGAAGGGATGAACAGGAATATCTCATCAAGATACAAGGAAATCGAAGCGACACCTTCCATATATATGCTTGCTTTCAATGACACCGAATATTTTATTGATGAAAATGAGATACACGCAGGCACTTTTGTTTGCGCCCATTCAAAACCGGGCTATACAACCAGCAGGGAAATGATGCAGGAGTTTTATAACGAGGCCGTAAAGATGCTTGAAACGGATTATTCGGAGGTAAAAGCCATATCAGCGGAAATAGCCGATTTGAAACTGAGCGTTGATGTGGAGATAAGGAAAATAAAGCATCATAGAAAGATGCCCGGGGACTGCAAATTTATAAAGGGCTGACGGTTTAAACAGAGAACCCGCAGGCCGGGCTCTCTGTTTAAAAACAACCGGATATATGTTACAGCGCCATATATAACTTTAACAAAAGTGAATCTATTCCTGAACCGCTTGCCTTTGTCTGGGCCTTTTCAAAAGATGTAAAAGCTTTTGATCTGGACAGAAGTTCCAGATGCTCGCTGCCGGGCCTGTAACCTTCCCAATTTTCAGTCTCGGAAATCTTTACCGGTGATTCCTGTGTCTTTGTCATTTCTTCTTCCTCCTTTGTATTCCCAATAATTTATTGATATGAAATTCCTGTATCTGGCTGGGTTCATTTCTGTTTTTAAACCATCTGTTTACGGTGCAAAAAGCCACCTCAAGTTCGCAGGCCAGTTTTTGCTGCGAAATCCTGTTTTCAAGCCTGTATTTTTCCAGTTCTTTCACAATGTTCTTCATATAGCAAATTATAGCAAACTATAGCATTTATGTCAAGCTTATTTTTTTGTAAAAAAATCAGCCGTAAATGCGTCATTTTTAGGGCTATTTAAATAAAATTTTGATATAATAAAAAATGTAAATACAAATACGGAGGAT
Organism: uncultured Spirochaetia bacterium; assembly: GCA_964565765.1. Classification (GTDB taxonomy): domain Bacteria; phylum Oederibacteriota; class PGYV01; order PGYV01; family Palsa-1178; genus Bog-1181. The sequence continues at coordinate 25,628 of CAZMGF010000019.1, forward strand.
TATTATGAAAAAATTATTTTTACTGCCATTAATTTTTATATCTTCTTATTTAATCGCGGACGCATCAGTTCCTTTTTTAAGGCTTGACCTTAACGCGGCGGCGCAGGGGGAGGGCGGGGCCGGATGCGCCTCTTACGGATCGATTTCCACAATGAGCATCAACCCGGCCTCAACAATACATATGCAAAACAGTTCTTTTGGAATTTCTTACGGCAACAGTTCGGAATTAAATATCAGCGCCACACAAACAAGCGCTTTAATACCGGTGGAAGGCGCCGGTAATTTTGGCATTTCATATATATATTCAAAACAGCAGATTACCGATGCAGCGGACGACGGAAACCTTGCGGACCGCATTGATAATCAGATGCTGCTTAATTATTCTTTTATGGGCGGGGATTCCATAGGCTATGGAATCAATTTAAAGTACGCAAATTCAAACATATACGGCACGGAAGTTTCATTCCTTGACGCGGATCTGGGGATGATATATCTGCTGGATGAAAACATTTCGCTGGGGCTTTCTTTAAATGGAATCGGCGGCCGCATTGATTATGAAGGTTACGCGTACGGCCTGAGCGGCGAAAACCTTGATTCGGAACTGCTTGCGGGAATAAACTGCAGGCTGTTAAATGACAATGAAAATACTCTGACGGCTTCGCTTGACACGGGATATATATTTACATTTAACAGAGGCGTGGTTCTTGCCGGGGTTGAATATATCTACAGATCGTTGTTTGTTCTAAGGGTGGGGGACAGCGAAAATGCGGAGGGTGAGGATTATTTAAGCGCGGGCCTGGGAATGAATTATGAAATAGGGGGAGTAAATTTTAAATTTGATTACACATACAGCCCCAAGGCAAGTGGTTCCGGAGCGTTTGGAAATAATCAGTATATTTCCATAACAGCGTTATTGTAAATTGCTTTTATTTATTCATTTGGCATTAATTTATATATAATAATTTTTTAAATTATTTCAGGCCTGGATTTTAACCTCAAAAATCAAATATCATTTAATCATCTATAAAGTCTTTTATCAGCTGCAGCTTAAATCGCAAACCGACCCGTGGTTTGATTTGATGCTTCTAATAAAAACCTTAATTTGGACTCAAATAATGGAAGTTTCATATTAATGTGACTCCAAGTCCTGCTAATGGCAATAGTAAACATAACAATTATTGACCCGAAGTCGCTTGTGAAAATAATCTTTATTGACATTTGAGATATCATAATATATAATCCTTTCGTCAGTGAAGAATAACGCAGGAAAGTTTTGAATTTTTAATTGTGTCAATTCTGAAATGATGTTTTAATGTTGTATAAAACGTTATAGAAACAAGTTGTTTTATGGCTATTAACATTGCTCTTTGATTTTTTTTATATTTGTTCTTGTGAAATATTACACTAACTTTTGACTAAAAGGAGGTAATTGATAGTAATTTAGTGGTATTTAAAAATATCAAAAATTCTTAAAACTGGATTTATGGTTAAAATAAAATAATCGAAAAGGGAGACAAAACATGCCCACAGTCAAGTCGTTGCCGGCGGACGCGAAAAAGCTCGATGAGATCATCAAGTCTTATGAGAACAAACAGGGGCGGGTGCTCGGCGTACTGGAAGATGCCCAGAAGCTTAACAAGAACAATTACCTTCCCGAGGAGACGATCAACTACATTTCATCAAAACTGAACGTTCCTTTATCAAGGCTTTATAGCATTGTAACTTTTTACTCGTTTTTTAACCTGAAACCCCAGGGAGACCATACCATTATAGTATGCAGGGGAACAGCCTGCCACACAAAAGGCTCCAAATCGCTTTTAGACGACCTGGCCGGATCAATGGGCGGGACAAAGGAGCTTGAAGGCGGCGAACCATCTTTTACGACGCCGGACAATAAATTCACAATACGAACCGTTGCCTGCTTCGGACAGTGCGCGCTTGCGCCTGTTGTCTCTATTGACGGGGTTATTTATTCAAATGTTACATCTTCCCAGCTCCGCAGGCTGGTTCAAAAAACGACAAAGGGGAGGAAATAGATAATGAAGATAATAGAACTCACGGCCCTGAATAATCTGCAGAAAAAAGCAATTAAAAAAATTCAGCCTGACAAACCCATGATTTCCGTGGGAATGGGAACATGCGGCATCGGCAACGGCGCCGATGAACTCTTTATGGCCATTGGAAAGGCGATAAAAACTAAAAAGGCGGACATAATACTTAATACAGTCGGCTGCTTTGGTTATTGCGCAAATGAACCGCTTGTTAATGTTTACATTCCGGGAAAACCACTGGTTATACTCAGTAAGGTGGCGGCAAAAGATGCTGTTTCCATAGTTGACGCGGTTTCAAAAGGCAGCATGCCGCTGAAAAAAGCAATGTGCAAGATTGAAAAATGGGATTTTTTAACTTCAAATGTGGTTTACGGAAGCGGACTTCCTGAAATTCCTGTTTGGGATGAAATATCATTTTTCAAGGGTCAGAAAAAAATGGTACTGCGCGACGCCGGATTGATTAATCCGGAGGATATTGATGAATATATCGCTGTAGGCGGCTATCAGGCGCTCTTCAAGGCGCTTACGGGTTTAAAGCAGGACGGAGTGCTTGAAGAAATGAAAAAATCAAAACTGCGCGGACGCGGCGGCGCGGGTTTCCCTGTCGGAAGAAAATGGGAGCTGATGAGAAATGTGAAGGGCGATCTTAAATATGTAGTCTGCAACGCCGATGAGGGAGATCCGGGCGCGTATATGAACAGAAATGAAATCGAAAGCGACCCGCATTCCCTTATAGAAGGCATGATAATAGGCGCTTTTGTGATGGGCGCTTCAAAAGGTATCGTATATATAAGAGCTGAATACCCGCTCGCTGTTGAAAGGCTCAAAAAGGCCATAGGACAGGCAAAGGAACTCGGCCTGCTGGGTGACAACATTTTTGGCTCGGGCTTTAATTTTGACCTTGATTATGTGGAAGGCGCTGGAGCCTTTGTCTGCGGCGAGGAAACGGCCCTCATGGCGTCAATTGAAGGCAAGGCCGGAAGATCAATGCCAAGGCCTCCTTTCCCGGCACAGAAAGGCATAGACGGAAAACCCACCAATATTAATAATGTGGAGACGTGGGAAAACGTTCCTCTCATAATAAACAGGGGCGGTGACTTTTTTGCCCGGACAGGCACAGAAACTTCTTCGGGAACAAAGGTATTCTCGCTTGTTGGTAAAATCAGGAACACCGGGCTTGTGGAGCTGCCACTTGGAACTCCGCTCGAAAAAATAATATATGAAATGGGCGAAGGCGCGGGAAAGAACAAACAGATACGCGCCGTACAGACAGGAGGGCCCTCCGGCGGATGCATACCTGTGGAAAGCTTCAATACTCCTGTTGATTACGAATCATTGAACGCCCTGGGCGCCATAATGGGCTCCGGCGGAATGGTGGTAATGGACCAGGATAACTGCATGGTTGATGTGGCCAGATATTTCGTGGAATTCACATCATCAGAATCCTGCGGAAAGTGCACCTCGTGCAGGGAGGGGCTATCCCAGTCAATGCAGATATTAAACAGGATAACACGGGGCAAAGGCACGCTTGAGGATATTGAAACTCTGGAAAAACTGGCCATGGTAATTAAAGATTCATCGCTATGCGGACTCGGCCAGACAAGCGCGAATCCTGTGCTTACTACCCTTAAATATTTTAAGGACGAATATAAGGCCCATATTATTGAAAAGAGATGCAAAGCCGGGGTTTGCGAGAGCCTTTTTATGGCACTCTGCGAAAATTCATGCCCCATGCATATGAATATTCCGGCATACCTCCAGATGTTAAAGGAAGGCAGGCTTGAGGAGGCATTTGAATCGACGCTCCGCGACAATCCGCTTCCGGGAACACTGGGAAGGATTTGCCACTTCCACTGCAAAATGCGCTGCAGAAGGGACACGGTTGATGAATCAGTGGCGCAGGGAGAAATACACCGCTATCTGGCCGATACGATTTATAAGATGGGCAAAGAAAAACAGCTTTATACCAAACTGATAAAAGAAAAGCTTCCGGCAACAGGCAAAAAGATAGCCATAGTCGGCGCCGGGCCGGCCGGTTTGACGGCTGCCTATTATCTGGTAAGGCTTGGCCACACGGTAACGGTTTATGATTCACATCCGCTTGCCGGCGGTATCCTTCATTATGGTATACCGGCTTACAGGCTCCCGAAGGATGTACTGGCCAAGGAAATTGAGCTCATCAAAAAACTTGGCGTTAAATTTGTTATGAACACCATGGTGGGTACGGATATTTCCTATAAAACCCTGGCCAAAGACAATGACTCTGTATTAATTTCAGTAGGCGCGCAGAAAGATGCGTCGCTTGATATTCCGGGCGCGGACCTCAAAGGCGTACATCCCGGCTATGAGTTCCTTGAGGATTTTGCTAAAGGTAAAAAAGTAAAAATAGGCAAGAAAGTGGCGATTATAGGCGCCGGAAATGTCTCAATAGACGCGGCAAGGACAGCCTTAAGGCTCGGCGCGGAAGTGACAATAGTTTACCGCAGGGACAGAAACGAAATGCCGGCTAACCTGCACGAAATTGAGGATGCCGAGGCGGAAAAGATAAACTTCAGGCTCATGTGCGGCCCGAACAGGATACTCGGCGACGCAAAGGGCTTCGTCAAAGGGCTTGAGGTGGAGAAGATGAAATTCGGCTCAATTGACAGGTCTGGCAGGCGCAGGCCGGTGGGAACGGGAGCGTGCGAGATAATAGACTGTGACACGGTCATTCTTGCCGTCGGCGAAAAAGTGGACTCCGGATTCGCGAAGGATCTCGGAATAGAGACAAATAAGGACGCGACAATAAAGACAGACCCGTTCACGTACCAGACATCAAATAAAGCCTTCTACGCGATTGGAGACGCGGTAACGGGCCCTGCAACGGCTGCCGAGGCAATGGGAATAGCAAAGACAACGGCTGAAGCGGTTGATTTTGACCTGATGAAAGAGCGCAGGTTCTCGAAACTCTACAGGAAATTTGAGTATAAAAACGAGGTGGCTTTGAAGCCCGAAGGCGGCAGGAACACAAAACCGAAAAAGCTCGCGGTAAAGGAGCGGATAAATAATTTCCAGGAAATTCTTTCAGGATACACAGGAGAACAGGCTTTACGCGAATCAGTCAGGTGCCTGAGGTGCGATGTGCGCCCCGGCAGCGAAGAATAGGAAAAGGAGAAAACCACATGGAAATTAAAAATTCGGTAAATGTAAAGATTAACAAAAATTCCTTTCAGGTTGAAAAAGGCTCCACGATTCTTCAGGCATGCAGGGCGGCCGGTATTGAAATACCGACTTTGTGTTTTCTTGATACTGTTTCAAAGAACGCGTCATGCGGCATTTGTGTTGTGGAAGTAAAAGGGGGAAAATCCCTTATACGCTCCTGCATCACAGAGGTTTTTGAAAACATGGAAATATCCACAAATACGGCAAGGGTCAGGGAAGCAAGAAAAATGAACCTTGAGCTCATCCTGGCGAACCATCCAAACGACTGCCTAAACTGCCTGCGCAACCAGAACTGCGAACTGCAGACTATGGCATTTGAGCTCGGCATTAAAGAGACCCGCTTTGGCAGGACCAAGAAAATGGAACCCCTGGACGAAACATCGCCTTCGGTGGTAAGGGATCCGAACAAATGCATCCTGTGCAAAAGGTGTGTGAATGTCTGCGCCGATGTCCAGACGGTTTACGCGATAGATATTACTCACCGCGGAATTAAAACAAAAGTCACTCCGTATATGGACAAGGGGCTCGGCAATGTGGCCTGCACAAACTGCGGCCAGTGCGCCCTTGTATGCCCGACAGGCGCGATTGTCGAGAAGGACAACACGGACGAGGTATGGAAAGAACTTCAGGATCCGGACAGGGTTGTGCTTGTCCAGACAGCGCCGGCAATCAGGGTTGGAATCGGAGAAGCAATGGGAATGGCGCCGGGAGCGCTTGTGACCGGCAAAATGGTCGCGGCATTAAGGCGCCTGGGGTTCAACAAGGTTTTTGACACAAACTTTACCGCCGACCTTACAATTCTCGAGGAAGGACACGAGCTTATTAAGAGGCTTACCAAGGGCGGGACGCTGCCGATGATAACATCATGTTCTCCGGGCTGGATCAAATTCATCGAGCATTTCTTCCCCGAAGAAGTGGATCATCTCTCAACATGCAAATCGCCGCAGCAGATGTTCGGCGCCATAGCCAAGACCTATTACGCTGAAAAGATGCACATTGACCCGAGAAAAATATCCGTCATTTCAATAATGCCCTGCACAGCCAAGAAATATGAGGCAAAAAGGGGAGAAATGAAAGGTGCCTACGATTACTGGAAGGACAAACTGAACCTTACAGCCGATGAAAAATTCTATGACGTTGATTACGTCTTAACGACAAGGGAACTTGCGAGAATGTTCACCGAAGCGGGAATTCAGTTCGAATCGCTTCCGAAAGAGGAATTTGACAGCCCACTCGGCGCCTCCACCGGAGCCGCGGTTATTTTCGGGGCAACAGGCGGAGTTATGGAAGCCGCGGTAAGGACGGCGTACGAGGTTGTGACAGGCAAAGCGCTGCCGGACATTAATTTAAAGGTTGTCAGGGGCTTCGAAGGCATCAAAGAGGCCGAGCTTGATCTTGCAGGTACAAAGGTAAGGGTGGCCGTCGCGCATACTTTAAAAAACGCGCGCACACTTTTAGAGCAGATAGAAAAAGGAGAATCTCCTTATCATTTTATTGAGGTAATGACATGCCCCGGAGGATGCCTTGGCGGAGGCGGACAGCCGATACCCACAACCTGGGACATCAGGCAAAAGAGGGCGGAATCAATTTACGCCGAGGACTCCATGAAGGGATTGCGCAAGTCGCATGAAAACCCCGAGGTCAAGGCGCTTTATGATGAATTCCTGAAAGAACCACTCGGGCATCTTTCCCATGAATTGCTCCATACCGAGTATACAAAAAGAGGATATTTCGTATAAAATAGTTTATACTTAAATTATGCAGGGCCCTTATTTTAAGGGCCCGGTAACTTTTGCTAATATGGAGAATATATGTACAAAATCACATTAAAAGAACAGCTGACGAAGGATATAAAACTTATGGGCATACTTGCCCCTCATGTGGTAAAAAATGCGAAAGCCGGTAATTTTGTAATTGTTATTCCGGCTGACAACGGGGAAAGGATTCCGCTTACAATTTATGACTGGGATGTCAAAAGCGGGGTTGTTTATATAATTTTTCAGGAAGTCGGGGTTTCGACTGTAAAACTCGGCTTGATGAACGCGGGCGATTTTGTATATTCAATTGCCGGCCCGCTCGGGCGCCATTTTCATGTGGAAAAATACGGCAATACGGTAGTAGTGGGAGGCGGAGTCGGCGTGCCCGCGATATTTCCAATCGCAAGGGCGCTTAAGGACGCTGGAAACCGTGTTACATCTATTACGGGCTTCAGGTCAAAAGATCTTATAATCCTTGAAAAAGAAATGGGCACAGTATCAGACGAAGTATTGTTTGCCACAAATGACGGATCATACGGGGCAAAAGGGCTTGTAACTGACGTGCTTAAATCGCTGCATGATAAAGGCGTTAAGATTGATCTTGTTGTCGCCGTGGGGCCGGTGGTTATGATGAAAGCAGTATCAGAACTCACAAAACAGCTCGGCATTAAGACCATTGTAAGCCTTAATGCCCTTATGCTTGACGGAACGGGCATGTGCGGCGGCTGCAGAGTGACCATAGGCGGCAAGGTAAAATTTTCATGCGTTGACGGCCCTGATTTTGACGGGCACCTGGTTGATTTTAACGAGCTGACCTCCAGGCTCGCCACATTTAAAGCTGAAGAAAAAATATCTTTGGATCATTGCAAAATACATCTGGCAGGCAGGTAAAAATATGGCAAAAAAAGAGCGCCTTAAGGTTCGCCAGCAGGAAGCGGCAGAAAGAATAAAAAATTACGATGAGGTTCCGTTTGGATATGACGACAGCGAGGCTTTATATGAGGCCGCGCGCTGCCTCCAGTGCAAAAATCCAACCTGCATTGAGGGATGCCCGGTAAATATTAATATCAAAGAATTTATAAGACAGCTTGCCTCCGGAGACACAGCCGGAGCTATCAAGACAATCAAAGAATCCAACAGCCTTCCGGCTGTATGCGGCAGGGTATGCCCGCAGGAAACCCAGTGTGAGGAAAAATGCGTCCTTTTAAAGACCGGCCAGCCCATAAATATCGGGGCGCTCGAGAGGTATGCGGCTGACTGGGAAGCCAAAAATCTCAAAATACAGGCATCTCATATTACGCCGTTTCTGGGAAAAGACGGAAAACAGGTAAAGGTCGCAATAGCCGGTTCAGGGCCCGCCGGTTTAACAGTTGCCGGAGAACTTGCAAAGCTTGGATATAAAGCGGTCATATTTGAGGCGCTTCATCTTCCGGGAGGGGTGCTTGTTTACGGCATTCCGGAATTCAGGCTTCCAAAGGCAATAGTAAAAAGGGAAGTTGATTATCTTAAAACGCTCGGCGTAGAAATAGAGACAAATGTGCTGATAGGAAAATCATATACTATAGAAGATCTTTTTGAGGCAGGCTTTGAAGCGATTTTTATAGGCGTCGGCGCGGGCACGCCTATGTTCATGAATGTGCCCGGAGAAAATTACAAAGGTGTCTATTCTTCAAATGAATTCCTGACAAGAATGAATCTGCTGAAAGCTTATAAATTTCCCGAATATGACACGCCGGTGAAACTTGGAAAAAAAGTTGCCGTGGTAGGCGCGGGAAATGTGGCAATGGATTCGGCGCGCGTTTCAAAAAGACTAAAAGGTGTTGAAGAGGTCCATGTCATTTACAGGCGCTCGGAAAAGGAAATGCCTGCCAGGCATGAGGAAATCGAACACGCCAAGGAAGAGGGAATAATCCTTGACCTTCTTACAAATCCCGTGGAAATAATCGCGGATGAAAATGGTTTTGTTTCAAAAATAAAATGCGTAAAAATGGAGCTCGGCGAACCTGATGCTTCGGGCAGACGCAGCACGAAAGCCATACCCGGTTCTGAATTTATCATTGACGTTGATAATGTCATTCCGGCGCTTGGCACAAAAGCAAACGAGCTTTTGACAACAAATGTAAAAGGATTAAAGTTAAACAAATGGGGATATATTGACGCCGACCCTGAAACAGGCGCCACTTCAATTCCCGGTATTTTTGCCGGAGGGGATATTTCCACGGGCTCGGCTACTGTTATAGCGGCAATGGGCGCAGGCAAAAAGGCCGCGATTGCAATTGACGGATATCTAAAAAAAATTAATATTTGAATTATATAAGATAAACAGTTTAGGATTGAAAAACCGGTAATAAATACCGAATATATTTGCATATGCGGTTTTATACAAATTACTTATTTCACAAGGGAATTCAATATATACTATCAATTTGGTAGCATTTTAATTATCCGGCCAAAAATCCTTTAATTTTATCTACACTTTTCCGGCTAAGAAAATTATCTTGACATATTCCTGCCAAGGATGTATATTTTGCTTAATAGGTACACTTTGAGCGACTAAAAAAAGAGAACGAGACGACGTTCTCTGTTTTTATTACGAATACATGTGAAAATTATCACATGCTAAAATATACGGAGGTGGAGTAAGATGATGCTGGAAAAGCAAGAGATACAGCTTGAAAAATCCCTGCTTGATTTTATGGAGCTATGGAAGGGAAAGCCGGGAAATGAAATTATGGTGCTCCATAAGATTCAGGAGATATACGGCTATGTGCCAAGGAAAGTTGCCATGGAAGTATCCAGATTAATGGGGATACCACTGGCAAAAATATACGGTATTATAACTTTCTACCATTTGTTCAAACTCAGCAAACCGGGTAAAAATCAGATCCAGGTATGCATGGGCACTGCGTGTTACCTGAAAGGCGGCAACGATATCATTCAGGAAATAGAAAACATACTTGGATTGGCTGTTAACACCACAAGCGATGACGGGATGTTTTCACTTGAGATCGTCCGCTGCGTGGGCTGCTGCGGCCTCGCGCCGGTAATGCTCATCAACGGAAAGACGCACGGCAATGTCGTAAAAAGCGACCTGCCGAAGATACTCGGCGAGTACAGCAAGAAAGAGGAGGCTCTTAACAATGGATAAAATGAAAAAGGGCGACCTTGAAAAATTCAGGCAAAATTTTAAAGAGGACCACAAAGGCGAAATAGTGGTATCAATGGGCACCTGCGGCATAGCCGCAGGCGGGGACGCGGTTTACAAAACATTTGAAAACGAGTTAAAGAGCAACGGGCTTGAAGGGACAATCAAACTTAAAAAAACAGGCTGCCTTGGCATGTGTTTCTGCGAGCCAAACCTTGTGGTAAAAGTTAACGGAATGCCGGAAATACTTTACGGCAATGTGGACGAGAAAACCGCACATTCGATAGTATCGGAACACATAATCAAAAAAAACATTCTTAACAATTATGTTATATTCATGCCTTCAACGGATACAGGCAAGAATATATTCAAAGACTAGGAGGCTGCGATGAATAAACAGTATATTTTTGTCTGGGAGCCTTCCACATCGAAGGACCGCCCGGTTTACAATACTTTTGTAAAATTAATCAATGAAAAAGCGCTCACAGATTCTTTTGAGGTGGTCAGGAGCCCGTTTATTGGATTTACCACAGACGGCCCCATCGCCAGGGTCATGCCTGACGGCGTTATTTACACCAAATTCACGGCCGGTGATGTTGACGCGATAATATCGGCACACCAGAACGGGAAAAGGCTCGATAAGTTTGTCCTTTCTTATGACAATAAATTCCTGCCGATAAAGGAAAAGGACCCGACAAGCAAACAGTTTAAGATAGTATTAAGAAACATCGGGTACCTTGACCCGGAATCAATTGATGAATACATAATGAGGGGCGGTTACAAGGCCCTTGAAAAGGCGCTTTTTGCCATGGATCCGGATAAGGTTATCGCGGATATGAAGGCTTCCGGGCTGCGCGGCAGGGGCGGCGCCGGATTCCCGACAGGTTTAAAATGGGAACTTACAAGAAAAGAAAAAAACGATGAAAAATATGTGATATGCAACGCGGATGAAGGGGACCCGGGCGCTTATATGGACAGGAGCGTCCTTGAAGGGGATCCGCATTCGGTTATTGAAGGAATGATAATCGGAGGTTTTGCGGTTGGGTGCAACCGTGGTTTCATCTATATAAGGGCGGAGTATCCGCTGGCTATTGAAAGGCTTGAAAAAGCCCTGAAATCGGCGAGGGAATACGGCCTGCTCGGAAATAATATTTTAGGATCAAATTTTTCCTTTGATATAGAGCTGCGCTGGGGCGCCGGAGCTTTTGTATGCGGCGAAGAAACAGCGCTAATCGCTTCAATTGAGGGGAAAAGGGGCAACCCGAGGCCGAGGCCGCCGTTTCCGTCGGTATCAGGCCTCTGGGGCAAACCCACTTTTATAAATAATGTTGAAACATGGGCGAACGTTCCGGCAATAATTGAAAGGGGCGGCGCATGGTTCGGGTCAATCGGCACCGAAAAGTCAAAGGGAACAAAAGTTTTTGCTGTTACAGGAAAAGTCGCAAACCCCGGGCTCGTTGAGGTTCCGATGGGGACCACAATCAGGGAAATAGTTTATGACATCTGCGGCGGCATACAATTCAACAAAAAATTCAAAGCGGTCCAGACAGGCGGCCCGTCGGGCGGCGTAATACCGGAAAAATACCTGGATATGCCCATTGATTATGAATCGCTGCAGTCCATCGGCTCTATTATGGGCTCCGGCGGATTGATTGTAATGGACGAGGACGACTGTATGGTGGATGTCAACAAATTCTACCTGCAGTTTTCAGTGGATGAATCATGCGGTAAATGCTCGCCGTGCAGAATAGGCGGAAAGCAGATACTTGAACTGCTTGAAAAGATATCCAAGGGCAACGGCGAACTCGAAGATATCACAAAAATCAGGTCGATTTCAATCGCAATGCAGAAAGCTTCGCTTTGCGCGCTCGGCCAGACAACGCCGAATCCTGTAATATCGGCCCTGACTTATTTTGAAGATGAATACATGGAGCATATAACGGATAAAAAATGCCTTACAGGAAAGTGCCGCGACCTGGTTGAGTACACCATAATAGCGGAAAAATGCATCGGCTGCGGATTGTGCGCCATAAGGTGCCCCGTGAAATGCATAAGCGGCGAGAAACGCAAGCCATATGTAATCGACCAGAAACAGTGCATAAAATGCGGCGAATGCTACAACGTCTGTAAGTTTGACGCTGTAAAGAGAGGATAAGGAGGCAAACATGTATATAACAAAAACGACCGGAAAAATGATAAAAATAAAAATAAACGGAAAAGATTATGAAGTTGATTCGGGAATGACAATTCTTGAAGCGGCCAGGCTTGCGCATATCAAGATTCCCACACTGTGCAAACACGACGACCTGCCGGCGACAGCGTCATGCGGGATATGTGTTGTTAAGGCAAAAGGCAACAGGAAACTGCTCCGAGCCTGCTGCACCTATGTCGAGCCCAACATGGATATTACCACGCACGACGGAGAGCTTTACCAGGTCAGAAAGAACGTACTTGACCTGATATTGTCGTCGCATCCTTTTGCCTGCCTGACCTGCCTGAGAAACGGCGACTGCGAACTGCAGACCCTTTCAGAGGAATTTGGAATCAGGTCGAGGCCCTACAAGGAAATGCTCCAGGATATACCCAAGGATACATCCACAAAGGCCATAGTTCTGGACCCGATAAAATGCATCCATTGCGGCCGCTGCGTGGAAGTATGCCAGAACATACAGAAAGTTTACGCTCTGGAATTCCTCGACAGGGGATTTGAGTCAAGGATAGCCCCGGCCGGCGACATTTCTCTTTCAGACTCGCCGTGCATCAAATGCGGACAGTGCTCGGCGCACTGCCCTGTGGGCGCGCTTGTGGAATACAGCGAGATACCGAAAGTATGGGATGCGCTTGGAAACCCGGACGTCTATCCGATAGTACAGATAGCGCCTGCAGTAAGGGTGGCGATTGGAGAGGCTTTTGGCCTGCCCTCGGGCACGATTCTGACAAAGAAACTTTACGCCCTTTTCAGGAGGCTTGGTTTTAAAGCGGTTTTTGACACGAATTTTGGCGCCGATCTGACAATTATGGAAGAAGGGACAGAGTTAATTGAGCGTATTAAGACCGGAAAGGGAGCGATGCCATTGATTACAAGCTGCTGCCCGGCGTGGGTTGACTTCCTTGAAAAATATTATCCTGATTTAATTGAGCATTTTTCCACGGCCAAATCGCCCCATGAAATGGTCGGAGCCCTCGCGAAAACATATTACGCGCAGAAAGCAGGTATTGACCCTTCGAAAATGTTCGTGGTATCGGTAATGCCGTGTACGGCGAAAAAATATGAGGTTTCAAGGACCGACGACATGAGCTCGTCAGGCTTCCAGGATGTGGATGTATCAATAACAACAAGGGAACTTGTCAGAATGATAAAATCAAGCGGCATTAAAATGCTTGAGCTTGACGATGAAGAGGCTGATTCAATCCTCGGCACATACACCGGAGCCGGCACCATATTCGGGGCCACGGGCGGCGTTATGGAAGCTGCCATTAGGACGGCCTATTTTCTCCTGACAAACAAAAGCCTTGGAAATGTAAATGTTGATGTTGTAAGGGGATTAACCGGCGTAAAAAGCGGCGTAATTGACGCCGATGGCACAAAGATCCGCGTGGCAGTGGCCCATGGCACCGGAAATGTCCGGGCCGTAATGGACGAACTGCGCGCCGCAAAAAACGCGGGGACGCCCATGCCCTATGATTTCATTGAAGTCATGGCCTGCGAGGGCGGATGCATAGCCGGCGGCGGCCAGCCTTATCGTGTTACCAACGCCGTTAGAAAAACAAGGACAGAGGGCATCTATAAGGATGACACCCAGTCAAAGTTCAGGCAGTCGCATGAAAATCCGGACGTACAGAAACTTTACAAAGACTTCCTTGAAAAGCCGCTTTCACACAAAGCGCACAAGCTCCTGCACAATCATTACATTGCAAGGCCGATTTACTATAAATAAGATTCAGGCTTAAAGCAGCCTTAAAAAGCTGCCGTACAAAAAATTACGGCAGCTTTTTTAAGGCTCTTAAAGCCTACTAAAATGGTGTTATATAGGCTGAAATTTACTTTGAAAATATGGCTTAATATGGTGTATAATGAATTAAATACAATAGAAAAGGTCGTGGCCGGCATGCTTACACAAAAACAGGTTTCCTGGAAAGAAGAGAGAATAGAACAGATAGGAAAGTATCTTGAGTCTGAAAAACGCCCGGATTTTATCGACGACGCGCTTATCGAAGGGCTAATCGCCGCGCCTTCAATACCGGACAGGGGAAAAATATCAGAGCTTTTAAACAAGGCCAAGGCCCTTAAAGGGCTTACCCCGCAGGAAGCGGCGTACCTGATGAATATCACCGACCAGGATGTTTGGAACGAGATATTTTCCACCGCCATGGAAGTAAAACTTTCGGTTTACGGCAACAGGATAGTACTGTTTGCCCCGCTTTATATCTCGGATGAATGTGTGAATGACTGCGTATATTGCGGCTACAGGTACTCAAATGCGGAGATAAAACATAAGGGGCTCTCTGATGAGGAACTTAAAGCCGAGATAAAGGCAATGACAGATATGGGCCATAAAAGGATAGTTGCGGTCTACGGCGAGGGGCCGGAAAATGACGCCGATTATATAGCCCACTCCATGAAGGTAATTTATTCGGTCAAAAACGGCAACGGCGCGATAAGAAGGGTCAATATAAATGCGGCGCCGCTTTTTGTGGATGAATACAAAAAAATCAAGGAAGCCGGAATCGGGACCTTTCAGGTATTTCAGGAAACATACAACAAGGCCAGGTATAAACAACTGCACGGAACCGACCATGTCAAATCAATTTTTAAATGGAGGCTCTTATCACAGCACCGCGCGCAGGAAGCGGGTATTTCCGATGTCGCTATAGGGGCGCTTTTCGGCATATATGACTGGAAATTTGAGGTTATGGGGCTGCTTTATCACGCGGCGGATATGGACAGGGAATTCGGCGTGGGCTCCCATACTATATCATTTCCGCGCCTGAATCCTGCGTTAAACACCCCTTTTTATACCAAAAATAAGTATAAAGTGACAGATGAGGATATGAAAAAGATAATAGCTATTTTAAGGATATCCGTGCCATACACCGGCCTGATTCTTACGGCCAGGGAAAATCCGGAATTAAGAAACACACTTATGAAGCTCGGCGTATCACAGGTTGACGCGGGCTCCAACATTGCAATCGGAGGCTACCAGAAGGGGCGCAATGCCGCCACCGAGCAGTTTCAGCTATCTGACAATCGGACCCTGGACAGTTTTATTTCAGAACTCGTTGATGAAAAATATATACCATCGTTCTGCACGGCTGATTACAGGTGCGGAAGGGTGGGCTGTGAGTTTATGGAGTTGGCAAAATCAGGCAAAATAAAGAACCTCTGCATTCCAAATGCCGTATTGACATTTGAGGAATACCTTCTTGATTATGCTTCACCGGAAGTTAAGCTTAAGGGGGAAAGACTACTTGCTGATTACGTCAGTTTTGTAAAGGCAAATTATTCAGCTAAAATGGCGCAAAATGTGGAAGATTATCTTGCAAGAATAAAGAACGGCGAAAGGGACCTTTACTTCTAAAAAAATTCTAAAAAATATTGTCAATGACGGGTGGCTGATATGCGCGTTGAAAAAGATATGATCGGCGAAAGGGAAGTGCCGGATGAAATGTACTACGGAATACATACGCTCAGGGCCCTGGAAAATTTCGGGCCTGCGTTAGAGCCTGTTGACCCCATATTCGTTAAGAGTTATTTATATGTCAAAAAAGCCGCCTGCCTGACAAATATTGAAATAAAATCACTTGATGAAGAGCGCGGCAAAGCGATTATAAAAGCAATAGACGGACTTTTGGCCGCAGACGGACACCCGCATATATGTGTAAATCCGCTATCCGGCGGCGCTGGAACATCGGTCAATATGAATATAAACGAAGTCATAGCAAACCTTGCCATTGAATTGTCCGGAAGAAAAAAGGGGGAATACGGATATATAAGCCCACTTGACCATGTAAATATGCACCAGTCAACCAATGACACCTTTCCGACGGCCCTGCGCGTTGCCATAATGCTGCGCCTGAAAACCCTTGAGAATGCCCTTATTTCGCTCCAGGATTCGCTGCAGGGCAAAGAAAAAGAGTTTTCCGACATAGTACGCCTTGCCAGGACAGAGCTTATGGATGCGCTGCCCGTGACTGTGGGAATGCAGTTTTCAGCTTATGCCGAGGCAATCGGCAGGGACAGGTGGAGGATATTCAAGTCCGAAGAGAGGGTAAAAACTGTAAACCTTGGCGGTACGGCCATTGGCACCGGGTTCGGCGCGCCGCAGGAATATATATTCAGGGCATGGCAGCATTTAAAGGCAATCACAGGGCTGTCGCTTACAAGAGCGGAAAACCTTGTGGATGCCACGCAGAATTTTGACCAGATAGTGGAAGTTATGGCCATGGTAAAGGCCCTGGCAGTAAATATTATGAAAATCTCGGGCGACATGAGGATTTCATCTTCCGGCCCTGAAGGCGGAATCGGGGAATTTATCCTGCCTGCGGTGCAGGAAGGCTCTTCTATTATGGCTGGCAAGGTTAACCCGGTTATCGCTGAATTTTGCGTCCAGTCATCCCTTCAGGTGATTGCGAACGATTCGGCAATAGCCACGGCGGCAGGTATGGGGAACCTTGACTTAAACCAGTACGCTCCGTTGATTGCGCATCTTTCAATGAAAAATTTAAAGCTTATGGAAACCTCTGTGAGTTTGCTTGATCATAAGCTTGTTAGGGGAATCAAACTTAATATTGAAAAGATAAATTCCAACCTTCACGGTTCAACAGCGCTGCTGACTTTTTTAAGTTCGGTAATAGGCCATGAGCGGGCCTCTTTTACGGCAGCTAAAATGAAAGAGACGGGTAAAAACGCCAGGGAAATCCTATCTGAAAATGGGATTCTGAGCGGCGAGAAATACGACGAAATTGTGAGTCCCGGAAATATCAGGATGCTGGGGCTTAAAAACAGCCCTAAAGGAAGTTATCCACATGAATAACACCCCCTCAGGCAGCAGGCTGCAGATAGGAATCTTTGGCAGGCGGAATGCAGGCAAATCTTCCTTCATAAACGCCCTGACAGGACAAAATTTAGCCATAGTTTCGGATACCCCCGGGACCACCACTGACCCTGTTGCCAAGGCTGTGGAAATCAGGGGGCTGGGGCCTGTAATGTTGTACGATACAGCGGGGCTGGATGACGCCGGAGAGCTCGGAGAAAAGAGGGTCTCCAGGTCAAGGGAAATCCTCAAAAAAGTCAACTTCGGGGTGATAATAACCACCTATTCGACATGTGGAAAACTCGAGGAAGAGCTTATAAATGAATTCAAGAATAGCGGCAAAAAATGCGTGCTTCTGTTCAATAAAATCGACATTGAACCAACAGGTGAAGAAAAAATAAAACACTTTAAAAATATGAATATAATTTCATTTTCTTTAAGCTCTACAACAGGCCAAAATATTGAAGAAATTAGTAAAAATATTGTTGAGCTATGTTCTGAAATTCAGGCAGAGGCTTCAACGATATTGGGTGATTTAATCAGCCAGGGAAGCATGGTGGTGCTCGTGGTGCCTATAGACCTTGGCGCCCCAAAAGGCAGGCTGATTTTACCCCAGGTTCAGGTCATCCGGGACATACTGGATAACGACGCTATTGCCGTAACTGTGAAGGAGCGGGAACTGCAGTTTACACTCAAAACTTTGGGGCAAAAACCGGCCCTCGTGGTATGCGATTCCCAGGTAGTTTTGAAGGCGGCCGGAGACGTGCCTGATGAGATCAAACTGACCACTTTTTCCATACTTTTTTCCCGGTTGAAGGGGGACCTGGCAGAACTTGTCAGGGGGGTTAAGGCTGTGGATAACTTAAAGGACGGAGACAGGGTTCTTATCATGGAAGCCTGCACCCACCACGCGCAGGCGGACGATATTGGCAGGGTAAAAATACCCCGCTGGCTCAGGCAGTATACAGGTAAGAACCTTGAATTTGAAACAAATGCCGGCCCGTACGTTAGCAAGGATTTGAACAGGTACAAACTGATTGTGGCCTGCGGCGGCTGCATGATAAACCGGCAGGAGATGCTTTCGAGGATGAAAGATTCAGCGGCGTTGAACATCCCCATGACCAATTACGGGGTATTGATATCCTATGTTCAAGGCGTAGCCAAAAGAGTACTGGAGCCATTCCCGGAAACGCAGGGAATACTGTAAAAGGCAAGAACTTACAGAAAGTATATAGCAGATAGTAGACCGGTTTTAAAAGCAACTGTTTCCGTAGAGCCGCTGCTTGCTGCGGCTAGAATGGACTCGGTTTGCTGCGGAAATATGAGCCTTTTTCCGGGTAGCTGCTCCTAAATTTAAAAGG
Source organism: uncultured Spirochaetia bacterium (assembly GCA_964565765.1). GTDB lineage: Bacteria > Oederibacteriota > PGYV01 > PGYV01 > Palsa-1178 > Bog-1181. The sequence continues at coordinate 44,177 of CAZMGF010000019.1, forward strand.
TGTCGCAGGGCCC